>CABZRR010000005.1 GCA_902528215.1 uncultured SAR86 cluster bacterium | reverse complement strand
AGAGAGTTTTTGAATTATCTTGCCAGGCATCGAACCAATATAAGTTCTTCTGTGGCCTCTAATTTCAGCCTCATCCCTGACACCACCAAGAGACATTCTGGTAAATTTTCTATTAGTAGCCCTTGCTATTGATTTGCCCAAAGAGGTTTTGCCAACTCCAGGGGGGCCGACCAAACAAAGCACAGGAGCTTTTAACTTTTTAACTCTTTGTTGAACTGCTAAGTACTCAAGAATTCTTTCTTTAACCTCATCTAAACCAAAATGGTCTTCATTCAATGTGTCGGTGGCTGATTTTAAATTTGATTTTACTTTGCTTTTTTTCTTCCATGGAATTGTAGTAAGCCAATCTAAATATGACCGAACAACAGAAGCTTCTGCAGACATTGGTGACATCTGCTTAAATTTAGAAAATTCAGTGTTAGCTTTTTTAAGAGCTTCTTTAGACATACCTGCCTTCGCAATATCTTTCTCTAATTGAGATATTTCGTCTCCCTCTTCACTGATGTCTCCCAATTCTTTTTGAGCAGCTTTAATTTGTTCATTAAGGTAATACTCTCGTTGAGACTTCTCCATTTGACCTTTGACCCTATTCCGGATTCTCTTATCAACGTCCATCACATCTAACTGTGACTCAATAAAAGCAATTAGAATTTCTGCTCTAAGTTGAAAATCAGCAGCTTCTAATATTTCTTGTTTTTGCTTGATTTCAATTGGAAGCTGTCCAGCAATTGAATCTATGATTCGCGAAAGATCATCTAAAGCATCAATGGAAGCTAAAACCTCAGGAGCAATTTTCTTTGTAATTTTTATATAGTCGTGAAATTTGGCTTTAACAAATATCGCTAAGTTTTTGCCATCCTTTTCATCAATAAGTGATTCAGTCATAAGGCTAGCTCTAACTTTAGAATATTTATTATCAGATTCAAGTGACTCCATTTGAGCTCTATGTGAACCTTCAACTAGAACTTTTACAGTTCCATCTGGCAACTTAATCAATTGAAGAATATTTGCGATGGTTGCTACTTTATATAAGTCGTCAAACAGGGGGGCATCTAGCGAACCATCCTTTTGTGCGGCTAGAATGATTTTTTTCTGACCTGCCATAGCAGCATTGAGTGCATTAATCGATTTATTTCTGCCAACGAAAAGGGTTGTTACAACGCCAGGGAAAACAACAACATCTCTCAAAGGAATAAGAGGTAGATCATATTTAATGTTAGCCATATAAATATAATGAGGGGGAATTAATTAAAATCAACCAGCAGAAGATGTTTTTTTCTTAGAAGATTTATATACCTTAATCGGATCAGTTGAATGTAAAACAGAGTTTTCATCGACTATAACTTTCTCTAGATCGATATTTGGCAACTCAAACATTGTATCCATCAGTAGCTCTTCCAATATTGATCTTAGACCTCTTGCGCCTGTTTTACGCTGCAGTGCCTTTTTTGCAATCTCAAGCAATGCTTCGATTCTGAAATCCAACTCAACATTATCTATATCAAATAAATATTTATATTGGTTTACCAAGGCATTTTTTGGCTCCTGGAGAATTCTTACCAATGCATCCTCATCAAGTTCATGCAGTGTTGAGATTACAGGAAGTCTGCCAACAAATTCTGGAATTAGACCAAACTTGACTAAATCCTCAGGCTCAAGTGTATCTAGAATCGAGGCAAGAGACGATTGAGTATCTTTAACTGCTGCCCCAAACCCTATGCCAGACTTGTCAGTTCGATGTTTAATTACTTCATCAATACCAGAAAATGCTCCACCACATATAAAGAGTATGTTTGAGGTATCTATTTGAATAAATTCTTGTTGGGGATGTTTTCTGCCACCCTGTGGAGGTATTGAGGCGACTGTTCCCTCAATTAGTTTAAGTAATGCCTGTTGGACTCCTTCACCCGAAACATCCCTAGTTATTGAGGGATTATCAGATTTTCGCGCAATTTTGTCTATTTCATCGATGTAAACAATTCCTAGAGCAGCTTTTTCGGGATCATAATCACATTTTTGAAGCAGCTTTTGAATAATATTTTCCACATCCTCGCCAACATACCCTGCTTCAGTTAGAGTGGTTGCGTCAGCAATAGTGAATGGAACGTTTAACACTCTGGCTAATGTTTGAGCTAAAAGAGTTTTACCACTTCCGGTTGGACCAAGCAGCAAGACATTGCTTTTTTGTAACTCAACTTCATCTTTTTTAGCATTAGATTTTAGACGTTTATAATGGTTATAAACAGCAACTGAGAGGGTCTTCTTAGCTTTTTCTTGCCCAATTACATAATCATCCAGCTGTTGGAACATTTCTAATGGAGATGGCAAAACATCTAGGACTTCCTCATCTTCAGCTTTAACTTCTTCTTCAATTATGTCGTTACAAAGATCTACACACTCATCGCATATATATACACTTGGTCCAGCAATAAGTTTGCGAACATCTTCTTGGCCTTTACCGCAAAAGGTACAAGATAGCTTGTTGTTATCTTTACTTTCCATTTGTATTTGGTCTTGTTTCTAAAATTTCATCAATTAATCCATAGCTCTTTGCTTCCTTAGCATTTAAAAAGTTATCTCTATCGGTATCTTGCTCGACTTTTTTGAAAGTTTTACCTGTATGCTTAGACAGTATTTCATTTACCTTCTTTTTAACTAAAAGCATCTCTTTTGCATGAATTTCAAAGTCAGAAGCTTGTCCTTGATATCCACCTAAAGGCTGATGAATCATAATTCGTGAGTTAGTTAGTGCAAATCTTTTTCCTTTTTGACCGCCGGCAAGCAATAACGATCCCATACTTGCAGCCTGGCCTATGCAGAGAGTTGAAACTTCGGGGGTCACAAATTGCATAGTATCGTATATAGCAAGGCCAGATGAGATAACTCCTCCTGGGGAGTTAATGTAGATACTGATATCCTTTTCAGGATTTTCTGACTCTAGAAAAAGCAGTTGGGCAACCACGAGATTTGAAATATAGTCGTCGATAGGGCCAGATAAAAAAATAATTCTTTCTTTCAATAAACGAGAATAAATATCAAAAGCTCGCTCACCTCTTGGAGTTTGCTCTACTACCATTGGCACTAAACCTGAATTAATTTTATCCATAATTTATTTTTTAGCTAAGTCAGAAAATTTTATCACCTTTACCTTGGATTTAAGGGCGGAATCTAATTTTTCAATGAGCAAATTTTCTAATATAACCATCTTATATTTATTCAATTGCTCGGGTTGAGTTTTTATCCATGTTTTAAACTGCTCTGCATCTTTGTATTTTTGAGCCTCATCTTCTATAAATTTGTTTAAATCTACTTCCTGAACTTCAAGTTCATATTTTTGAATTAAGGCTGAGAACAAAAGATCCAATCGTACCCTTTTTTCAGCATTTTCCAGAAAATCTTCAACTGGAAAAAAGTCCTTAGCTGCATTTTCAACTGTTTGCCCCATTCTCATCAAAGAATCCTTTCTCATAAGGTCAGCCTGCTCATTAACAGTCGCGTTAGGCACCTTGAAGTCATTGCTTAGTAAAAGTGTTTCGTAAATTGATTCTTTAGTAAGAGACTTTTCTTGTTGAGCTATTTCTCCCTCCATTCGCTTATTAATTTCTGAACGAAAACTCTGCTCATCTTTTACATCCTCCATGGCAAGTTTCTCAAATAACTCTTTGTCAATTTTTGCCTTCGACATTTCCTGCACTTCATGAAGAGTAATAAAGAATTCAGTTTCTTTGCCGGATAAATCTTTTTTAAAATAATCATCTGGAAATTTAGCCATGAACGAAAAGTTATCGCCGGATTTTTTTCCGACCAAATTGTCCTCAAATCCTGGAATCATGGCTTTAGATCCAATGGTAAGTTTAAAATCTTTTGATTCGTTACCCTCAAAAGCCTCACCATCAATCTTGCCCTCAAAATCAATAATAACTTGATCGTTCTCTTTGGCTGTTCTATCAACTTTCTCCCATGTGCAATATCTTTCCAAGATATCATTAATAGCAAAATCTATGTCAGATTCATCGAGAGTAATTTCAGATTTTTCAAAACTCTTCCAACGAGAAATTTTTGGCTTTATCTCTGGAAAAACTTCAAATATAGCCGAATATGAAATTGGCTTTGTTGGTTCCTCGCTTTCAATGCTTATTGATGGGGATGATGCTGGTTTAATATTATTTTCCTTGAGTTCCTTGGGGTAACTTTCTTGGATTAATTCATTAAGCACCTCATAATGAATGGAATCTCCATAACGCTGCTTTAAGACATCATCAGGAACATTTCCTTTCCTGAAACCGTCAAGTTTTGCAGTGGATTTAATCTTTGTAAGCTTGCCAGTATATTTTTTTTCATAATCAACAACTGGCACAGAAACAGTTAGCTTACGTTCTAAATCTTTAAGTTTTTTTAATTTACTAGTCATTTTATATATCTATTTAAATGGGGCGAGCGATGGGGTTCGAACCCACGGCCTCCGGAGCCACAATCCAGCGCTCTAACCAACTGAGCTACGCCCGCCGCGAATCGAAACATTATAGATGTAAAAAGCACAGAATAATATTTTTGACTAATAGAAAACTATGGAAAAAATGACCCATTAGGATTTTGAGGGTCCCACAAATCAAACTTTTTCATGGCATGAATAAATAGATTAGAAGCTTCAAAAAAATTTAGCAAAGCAATTACTTTTTTAAAATTCTGTTCAAAAAACCATTCAGGATTTGCAATTTTGCATTGTCGAATAAATGGCAGGATTGAGATATCTAACAAACTTACTTTTTCACCAAAAATCCATGGACTTGACTTAATTTTACTATCTAATTTTTCTAGAATATTTTTACATTCCTCTTGATGCTCGGAAGAATTAGTCTCATATCTTGATGCATATTTATATCTATCTAGATGATATTTAAACTTTGAATCAAACAATTGAATCAGGATCTCGCTCAAAAACTTCTCCTCAGTGGATAAAATGTAAATACTTTTAGGATGAGGTTCCATGGCCCACGAAATAATATCTAGGCTTTCCTCTAAAACTTTACTAGGAAGTTCTAATACTGGAACAGTACCCTTTGCAGAAATCTGTAACATTTCATCCGGCTTATTTTTAAGAGAAATCTCTCTGAGTTCACAATCTTTAGAAGCTAAAATAAGTGCCATACGTGCTCGCATGGCATAGGGACATCTTCTGAAACTATATAGTATTGGTAAATTCATCTTTTATTTGATGCAAAATTTGAACCAATGTGTTTTTCATTTCTTAATTTTGCTAAATCAACTTGTTTTTGCCTTTCAGCGTATCGTTTTTTTTGATCAAGAGTTTTCTTATTAAAACAATTTGGACAACTGATCCCTCTTTCATAATGTTCTGAATTTTTATCTGATTCAGTTATCGGCATCCTGCAACCATGGCAAATGTCATAAGAGCCAACTTGCAGTTTATGATTAATAGCTACTCTATCATCAAACACAAAACATTCTCCCTCCCAAAGTGAATCCTCTTCATTTATTTTTTCTAGGTAATTTAAAATTCCACCTTGCAAATGATAGATATTTTCAAAACCTTCAGTTCTCATTAATGAAGATGCCTTTTCGCACCTAATGCCACCTGTGCAAAACATTGCAACTTTTTTATTCTTGTCTAAACCTGATGCTTTAACTCGGTCAAGCCATTCAGGAAATTCTCTAAAATTAGTGGTACCTGGCTGAATAGCATTTTTAAATGAGCCTATTGAATATTCATAAGTATTTCTGGTATCTAAAACCATTACCTCTTCATCAGCAACAAATTGATTCCAGTCTTCAGGTGGAATATATTTACCAACAATTTTTTTTGGATCGACCAGTTTATTTCCAATAGTGACAATTTCGTCTTTTAATTTAATCTTTAGACGAGGAAATGGATCACATTCACAATGAGATGTTTTAAAGTTTTTAGCTTCATATAAATTTTTAGATTTAAGAAAAATCTTAAATTCATTAATACTCGATTCATTTCCCGCTAAAGTTCCATTTATCCCCTCAGATGCTATAAGCACTGTGCCTCTAATATCTTGATTTTTTAAAAATTCAGTAAATTCCCTTTTCAATTGCAGGAGATCTGATAAACCTATGAAAGAATAAAAAGCTGCTACTTTAAAAAGATCTATTTTCATTGTTTAGTTGCATATACATTAAGTTTTTATATTCTCTTTATCTACAACAAGGAGAACAAAAACTAGAATTTAGTCATTAATTATAGCTTTTTTCATATTTTTCTATATGTTTAGGTAAAACTTTTAGCAAATATCAATGCAAGAAAAGTTAGTAAGATGGCGCGCCTGAAGAGATTCGAACTCCTGACCCACGGTTTAGAAAACCGTTGCTCTATCCAGCTGAGCTACAGGCGCACTGGTCGGGGTAGTAAGATTCGAACTTACGACCACTCGCTCCCAAAGCGAGTGCGCTACCAGACTGCGCCATACCCCGAGACGAATGATATTAAAGTTTTAAACTTAAATAATCAATGTCCATTGCATAAAAATTTAATGATGAGAAAATGCTTCAATGTCATCAAAAATCTTGGACGGTAAAGCCCTAGCAAAGTTAGCTGAAGAAGAAATTCAAACTAACGTCTCTAAACTTAAGAGAAAGGGTATCACCCCTACTCTGGCAACTATTCTTGTTGGTTTGGATCCTGCATCAGCAACGTATGTGAAAATGAAGCAGAATGTCTGCGCTAGACTTGGCATGGAATCAATTGCAGTTGAACTTAGTAAAGATACAACTACAGAAGAATTGCTAGAGTCTATCAATAGTCTTAATAACAATGAAAATGTTCATGGAATCTTGTTGCAGCACCCAGTTCCTCCGCAAATAAATGAGCGTGAATGCTTTGATGCAATAAATGTTCAAAAAGATGTTGATGGAGTAACTTGTCTTGGTTTTGGCCAAATGACAATGGGAGAGGAAGCATTTGGTTCATGTACGCCAGCTGGGATTATGAGAATTATCGAGCATTATCAGATTGAAATTTCAGGCAAAACTGCTGTCGTTGTTGGCAGAAGCCCCATTCTTGGAAAGCCAATGGCTATGATGCTTCTTAATAAAAATGCTACTGTAACTATCTGTCACTCGAAGACTAAAAACCTAGAAGATCAAATTAAAAATGCAGATATTGTTGTAGGCGCTGTAGGAGTGCCTCGTCTTATCAAAAAGGAATGGATTAAAGAAGGTGCGGTGGTAATTGATGCTGGCTACCATCCGGCAGAAAAATGTGGAGATATTGACTTAGATGGAATCGATAACATCGCCTCTGCGCATACACCTGTTCCAGGAGGAGTTGGTCCAATGACAATTAATACTTTAATTCTTAACACTCTCATGGCTGCTCAAAAAGAAAACTAATATGACTAACCTTCCATTGATTGTTGGTTACGGCGGGATTAATGCAGGCGGAAGATCAATCTTTGATTTTTCTCATCAGAGAATGGTATTCGATGATATTGATTCAAATCAACAAAAAGAGGTTCTGCTGAGCCTTGGCCACCTCATGGATACTAATGATGTAGATACGATTTTAAATAAAAGTCTTATTAGGACTATAGACAGCGATTTTTTCAAAGTGCATAACTTTAGATCTCCAGTGTTACCAACATTAGCTGGGGGACAGCTACCCTCTGGATTTGATCCTGCATCAACTTATAATTCAAGACAGCATCCCCGAGGTTTGGCAATGACAGTGTTTGGTTTGTCTGATGCCATAAAAAGTCTCGGATTATCTTGGGAAAAAATCTTACAAAAAATTCCCCGACAAAAAATTTCTTGTGTCTCAGGTTGTGCTGTTGCACAAGCTGATAAATTTGGGATGGGTGGGATGTTTCAAGCTCCCTTGGCTGAATCAAGGATTACTAGCAAGCATATGGCGATGTCCCTTGGCGAGGGAAGCGCAGACTTTGGTCATTCATATGTCCTAGGAAGTATGGGTTCAACAGGGAGCTACACAGGTGCATGTGCGACCTTTCAATATAACTTAAAACTAGGAATTTCAATGATTCAATCCGGTGAATCGTTAATAAGCTTTGTTGGAGCTGCAGAATCAGGGATTGTTCCTGAAATTTATGAAGCATTTGCTGCAACCCGAGGCCTAGCAGAGGATAAAAATCTTGTTAAGCTTCAAGAAAAATTCGGTGAAGATTCTAAAATACCAAATCATCGAAAAATTTGTAGACCCTTTGGTGAAAATATTGGAATGATATTAGGCGAATCTGCTCAATTTGTAGTTTTGATGCAAGATAGTCTTGCTCTTGAGTTAGGATTAAACATACATGGTGCTGCATTGTCTAGCCATATTCACTCAGATGGTTATAAAAAATCTATTTCTGGTCCAGGAGCTGGTAATTATTTAACTGTTGGCAAAACGTTCAATGAAATTAAGAAACATTTTTCATCTAACGGCTTAAATAAAACTTTTTTTCATGCTCATGGAACTAGTACACCTCAAAACAGAGAGAGTGAATCCCACATAATTTCAAGTATCTCAAAGGCCTTTGGAGTTGATGCATTGCCTGTCACTGCAATTAAGTCTTATTTAGGTCACTCATTGGCAGCAGCAGGAGGCGATCAAATGATAAGTGCTTTAGGAAGCTGGAAAAATAATTTAATCCCTGGGATTACAACCACACCGGAGCTTGCAGAAAATGTTCATAAAGAAAATGTTCAATTTCTTTTAAAAAATAAAAGAATTGAGCATGATGAGTTTGATTTTGCTGTTCTTAATGCAAAGGGTTTTGGTGGTAATAATGGAACTTCTCTTGTCGCCTCTCCCTCTAAGACTATGAAAATGCTTTTATCTAAATATTCAAAAAATGACATTCAAAAATATCTTTCAAAGAAGAGCAAAATTGACGATCAGCTTAACGATAGCAAACAGAAAATCCTTCAAGGTGATATACAATCTAGATATATTTTTGGAGAGAGTGTAATTGATGGTATGAATGATTTTGATATTGAGGCAGATAAAATCACAAATAAATTAAATAAAGAAATATTTGATTTAAGCTCAACTTTGCCCTACAAAGATTACTTATAAGTTAAAATAGTGCTAAAGAAATCAACGCAAAATTACAAAGATATAAACTAAAATCTAAAATATTAATAATATTTTCCGTGTAAGGAAGGAGAAAAATTATATGGCGTTTGACAAAACAAAAACGGATCCTGTTCTGGGAAAAAAAGTACACGAATATTTAATGTCAGTTGGTGTCGAGACCCCAGTAATTGATAATGGTCTATCACGTAAAGAAAAAATTGATACGATCGAGAACAACTTTAAAGAGATCGTTACAACATTGGGACTTGATTTAGAGGATGATAGTCTTACAGATACACCAAAACGTGTAGCAAAAATGTATGTTAATGAAATTTTTTGGGGGCTCGATTATGCAGCTTTTCCAAAGGTAACAGTAGTAGATAACAAAATGGAATATAATGAAATGGTCGTAGAAAAAGGCATTTCTGTTCAATCTTATTGTGAGCATCATCTTGTTAACATTGATGGACTGGCAACAGTTGGATATATTCCAAACAATAAGGTACTAGGATTGTCAAAAATGAATCGTGTTGTTGAATATTTTTCTAGAAGACCGCAAATACAAGAACGCCTGACCGAACAAATATATCACGCACTTTCTTTTATCTTAGAAACGGAAAATGTTGCATTAACAATTGATGCAAAACATTTCTGTGTGAAGTCTAGAGGTGTCGAAGATACTGAATGTTCAACAGTTACAAGTAGATTAGGCGGGAATTTTAAGCAACATCCTGAAGTCAGAGCAGAATTTTTAGCTTTACTTAAGATGTAGTTTGCTCTGTTTGATCATCGCCTAATTCAATCTCCTCTGGCTCGCCATCTACAACTTCAGTATGTTCACCATCATCATTTGAGACTGATACTTCTTGCTTATCGCTAAAAGGCCAGGGTTTAGAATCTGTATTAAAGCTTAAAAAATTTAATGAGTCATTAAAAAAGCCTTGAAGCCAGTTATTTGCAGATTGCAATTGATTATTTGTTTTCGAAGTAAACAAGTAAAAAATAAACTGGATTGCAACAAGAAAAATTAAAATACTAACGACAAAATTTATAGCCGCGCCGTATATAACCATAAAAAATAGCCTTTGCCATTTTTTAATATCTAATAATTCATCTTTGTTAATTTCATTCATAATTTATCCTGATATGTAAATTCTACATCAACTTCATTAGGGTGTTCGAGTAAATCTTGAATTAATTCATCCGATGAAGCATTTGCATATAAAATTTTGTATAGGGAATTAACCAATGGCATGCTGACGTTCATTTTTTTTGCTTCATGACAAACAACCTCAAGAGTACGAGCTCCTTCTGCAACTTGTCCAACTTTATTTTTTGCATCTGTAAATGAATAATCTCGAGCAAGTAATTCACCTAACTGAAAGTTTCTTGAAAGCTTAGAGGTGCATGTTGCCATCAAGTCTCCCATCCCTGCTAAGCCTAGAAAAGTAATTGGATTAGCACCTTTAGCAACAGCAAATCTACTCATTTCCGCCATACTCCTTGTAACAATTAATCCCAAGGCATTTTCACCAACAGATTTTTCGTGTGCAATTCCACAGCAAATTGCATATATATTTTTTAGGGCTCCTGCTAATTCAACTCCTTGAAGATCTTGGCTTGAAAAAACTTTAAATGTATCAGATGACAACATAGATTTAATTTCTAAGTTCACTTCGTCAAATTCTGAAGCAATCACAGTTCCAGCAATCTTGTTTTCGGCAATTTCTTTGGCAAGATTTGGACCACTAAGTACGCCAAATTTTTTGCCAATTAAATGACCTAAATGTTGATTAATAATATCTGTCATAGTCCGAAAAGGATCAGATTTAATGCCTTTAGTACACGAGATTACAGCAACAGAAGAGCTAATTAATGGCTCCAAACGAGAAATCACTTCCTCAAATATAATACTGGGAGTCGCCACTAAAATGTAGTCAGAATTTTTAACTGCAGAGGTCAAATCCTCAGATGCTGTTATATTTTCAGATAATTTTAATTCAGGATGATAAGTTGAATTAGCACCTTCTGAATTGATTCTCAAAGCTTGTTCAGCATCACGCACCCATAAACATACTTCATAACCATTAAAAGCTGCAATATTAGCTAAAACTGTTCCAAAGCTCCCTCCACCAAGAACTGAAACACGTTTATTGGTTGACATTTATCCTAAATATTTATCTAACTGTCTGAGATATTTGGAAGGATCCTTGGGAGAACCACCTTCAGCAATCACGGCATAATCAAACAAAAATTCAGCGAAATTATTAAACTCTTTACCTGACATTGTTCCCAATTTTTTGATTAACTTATGCTTTAAATTAACTTCAAAAATAGGTTTAGAGTCTTCAAATTTCTGTCCTGAAGCCTCTAATATTCTTTTGAGTTGTGCGCCTGGTTCATTTTTGGAAAGCACTAAACATGCCGCAGAGTTAACCAAACGAGAGCTGGCTATAACATCAATAACTCTGTGCTCTAAAGATCTCTTCATTTTATTTATAATTTCTTGCTTTTCTTTAGTAACGCGTGGTTTTTTTGCACCTTCCTTTAGCTCCTCTTTGGCAACGTTAATTAACTCTTTTCCCTTAAATTGCATTATTGTGGACATGAGCCATTCATCGATTCTGTCTGTTAGCAATAGAACCTCTGTTCCATTTGCTTTTAGATTTTCGATATGAGGTGAGTTTGCTGCAGCTTCAAATGTATCTGCTATCGAAAAATAAATCTTATCTGAATCATCATTCATTCTTTTAATATATTGGTCAAAAGTAGTATTTGGAATGTTCTCAACTGAGGCTGTACTTGCAAATAAAAATAGCTCAGCTATTGATTCAGAATTTTCATAATCTTCTGCTGGGCCCTCCTTAATAACCAAGCCAAATTCTTTCCAGAATTTTTTATATTCTTCAGGCTGATCCTTTTGCATTTTTTTCAAAGTATCAAGAACCCTCTTACTTAAGCCTTTTTTTATCGAGTCAACTAATGGATGATCTTGTAATATCTCACGAGAAACATTGAGAGGTAGGTCGCTTGAATCAACGACACCCTTTACAAATCGAAGATACAAAGGAAGGAAATGAGCAGCATCGTCCATGATGAATACTCTTTGAATAAAAAGCTTTATTCCCCTCGGAGTATCTCTGTTCCAAATATCGTATGGAGATTTTTCTGGAATAAATAATAAACTTGAATACTCTTGCTTACCTTCAACTTTATTATGCATCCATGTTAGGGGATCATTTGTGTCATATGAAATGAACTTATAAAACTCTTTGTATTCTTCTGGTTTCACTGATCTTTTGGACTTCAACCAGATAGCTTCGGAATCGTTGATAGTCTCGGACTCACCTTCTTCAGGATTTAATTTCAATGGAAAGTTGATATATTGAGAATATTTTTGTAGCAAAAATTTTACTCTTGTTAATTCAGAGAACTCTTTGTTATCCTCATTAAGGTAGATAGTAATAGTTGTTCCTCTATTCTCTTTCGGAATATTTGATAATTGATATGTGTCTTCGCCTGTACTTTCCCACATTACAGCATCCTCAGGTTTTAAATTCGCTGCTCTAGAGTGAACCGATACTTTCTCAGCAACCATGAAGACAGAGTAAAAACCTACACCAAATTGACCTATAAGATTTGAGTCTTTTTTTTTGTCGCCAGTCATTTCTGATAAAAATTGTGCTGTACCAGATTTAGCAATTGTTCCAATATTTTCAATAATTTCTTCCTCGCTCATGCCAATTCCATTATCAGAAATAGTAACAGTATTGTTTTTAGCATTAAGACTGATATTAATGCTTAACTCTGTATCTCCATCGAGTAACTTTGAGTCTTCGATTGCATTGAATCTTAATTTATCTAGAGCATCAGAAGAGTTAGAGACTAGCTCCCTTAAAAAAATTTCCTTGTTTGAATACAAGGAATGGATCATTAATTGTAAGAGTTGTTTAGTCTCAGTTTGAAAAGATTTAGTTTTAGCTTTAGCCATAATTTATCCCCTATGAAAACAATATGGTGTTGAAAGTTTTAACTTCAAGCATTGATTAATTTTTTTTTGATTCAGCTTTGCATCTTTTGCTGCAAAATTTTACTTCGTCCCAGGAGCGTTCCCATTTTTTTCTCCAAGTAAATGATTTTCCACACCACTGGCATGATTTGGTTTGTAGATTTAGTTTTTTATGCAAGGCAAGAATTAATCAAAATTAATAAAAAATTGGATAATGCTTAAGACAAAAATCACTATGGTGCAATAAACACTAAAACCGTGTGAGAATGAAAATATGGTTTCCCATCCTCTGTCCTTTGCAGCATTAGTGATCGGTATACCTATAAGACCAAGCAAGGCATGAGCAGAAATATTAAAACCGATCCACCAACTTAATTGAGAATCCTGAAAATATAAAATTAAAGTGGCTGGTAACGATAGTAAAAAAAGGAGCGCATAATAACGAGGAAATATTGCTCGCAGAAATCTTGATGCTGAATCTTCATCAAGTGTTTTAAAAATTATTGGTGTAGTCAAAATAAGGTGGCAAAATATAATGCCTCCCATTGCGAGATTAAGTATTAAAAGTGTGATCTGACTACTCATATTTAAAAAAAATGGCGATCCGGACGAGGCTCGAACTCGCAACCTCCGCCGTGACAGGGCGGCGTTCTAACCAAATTGAACTACCGGACCACGAACGCTTTTGAATGATATCTTTTTTTGATATTTCTGCAACTTTTTTTTCTGCTACCTTTTGCGAATAATTTTGTCAAATTTGATGAAAAAAATATAGGTAATTATTTTACCCAAGTCTTTAAATTTTGATATGCTATTAGAACTTTCCATGGGGGAGAGTATTAATATATTAATAACAAGGAGCGTTAAATGAAATATCTATTGACTCTCATTGGTTTGATAAGCATGCCCTCATTTGCTGCATCAGCAGGTGATCTTCAAACTGATGATTTGACAGGGATTTCCTTTTGGCTTGTAACAGCAGCTATGCTTGCAGCTACTGTGTTCTTTTTCGCTGAAAGAGATCAAGTTAAAGGCAAATGGAAGACATCTTTATCTGTAGCTGGTTTAGTTACTGGTGTTGCATTCTGGCACTATCTCTACATGAGAGGTGTTTGGATTGAGACTGGTGAATCACCAACAGTATACAGATATATTGACTGGTTAATCACTGTGCCTCTTCAAATAATTGAGTTTTACTTAATTCTTAGAGTGTGTACTAATGTTTCGTCCGGTCTTTTCTGGAGACTGTTGGCAGCATCACTTGTGATGCTTATCGCAGGATTCATGGGTGAAACTGGATATAATGAAGTGATTTGCTTTGTCATTGGAATGGCGGGATGGTTATATATCATCTACGAAGTATTTACTGGTGAAGCAGGTAAATTAAATGCCTCAAGTGGTAATGTGGCTGCACAACAAGCCTTTAGCACAATCAGACTGATTGTAACTGTTGGTTGGGCAATTTATCCGATAGGATATTTCCTAACAATGGGAACTGGAGCTGATCTTGCTGGAGCAAACCTTATCTATAACCTTGCAGATTTTATCAATAAAATTGCATTTGGTTTAGCTATTTGGGCTGCTGCAGTAAGCGACTCAGAATAATTATTATTCTAATCAAAAAAAGCCCGGAGTATTCTGGGCTTTTTTTTATCTGTTTGGTGGGTGATGACAGGCTCGAACTGCCGACCCTCTCGGTGTAAACGAGATGCTCTCCCAACTGAGCTAATCACCCAATATTCAGGATATTGCCTTAAGCTGATCTTCCATTTTTTGATAATCCCAAAAGGCCCGTAATGATACTATTTTATCATTAGAATTTACACGATAAATAACTATCATTTGTGTTTCAATTTTTACATCACCAACAACGTTTACGATCTGTGCAAAATTAGCGCACTCATCTGCGCATGGAATTGATTCCAAAATATTGAACTCAATGTTTCCATTTGCAATTACCGTATCATAAAATTTTTCAATTGCCTCTTTGCCTTTGTGGCCATCTCCAATAGGATCCAATGGGCTCTTCCCTATTGGATCCTGAACTATGGCTTCTTCAGCAAACAAATCTAACCAGTTTTGTTTATCTTTTGCTACTGCGAAATCTCTGGAAAGAAATCCTAGTTCTTGAGCTTTAGTTTTAGGTTTCATCTTCAATCTCCTTGGTTGGTTTTATTTCTAATCTAGCAAAATATATACCAATCAGAGCAATGATGACAAAACTTAATTGGATAAAATTTAAATACTCATAAAAAACCAGTGCACCAAAAATTGTTGCAATAATTGGCTGCATTAATAAACCAATAGAGCCAAAAGAAGCTTTTATTTTTGGCAAACTAAAGGTTATAAAAAATTGTCCTCCAGCTTGACACAAAATTGCCATAGCTAATAGATTGTAAAATTGAGCAGATGAACTTGGCAGGAATAATCTTGATTCAAATACAGCAAAAATTAATCCAAAAAAACATGTAAATAAGGTCGTAAAAAAAATAATATTAATTGCACTTTCTTTGCCTAAACGAGAAATTATTAATAGATAGGTTGCATATAAGAGTGCTGCAAATAATGCCATTGCATCTCCAATTAAAGCACCCTCAGTTTTTGAATTTGAAAAATAAACAAGCCCAACTACACCAATGTAAGTAAGGATAAAAGATAATATGAAATTTTTAGAAATAGTTTCTTTAAAGATTAAAACGCCAAAGAGAACCAAATATATCGAGGCTGTGTTAACAAATATTGTGGCGTTAGCTATTGAAGTAAATTCTATGCTCCAATGCCAGAGACTCATATCAGCAGCGAATGCAAATGATGCAACAAAAACCAGAATTAAATTTTTTTTACTTTTTAATTTAAATGCATCAGCTCGGTTAAAATAAATATTGATAAGAGCCAAAAAAGGTAAGGCCAGAAACATTCTGTAGACAAGGTTCCATGAAGGAGATAATTCACTCCATCTAACAAATAATGGTGCCAGTCCAATTAGTCCAGCTCCAAGACATAGAATAAAAAAATTCTGTGCTGACTTTAATTGTGTTGACATAGTTATATACTTCTTTTATGTGTGCTGACATTGTAGAACATGGAGATGAAATTATCTCTGTTGGACAACTAAACCAACAAGCAAAAAAACTCCTTGAAAATCAATTTAACGGAGTTTCTGTTTTAGGTGAAATATCCAATATTGCTCGCCCCTCCTCTGGGCATATCTACTTTACACTTAAAGATGAAGATGCAGCTATACGATGCGCCATGTTTAGAAGTCAAAATGTGAGATTAAATTTTGAGCCACAAAATGGGGATCAGTGTGTTTTGAAAGGACAAGTAAGTCTATATGCTCCCCGAGGTGACTATCAGCTAATTGTTAGTTCAATGCAACCAGCTGGTGCTGGCAATTTAATGCACCAATTTGAAGAACTTAAAAAGAAGCTTGATGCAGAAGGACTGTTTGACCAAGCAATCAAAAAAAATCTCCCAAAACAGCCGAAGCATATTGGCATCATTACCTCACAATCAACTGCAGCATTTCAAGACGTTTTGACCACCATAGAAAGGCGTGCTCCAATAGCTCAAGTCACTCTCATTCCAGCCATAGTTCAAGGAGATACTGCGCCAAGGGCTCTTATTGCTGCATTAAGGAGCGTTCTAGGATTTAATGATTCCCACCGTAATCCTTTTGACGTAATTATTATATGCAGAGGTGGTGGATCTATTGAAGATTTGTGGGCATTTAATAATGAAGGCTTAGCCAGAGAAATATTTGACTTCCCTTTGCCAATTATCTCCGGTGTAGGTCATGAAATAGATTTTACGATTACAGATTTTGTGTCTGATTTGAGAGCTCCAACTCCCACTGCAGCTGCAGAGTTAGTTACTGAGAATTATTTTCAACTCACAGATAAACTTCAAGAAGTTAGAATAAATCTTAGTAATCTTATTCAAGGAATTTTAGCTGAAAATAGTCAAAAAATTCTTCTATTAGCTCAAAGCCTAAAAAGTCCATTAACTTTACTTAAGGAGCAATCACAATCCCTGGATAATTTTGAACTTCGTCTATCAGGAGCAATTCAAAGCATAGCAACGCATGCTAAACAAAATTTTCATATATTGACTAGCCAAATGTATCAATCTAGCGCTTTACAAAAGTTTCGTATTTATAAAGACCTACTAAATAATAATATGAAATCCTTAAAAGTTCAGCAGGCAAACTTGATTGAAAAAAGAAAATTAACACTTCAAAGTATGTCTTCTAATCTAAAAGCAGTAAGCCCTTTGGCAGTTCTTGATAGAGGTTATGCAATAGTCATGAATATCAAAGGTCAGGCCCTGAAATCTTCAAAAGAAGTAAAAGTTGGAGATATGTTAAAAACACGTCTTGCAAACGGAGAATTAATTTCAAATGTATCAAAAAAAAATTAATTTTTTAAATATTCTGCTTATTGGATTTACAAGTCTTCAAGTCTGCGCATTAGATTTAATTGAAGGCCAAAGCGGTGAAATTATTTCTATCCCAGCTCCACAAAAATTATCAGTAGATCAGCTTACTTTTAAAACTCCCTCCGGTGTAAAACAGTTAGTTAGCTTGCCATTTGTCAGGCAAGATTTATTGATAACAAGACATCATATAGATATAAAAGTTAATTGGGTTAACTTCGGTGAATCAAGAATTACAATTACAGATACTAGCAAAGTAATCCTTAGTGATAACGATCAGGCAAGGGCGAACAGAGAAGCATTAGAAATTAAAGAAGCCTTAAAATCATCAACAACTGAAATTACGCCCTCCTTTAACTTTATACCGCCTGTCCCCGGACGAGTAACATCTCCATTTGGTAAACAGAGATTTATAAATGATTTGCCAAGATCAGCCCATCTAGCATTAGATCTGAGTGGTGCAATTGGAACTCCAATTATCGCTCCATTAAAAGGAAAAGTGGTTCTTGTAGGTGATTACTTTTATACAGGTCTAACTGTAATTCTTGATCATGGTTATGGGCTGTTTTCCTCTTATGCCCACATGAGTGAAATACAAACTAAATTTGGTGATCTTTTAGAGCAATCTGATCCAATTGGAAAGGTTGGATCAACAGGAAGAGTAACAGGGCCTCACCTTCATTGGACCGTATACTTTGATGGTAATAAAGTTAATCCTGAATCTTTAATCCAAAAAGATTATTTAAAATCCATTTTGTAAATCTCTATAGATTAATGACAGGCTTGCTTCATCTTGAGGTTGTAAACTTGCAAATACAATCTCTCCAGTCGGCGAAATAAAATAAGTCGCAGGTAGAGTTTTTGGTGTTTCGATACCCCATAATGTTTTAGGATGAGTGATCATTGAAGGATAGCTAATCCCAAACTTTTTAATCTGCGGTCTTAAGTCCTCTGCATCAAGTCGATCAAAATTAAATGCAAAAACTTTTACTTCTGGATTTTTTTTTGAAAAAGAAACAATTTCGGGTATTTCCTTAATGCATGGCGGGCACCAATCAGCCCAGTAATTTACCAAAACCCATTTTCCGTAAAGGCTTGAGCTAAAAATAGGCTTAGAATCAAAAATCTCTATGTCACCCTTTTCACAAGATATAAGCAAAAGACAAAATAAAGTTAATGGCAATTTAATTTTCATGTTTTATAGTAATGCAAAAGGAAACTATTATGCATCAAAAATATCTTCTAATCTTATTTTATTCTGCATCCGGGGCTGTAAAGAATCTTGCTCATGCTATTGCCGATGGAGCTGAAAAAAAAGGTCTTGAGGTTAGAATTAGAACTGTGCCGAAGGTTTCCTCGGTAGCTGAGGCGGTTGAGCCAAACATTCCCGATGAAGGACCTATATATTGCACTAAGGAAGACTTAATCAATTGTGCTGGAATAGCGCTTGGATCTCCAACTAGATTTGGATCTATGGCAGCGCCTTTGAAATATTTTTTAGATTCTACTGGAGATATTTGGTCAAATCATGAATTAGAAAATAAACTTGGTTGTGTATTTACATCAACTGGATCAATGCATGGTGGGCAAGAAATTACTTTGTTTAACCTTATGACCTATCTATTGCACCAAGGAGTTATCTTTGTTGGATCTCCATACTCAATTTCTGATCTTTCCAGTACAAAAAGTGGTGGAACGCCTTATGGCCCATCGCATGTTGCAAACACTAATCAATCCGGAGGCATAACAACCTCCGAAAAAGAAATTGCTGAAGCAACTGGTATGCGAATGGCTGAGCTCATTTTTAAATTTAATAGTGATGAATCTTAGAAAAAGTTTTCTCATACTTAATGGATTGCTTATTTTTAATCACCTAATAAAAGGTGTGCTAATTGGAACTCCTTGGATAGGATTATTGATTTGGTCACTACCTTTAATGATTTTTGAATACAAAGCATATAAAAATCCAACCGCAAAGGTTTATCAAGTCTTTGGTTTCATTATTCTAATTTATTTTATGAGTTCATGTCTTGTTGTTTTTGGTCTACCCAATCCCGGTCTTATGAACTGGTTAGAGCTACTATTAATAATTTCTTTATTTTTTGTCGGAGTCTACGCTGCGAGGGAAAAACTAAATGTAAAGTAAACTTGACAGTCAAGTAAACTTTACATATGATTTCTTAAAACTAAATTTCGAATATTAAAATGGCAAAAATTACTTATAAGGGTCTCTGGATAGAAGTTTCCTCCTTGAATCCACAAGACAAAAAAAATTACATTAGATCGATTATTTTCTTTGCGCTTGGGGGTTTTTTTCTAGGCATTCACTTAGCATTTACAGGATTTGTAGGTGGCGAGCCTATAGAGGTTCGTGACTCCGCAAAGCCATTTATATTGATAATTAGATTATTGGTAATAGCCTGTTTTATTACTGCATCAATCTATTACAAAATGTTCTATCAAACACAAGATGACTTTTTTAAAAGCTATCACAATTCAGCATTTGCAGGTGGGGCTTATGGTTTTGTGGTTTTTGGCACTTTGGTCAGTGTATTTTCACCATACTTTAATTTTCAGCCCACTTTTTATGAATTTTTTTTAGCATTTACAGCTGGCGCTTGCATTGGTGGGTATTTATTTTATAAAAAGTATATAGCTGATTAATGGAAAATCACCTGAAAAGTCTAAGAAATAAGAATAATATTAGTCAAGATCAGCTTGCATCAATTTTAAAAGTTAGCAGACAAACAATTAACTCTATTGAAACAGGTAAATTTGATCCATCATTAAAATTGGTTATGAAGATGACGAGATATTTTAAAGTAGATTTAGAAAAAATTTTTGTTTTTCAGGATGATGATTAAGATGATAGCACTTGCAATATTGATAATCGTAATTACAGGAGTAGCAATATTTATGAGTTTTTTTCTTTCAGACATAATTTCAATCATTCTAGCTTTAATTACTTTTTTATTGTCCCTAGTTTTAATTATCATGACATTTTCAGCTCTTTTGATAACTGTATTGTTGATGTTGCTAAAAACTCTCGCCTCAATGTTTCTTTTTTTAATTTTTTAACTTACAGGAGATAATTTATGAATGTACTTAGATCGATTTTTGCTTGGTTAGGAAGATTTTTAGATAAAGCTAGGACAATAATGCTTAATCTTGGAACAGCAATTGTTTTAATATTCTTTACAGTCTTGATAATTGGTGCCCTTACATCATCTGGACCAAAAGCTGTAGATCCAAGTGGCAGAGTTCTTTTCATTGATCCACAAGGGATTGTGGTTGATCAAGAAGTTTTTGGATCGGATTTTCTCACTAGCCTAACCGCTGGCCCATCATCAGATCAAATTCAAGCAAGAGATCTAGTAAAATTAATCAGAGCAGTGGCTGATCATGAATCCATTCCTGCTGTATTTATTGATTTCTCATCTGCAGGATTTGCAGGTCCAACAACGGCAATTAGCATAGCAAAAGAATTAAAAGCACTTCGAGAATCCGGTAAAAGAGTAATAGCATATAGCGATCTCATGACGACAAGTTCATATCTAATGGCATCTCAAGCCTCCGAAGTATGGGTTCATCCTGTAGGCAGCGTAAGCATTCAAGGTCTCGGTGGTGTACGTCCGTATCAAAAAGAGTTATTCGAAAATTTAAAAATTAATTTTCATAATTATTCTCAAGGGGACTTTAAATCTGCGGTAGAGGGAAATACAAGAACTGAAATGTCAGAAAATGATAGGTTGCAAAGAGAAGCTCTTCTCAATCCAATTTGGAGTGAAATGAAATCTCTTATGGCTGAGGGACGTGGAATTAAATCTAATGATATTCAAGCATTTGCTGACAACTATGTAGGTTTTTTTGGTGAAGCGGCAATGGGAAATATCGCCTATGCTGAAGCAAATAATATTATTGATGGCACAAAATCATTTCCTGAATTTCGCCAATACATGATTGAAGAATTTGGTTTAGATGAGGGAGCTGATTCAGAAACTTATAAAACTATATCTTTCAAAGAATATTTTAAGCAGCTAGATAAGGACATGTCTGATAGCGATAACCAAATTGCTGTAATTACAGCAGAAGGTGCAATCATGCCGGGTGACATAGCTCCAGGTGTTGCTGGTGCAAATGGGGTTGTAAAACAAATTAGATCTGCTCACGAAAACGAAAATACAAAAGCTATTGTATTTAGAGTTAATAGCCCAGGTGGCTCTATCATTGCCAGTGAAATGATGAGAGATGAATTATCTGCAGCTAAGAAAAAAGGCATTAATATAGTGGTCTCTATGGGTGATTATGCAGCATCAGGAGGAGTTTATATCTCGACCCCAGCAGATTATATTTTTGCTGAACCAACAACAATCACTGGATCTATAGGTGTAGCAATAGCAATACCAACATTAGAAGACGCAATGGATTACATTGGAGTTAATTATGATGGTGTGGTTACTTCTAAACATGGTGGTTGGGATCCAACTCAGGCTATCGATGATGACCTAGATAAAATTTTTGCTGCATGGGGAGCTGATGCATATGATCGATTTGTTAACTTTGTAGCTGATTCAAGATCTCAATCATACGAAGACATAAATAAAATTGCTGGTGGCAGAGTCTGGATCGCCACAAGTGCAAAAGAGATAGGTTTGATAGATGAGATTGGAGGGATTGAGAATGCAATTGCTTATGCTGCTAGCATGGCTGAATTGGATGATTATCAGGTTGAATATTATGGCCAGAAACTCTCTCCAGAAGAGCTAATTATCAAAGAACTTCTTGAAAATTTTGATATTTCTATCAGAGAAACAAAAGTTTTGTCTGTCCTTGATGGTATAGCAAATCTATATGAAACACTCGTAGAAATCCAACAGCCTAAAGCACTATTTACCTGTCAAGATTGCATGATTGATCTTGATTAAAGTTTCAGAGTCTCTTTAATCAGGGGAATCGTTATCCTTCTTTTTAGAGAGGCTGCTTGGTGATCCAACAAAAGTAGGTTTTCAAATAATAGAGAGAACTTCCTAGTCTGATGTTTTAATAGAAAATCTAATTCAGCTTTTTCTATTTTGATTTCCAATTTTTCAGACACAAAATCTAAGGCTTGCTTTAGTTCATCATTTTGTATTGCTCGCAAAATCATAAATTCCATGCGCTTAATTCTTGATAGCAAATCAGGCAATTTCGTGACTTCCTCTAATGGTAGAGTATCTCCAATAGAGAGAATTAGACTGCAGCAAGATTGTTGGCACTCATTTATTAAATTAAATAGAGCTTTTTCCCAGTCTCTACTTGCCAATATATGTTGAAGATCATCGATACAGACCAAATCGAAAGATGCTAAATCTTGAAAAATTTCAATATCCATTTTTATGGCTTTATTCATCGGAATAAAAGCAAATTTTTTATCCTTCAAGCTAAGCTCATTACAAATGGCTTGTAGCAAAAAAGATTTTCCTACGCCCTTCTCTCCACCAATTATTAATTCACACGTATCATTGCTTGAAACAAAGTCATTAAGTCTATTTATAAGGTTGCTATTACCTGACGAGCAAAAAAAGTTCTTAAAAGATGCCTTTTGATTAACCTGAAATGGAAAAATTAGTTGCTTTGGATTATCCACGATTCAGTTCAGCAGTGAGTTTGAGCCAGTTGACACCATATAACAGTAAGCTAGTTATAGTGATCAAGGCTACGAACACATCAATAAAAAAGTTAATAATGTTAAGCATAAATATAATATCTATAAAAACACCTGCTAAATAACCGATATGAACAAAGGTAGTAATTTTTCCAAAAATATTGGGGTTTGGTGCTGCAGTCTCATACACGGTCATATGAAACGCTGCCCCCATAATAATGATGAAATCTCGAAGCACAAAAACTATCAGTACGTATATCGGGATGTGATTATTCATCCATAAGATTAATATAGTGCCAATTAACATGACCTTGTCAGCAACTGGATCAAGGATCTTGCCCAGATCTGTTTGCCAATTCATTACTCTTGCTAGATAACCATCGAGTCCATCAGTAGCCGCAGCAACAATGAATATATATAAAGCTAAAATATAATTTTCTTCTGAAATAAAAGTAAGCAATGGATACATCAGATAAATTCTAATTATGGAGAGTAAATTGGGTATAAATATAAAATATTTACTCATTACTAATTTACGTATTCTAGTTCTAATTGATTATTCTCTTCTTTATATTTTTTGATTAAGAAATTAGTGCTGCCTCGAAGTTCCCTAATTAATGATTCTTTTGTTTGGAATAATTGAGCGATGTAATCAATCCTCTTTGGCTCAAATGAGCGAAAAGTTCTAGATTCAATTGCAAAAATTTTATCCAGCTCAGATTCAACTGATTTAAAATCCTTAAAATTATTTAAACCAGCAACAGAAATGATAATCTTTTCTCCTGATTTTCCAGATTCTACCTGCTGAACTTCAAGAAAATTATCTAAAAAGTTCTGAACGTCATTTTGGAGATAATTCATTACCTCTTTCTCTTGAATAGTTGAAAGAGTTTTCAAGTCCCCACTAATGGTCCATTGATTAATACCAATTCTTATAATCTCAATGGATAAAAAAGCATCGTTATAAAATTTTTTTTGTATATAGGCTGATGGAGAGAAAAGTACATTTGTTTGCTTAAGTAAATTTTGATCCACCAAGTCAAATTCAGGCAACTCAAGATAAACTCCCCTGTCTCGAGATATATTTTCAAACATTTGTTTTATCTCAGCAGCAAATGGATTGGCAAATTCACTTCCGTTTAAATAAACTGGCGATGACTCACCAGAATCAAGCTTAATTAAAAAAAGAATAACTGGCCGGTTGTAACCTATAAGCGGTATGTCTAATTGACGTAATTGTGGAATAAGTAAATCACTGTTAAACGAAACTGATAAATATTCTTTGTCTTTTATCATTTGAGTAGAATAAGAAGATACAAAATCAATCTTTTTGAGATCAGCATCACCAATTCTCCATAAAAATTTTTTACTTCTTGATCCAGACAATTTTTGAATCAATCTATTGAAAGCTTTATTCAATCCATCGTTAGTATTGGTATACTGATCAGAGGAAATCGTTATTTCAAACAATGTTGGTAACTCTTTGCTAGATACTAAATTAATTATAAGGAAGTTCAGCAAAAATAAGATTTTAAATTTTTTATTCATATTTTTATTGTAAATGACTAGTAAAACAAAACCTACAGATCCTTATGCAAAGGCTGGCGTAAATATTGAAATGGGTAATGAACTAGTTAAGTCTATTAAAGCTAGCGTCAATGCAACTCATGATAAAAGAGTCCTCGGTGGGATTGGAGGTTTTGCGGGTCTTTTTCAGCTTGGATCTAAATATAAAAATCCTGTTTTGGTAGGTTGCGCCGATGGCGTTGGAACTAAAGTGGCTCTGAGTCAAACACATAATAAAATACATCTAACTGGTCAAGACTTAGTTGCTATGTGTGTAAATGATATGATCACATGTGGCGCAGAACCCTTATTCTTCTTAGATTACTTCGCTGCCTCAAAACTCGAACCAAAATCAACTGCAAAAATTGTAAAGGGCATTGCCACAGCTTGTAAAAAAAGTAATTGTGCACTTCTAGGAGGAGAAACGGCTGAAATGCCAGGTCATTATGCAAAAAATAACTTTGATTTAGCAGGATTTTCAGTTGGAGTTGTAGAGAAATCTAGGCTAATTGATGGTAAAAGTATAAAGTCAGGGAATATTTTACTTGGCATTGAATCAAGTGGTCCTCACTCAAATGGTTATTCGTTGATTCGCTCGATTATTAAAAAACATCAACCCCCAGACTCAATATTGCAGGCATTGCTCAAGCCAACCCATTTATATACTTTGCCTATTTTAGAACTAATAAAAAAAATTAATGTCAAAGGTATGGCGCATATTACTGGGGGCGGATTGACAGAGAATATTCCTCGTATTCTTAGAGGTGAATTAGTGGCAAAAGTAAGTTTATCATCATGGCAACTTCCTAAGGCTTTCAAATGGCTTCAAGAAAAAGGGAGAATTTCTCAAGCAGAGATGCTTAAGATATTTAATTGTGGTATTGGAATGGTGTGCATAATAGATCAAGCAGATCTAGTAAAAGCGCAAAAAGTCTTATCGAATCATAAGTTACGTACCTTTGAAATTGGCTCAATTATTAAAGGTAATTTTAAAGAACAAATTCAATACTGCTAGTTATGAAAAAAATAGTTGTCCTCATTTCAGGAGGTGGTTCAAATCTAGAGGCCATTGCAAAGGCCTGTCAAACGGGAAATATACCGGCTACTATTGAGTTGGTCATTTCAAATCAGCCTAATGTAAAAGGCTTAGATCGAGCTAAAAAGTTAAATTTGATGAGCAAGGTAATTGAACATCAACAATACAATTCAAGAGAAGAATTTGATCAGGTTTTGTTAAAACAAATATTACCTATAGAGCCAGACTTAGTTGTACTTGCTGGATTTATGCGAATTCTTTCAACGGATTTTACAAAAGCTTTGAGTGGAAAATTAATCAATATTCATCCTTCTTTGTTGCCTAATTATCCAGGGTTAAATACCCACAAAAAAGCCATTCAGAATGGAGACTTAATGCATGGTATATCAGTACATTATGTAAATAATGATCTTGATGGTGGGCCAATAATTACACAGGGTGCTTTAAAAATAGATCCCTCACAATCTGAGACAAAACTAATTAACCGAATTCATAAAATTGAGCACGCGGTTTATCCAAAAGTCATTGCAGATATAGCAAAAGGATACATCTCACTTCAAGGAGATCAAGTCAAATTTGAAACTGAAAGTTATTTTAGTCCAAATCATATGGAGTTTTTTAATGTATAAATATCTTGGAATTTTGTTTGTTTTGATTTCTTATGATCTAGCAGCTCAAGAGATTCCTGACTACAAAGGTGAATATGTTTTTACTAACTCACGAGTTTCCATGAAAGGAATTAGAGAGCTAATTACTCATAAAGGGGCTGGCAAAAGAACAATTCAATTTAATGCAAAATTTCCGCTTGGAAAAATTAAAATAATTTCAGATTTCTCTGAAAAAAATAATCTTATAAGTTCTATTAAATATTTTGTTGATGTTAAGTGGACTTTAATTACTGATAAAAGAACTATAAATTTTGATCGAGTTTCAGGGCTGTTAACTTCAACAGGAAAGTTTGAATGGAGAAAAGATTTGCCAGCAAATGAAAATGTATTCGATCCTTTAAATGTTCAGATTCAAATAAGAAAAAATATTATTGCTGGCATGAAAGAATTTTCATTAATGCTTCCAGATTTAAAAACAGGAGCAATTGAAGCAAATAATTATAAGGTTGTTGAGAATGGAGAATTTGAAGTAGAAGGCACAAATTTTCCATGCATCATTGTGGAGCGCATCAGACTTCAGGATGATAGAACAACCCGCTACTATTTAGCACCTGATCTAGACTACTTAATCATAAAGGTTGAGGACGAAGACCAAGATGGTGATACTTCGCTTGAACTCAAGAAATTATATTAGGTTTTTGGGAGAGTGACGCCTGTTTGTCCTTGATACTTTCCACCCCTGTCCTTGTAACTAACTTCACATTCTTCATTGGATTCAAAGAAAATCATTTGAGCAACTCCTTCTCCAGCATATATTTTTGCAGGTAGATTAGTAGTATTGGAAAACTCAAGGGTTACATGCCCCTCCCATTCAGGCTCTAGTGGTGTGACGTTGACGATAATACCACATCTTGCGTATGTTGACTTGCCCAAGCATATGGTTAAAACATTTCTAGGAATTCTAAAATATTCAACTGTTCGTGCAAGCGCAAATGAATTTGGTGGAATAATACATACATCTGAAGTTATATCGACAAAACTATCATCATCAAATACTTTCGGATCAACTGTTGCTGAATGGATGTTTGTAAAAACTTTAAACTCATTAGCACAACGAACATCATAGCCAAAGCTTGAGACGCCATAAGAAATGAGTTTTTCACCATTTTCATCAATTCGCACCTGATTTTCAGAAAAAGGCTTAATCATTCCCTCTGATTCTGCCATTCGTTTAATCCATACATCTGGTTTAATAGACATTAAATTTCAATCCTCCCTTGAATGGCTCGGGCAATAGTGTTGCCGTCAACATACTCTAACTCTCCTCCAATAGGAATACCATAGGATATTCTTGAAACTTTGACACTCTCAAGATGATCATTGATAAAAGTTGCTGTAGCATCTCCCTCAACGGTTGAGCTGGTTGCGAGAATAACTTCCTCAATTTTTGCACCTTTGATATGACGTAATAAATCTGGGATACCAAGATCATCAGGTGATACTCCATCAATTGGTGAAAGACGCCCCATCAAGACAAAATATTTACCTTTGAAACCTCCAGTAGATTCTATGGCCAATACATCTGATGGACTTTCAACAACACACAAGCTGTATGCATCGCGCGATTCATCACTACAAATTCTACAAATGGGTTCTGACGTTAATTGTCTACATACTTCACAGCGTTGAATGGATTCAAGACACTCTTCTAGAGTCTGAGCTAAATGCGAAGCACCATCTTTATTTTTATCTAGTAAAAATAAAGCCATACGTTGAGCAGATTTCTTACCAACTCCAGGCAAAATAGTTAGGGCTTCAATCAACTCGTACAACAAATCTTTGCTCATGAACTAACCTTTTTGATAGATTCATCAATAATTTTTCCACCAAATGTTTCCACGATGTCTTTGACAACTGCATTCTTCAAAAGTGCATCTTTACGATCATTAAGTTGAGTTTGAGCTATTTCCTTCTTAAAAGTTGCAGGCGTTGCTATTACTTCCCCGCTTTTTATGACTAGTGAAATCCTTTGGCCCAATTGAACAGCGATAGCCTCTAAAAATTCGGTTTTTAATCCTTCAGTTGGATTAATCAGATCATCAGATTTTTTTAGAGTCAATGTATTATCGGTAAAACCTACAAACTCAAACTCTGAGAACACTTGGCTGACAAACATGGATAAATTAAGTGAATTAAATATCGAGTTCCAGCTATGCAAATCAAGATCTGCAAGCATGGAAGAATTTTTGCCGCTTAACTCCTTCGGGACAGATCCAATATTAGTTGCGTCTTTTGGTTTTGGTTCTTCTTTTCGAAGCTTCTTAGTTTTTACAACATTCGTTTTTGATGATTTAGACTCAGATACTAATTTAGGATTTTTTTTTTCTATTTTAGGAACTGCGCTCTCTGAAAGAGGTTGAAAAGCAAGCATACGTAAAATGCATAATTCAAGAGCTTGCTTTGGATGAGGATGAACATGGAATTTACTCAAAGCATTGAGAGAAATCTCATAGTGCAACTGAATAATTTGAGGATCAATTATTTCTGCCAATCGCTTTACATCTGCATCCTCACTATGCTGGAGTTGCTGATGTAATGAAATTTTATGCAAAACAGAAATAATAATTTTTAGTACTTGTTCATACTCGACGTTTAGCTCAGTAATTTTATTTAATGCCAAATAAGCTCCATCTCCATCTGAGCTAGCCACATGATTTATAAGCTCAATAATGTAAGATTGATCAATCGTTCCTAATAATGCTTTTACCTGATCTGATTGAAGCATTCCGTTGCCATGAGCTATAGCTTGATCTAAAAGCGTTAATCCATCGCGAATGGATCCTTGAGCTGAGCTTGCAATGAGATTAAGTGATTCCTCATCATATTTTATACCCTCAAGATCAAGTAAAAACACAATGTGATCTCTAATTTGATTTTGTGGAATAATCTTTAGATTTAACTGCAAACAACGAGATAAAATTGTCTTAGGAACTTTCTCTATCTCAGTAGTTGCCATTAAAAAAAATACATGTGCCGGAGGTTCTTCTAAAGTTTTTAATAAAGCATTAAAACTACTTTTAGATAGCATGTGCACTTCATCAATGAGATAAATTTTATACCTTGCACTTACAGGCTTGTATTGAACAGATTCAAGTAACTCTCTCATATCGTCGACGCCGGTTCTTGATGCTGCATCAACTTCTAAAAATTCAACGTGACGCCCTGCTTTAATTTCTAAGCAAGCGGTGCATTCGTTGCATGGCTCTGGTTGCGGCGCTTCTCCCTTTTGACAATTAAGGGATTTAGCAAAAATTCTAGCAATGGTTGTTTTCCCAACTCCCCTAGTACCGCTAAAAATATATGCTTGATGCAGCTTATTATGCTGAATACTATTTTCCAGAGCTTTTAAGATGTGTTCTTGTCCAACTACTTCAGAGAAGGTAGCAGGTCGATATTTTCTAGCAAGAACCTGAAAGGACATAGTAGTAAATCATACCATGTCAAATTATAAAATCCGTTCAATAATTTGCGAGCTGAAGCCCCTATTAAATAGAAATTGTTTCTGCTTCATTTTTGAATTGTAATCGGTTGGTTTGATCCCTTTAAATTTCTTCAATAATTCATTTTGTGCGTTTTCAGTCCAGCTTTCATATTCTGCTATGGCATTTGAAATGAGTGAGGACTCTACTTTTCTTGAATTTAATTCCATCTCAATTTTTTTGGGTCCAAATCCCTTTCTAGCTCTTGAATTAAGATACATCTCTGCGAAACGCTCATCATTTAAAATATTATTTACAGCTAGTTTTTTAACTACCTCTTCAATAATAGGTATTGTTTCAGGAAAACGCCTATTTAGTTTTTGATTAAGCTCGTATTGAGAGTGCTCTCGCCTAGAAACTAAATCAAGAGCTTTGTTGTATATTACAGTGAAGGCTTCTGAGGTCATTGCAAAGGCAGCACCCTAGACTTGCCTCTATTTTTTATAATTTTAACTCTTTGTCCAACAGCAAAACTATAGTCACCCTCCTCTTGAATGATAGAAATTGTTTTTCCAGAATCTAAATCTAATAAAAGCTCAATTGCAGGTTTCCTGGTAGCAGCGTCGCCAACTTTTGAGCCAACAGCTGAGCCCACTAGAGCTCCCAAAACGCCTGCAATATCAGACTCTTTTTCAGAATCAGTAACAGAAGATCCTGCAACGCCGCCAATAATTGCACCCGCAACAGCTCCAGTGTCACCATCACCAGATAAGATAACTCTATCAATAGAAACAATAGTTGCAAAGATAACAGTTTGCATTCTTTGTGCATCTGTTCGATCAACAACTTCAGGTCTCAATGAACTATATGAGCAACTTACCATTAACAATGCAAAAGTAATTGCTATGATATTTTTAGACATTCTCATCTTGATTATTCTCCTCTTCAAAATTCTTTTTTAATTCTTCACCAATAAGATAATATTTTTTGCCTTTATGGAAACCATCTAACAGCTCTACTTTATATATAGCTCCTTCAAATTTATAATCAAGTATTTTTACAGCATCCTTCTTCTGCAATCTGACTAAATTCCTACTATCCACAGACGAAAATTGATCCCACATTTGAAATTTCCTGCTTCTGTATGTTTGATATGCATCACTTGAGAAAAAATAGACTACTTGTCCAGGCCCTGAGGATAAATTAGGAGATCCATTTTTTACTAAGTGCCAAATACTCCCGGTTTGAGGATACTCTGATTCATCCTTCTCTAATCCCAGAGCAAAAGGAATGATTGAAGACAATCCTAATAAAAATATTATTTTAAACATGTAATCTTTGACATTTTTGAAGCTAATTAGTTCATGCAATCTTTTAATTTTATAAAACATAGATATATATTCCCATCACACTCATTATCATCATAATTAGCCAAGTTATCAAAGCACCAATGAGTCGATAAGGAGTGCTTTCACGAGAAATGAAAACTCCATATGCATGTAATATTCTTCCAAGAAAAAATAATGACCCACAAAGATGAAGTACCCAATTTGAAGTATTTTGCATTTCAAGTAATGCCAATAAAATCAAAGCTAAAGGCGCATATTCAATAAGATTGCCATGAGCGCGAATTGACTGAAGAAGCGCTGAGGACTCTCCCTCACCTAGCATCGTATTTGTTTCAGTTCTGTTCATTCCCACTTTTATTGCTAAAAAAATAGCAAGAATTGTTAGCAAAGATGTATATAAAAGTGTAACTTGCATAATTAATAAATTTTAATAAAGTTAAATTAATCTTATCATGCAAAATATTTTATTTTTTCTCAAATAATGGTTTTTTCAACTAAGATACCCTATATGGAAGCAATGCAAAATATTCTAACTAGAAATTCTCCAAGAGAATTAACTAATCCAATTCCTTCGAGTGCAGAAATGCAGGAAATCTATCAAGCTGCCCTAAGAGCTCCTGATCACGCGTGGCTCAGGCCCTCACGCTTTATAGAAGTTACTGGCAAAGGTTTGGAAAAACTATCAAAGATTTTTGTTGAGTTTGCTAAAAGCGAATTTGAAGATGTGACACCAGAGCAACTGGAAAAATATCGAGCAGCTCCATTTAGGGCGCCCATGATTATTATCTTAACCACCAAAGTGACAGAACATCCAAAAGTACCAAAAGTTGAACAAATGCTCTCAACAGCTACTGCTGCTGAAAATATCCTACTTGCGTTGCATGCGAAGAAGTTTGCAGGAATGTGGAGAACTGGAAAATTTGCGTTTAATGAAAAATTAGCTCAATACTTTAATTTAAGTTCTGATCATGAAGTGATTGGCTATTTATATGTAGGAACTCCATCAGGAACTACAAAGAAGATACCCGAGCTTAATCTAGATAAATTTGTGACTCACTGGAACGAATAATTCTTTAATTCCTTGCTTGAAATTCTTTTAAAGGTACATATATAAGAGTTGTAGATGCCATTAGGGTCTACATATATTAACCGCATACGCCACTTGGGTATGCACATTTAGTCGCTACTAAGGAGGACTATATTATGGTACTTAATTTTACCGATCCGTTCCTAACAACTCGCGTGTTAGGGTTTGAAAGCCTGTTTGATAGATTGCAAAGATTTTCTGAATCTACAGAAAGATCTTCAAGCTATCCGCCATATAACATTAGAAGAGATCAAAATAAGATCTTCATCGATGTTGCAGTTGCTGGTCTTGCAAAAGAAGATCTCAACATAGAATTGGCAGAAGGTGTATTGACCATTGAGCACAAAGGCCCAAAAGCTGAGTTGTTAAATGGTGAGAATGAAGTTGTCTATCAAGGTATAGCTCAGCGAGCATTCAAGCAACAATTTACTTTAGCAGAAAATGTTGAAGTTCATGGTGCTGATTTAACTAATGGAATGTTAACTTTAGAGTTAGAAAAGATCATTCCAGATGCTCAAAAGCCACGCATGATTGATATTAAGACACCTAAGGTTTTAGGTAGCAAATAACTCATTCTTAATGTGATCGGGGAGCCTTGGCTCCCCTTTTTTTATTACAATGGTTTAACATGAGCTTCATGAAAAATATCTTATTGAGTTGCGCTATATTTTTAAGCTCATTGCTTGTTGCCAATCCTGTTGAAACTGGGCATGCAAAGGCCAGCTTAATTAGCAACCTTCAAAACTCAAACCAAGAATCATTTTACGTTGGCATCCGACTTCAAATGCAAGAAGGTTGGCATACTTATTGGGAAAATCCCGGAGATTCTGGCAGTCCCTTTGATGCTGAGTGGGCAACTGACGAGGGCATTATAGTTGAAAATGTTCAATGGCCAACGCCAATAACCATTCCCTATCCTCCTTTGATGACTTACGGTTATGAGGGAGATATTGTATTTCCCTTTCAAATTTTTCGTTCCCAAGAAACAAACCTCAAGGAAATAAAGGTAGATTTTAATTTTTTAATTTGCGCTGATATTTGTATTCCTGAATCAGCATCACTATCTTTGGACTTATCAGTCATTGCTCCTAGTGAAGTTTTAGACAAGCAGATAAGATCTCTGCCAACAAAACTAATCTCTACAGAAAGTTCAATTAAGGGCGACAATCTAGTGGTTCGTTTTCAAAGCGATGCACCCTTTTTAAATGCATACTTGTTTCCTCGGGAGGATAACTATTTTTCATATCCCGAAACTCAACAGCTAGAAAATGTTGCTGATAAGACCTATGAAATTTCAATTCCTATAGTGAGCTCAAATTTAGAATCCTTCTCAGGAATTCTAAGTTTAGATGGTGAAGGTTTTTTAGTTAAAGAAGAACTTCAATCCGCAACAGGTGGCATGTCATTATGGCAGGCTATATTGTTTGCTTTACTCGGAGGTCTAATTCTAAATCTCATGCCCTGCGTTTTTCCAGTCATATCATTAAAAGTCTTAAGCTTTGTTTCGATGGGCGGTGATGATCATACAAAAATTCGCAATCATGCATTGGCCTTTGTCGGAGGAGTAATGTCTACTTTTCTTTCAATTGCAACGGCCCTGATGATTATTAGATCAACTGGCTCCATGATTGGTTGGGGTTATCAGCTTCAATCCCCTGTGGTGGTGGGTATTTTAACTTTGATTATGTTAGGCATTGGTTTAATCCTGCTCACAAATATCAATATTGCCTCAGGTTTAACGAGCCTGGGCACAAACATTCAATCAAGAAATGATTACTCAGGCTCTTTTTTTACTGGGGTATTAGCCGTTGTTGTAGCTTCACCATGCACAGCTCCTTTCATGGGTGCGGCTGTTGGCTATGCGCTTCTCCAACCCTCGTTTGCAACTTTGCCAATATTTTTATCTTTAGGGCTTGGATTTGCAGGTCCATACTTAATTCTTGCAATCAAACCTGAATGGATAAGCGCCCTTCCTAAACCAGGAGCATGGATGGAAACATTGAAGCAGTTCTTTGCATTCCCAATGATTGCAACCGCTTTGTGGTTAATGTGGGTATTCATGGTACAAACTTCAGGAGATGCATTAATCCAACTTTTAATTTTAGGTCTTTGCTTAGGACTAGCTATATGGCTGATAGCTACCTTTGAGAAAAAATGGAGGTGGTTTGGTTTGCTGACAACAATCATGCTTTCAATTCAAATTTTTAATAACCTGCCCACCCCTTCAGTCATGCAAGCAGGCGCTAATTCAACCAGCTGGACTCCTTCAATTGAAGCAGAGTTGCAATCCAACAATCAAGCATATCTAATCAACTTTACTGCTGCCTGGTGCATTACATGTCAAACCAATGAAAAAGCTGCCTTGGGTAGAGATGAGATACAAGCATATCTCATGAAAGAAGACATTCAATACATTAAAGCTGATTGGACCAATAGAAATGAAGACATTGCTGAAGGCTTGGCTCAGTACAATCGAACCGGCATCCCCCTTTATATTTTCTGGAAACCCGGCATGAGTAAGTCTAAAATTTTGCCTGCTGTTTTAACCGACGATATTTTGATAAGGTATCTAAAATGAAATTAATTCTCAATTTTTTAACTTTTTTAATCCTTGGTTCAAATTTAACTGCTGCCGAAATCGTTTTACAAAATCCTAAGATCAATGAACAAGCTCCTGCTTTTTCTGGAATTGATTCATATGGCAAAATAATCAACTTATCAGATTTTATAGGACAACCGGTGATTCTTGAGTGGACCAATCATGAATGTCCATATGTGGCTAAACATTATGATGAAAATAACATGCAAGCGGTCCAAGAACAGGCTAAAAAAGAAGATTTTATTTGGCTAAGTATTATTTCTTCCACTCCAGGAGATCAAGGCCATGTAAAGCCAAGCAAAGCTAATGAATTAACTGAATCAAGAAGTGCTTATCCGTCTCATGTTTTACTCGATGAATCAGGAGACATTGGGATGAAATACGGAGCCAAAACTACCCCTCATATGTACATGATTGATAGCGAGGGGATTCTCAGATATAAGGGCGCAATTGATGATGTTGGCAAGGGGATGCAGTTTTTCTCAGCCTCGCTAAAAGATGCTATCAATTACGTTTCAAATCAACTAAATGATGTCAAAGATAACCGCCAATTAAAAATAAGCACAACAGTTGCCTATGGCTGCAGCGTTAAATATAACTACGACTGAAAGATATATTTATTCCATTCCCTGTCTGGAAAATTACTCTTATCAATTTGATGGCCACGAATTAAATGTCTTAATGTGGGTTTAATGGGTTCAACTTTTGGCCGAATATCTTTATCACTTTTTTGCAAATTACATCGTTTACATGCTGTGACAACGTTCTCCCAATTGGAGCCCCCATTTCTGCACTTGGGTACAACGTGGTCCATGGTTAAATCTTTCTTTTCAAAGATATCAAAGCAATACTGACAAGTATAAAGATCTCTCAAAAAAACATTGGTTCGAGAAAATTTAACGTAACTGTGAAAAGGATGATAGCTTTGCAGCATCAAAATACTTGGGACCTTCATCTCTACTGAAGGCGATCTCACCACCCAATCAGCATGTTCTTTAATAACTATTACATCTCTTGTAATACTGAGTTTGATAGCTGTTTTCCAATTTAAAACTGACAATGGAAGGTAACTAACCGGGCGGCCATTTCCATTTAAGAGTAAACAATCTTGAGACATAAGTTTTTATTAATTATTGTATAAAATATTACATTAATTTGTATAAATAAAAACCCTACTAAGATGACAAATTTGTGACATTAATTGCTTGCCATGTATTTTTTTGGGACTCTGATATAACATAGTTGTAAATTTATTTAATAAAATGAATTATCCAGCATTTGAAGTATTTGGAACCCAGCATCTTATTACTCTATCGATATGCGCTGGTTTAATCTATAGCTTTATCAAATACTTCCAAATTCAAACTGTATCTAAACAAATCTGGGGTGGAAAAATAGTTGCTGGCATTATCATCATCCACATGCTAACCCAGCCGATTTATGATGTTATGTTGTTTGATTTGCCTTGGCAAGGTGAGTTTCCTTTGCACATGTGTGATTTTTCAATGATTGCCATGATTATTTATTTACTTAAAGATAACGCTCCAAAAATTCTTTTTAACTGTGCTTATTTTTGGGGAATTTGTGGTGCGTCCATGGCTTTGGCAACCCCAGATCTTGAATACGGATTTCCTCATGGCGAATACTCTCCTTTTTTTTGGGGTCACAGCTTTATTCTTTTAGCTGTTTTGTATGTTGTGATGGTGTTCAAAGAAAGGCCCTATCTTTTAGATATCCTTAAAGTAATTGGAGTAACTTTGGGTTTATTAATTTTGGTTTACATTGCCAACCTTTTAATAGGCTCTCCTGCCAATTACTGGTACCTTGTTGACAGACCAGTTGATGGCACTTTAATGGATTACTTCCCAGATCCTCCGCTGCATTTAATAGCAGTGATTCCATTGGCTGTCATTCTGTTTTATATTGCCTATTTACCATTTCAAATTAAAGATAAATTAAATAAAAAATAAGCATGATGAAACTCGAGCCAAATGTTTGGTTTGATGAGGTCGTAAAAACTTATCACCTCATTTCACCACATATCCACCACACTCAACTGGTTACTTGTCCTGATTTAAATGAGGAATTGGATGGCATGTATCTTTTCAAACCTGAATCTTTACAAATCACGGGTTCTTTTAAAGTCAGAGGCGCCCTTTCAGCTATATCAAGACTCACTAAAAAAGAACTCAAACGCGGAGTGATAGCTTATTCGTCTGGCAATCATGCTCAAGGCGTCGCTCACGCAGCCAAAGTTTTTAATACCCCTGCAACTGTGGTTATGCCTAAAGATGCTCCGGCAAGAAAGATTGCTAACGCTCAAGCTCTGGGTGCAGAAGTAATATTTTATGATCGACGCACCGAAAGTAGAGAAGAAATGAGTGTACAAATTGCTAAAGAAAGAGATTTGGTCATCATTAATCCCTACGATGCCCTTGCAACCATTTATGGTCAGGGCACAGCGGCCTATGAAGTTATCAATGATGCCAATAATCCCAAACTTGATAATGCCATTATTTGCGCTGGTGGTGGTGGTCTTACAGCTGGCTCATGCATTTCAATTAAGCATATTAATCCTGAATGCAGTGTCTTTACTGCAGAGCCAGAGGATTGGAATGATCATCAATTATCTTTTGAAAAAAATCAGAGGGTTGCCATGGATACTAATCGAGGCGGACTCTGTGATGGTTTGCTAACCCCAATGCCAGGTGAAATACCTTTTGCCATTAACACACACTTTGGTGTTAAAGGTTTAGCCGCATCTGATCAGGCAGTGTGTGAGGCCATGCGCTTTGCCTTCAATCAACTCAACTTAAAGCTTGAGCCCAGCGGCGCTGTGGCTTTGGCTTGTTTGTTACAAAACAAAGAAAAATTTAAGGGTTCTAGAACCCTAGTCATGCTCTCTGGGGGCAACGTTGACCAAAAAACTTTTTCTGAGTGCTTGGCTAAAGCTAATCCTTAGAATTTTCTTCTGCTTTAATTAAATCATCAATTCCACTGCCACCTGTCATAACATCAACGATTACACCTATGACCATATTTAAAAGAATAACTGCGTTAATAATGATAAAAGACACAAAGAAAATCCAGGCAAATGGATACACTTCTGTGACTTGCCCCATGATTGCAGCCCAATCATCATAAGTTGCTATTTGGACAAGAGTTATCAAAGCCAGACCTATGTTGCCCCAGTTATCTGGGTCAACTGCACTAAAAAACATAGTCCCAATAGCTCCCCAAACATACATAAAGATAAACATAAGCAGTGCAATAAAACCCACTCTAGGTATGGTCTTGACCAAAGAATCGATAATATGACGAAAAGCTGGGACTACTGTGATAATTCTCAAAACTCTAATAATTCTCAGCAACCTTGCCACAAAGACGCTTTCAACATTATTGATTGGAACTAATGAAATAGTAACAATTAAAAAATCAAAAATATTCCAGCCATCGCTAAAAAATTTTTTTAATGAGCTCTCAGAGATTATGCGAATAATTATCTCAGCTAAAAAAAACAGAGTGATTGCGTAATCGAATAGATCCAAGTAAACATTATAAGCAGGAGGTATATTATATGAACTAATGCCAGCATAAACTGCCGATGCTAAAATCACTGCAATAACAATAGTGCTAAAGATTTTACTATTTCGAATAGAAAGGAAAAATTCTACAAAAGCATTCATAGATTTCCAATCATAAAGAGAAGTGTGTTTTTTTCAACTCTATACAAATCTACAAGATAATTAACCTACTCTATAATACAATTGCATAATTAAAATTTTTACAATATAAATATGAGTGGATTGTCTGAAATTATTTCAAATGTTTGGGAGCAAGGGCTCTTTGGAATAGGAATAACTGAAATTATTATCTCTCTTCTAATTTTTATAGCTGGAGCGATAGCAAGAGCATTGTTTGTTGGAAGAGTAATGAAAAGATTGGAGAAATTAACTTCAAATACAGAGTCTGAAATTGATGATGTTTTACTCGAGTCACTTAGAAGACCTTTAGGGTATATTCCTATAACAATTGCGATCTATTTGATTGCTGTATACCTACCTCTTTCTGGAATTGCAGAAATTTTTGCCACTAACCTAATAAAAGCAATGATAGCGTTTACTATTTTTACTGCGTTAGCTAATAGTGTTCCTCCAATTTTTCAAGCATTAACATCTTCAACTGTATTAACTGAATCTATGACAAAGTGGCTAGAAAGAGCTGCTAGGGTAATAATTTGGATTGTTGGAATAGGAATTATATTTGATATTTTCGGTATTCAAATTGGTCCTCTGGTGGCAGGTCTTGGTTTGTTTTCAGTTGCAGTTGCATTGGGTGCTCAAGATTTCTTTAAAAATTTAATTTCAGGATTGCTCATTATCGGAGAAAATAGATTCCAACCAGGTGACAGAATCGAAGTTCCAGGTCACCTTCATGGAATTGTTGAGGACATAGGTTTTAGATCAACTTTAATAAGAATGTTTGATACAGCTCCTATGCTTGTTCCAAATAAAGATCTTTCAGATGTTAGTGTTATCAACCATGGCAACATGATTTATAGAAGAATCAGCTGGACAGTAAACTTAACTTACTCAACGACTCAAGAGCAACTTTTAAAAATTTGCAATGATATTACAAATTTCATTGAATCTAGTGATCAATTTATTGAAAATCCCAATCAGGAGTCATTCGCAAGAACCGAAGAGCTTGGCGCTAGTTCAATTGATCTTAGGATTTTATGTTACTCAAATCCTGTTGGTTTTACTGATTTCTCTAAAATAAAACAAAATCTTATTTTTGAAATAATTAAAATTGTTAGAAATAATGGATCCGAATTTGCTTATCCGTCCAGGTCAATTTATATAGAAAATGCTGACGCTCTAGATCCAGAAATGTATTTAACTGATGATCTTGCTGAAAAGATCAACGCAAGCTCAAACCCTCAACAAGGCGAGGACTGAAAGTTCGTAAAAAATTTTTAAAATTACTATGTCTGAGCAAGAATTCTTAATTGTTACATTAGCTATTCTTATAGGCTTACTAATTTGGGGAAAATGGCGTTATGACGCAGTAACATTAGTTTGTTTAGCTGCACTTGTCTTATATGGTGTCGTGCCTGCAGAAAATGCCTTTTCCGGCTTTGGACATCCAGCCGTCATTACGGTCGCCTTGGTCCTTTTAATTAGCAGAGGCTTGCAAGAGGCTGGAATGGTTAGTTTAGCTGGAAATTTTATCTCTCGACTTACTTTAAGCGAAAATCAATATCTGATATTAATCATGATAGTTGCAGCGTTTTTGTCTTCGTTTATGAACAACATTGGCGCCATGGCATTGTTATTGCCAATCACTCTTTCACTGTGTCAAAAAATGGAGTGGAATCCTTCAAAATTTCTTATGCCATTAGCTTTTGCCAGCATCCTTGGAGGAATGAATACTGTTATTGGTACCCCTCCTAACATTATCATTGCGCAGTATAGACAAGATTACACAGGTGTGGCGTTTAATTTCTTTGACTATTCATTCGTTGGCCTAGCGGTTAGCATACTGGGCGTTATATTTATTGCAATTATTGGATTTAAACTGGTTAAGGTCAGAGAAAACACCAACGATACAACAAGACTCATTGATCTAAAAAACTATCTTTTTGAAGTTAGGGTCAAAGAAGACAGTAAAGCAATTGGAATGAGACTGTCCGAAATTAAAAAGATTTCAGGCCAAGAGACTGAAGTTATGGGCTTGGTCAATGAAAGTGGAAGCGTATCAAGAGTTTCGATGGGTCGAAAAATTCAACCTGGGCAAACTTTAGTAATAAAAACGTCTCCTGATGATATTTCTAAAATCCAAGAAGCCCTCGGATTCGAAATTGCAGATGATTTAATAACTGTCAAAGAATCTGATTTAGCTGAAATTGAAGTCATGGTAACAGCTGGCTCAAGACTAATTGGACGAAAGCATGAATTTCTTAAAAGACTTGCATCAGAAGATTTAGCCTTACTTGGCTTATGGAGACAAGGTGCAAAATTTAGAACCAGGCTGGCTAGGGAGGCATTTAAAGTTGGAGATGTCTTGTTGTTAGGAGTCAGAACAATTGATGATGAGGGTGTCAAAGAACGGATTAAACATTTAGGATTAATGCCTCTAATGGAAAGAGATCTTCAAACCATTCCAAGCAGGAGTCGGCTTTTAAAAAGCTTGGTCTTCTTTGGTTTAGCAATAGGCCTAACTGCGTTTAATGTCGTTGATATTGTTGTAGCCTTCTTGCTATGTGTCATAGCTTTTATATCAATAAGAGTTCTAAACGGCAATCTTTATAGAAACATTGAATGGCCTGTTGTTGTTATGCTTGCAGCTATGATTCCTGTTGGGCAGGCGCTCGAGACTTCTGGAATCTCATCAAACATGGCCAATTTCATATATACAACTACTGATGGCATGGCTATGCCATGGCTAATTTTAATGATCTTAGTGATCACAATGTTTGTATCAGATATTGTAAATAATGCGGCAACAGCGGTGATTATGGCACCAATTGCAGCTAATCTTGCATTGCAAGTTGGACAGCCTGTTGAGCCTTTCTTAATGGCTGTGGCAGTAGGAGCCAGCTGCGCATTCTTATCACCTATCGGACATCAATGTAATACTTTAGTGATGGCGCCTGGAAACTATAAATTTGGTGATTACTGGCGTCTTGGGTTACCCCTAGAATGCGTAATTGTAGCTATCTCGATACCCATGATTTTATTTGTTTGGACTTAGGCTAATTATTAAGCAAGTTGAGAAATTAGTTTACTAAGCTCATTGGGTTGCTCAAAAAATAGGAAATGCCCTGCTTCTTCAACAGTGTGAGTTTTACATGGCACTATATTTGAAAATGATTCAACGGCCTTTAAATCAACCAACTTATCCTTGCTTCCTAGGATTATAGATATTGGAATTTCTAGATCTTTAATAACATTTAAATCCAATTGGTAGCTATTACATGCCTCTAAATCATCTAGCATTACTAGATCATCTTCCTCCGAAAATGCATTTTTTATTCCTAAGAGCCTTTTGTAAAGTCCATATTTAATAATAAAATCAGCTGCACCACCGTTGCTGGCTTTTGCTTTAGCAAGAAGTGGCTCAGCAACTCTTGTTGGATAAATACTGTTAACTAAAACTATAGATTGTATAGAAAAAACTTTTTGCCTTGCCATTTCAAGAGCAACCAATCCACCCATGCTATGACCACAAAGGCTAAGGTTGTTTAGATCATAGCTGTCTAAACAATCAATTAAGAACTTGCTGTAAAATTCTATGCTATTGCTGGAAGAGCCTTTTGAGTCTCCATGTCCAGGTAAATCAATAATTAAAGGTTTATTGAACTCAGAATCAGGCAGCTTTAGTGATCTGACCAATCTATGATCCATGCCGGCACCAGCAATAAAAAGGATTGATTTTTTATCATAATCAATTGATTCAAAATTTCGAAAATATGTTTCTGAATTTTTCAATGCTTATGCTCAAAATTGGTAGACCCGAATGGACTCGAACCATCGACCTTCGCAATGTCAATGCGACGCTCTAACCAAAACTGAGCTACGGGTCTAAAAAAATATTTGAGCATTATACAGCTTTAACTCAAAGATTCTGAGCGCTCGATTAAAAACTCTTTTGTCTCTTTGAGAATTTGCTGAGTCTCTACAGGATTATCTTTATCTATAAGATTATCAAGATCCGTCATAATTTTACTCATTGATCCCCATGGCCCATCTTCATTTAAACGTTGAGTAATGAGGGACTGAAAACGACTCATCATATCTTCGGGTGCCTCTTGAGGGTAAAACTGACAAATTAATCTCTCTGCGAAGAGCCTGTGCCTTTGATCTTCTATGTTGCGACAAATTTTTATTCGTTCTTGAGCAGAATCAATGCGATGAAAATCAGCCATCAAATCCTTATCCTGCTTTGATGGAAATCCCCCTGAATAAATCATTTGCTCTATGTGATCATATTCATTATTCCAATTATTTATTTTATCTGCCATGGCTTGGCTGACGAGAGATTGAAAATCAATATTGTTTCTGACCTGCTTGGCTCTGTCTTCTAAAAGGTCAAAATCGGTATCAAAAGCATCTTTGTTATCTATCATTTCACTTGGACATATTGGTATGGTTTTATTAATTCCATATTTTTTAAAGGGACCAGATTTACCTGGCTTTTGAACCATTGAATATATTTCTTGCGTATCAAGATCGAATATTTCTTGAGGATCAAAACTGAGATCAAAAAACATTAAATCATTCGGGGCCTTGCTTCCGCATGGAACAACTGGATATCTAAAAATTTCTCTTTTAAAAACCTCTCCTAATCCTAAAAATCCCTGCTGCTGAACAGCTTCTTGCACACCTGTTTTAGATGAAATTTTTAAAAAGAAATCTATTAACTCAGGCTTCTCTTGATTCATTCTTTTTAGCAGAGAAATCATTAACTTACAGTCTGCAATTGCATCATGAGCATCGCCAATCTCAAATCCATTTGCTGCAGCAATATCAGCTTGCTTAATACTTACTCCTGGACCTCCTTCGAAGAGTGGTATGTTTAAAATATTTGGGAAAAATGCTGCAACATTATGAATCATTAGCAAAATGTCAAGACGACTATTTCCATTAGTATTTGTGAGATAGGACTCAAATAAATTCCAATAAAATTGTCTTCGAACTAACTCCTCATCATAAGACATGCCGTTAAAAGTTATAAAAACTGCAGGCTCATCTATGGTCCACTGTCTCCATTGACGATTAAGATCCCGCATCATTTCATAGTGAGAAACGTTAGACTTAAAGAGGTGAGTTTTCTTATTTGTTACCATAGCCATTGGGTGTGGTATTGCCCATGGCAAGGGAGCACAACCTAGGTTTTGCTCATCTTGAATTTCTAAATTACGGTTAGCCCGAATTGATCCACACTGAAGAATCTGAGCAAAATCTTTAATTAGGCCCGTCGTTTCTGTATCGTAAAAGATTAAATTATTTATCAACTATTTACTAGGATCTGCTGACGTTAGACGACTCTACTTTGGATTTGTCATATTCAGAATACTTTCCTAGCTCATATCTAGCCACTGATCTTCTATGCACCTCATCAGGGCCATCTGCAAGTCGCAAAGTTCTCATTCCGGCATACATTCTTGCCAAAGGGAAAACTTGAGATACTCCTGCTCCACCATGCATCTGAATAGCTCTATCAATTACATCACTTACTATGTTAGGAACAATAACTTTGATTTGCGCAATCTCACTTGCTGCAACTTTATTTCCTACTGTATCCATCATGTGTGCAGCCTGAAGTGTTAAAAGCCTTGCCATATTAAGCTCAATTCTTGAATTAGCAATAATGTCCATATTGCCACCAAGTTGTGATAATGGTTTCCCAAAAGCCACTCTATTTTGGGATCTTTCACACATCATCTGCAGTGCTCTTTCGCCCAAGCCTACTGCTCTCATGCAATGATGAATTCTTCCTGGCCCTAATCGTCCCTGAGCAATTTCAAAGCCTCTTCCCTCACCTAGAATCATATTGCTTTTTGGAACTCTTACATTGGTAAATTTAAGATGTGCGTGTCCGTGTGGAGCATCATCCCAGCCAAAGACTTCCATCATTTTTCTAACTTCTATGCCTTCAGAATCCATTGGTACAAGAATTTGAGAATGTCTTTTGTGTCTTGGCGAATCTGGATCTTGATCAGTAACACACATAAAAATAATAATCTTACAACGAGGATCACCCGCGCCAGACGTCCACCACTTTTCTCCATTAATTACATATTCATCTCCATCCAAAACAGCGGTTGCTGCCATGTTAGTTGCATCAGAGGAGGCGACGCCTGGTTCTGTCATACCAAACGCTGATCTTATCTCACCTGCAAGCAAAGGCTTAAGCCACTCTTCTTGCTGCTCTTCAGTCCCATATCGTTCTAAAACTTCCATGTTTCCAGTATCAGGTGCTGAGCAGTTAAATACCTCAGATGCAATGCCAACAGCTCCCATCTTTTCTGCGAGATGAGAATATTCAAAATTAGTTAAGCCTGTTCCAAATTCACCTTCATAACCAGGCAAGAAAAAATTCCATAAGCCTTCTGCTTTGGCTTTGGCTTTCATTTCCTCCATAATTGGAGGAACACACCAGCGACCACCCTCTTCAACTTGCTTTGCGTAAGTTGTTTCATTAGGTCTTATTTCAGTATCAATAAAATTAGATACTCGTTCGAGAAAAGCTTGAACTTCTGGTTTTAAATCTCGCATTTTATTCCCCTTATTAACAGATGTTATTTATAATATAAGTATTGTGAATGTTATAAAATAACTTTATCATAAGTATTTAAATTATTCTTAACCATAATAACTGTAAGCAACATGCAAAGCTATAGGATTCAATAAAAATGAAAATTAGTTCTTTTGATCTGAACCTTTTTGTTATAATGAACTCCATATACACAGAAGGCAGCCTGACTAAAGCAGCTGAGGTGGTTGGTATCACTCAACCAGCCGTATCCAATGCATTATCTCGGTTAAGAGATAAATTTGATGATGAACTCTTTGTCAGAACTGGCAGCGGCATGGTCCCTACTCAAAAAACAGAAAACATAATTAAGGACATTCAAAATGCTCTGCAATTAATGCAAAAAAGTGTAAACGAACCTGACGAATTTAACCCACAGACCAGTCAAAAAACTTTTAGAATTTCCCTAGGTGATATTAATGAAGGCCGAATACTGGCAATCCTAATGGGCAAAATGGAGGAGCAAGCCCCAAATGTAAAACTTGAGTGTTACTACACTGCTCGGGATCAGGTTCCTCATGCATTGGCAACGAATGAATTAAGCTTTGCTGTTGATCCTTTTATTCCAAATTCTAAAGATACAAATTCATTAAAAGTGTTTACCGATCAATTTGTTATTGCTCATCGAGCTAATCACCCTGTGACTAAAGTATCAGACATGACTCTGGATGAAATGTTAAATTTAAAATACATTAATATCTCAAACAGAAAACGTGGAGCTTCTGTTGTTGAAATGGAAATGCAAAAAATGCAATTGCAACCTGAAATTGCCTTGCGAGCACAACATTACTTAGTAACACCAGAGATAGTAAGATCATCTGACCTATGCTTGCTTTGCTCTGAGACTTTTGCGAAAAAACATGGTTTAAGTTACCTTGAAATACCATTAAATGTTCCTCCTCTCGAGCAATATTTAATCTGGCATAGAAGTGACGATAATGATGGATCTCATATTTGGATGCGAAATCTTATCGCAGAGTCTTTCGAGCAGGTTAGCTCAATCAAACTTTAGGGGCTTCCCCATAATATAAAAATGAGGCTATCTTAGGTCCTTTAATATATTTTTTATTTAAGTGCTTGAATTTAAATCCACCAGAAAGAATTAGCGCTTCAATATCTCTGTTTAGATTGCAACCTCCACCAATTTTTTTCCAAAATGGTGCAATACGATGTTGCCATTTTTGAATATTCGGTTCTGGAGCTAACCCATGCTCCATAAAAAATAGTGATCCATTGGGTTTTAGCAATCTATGTGCCTCATTTAAGGCTTTTATTGGATCTGGGATGGTACAAAGACTGTATCCAATTACCACACTATCGAATGAAGAAGATTCAAGATCAATGGATTCAGCAGTTGTTTCAACAAAAGAAATTTTTGATTGACATTTTGAGGCTCTTGATTTTGCTATAGCAACTGAATTTACTGCTGGATCAACACCAACTATCTCGTTTACCTTGCCAAAATCATAAAAATCAAAATTAAGACCTGATCCTATTCCTATTTCTAAAACCCTACCATAGGCCATGGGTACAACTTGTTTTCTTTTTTTTTGAAATCCTTCCATGCTACAACAACAATCCAGCAATTTGGGAAGTACATATTTATCATAAAAGCTCATATTTGACTCAAATCATGCCCAGCGGTTCCAACCAAACCTCCATCAGAAGGAATTACTGCTCCAACTGTATAGGCTCCAGCCCTTGAACACAAGAAAATTGTCAGTCCTGCAATATCCTCTGGAGAACCAATTCTTTTTCTTGGATTTCTTGATTCTATTAAAGAATAATCGTGATTAACTGCAGCCCCAAGCATCATAGATTCATAAGGGCCAGGAGCAATTGCGTTCACAAGAATATTTTCTCCAACCAATCTTTTGGCCTGTACACGTGTCAAATGATGAACAGCAGCTTTTGAAGCTCCGTATGCATAGCTTTCTAAAGCTGGAACATTTAAGCCATCAATTGATCCAATATTGATCACTCTAGACGGATTATCAATAGAAGCTTTAGTTTTTAGTATAGGAGTTAGTTTTTGAGTTAAGTAAAATATACTCTTAACGTTTAGATCCATAACCTTATCCCAACCTTTTTCTGAATATTCAGCATAAGGCTCTCCCCATGAAGCTCCGGCATTGTTAATTAAAAAATCAATATGTTCTTCATTAGATTCAATAAAAGCAACAAAATTAGTCATGCCCTCCATATTACTTAAATCGCATGGGACAGGAATACATTCACATTCATACTTTGCAGATAGTTCTTTTGCTTTTTCAATTAAAGCAGCTTCTTTTCTTGCGGTAATATAGACCTTAACTCCATTTGCTAAAAACCCTGCTGCAATCATTTCACCAATTCCTCTAGAGCCGCCGGTAACGATTGCAACTTTTCCAGATACATTGAACAATTCTGAGATTTTCATAATCACCCCTCTTTATTTAAATATCTACTTATGTTCTCTTGAAATGATTATGAATTCAATAGCATTACATTTAGAATACTGTCATGGAGCTAGCCATAAATTTAATCCAACTCTTTTTGGGGATTATGATACTTGTATGGGGTGCAAATAAATTTGTTGATCATTCTTCAGTTATTGCAAAACATTTAGGCATTAATGATCTAGTTGTAGGGTTAACCCTAATTGCTGCCGGAACTTCTGCACCTGAGATATTCGTTGCGATATCTGCAGTGATTAATGGAAATGAAGATATAGCTTTTGGAACAGCAATAGGCTCAAATATTTCAAACATTGCCCTGATTTTTGGCGTCTCATGTTTATACCTAAATGCTGGCTCTAAAACTCATTTATCAAACTTATTACCATTTGGCTTATCGATACTATTGTTAGGTTTAATCATTGTTGATGGAAAAATTTCATTCAATGAGAGTTTGAGTTTAGTGGGTCTGTTTGTGTTATTTATGTATATTTTATTAAAAACTGAGGGGATACCAGAAGAAGAAAAATCTGAGCCCAGTGCAATATCAAAAAGCCTTTTTTTATCAACAGTAGGCCTTGTAGGACTAATTGCAGGGGCTAATATATCAATTATTTTTGCCGAAAATACAGCTCTTGTTTTAGGTATTTCAGAATTAATAATTGGTTTAACTATTATGGCTCTTGGAACTAGTTTGCCTGAATTAGCAGCGACTGTTGCTGCTTTAAGAAAAGGTAAACATCAAATGGTTGTAGGAAATATTATTGGATCGAATGTTTTAAATCTAGTGTTTGTATTACCGATAATTGGATTTTTTGGAACCATGCAAATCAGTCAAACAGTTTTACAAAGAGACTTTTATATTTTACTAATTTTAAGCATAGTTTTTATTTTGCTAGCTATTGCATTGACAAAGATAAGATTTATTAAGAGTCTATATATAATTTCTGGAATATTATTAATCTTCAGTTACTTTTTCTATATCGCCACTCTTGCTGGGATTATATAAGTATTTCATATACAAGAAAAAAGTTAGTGATATTGCAAATGTTGCAACTTCAAAAACAAAGAAAGCATTGTAAAAAGTTGGTGTACTAGGAATTAATGAGAATAAATATCTGCCAAGCGCAATACTAAAAGTCAAAAATGCAAGGAGCGATAATACATATAATGTAATACCTCTGCTAAAAAGAGCAAGAAAGCATAAAAGACCAATGACCATGTTAATCCCACCATACAAACCAGCAACTTCTGAGTATCCTATTTCATCCGTAACTTGCAGGCCCACTGCTTTCATAAATGATGGAACATCGCCGAGTTCTAACGCATCTCTGACATGGTCTATCATTGCCCATGCGCCTATACCAAAATACAAGACAGCATAAGCTAGTAAAAATATTCTAATTATCCAAATCATAATAAATTTTAAATGATTTCGTTTTTTCTTTTATTATGGCCCTGTCTAGCTATAAAGCCTATAAATAAAGTAATAATAAAAAATTGAATGGTAGCTTGAGTAAAAGGAAGAAAGGTTATAAAGCCAATAATTTGAGAAATTACAAGCGAAACAGCTATTACATATATAGGCCATAATGGGGAGGTAGGGTTTTTACCTGAAAAATATCTAAAAATAAAATAGATTGTCGTTAGAAAAAATGAAGGAAGTAAAATTCTAGCCCTATACTCATCCATTTGATCTTGATTAAAATCCCCTGCAAGAAATGCTATAGGATATTGATCATAAAAAAATAAAGCGATTATGGTTCTCATTGCGGTATGCAAACCAATGATTATTAATGAATATTTTATCAGCCTGTCCATCAATTATTTAGGATACACTTAATTCATATAAATATTAAATATTTTCAAAATTTATAAAAGATGAGCATAAGAATTAATCCAAACGAGTATCCTAATACTCCCTACCAAGAGTTACCCTGAGTGGGTTAAAAGATTTTATCAATAATGAAAAGATTAATTGAGATTCCAATCCTGAAGAATCATATCAGAGGCTTTTTCTCCGATCATAATCGTAGGAGCATTTGTATTGCCCCCAACTAATGTAGGCATAATTGATGCATCAACTACTCTAAGACCATTCATTGAATGCACTTTCAATCTACTATCAACTACTGACATATCATCATCTCCCATCTTGCAAGTTCCTACAGGATGATAGACTGTGTCTGCTTCTTCGCGCATTGCTTGTTCAATATCAGCATCATCGTTAATATTTATTGGTCTTTTAGTATGATCGGATATATATTTACTAAATGGATCAGTGCCAAGGACTTTCATCATAATCTTGTAACCTTCCACCATGTCCTTCATATCATCTGGATGACTTAAAAATTTTGGATCAATTAATGGATCTGCAAATGGATCTGCAGAAGAAAGAGTTACCTCTCCACGAGATTTAGGTCTTAATAAGCATGAATGACAACTCATACCTGTCCCCCATAATGGAGTTCTTCCATGATCAACAATCATTGCAGGTGCATAATGAAACTGAATATTAGGAATTTCTAACTCGTCTTTTGTCTTTATAAAAGCGCCGGCTTCTGCAACTGTGGAAGTAAAAAGACCTGTTTTCGTAAAAAGATATTTTAAGACTTCATACGGGTATTTTAAAAATATATTTTTTAAACTAAACCCTATCAATTTCATTGAGTTGTACTTGTGAACTGTAATGTAATCAATGTGATCTTGGAGGTTTTTTCCCACTCCAGGTAAATCTACTAGGTGATCAATGCCATGCCTGGTAATCTCATTGGCTGGCCCTACTCCTGATCGTAAAAGTATTTGAGGAGATCCAAATGCTCCAGATGAGAGAATCACTTCTTTTGAAGCATTGATTGTGAAAGAATTATTTTCACTTCCAATGCACTCAACACCTTTAGCATGATTATTATCGATCAGAATTTTATTTACTTGAGTATCAGTCAATACCGTTAGATTATCTCTATCAAGTACCGGAACTAAATAGGCTTTAGCAGCACTGCATCTTTTGCCATTTATTTGTGTCGTTTGGTAATAACCAAAACCTTCTTGCTCTGCTCCGTTAAAATCATCGTTGTAATTAAATAGCTTTGATCCGGCCTCAACAAAAGATTTGCAAGACTCGGGCTGATGAGGAATATTGCAAACGTTTAACGGACCATTTTGACCATGATATTCATCATTATGAACTTCGTTGTGCTCTGCTTTTTTAAAGTAAGGTAATATTTCGTCATATGACCAACCTTGATTACCAAGCTCTGACCAGTGATCATAGTCCCAACGATGGCCTCTCACATATAACATAGCATTGATTGAGCTTGAGCCACCCAATGTTTTTCCTCTAGGTTGAAAACCTTTTCTGTGTTCTTGAGTTTCACTAGTCATTTTATGAGTTCCACCAGCAGAATCCACCACCACTGACTCAGGCTCTCTGACTGTTACTTTTTCAAATTCTTTCTGCGGAACTGTATCAAATGACCAACTGTACTTACTTTTTGTCATTCCAAAAGCAAAACCAATAGGCACGTGTATTCTGGGGTCTTTATCTTTTGAACCTGCCTCAATTAAACAAACTGAGGTATTAGGGTCTTTACTTAGCCTATTTGCTAGTACACATCCTGCAGAGCCTGCACCTAAAATAACAAAATCGTAATTTTTCATTATTTAATGATATTGGAATTAAAAAAAAATAATAGTGTTATTTTGGTAAACCTTAATTTGCGTATTAAGCTCCCAAAAAAGCAAAAGCTGGTGCTATAAACACTCCAAATGATCCTGGCCATGGAGATGCAGGAGGAGGTTGATTTTGAGACATAATTACTCCAACTAGACCTGTTTGAGGACTCACAAAAAAGTTAGTACCATAAAAACCACTCCAAAAAAAATCATTTTCTTTGTCTATGAGAATAGTTTTTTCTGCATCCATCACAACGCCAACTCCTAAACCAAAACCCATGCCTTCAACTTGCGTGGAAAGAACTCCAGTCTTGATATGGGGATATGACATTAATGCGATTGATTCAGATGATAGAATTTTTTGTCCATTGTATTCACCATCATTCCAGAGCATGAGACCAAATTTAATATAGTCCTCAGCATTTGAGACCAAACCACTGCTTCCTGGTGTCCAATCTAATGGATTGCTTCTTGGATTCTCAACAAGTGTTAAATTGAAGGCACCATTTCGAGAGTACACTTCAGCAATTTCATCATCCTTATTTTCTTGACTCAAAAAATTAGTTTCGTCCATGCCCAATGGTACAAAAATTTTCTCTTCAAGAAATTCGCTGAATGATTTTTGAGATGCCACCTCTATTACTCTTGCTAAAATATCTGTTGACCAACCATAGCGCCATCTCTCTCCAGGTTGCTCAAAAAAAGGTAGTTTCATTATTTTATTAACTCTTTCCTCTAGTGATCCAAAGCCATCATAGATGTCATTTTCTGACCACAGATTAGCTAATTTTGATTGGCCCTTGTGATCCACAGAATCGTTGTATCCTGCTCCAGAGCTAAATGTTAGTAAATTTAAAATCGTGATAGGTCTTTTTAAAGGTTCTGTAGCAAATGTGTTATCTGTAATTTGATTGTTGGGAAGAGCCACAGATATTTGACTGGCCTGAGGTAAATATTTCTCAATGGGATCATCAAGTCTCAATTTACCTTCTTCAATTAGAATGAGTGTTGCAACAGCGGTTATTGGCTTAGTCATGGATGCAATTCTGAATCTCGTTTTAGTATTCATGGGAATATGATTTTCAATATCAGCCATGCCTTTTGCAGTTGCATGTATGATTTGTCCGTTCTTTGCAATAATAGCAACATAGCCTGCATCAGCTTTGCGCAGAATGTTTAAATCAAAATAAAAATCAAGAGCAGCACGAGAAAGCCATGAGAGATTTTTTTCCTTACTAATTTCAGCATTTGCGGAAGGAATGTTCGGTAGGGTCACTCCAGGATTTAAATATAAAATTGAAAAAATAATGGAAAATGAGCCGATAAATATTAAAAATCCAAGAATAAATTTTTTCATCAATACATTATATTGGTAGGGATGGAGGGAGTCGAACCCCCACACCTTTCGGCACTTGGTTCTAAGCCAAGCGTGTCTACCAGTTCCACCACATCCCCAGAAAGAAAAAGAATTATATTATAAAATGGAGAAATATTAAGAAGTTTAACGAAAACACTAAAGACTAGTAGTAGGAGATTTCATTTTTTCTTTTTCGATGAGCCAATATAAGAACTATGACTAAAAAAATCTCTCCAAGAAAAACTAAGAGTCCAAATAAATTAAACCCCTCATATAAAAAACTCACCAGACGTCCAAAGGCGATAAAACTCATGATGTAAGCAATAGAAAGTCCAATAGAAATGGGTTTATATGAATACGCAAAGCGAATTAGTAAATAAGCATACGCTATAAATGATCCGGCAAATAATGATCTGAACTCTGACGCAGTCTCTGGATTAGTTGCAACAACAGGGATTATACCAAGTTCGCTTAGATCAGGCTTAAACATTACATAACAACCAATGATTAACAGACATATAGCTGAAAAAATAATGCAAACCTTCAACATCTACAAAACTCCAAGAACAAATAATGCTAAGAAAAAAGCAACAACACCCATGGCCAACCAAAAATACAACTCTTTTGAATTACCGTAACGGTATGAATTTATTGCAAGCCCCCAACAATACAATGGTGCCAGTGTAATGATGATAGAGCTTATTAAGATAGCAATAGGAATAAACGCTAGAACTAAAAATAATTGAAGTAATAATTTATTCATAACCTAATGGAACATTCTTTTTCAGTAGCTGTCAAATATCTTACAAATTTTCTAACCACACTGGAGAAGTCCAAGCTCTTTCTTGAATAAATTTTGGAGTCTCAAAATCTGGTTCATCTAAACAATAATCAGGATTAGTTATGCATAATTGATGAGACCATCGGCACGACTTATTAGCTACCACTCTTGCATAATAGTAAGCATTTTCTTGGTTATCAAAATTGGGGTCCTGCCAGACAGCGCATACTGACTTCTTACCCTTTCCAATCACCTTACAAGTAGAATCATCTAAATTTGTATCTTGAAAATTTACAATGTCAATTACCGTTGTATTAACCTTTCCACCTTTTAACACTCCTTTAATAATTTGCACTTTCTCAAGATATTGATCTTCTTGAGAAGTATCTGCCTGTGCGCTTATAAAAACACTCAGATTAGATAAGCTAGATAGATCAAGTGTTGCTCCCATCGGGACACCCCCTTGGTAAGCTTCAGAAATTGCATTTGGGGAATCGCATAAATTCTTATCTAGGTCATTTCCAACAAAAAATCTCACTAAAAATCTAGGTCCTGAAGTTCCATAAACCTCTTTTCTTTGCAAAGCTTTAAAAATAGAACTTCTGCTATTTTCCTCAGCCCATACAACCGCAAGTCCACCTGGATTAAACTCAATATCATCAGGTAACCCCTGAGGAATGGAATCCCTATATGATTTTCCAGCACCTCCATGACCTTGAAAATATTCCTCATCAGTTGCACCAGGTATAGCTAAATGCGTGTCTGTACTTCCAATAAATCCGTATTTAAAGGGATTTATATTTCTACTTTCTTTTAGTTCAAGGCCCTTATTTAAGGCATCTCGAACATAACTTGTATTAGGTGCCAGAGATAAATCATTACTAAATTTGGCCCTAAAATCTTTGTATGGTAATTGCTCAAAAGAACATAAGGGATCGTTTGAATCTATTGCGCATTCTGAGCTTCCCTTATGTTGAAATATTTCAATAAGAGGTTCTTTTATATTTTGGATAAATAACTCGTCCTGATTTGGCTCCTCAAACATGAATCCATTGCTTAAATTAGAATTATGAGGAATAACAACATAATCACAGTCCACTGAACAGTCTTGATCAAGCTTGCTCCAAAGCTCTAGCCGCGTGGGCGCGTCAAAGAAACTCACCGGCGAAAAAGGAACATTTGAATTATTGAAGATAATATTTCTATGAAGGTTACTTCCTGAATAGACTGCTCCTGTCCACTCATATCCTATAAAAGAGGTAAATTTGCAATCCTCTGATCTGTCATAGTGCTTTTCAGCTGCCTCAATTGTCTTTAACCAAGGAACTTGTGCTTCAGCAAGACATAACTCTCTGTCATTACCGCACATTCCAAGAGACTTACCTAAACTTGCTTTGGCATTAATGTAGAAATATGAAAGCCTTGGAAAATCTCTATATAACCTACAAGAAAGATGATTAAAATATTGACTGTCTGGATCTGTACACATCCTAACCTCGCCTAAGAGTTCTGCGTGATCGGTGACTGCAGCAAAATCTAATGGCTTGTTTAATTTTGATACTCTAGAACTGGTTCCATCAGGATTGTATGGCTGTAGGTATAAAGGTTGTCCTTTTGCATATAAATATGCATCTTCAGGTGTCAATATGGTGCCTTGGGTATTTGCATCCAATGATAATGCAGTATGAACATGCAAATCTCCAAATAATGGCATTTTATTTTCTACGTATACATTGCATGGTTTCCGATCCTCTAAATGATATGCTTGTTTATCGTTTGAAGATATGAAAGCGGATAGAATGAATAGGAATAATAAAATATTAATTTTCATTTAATTTAAGTTTAAAAAAAACGGCAACCTAAGTTGCCGCTTGAAGTTTTGTACTAATAGTTATCAGAAATTATAAACGATCTGAGCTCCTATCTGTCTGCCCATATTCGCATTACCAGCATAAAACTTAGAAGATAGTCCGTCTCCACCGAGAATAGAATAATCTGAGTAGTAGCCCTGAATATTAGTTAGATCAACATCGTCAATAAGATTTTTAACGAAGAGGCTTGCATCCCAAATACCATCGGATGATCTCCAGCCGACAATAATATTCGCTAGATACATAGCTTTAATTTTTAAGTCAGGGTTAATGGCGCTGGTGCGCTCATCTCTCCAACTTAAGTTATACCTTGTATATCTTTCGCCACCCCATGCAGCAGGAACTACATGATCAAGATAAAATGAAAGAGATGATTCTGCAGCATCGTTCACGGGAGTGCCACTAACATCTCTCATTGCAGCTGCCATACCTGTGTATGATGGATCATTTGCATAACCCATGGAACCAGCAGCGTATTCAGAATCATTGGCTGTGTAGCTTCCTCCAAGTGTTAAATTTGAATTTACAACATATGCATAATCAATGTCTAATCCAGTGATTGTGGCATCATTGTTAGTAAAAATTCCGCCCATAACTTGAGATGTGGGTCCAGGGCCAGTAGCAGTGTAGGTTCTTGCTGTTACGTTGTCCCATTTGGATTGAAAGCCTTCTATATCAAAATCAAAATATGCGGCATTCAGCCTTAATCTTCCATCCAAAAAAGTACCCTTCATACCAATTTCAAACATGGTACTTTCTTCCTCATCAAATATAGTTAATGAAGGAAGAATTGGTGTAGGAGCGATTGTGGATGATGGTCTTCTATATCCAGTTTCACTACTGACATAAATTAATACGTCATCATCAATGTAATGCCCTACTTTTAAGCTGCCTGTTGTGGATTCAGGAGTTGTTCTTTGCAATTCAACAGGAGTCCTAGGAATTGTCATTCCACCGCCTGATGCAGCACCGACAGCAGCAGAAAGAGGTAAATATAAATTTTGAGCATTGTAAGTCTCAGTCTCTTGATCACGAACACCAACTTGAACAAACGTTCGCTCGCTTAAATTATATTTGAAGTTTGCAAACACGGCTTCTGTTTTTGCATCAACCGGAATGCCCATGCAAGTTATAATGACCATCTGACTTGCAAAAATATTTGGGTCTTCTCTTGCAGCCTCACAAGCTTGATTCGGAGTTTTATAAGTCATGCCAGGACCAACAAGTGGTTTTAGCATTTGCGGTGCTGCTTGATAAGCTGAAAAAGTTCTGTCTAGATCAGCATCTGTATAGGTTTGAGAATCCCTTGAAAAAAATCCAACAGTATATTCGAGAGTATCATTATCTTGATTAGACAATCTAAACTCCATGGTTTCAATACCAGTGTTGGTTCTAACTTCTTGGGGATATCCATAAGTAAATGCACCAGCAAAATCTCTATCAATCATTCCCATGGCATCACTTTCTGCTTTAGAATATCTCATTGCTACCAAATGCGAGCCTGCATCATAGTCAATCATTAAATTATGGACAAATGCACTTGTGTTTTGTCTTGGATTTTGAAAATGTAATGCCACTCTATCCTCTGGGCTTAAACCATTGGCTGGTATATCTGAATAGTTTGGTCTATCAAGAAACACTAGCTGGGCTGCTGAACCTGCGGGAGCTAGGCCAAATTGTTCTGCTAGAGCAACATTAGCAACGTATGCATCAACAACTTGCGCAAATGAGGGAGTGCCGTTAGAACCTGCAACAGGTTGAGGATATATAGAGTCGACTTCCATATTCTGATATTTATATTTTACAGAAAGGTTATCGGATGGCTCCCATGAAAGGCTGATTCTACCTGAGTCATATTGGTGACTTTCATTAACTCCAGTCCTGGTGTTTGTAACCTCAGTTCCATCATTGCTATTTGTAACTGCAGCAAATCTCATTGAAAGTGTATCTGAAAAATGAAAGTCACTTGCGGCCTCAACGATGGAAGTCATATTATCGGCCCATGTTGTTTTTACATAGCCATTTCTCTCGCCACTTCCAACTTGAGCAGATCTTGTATAAATGTGCAATGCACCGCCAGAACTAACTACACCTTGCAATGTACCTTGAGCACCTTTAAGAATTTCAACTCTTTCTGTATCATACATTTGAAGGAAGATTTCACCAGTTCTTAGGGGGACTTCATCAAGATAACCTTGGACAGGCTGATCATTACCACCATCGGGGTCTAAGGTTTGACCACGAATCATAATTTTTGCCCTTCTTGGATCTATTTGAGTAAACTCAACTCCAGATACAATTTGAGATAGCTCACTTAAATCTCTTATTTGATAGTCATCTAAAGTTGTTCCAGTTACAGCGTTAACAGTTTGTGCAATATCTTGAACGTTTTCTTCTTTCTTTGTTGCTGTAACGACAACTTCCTCAAGAACTAATGCATCATCTTGAGCAAAAGTCACGTTTGGAATTGTTGAAAAAGCAATAATACTTAATACACTTAATAGTCTCTTCATGGTCTTCCCCCTCCAATTTGAAGATGTTTAACTAAAAATATACCTTTTTTTTCACAAAATCCCAAACTTTTTACTAAAAAGTAAAATGAATTTTAGGGAGTATTGCTTATATTTATGCTAGAGATTTGTAACTGCATCTCTTGAAGCATTTCGTTATTTTGCATTCTGTATGAGTCAAATGCTTGAACTGTTTCTTCCAGTAACAAAAAACTCTTACTCAATTCATCAATTTTATTTTGAACTTCTAGGCTGTTCTGAGACAACTGAGATAATTCAACTACAGAATCAGACAATTTTTGAGATTGGTTTTTAATATTTATAATATTTTTTTGATCATTTGTTTGAGTTAATGCTATTTGTTTTAGTGCAGTAGAGTGTTTATCAATTTCTATTGTTAATTTGTCTATATTAACTTTATTTCGCTTGTTGCTTAAATCCCATAATTTTCTTATTTCTTTATCAAGAAATTGAAGTTGCGTATTTATATCTGATAAATATTCAGTAGAAGTTGAATCAGCTAATTGAAGTTGTTCCTCCAAAATTGTAAGCCTTGATTCAAACTTAGAATTTACATCTTGCGATGTTTTTGAAAGCTGAGAAATCCAAATAGATAGACCTAAAATTGCAAAAAGCAACAAAACGAAAACCACACCTAAAAATAGACCACTTTTATTTTTATTTATGTATAAGTCCTCTTCTTTAGTTGCTGAAATTTTCTTGACCATAAGTAATAAGAGATATTGTCTTAAATTGTATTAAATAATATGTTCTAATATCTTCCTTTAAATTATAAGCTCTAACTTAAAACTTTATAACAATATAATGAATTTAGATTTCTCGGATGATCAAAAGTTTTTGCAAGATGAAGCAAAAAAGTTCTTTGATAAAGAAGGCGGGCTTGCAAATGCAAGAGCAGTGATGGATAACTCACTTGAAGGTGACGAAAAACTTTGGCAGAAAATTATTGAATTAGGCTGGACAGGAGTCAGAATCCCTGAGGCCTATGATGGTCTTGGTTTAGGTCATCTAGAACTTTGTGTCATTGCCGAGGAGCTTGGCAGGTCTCTTGCTCCAGTTCCATTTTCTTCTTCTGTTTATTTTTTTACTGAAGCAATAATAAAATTTGCAAATGAGGAAATTAAATCTGAGTTATTGCCAAAATTAGTCTCTGGGGATACAGTTGGCACCTATGGAATTGCTGAAGATACTCATCAAGCAACAGAATCAAATTTAAGCGTAACTTCAACATCTGAAAAAATCAGTGGAATTAAAATTGCTGTTCCGGATGCAGGGATTGCCTCCCATATGATTCTTGTTGTTAAGTCTGAATCTGGCACTGATTTAAGACTTGTAGATCTTAATGATACTTCGGTCACAGTCACACCTCAAAAAAATCTTGATACCTCTCGAGCTTTTTTTAAAGTTGAGTTTAAAGATACTCCATCAAGATTACTTGGAGAAACTGGTAAGGGTTGGACTTACATTCAACATTTGCTTGATCAAGCAGCTGTTTTATTTGCATTCGAACAAGTTGGGGGGTCTCAAGCAGCGCTAGATATGGCGAAAGCATATTCTATGGAAAGATTTGCTTTTGGCAGACAAATTGGTTCTTATCAAGCCATAAAACATAAACTTGCTGATATGTATATTGCTGTCACACTTGCTAAATCAAATTGTTATTATGGAGCGTGGGCACTTTCTTCAGAATCTGCTGAACTGCCTCTTGCTGCTGCAACTGCAAGAGTGAGTGCAACAAAAGCTTTTCAATTATGCTCAAAAGAGAATATTCAAACTCATGGTGGAAATGGCTTCACATGGGAGTATGATTGTCATTTATTTTATAAACGATCAAAAGTTCTTTCCGTTTTGCTTGGATCTGAGGCAACTTGGAAAGAGAAGCTGGTTTCTAACTTAGAAAAAACAAACACATTAGCAAAAGGATAAAATATGGATTTTAACGACACACCAGAACAGGCAAAATTTAGGGCAAAATGCAGAGAGTGGCTTGAAGCAAATGCAGAACTTAAAGAAAATAAAAGCAGTGGGCATACCGATTCAACGCTTGAAGATCATCTAAAAGTTGCAAAAGCATGGCAACAAAAAAAATATGAAGCAGGCTGGGCTATGCTTCATTGGCCAAAAGAATATGGTGGTATAGAAGCCTCCCCAATTGAAAGAATTATATGGGGACAAGAAGAAGCTAAGTTCAATGTGCCAGGTGGCATTTTTGAAATTGGTCTTGGTATGTGTGGTCCTGTAATGATGCAATATGCAACTGAAGATCAAAAAGATAGGTATCTAGCGCCCATGGCTGAAGGAAAAGAAATTTGGTGTCAGCTATTTTCTGAGCCCGCAGCAGGTTCTGACGTCGCTGGTCTTAGAAGCAAAGCTGAAAGAGATGGTGATGATTGGATAATTAATGGTCAAAAGGTCTGGACTTCTGGAGCACATTATTCTGATTTTGGTATCTTGGTTGTTCGTCACGATCCGAATCTAGCCAAACATAAAGGGCTTACGTTCTTTTTCGTTGATATGAAATCTCCAGGAATAACTGTGAAACCGATTAAACAAATCACTGGTCAGGCAGGAACTGGTGCTGGGTTTAATGAAGTTTACTTTGATGATGTTCGTATTCCTGATTCTCAACGTCTTGGAGAAATTGGAGATGGATGGAAAGTAGCTATAACTACTCTCATGAATGAAAGATTAGCTGTTGGTGATGCTAGAGGATCTGACATTGAAGAGGCATTAATCTTATCTAAAACCAAAGATGATGCTGGTGAAGCAATGATAAAAAATGACTCAGTGAGAGAAAAGCTTGCTGACTGGTTTTGTGAGGCTAATGGTTTAAAATATACAAAATTTAGAACAATTTCTGCTCTCTCCAAAGGAGAGTCTCCTGGGCCAGAAGCTTCAATTACAAAAATTGTTAGCGCGAATAAGTTACAAGAAATTGGCAACTTTGGAATCGATTCAGATGATATGGCTGGAATGTTAATTGATGAAAATGATGGCATAAGCTCATTTCAAGGAGCATGGCTTGGAGCACCTGGTTTAAGAATTGCTGGTGGAACCGATGAAATTTTACGAAATATAATAGCAGAGCGAGTCCTAGGCTTGCCTCAAGATCCAAGGGCTGACAAAGGTCTGGCCTTTAAAGATATCCCAACAAAAGCTTAAATGCTTTTAATAAATTAGGGAGATGCATATCTTTATCAAAAATTAGATTGCGGCTTTGTGATTTCAAGAATTGACTTTTTTAATACCTACTAAAATTTTTTAGATGCCAGTCCACCATAGCTGTTTCAAAAATCCATTTGAAGAGAATTTCCAAGATATTATATGGAAAAATGACCTGCCTTTTTCCAACAAGTATCAAGACAGATTCTTTCAAGACGATGCAATTTCAGAAATTACAAATATTTTTATAGAGCCTAATCAGCTGCTAGAAAGAATTAAAAATGCCTCTCAAATATGCATAGGAGAACTAGGATTTGGACTTGGTCTAAATTTTTTCGTCACTGCTAAATTTTGGTTTGATAATAATAAAGATCTTAACTCTTATAACCTAGAATATCTTGCAATTGATGAGGCGTTCCCAACTAAAGCACAGTTACATAAAGTCATAAAGAATTTTCCTGATCTCAAGGAGATCTGTCATGTTTTTTTAGAGAACTATGATCTTTCACATAATGATATTCACAGAATTTATTTTCCATCGCTAAAAATTAGACTGACGCTTATTCAAAATGACATTGAGTCAGGATTAAAAAATCTTCTTGGCCTAAAGAATAATCAAATTGATGCTTGGTATCTTGATGGGTTTGATCCTAACAAAAATAAATCTATGTGGTGCAATTCTGTTTTTCAATATGTAAATTTTTTATCTTCAAAAAATGCAACTTTTGGAACCTTTACTTCTGCTGGTTTTGTCAAAAGAGGACTAGAAAAATTTGGGTTTGAGGTAAACAAAGTGAAAGGCTTTGGAAAAAAACGTCATAAGCTTATTGGAAGTAAATCATTTGGCGCTTCTCATGCGAGCACTCAACGAAGTAAGAAAAAGAAAATAGGTATTATTGGAACCGGTATAGCAGCTTGTTCTGTGGCCTATGCAGCTGTACAAAATGGATCGGATGTAGAAATGTTTGAGTCTGCAGAATCTATTGCTGCTGGCGCATCAGGTAATCCAGTTGCTGCAATGTATCCCAGATTTTCAGTTAATAATTCGCCATATTCTTTTTTAACTGCACAAAGTTACTTTTTTGCAGAAAAAATGTATAAACAAATGCCGAATGCATATAAAAATACTGGTCTTTTGTTTACGCATTCTAATAATTTTCAGAAAGAATGGATTCAAGACATCAAAAATTTAAAAAGAGATGACTTATTTAAGATTTTAGATAAAAAAGAAATGGAAAAGTTATATGGATTTAAAGCTGATGGTCTGTTAGTTAAAAAAGGCGGATATCTTTTTCCAAAATTAATTTGTCGTGAAATGACTGCTCATCCTGGGATAAAAATAACCTTAAATCATTGTTTTGATAAATGGTCTAAGAATGGATCTAAATTAGATATTGAATTTTTAAATCAAGAAAAAAAAAGTGCTTATGACGATTTGATTATTGCAAATGGTCCAAGCCTAGAAAAATATTTATCTGGACTGAAGATCTCAAAAGGACAGCTAGTTGGTTTAAAAGGCGATCAGTCAATTGATCTTGATCTTCCAGTAAATTCAGCAGGCTATATTTTGCCAAAGTTAGAAAATGTCACTTGGATTGGTTCATCTCATGAAAAAGAATATGAAGATATTCAAGTTTCTTTTGAGATTGGAGCAGAGCTCATCAAAAGAATAAATAAAAACTTCAAAACTGATCTAATTGGTGAACCAGACATCTTGATGGAGGCTCGCCTAAGGACTGGTAGCAAAGATAGACTACCTTTAGCAGGAAAAATTGAAGAAAATGTTTATGCTATAGGCGCGCTTGGCTCTAGAGGATTTAGTTTGGGTCCATTATTAGGAGAACATGTTGCATCATTAATCAATAACACTCCTAGCCCTATATCCTCAGGGATTGCTATAGCTATAGAGCCATTGAGATTTAAAGATTAACAAGTAAATTCTCTACTAGCATTTCAGCAGACTGCATATCAGTGGGAGCATAGCTTGAACCTTTGCGCCATTTTGTTAGGCCGGTCCATAAAGTCTTTTCTACCTCATCATCCATCACAGAAATGCGAAGAAAAAATTCTGGAATAGAATTAATCCTGTCTGGCTCATAAAGATAACTTCTATACATTGGATAACCATAGAAACGAAAATCATCATATCTAATTTTATCTTTGGTTGTGACACTTACGTCAATAGAAAGAGAAGCATCATTTGAAAATTTATGCCCTACGCCTTCCAAGTAATTTTTTGCAGCATCTCCTAAATTTTCAATCAAAATTGGGTCCATCTCCACTGGCAATGAGTCCTTATTTAGTTGGACTTTAAAGGTTGTTCCCTCGTCTAACTGGAAATCATCCCTGCTATTTAATTCTGTAAAGGGTGTGGATGTGCACGAAGC
>CABZRR010000004.1 GCA_902528215.1 uncultured SAR86 cluster bacterium | reverse complement strand
TGCCTTAGTTCCATTATATTTTTTTAGTAAATGACTAGCTGCTCTAAAGTGACCAATATTAGTCATGCATGAACCAATAAAAACCTCATCAATTTTGTCTCCATTTACTTCAGACAGAGGTTTAATGTCATCCGGATCATTTGGGCACGCAAGAAGGGGTTCTTTAATTTGGCTAAGATCAATTTCAATTATTTCCGCATACTCTGCATTTTTATCAGGCTCAAGTAAAATTGGATTTTTAATCCACTCCTCCATTAATTGAGCCCTTCTTTCAATTGTTTTTGCATCACCATATCCGCTGCCAATCATCCATCTGAGCATTACTATGTTTGATTTTAGATATTCAATAATTGGCTCTTTATTCAATCTAACCGTGCATCCTGATGCAGATCTTTCTGCAGATGCATCTGACAGTTCAAATGCTTGCTCTACTTTGAGATCAGGCAAACCCTCAATTTCTAAGCATCTTCCAGAAAAGATATTTTTCTTACCTTCTTTAGCTACAGTTAAAAGACCTTTTTGAATTGCAGCATACGGAATGGCATTCACTAAATCTCTTAAAGTGATTCCTGGTTGCATTTCTCCTTTAAATCTAACCAAGACTGACTCAGGCATATCTAGAGGCATGACACCCAACGCTGCTGCAAAGGCAACTAATCCTGACCCAGCTGGAAAGCTTATTCCCAATGGAAAGCGAGTATGACTATCGCCACCAGTCCCAACGCCATCAGGTATAAGCATTCTGTTTAACCAGGAATGAATAATTCCATCTCCTGGCTTAAGCGAAACACCACCTCGATTCATTATAAAGTCAGGTAATGTATGTTGTGTGTCTACATCAACTGGCTTTGGATATGCAGCGGTATGACAGAAGGATTGCATTACAAGATCAGCAGAAAAACCTAGGCAGGCAAGCTCCTTCAATTCATCTCTAGTCATAGGCCCTGTTGTATCTTGAGAACCTACAGTTGTCATCCTAGGCTCACAATATGTTCCAGGTCTAACACCCTTAACCCCACAGGCTTTTCCAACCATTTTTTGAGCAAGAGTAAAGCCTTTTTCTGATTGATCTTCTGCATCAGGCCTTCTAAAAATATCTGTTGGTTCAAGCCCAAGTACTTCTCTGGTTTTATCTGTTAATTGTCTGCCAATAATTAAAGGAATTCGACCATTTGCTCTAACCTCGTCTAGAAGAACTGGAGTTTTCAGTTCAAAAGTTGATAAAATTTCACCACTTTCAGCATCTAATATTTTTCCGTTAAATGGTTCAAAAATTATTTCTTGCCCCATATTTAATTTTGAAACATCGCATTCCACTGGAAACGCACCAGAATCTTCAAGCGTATTAAAGAAAATTGGTGCAATTTTTCCCCCAAAACAAAATCCACCTTCTTTTTTATTTGGAATGAACGGAATTTCATCACCCATATGCCATAAGACAGAGTTAGTAGCTGATTTTCTTGATGAGCCAGTCCCAACGACATCTCCAACAAAAACTAGTGGATTACCTTTTTTCTTTAGATTTTCAATTGTTTCAAGGGGTTTATCTAAACCTTCTCTGGGCATCTTAAACATTGCCAATGCATGCAGTGGAATATCTGGCCTAGACCATGCATCTGTAGCAGGAGATAAATCGTCTGTATTAATTTCTCCAGGAACCTTGTAGACGGTTAATTTGATTTGTTCCTTAACATCCTCTTTTTCTTGAAACCATGTTCCCTCAGCCCAAGCATCTATTACAGCTTTTGCATTTTTATTAGTTTCTGACAAGTTTAATATTTCGTTAAATGCATCAAAAATTAGTAAAGTTTTACTCAATGCATTTGCTGCTTCCGCGCCAAGATCTTCGTCTTCTAAACATTTAACTAAGGGTTGAATATTGTACCCACCCAGCATTGTTCCCAGAACGATTACAGCTTCTTTTTTTGAGATATAGGGACTGGTTGTTTCTCCCGTTGTAATATCTGCTAAGAAACCTGCTTTTACATATGCTGATTGATCAACGCCTGCCGGAATTCTATCTCTCAGTAAATTTAATAATAATTCTGGCTCTTTGTGCTCAGACTTGAGTAATTCAACTAAATCAGATGTTTGTTGTGCTGAAAGTGGTAGCGGTGGTATTCCTTGTTCTTCCCTTTCTTTACAATGTTTTTTGTAATCCTGAAGCATTATTTTCTCCCTGGACCGTAATTTTACTGTGCTATCTGTAAATCCCCAAATCTAATCAGGCATTTTATTTTATTTTGAATAGATCCCCCGTCCACTAGATGTAGTGAATTTGAATTCAATTATTTAATATTGTCAATAATATTCATAGAGCCTTTATTTTTAGTATTTACTAAGGATATATTTTGTAGTTTTGCTACTTTATTTTAGTTTCTGCTAGCTTTTAACCTTTAAAAAAATATGTTTGAAATCGAAGTTTATCTATATTTCTAAAATATTGTATTATTGAGTTTATGAAAAAAAACAAAGCCTCTACTCCATGCCTTGGGATATGCTCAACCACCTATGGTGATAATGTTTGTAAAGGCTGTAAGCGCTTTGTTCATGAGATAATATTTTGGAATAAATACGACATCGCTGAAAGAGAAATTATTAATACACGTCTTGAAACATTTAAATTAACCGTCCTAAAAGAAAGATTTTCTGTTACTGATTCTGATTTGTTGGCAGCTCGTCTAAAAGATAAAGGAATTAATTTTAATGATTCATTAGATCCTATGACTTGGATATTTGATCTTTTAAGAGCTGCTGGTACTCAAGAGTTAGACTTGAATAAATTTGGAATCATTTGTCATTCTAGCTCCAGTCTTCCTGAGCTTAAAGATCAAATTTTTAATGAGTTTCTTGAGCTTTCTGAGGTTCATTATCAAAGATATTTTTCTATTTAGTTGTTGGCAATTCCCACCAATTTGTTGTGTATTTAGGTGAAACCATACTTTTTTGTATTGGTGATAATCCTGCAGGATGTTGAGCTGCATAATAAATCTGTGTTTGATTGCTATTGAGGGCATCTATAGCCTCCATTAGGTTTGTATTTTGTTTTAAATTCTGTTGATCTTTTGATTGAAAAAGAGATTGCTGTATAAAAGTTGGATGCGAAAAATGACTTAGTAATATTCCTGCTTTTGAGTATGGATAACCTTCTTTGAATATTTTAGCTAATATTTTTTTTGAACCCATCAAAATGCTCCTTGTATCATCCATGGGATAAGGAAATTGAAAACTACTAAACCCTCGATGTTGCGGTCGTTTATTAAATCTGCTGGTTGAAATAAATACTGAAACTTGAGAGCACTTTTGTTTTTCATGTCTTAACTTTTCTGCTGCTCGTACTGCAAAATTACTAATCAATGGTTTGAGCACCTCTAAATTCTCAATCTTGCCCCTGAAACTTCGACTTACAACAATTTGTTTTTTTGGATCAGCATGATCCTCTATCTGAATACATGATTCTCCTCTCAACTCTCTAACTGTGCGTTCCAAAACAACGCTAAATTTTTTTCGAATTAATCTAATGTCTGTTTGCATTAGTTCATAGGCCGAATATATACCCATCTGATTTAGTTGCCTGGAGAGATTGTTACCAATTCCCCAAATCTCTCTAATAGGTAGTGTTTTAAGAATATGAGCAATATCCTTTTGATTATTGAGGCAGCAGACACCCATGCCACCATTTGCATGTTTTGCGACATGGCTTGCAACCTTGGTAAGAGTTTTTGTTGGCGCAATTCCAATACGTACGGGTATGCCAACCCATTGCCGTATAGTATTGCGACAGTAAATACCAAATTCATATGCTTGATTCTTATTTTGTATATGCTGCAGATCCAAAAATGCTTCATCGATGCTATAAATCTCCATTTTTTTTACCATTCCATCCAGAATATTCATTACTCTTTTTGAGAGATCTCCATATAGTGCAAAGTTGGATGAAAAAACTTTGCCTCCTTGAGTTAAGTATGCCTTTTTAACTTTAAACCAGGGGACACCCATTTTGATTCCCATGGCTTTGGCTTCTTTGCTTCTCGCGATGACGCATCCATCATTATTGGACAACACGACAATAGGCACTTTCTTTAAATCTGGTCGAAACACTCTTTCGCATGAAGCATAAAAGTTATCGCAATCTACTAATGCTAAAAATTTCATTCAAATTTATTAATGGCAGCAGTTACCGTTCCCATGATATCTAAATCTTGACCGTGCTGAATGTAAATTGGTTCATATTTAGGATTCTCTGGTAGTAAACATAGCCGAGGTTTGAGTTGCAGTCGTTTACAAACAAAATCACCATCTAAAGATGCAACCACAATACTGCCATGCTTTGGTTTAAGACTACGATCCACTATCAAGATAGCTTGATCAGCAATATTTGCATTGAGCATTGAATCTCCAGAAACTCTCACTAAAAAAGTTGCTGCTCCATTTTTGATGAGATATTTATTAAGATCGATTGGACTTTCTAGGTAATCATTTGCTGGACTTGGAAAGCCCACAGAAACTGGCTCTACAAAAAATTTTGTAAAACTTGCAGGCAGATCATTTGCCGATATTAAACCGAGATAATTAACAGTCATGGGATTTTAAAATACTGTATATTTATACAGTATTATTCGTTAATAAACAATAGTTTTATAACTTAAACTCTCTCAAATCTTGTTGCTGATCATCAAGAAAAAAACACCAGCCAGTTTTATGCCAGTCGCCTAAAACAACTCGAGTGCCAGTATCAGATTGATGGATTTTTGGTCTGTGAGTGTGACCATGGATAAGTAAATCTATGTGATGCTCTTCAAAAAACTGATCAATGGCCTTAGAGGTAACATCCATGATATTTATATCTTTATCATTACTGAAAGCTTCACTGACGTCACGCATGTTTGATGCAATTTTCAGGCGCTCATCTAATGATTTCTCTAAGAATTTATCTTGCCATTGTTTAGATCTAACTTCTTTTTTAAATTCAATATATTTCAAATCGTTGGTGCAGAAGTCATCTCCATGCGAAAGAGCAATTTTTAAATCAAAGAAATTCATGAAAAATGGATCAGGAAGTATTTTAAGATTAGATTTTTTTGCAAATTCTTGATCGCAAAGAAAATCCCTGTTGCCATGAATAAAAAAGACTTCTAAGCCATTTTGGGAGGCATTGTTAATGCTTTGCATGACATTGGTGGCGAGCTTAGAGTTGTCATCATCACCAATCCAAGCTTCAAAAAGATCGCCTAATATGTATAGATGAGATAGCTCATGCGAAGCATTTTTTAAAAAATTAAAAAAGCCCTCGGTAACAGAGGGCATATTTTCAGATAAATGAAGATCAGATATAAATCCTAACTTCATTCACTCACTGTAACTGAATTAATAATTGTTGGTTCAAGAGGAGCATCAGCATAACCCCCAACATTGGAGGTTATACTCAGAGCAATCTGATCCACAACGTCCATTCCATCAATAACAGAGCCAAATACTGCATAGCCCCAGCCTTGAGAGGTTTCAGCCGTATGATTTAGAAAGTCGTTATCTTTATGGTTAATGAAAAATTGACCGGTTGCAGAATGAGGATCCATGGTTCTAGCCATCGCAATTGAGCCACGGTTATTCTTTAATCCATTATTGGCCTCATTTTGAATAGGATCAGTGTTGGTTGGCTTCGGGACCATATTTTCGTCAAGACCGCCACCTTGAACCATAAACCCTTCGATAATTCTGTGAAAAATAGTACCAGTGTAATAACCGTCTTCGGCTAATTTTAGAAAGTTTGCCACAGTTATGGGCGCATTATCTGCATCAAGTTCTAAGTGGATGTCTCCGGCTGAAGTAGAAATAGTTACAAGTGACATTTGATCCTCCTCTGGATAATATTCATTTTGATCATTTTGATCAGTGGGTGACGGGAAGAAGATTAATGCAACAATGGTTACAATAGTTATTAAGGCGGCAATTTGTATTTTTGACATTAATAAAACCTACATTCCAGTTAAGTTCTTTATAATAAGTGATTCGTATATCAAATAACAGATGACAATTAAGTTTTATAACTCCTTGACCAATCAAAAGGAAGACTTTGTTTCCATTCGTGAGGGTGAGGTTGGGATGTATGTTTGTGGAATGACTGTTTATGATAACTGTCACTTGGGTCATGCAAGGGCGATGATGGCTTTTGACATACTTGCACGTTATCTTCGATATCAAGGTTATAAAGTAAATTTTATTCGCAACATTACTGATATAGATGACAAGATCATTGAAAGAGCTTATGAAAATAAAGAGAAGATTGAAGATCTAACAGCAAGAACAATAGCCAGTATGCAAGAAGATTTTCTTAAACTTGGATTGGAGCCACCAAACAAAGAACCACGAGCTACTGATCACATTGAAGGCATGATTAAAATGATTACTGATTTGATTGACAAAGGAAATGCTTATCATTCAAAAAGCGGGGATGTTTTTTTTTCAGTACGAACATTCCCTGAGTATGGAAAATTATCAAACAAAAATATTGATGAATTGAATCCTGGTTCGCGAATTGAAGAGGATGAATCAAAGGAAGATCCTTTAGACTTTGTACTTTGGAAAAGCGGTAAGCCAAATGAGCCATCATGGGAATCTCCATGGGGTCCTGGAAGACCGGGATGGCATATTGAATGTTCAGTAATGTCACTGGAAAATTTAGGTGAGCATTTTGACATTCACGGTGGAGGTCCAGATTTATTATTTCCTCATCATGAGAATGAGATTGCTCAATCTGAGTGTGCATCAAATTGCAAGCTTGCAAATTATTGGATGCATTCAGGTTTATTAAAAATTAATGGTGAGAAAATGTCTAAATCTTTGGGTAACTTTGCAATGTTAAAAGATTTATTCAATTCTTATCATCCAGAAGTTATTCGCTACTATTTAATTTCTAGTCACTACAGAAGTGCTTTAAATTTTGATAATGCATCATTAGATCAAGCGAGATCAGCTCTTACAAGACTCTATCAAGCCCTCTCGATTGCATCGTCAGATGAATCAGATTTAGACGGAGATAGTGTCAAAGAATTTGTCGACTCAATGAATGATGATTTAAATACTCCTGAGGCCCTCAGTACTCTATTTAAATTGGCAAAGTTAATTAATAGTTGTAAAGATGTCCAAGAAAGAACTAAGTATTCATCTACTATGAAAAAATTGGGTGAGGTTCTAGGTCTTTTAAATGATAGCCCAGATGTTTTCTTTCAATATGGCGCAAGCTTGTCTGATGAGGAAATAGAGTCTCAAATAAAAGAGAGAAACATAGCAAGAGAGGCTAAAGATTTTAAAAGAGCTGATCAAATAAGAGATGATTTAGCAGCTAAGGGTATTTTACTTGATGATTCCAGTGACAGAACTACCTGGAAGAAATCTTAATCGTCATCTTGCAAATCTGTAATTACAGATTCGATGCCTGTTGAGCCCATATTCATTCCAACCACTCTTTCTATTCCCATTTTTGCATAATGCTCAGCTGCATCCACCATTAATCCAGAGTTATCAAGAGTGAGGCCGCCATCAACGCACAGATTAATTCCTGTAATGAATCTTGATTCATCTGATGCAAGGAACAAGGCTGAATATGCTATATCAATTGGCATCCCAAAATCTTTAATGGGTTGTTCAAGCTTGCTATCTTCAATCGCAGTTGCCAATAAAGGAGTGTTGATTGTTCCTGGTGAAATTGCATTAACTCTAATTTTAAATTCGCCAAGCTCAATAGCAGCATTTTTACAAAAATTAATGACACCTGCTTTAGCAGCAGAATAAGCAAGCGGACCAGATCCACCTCCCATGCCGGCAATTGATGCAGTGTTAATAATAGATCCGCCTGAGGCATTCTTTTTCATAACTCTAGCTGCATATTTTGAACCAAGAAAAACTGACTTTAGAAGTATTTGAAATGATTTATCCCACTCATCTGCATCAATGTGCGTAATAGGGCCAACTGCACCACCAATACCCGCATTATTAAAAAGTACGTCTAAACCACCGAAATGATCGACTGCTTGTTCAATTGTAGTTTTTATATTAGCTTCTGATGAAACATCAGTTAAAGAAGTGCATGCTTCCGAATCTAATTTTTTTTGTTTTATGATTTCAAAAGTTTCTTCAAGAGTCTCTTGATTGATATCTGCTAAGACAACCTTTGCACCATGTTCTAAAAACAATAATGCTGTTTCTTTTCCAATACCACTTCCAGCACCGGTTATGACCGCAACTTTATCTTGTAATCTTTTCATTCAATGATTATTACTGAAACATCCTGAAAAGAAAAATAAAGTTTTCAAAGATTTAACCTTTATTCACAGACTTGTAATTAAATTAATTCAAACAAAGCATTAAATAAAAAGATAGTTCACCATAAGTTCGTCATGCATAAGCTGGGCAAATATATTAAAATTATTAATTGGCTAAAAGAATGGCTCCCTGACGTGGGATCGAACCACGGACCAATTGATTAACAGTCAACTGCTCTACCGCTGAGCTATCAGGGAACAAGTTGAAAATTATAAATTAAAATTCGTAAAGTAAAACAAGATAATGACAAAAAGTTTAACAGTAACATCTCCATTTGAGCCTGCTGGCAGTCAACCAAAAGCAATTGAAACTTTGGTAAGTGGTTTAAATGATGGATTATTGCATCAAGTTTTACTTGGTGTAACAGGATCAGGTAAAACTTATACTATGGCTAAAATTATTGAGTCAACTCAAAGACCTGCTGTGGTTATGGCGCCTAATAAAACACTAGCAGCTCAATTATATGGAGAGCTAAAAGATTTTTTCCCAAAAAATTCTGTCGAATATTTTGTGTCTTATTACGATTATTATCAGCCTGAAGCATATGTACCTACATCGGATACTTACATAGCCAAAGATGCTTCAATTAACGAACATATTGAGCAAATGAGACTTTCCGCAACAAAAGCTTTATTAGAAAGAAATGACACAATTGTTGTTGCTACTGTATCAGCGATATATGGATTGGGCGCTCCTGAATCTTATCTGAATATGATTCTGCATTTAGATAGGGGCGAGACAATAGATCAAAGAACAATTTTGCGTCGTTTATCTTCAATGCAATATACACGAAATGATATTGATTTTAGACGCGCAACTTTTAGGGTTAGAGGAGATGTTATTGATATCTATCCTGCTGATTCTGAAAAAGATGCTCTTAGGATTGAATTATTTGGAGATGAGGTGGAACGTCTTTTATGGATAGATCCATTAACTGGAGAGGTAATTAATGAAACTCCTCGTGCAACTATTTATCCAAAAACTCATTATGTGACACCTAAAGAGACGATTTTAGATTGTCTTAAAACCGTTCGTGAAGAGCTAAAAAAAAGGATTGAGTATTTAAAGGACAATAATAAATTGGTTGAAGCTCAAAGATTGCAAGAGCGAACAACTTATGATTTAGAGATGATGCAGGAACTTGGATATTGTCAGGGAATTGAAAATTATTCTCGCTATCTTTCTGGTCGAAATCCAGGAGAGCCACCTCCATGTCTTTTTGACTATTTACCTAAAAATGCAATTGTTTTTATGGATGAGTCTCATGTATCAGTTCCTCAGATCGGAGGTATGTATAAGGGTGATCGATCGAGGAAAGAAACCCTTGTCGATTATGGATTTAGATTACCATCTGCACTGGATAATCGTCCATTAAGGTTTGAAGAATGGGAGGATGTTACTCCTCAAAAGATTTATGTATCTGCAACTCCGGGTAAATATGAGTTAGAGCATTGCGATAATGTTGCAGAATTGCTTGTTAGACCCACTGGGTTAATTGATCCGGAGATTGAAGTAAGACCAGCTACTTCTCAAATCGATGATGTCATTGGTGAGTGTAATGAAAGAGCAGCGTTAAAAGAAAGAGTGCTCATAACAACTCTTACAAAACGCATGGCTGAAGATTTAACAGATTACTTAGAAGAAAATGGAATTAGAACTCGTTATATGCATTCTGATATAGATACAGTGGAAAGAACAGAGATTATTAGAGATCTTAGATTGGGACATTTTGATGTTTTGGTGGGTATTAATTTATTAAGAGAGGGTCTAGATATTCCTGAGGTTAGTTTAGTTGCAATTTTAGATGCAGACAAAGAGGGCTTTTTAAGGTCAGAAGTTACACTTATTCAAACAGTTGGAAGGGCAGCAAGAAATATTCGAGGCAAGGCAATTATGTATGCCGATAAAGTTACAGGTTCCATGCAAAGAGCAATGGATGAGATGTCTCGTAGAAGGAAAATACAAGTTAAATTTAACAAAGATAACAGCATAATTCCAACAACAATTGTAAAAGATATTAAAGATGTTATGGAGGGAGCAAGAGTCACCAAGCAGGCTAAGAAAACCAAACCTCAGTATTTTGAAAAAGAACTACCTTTTAAAATTAATAATACATCCCAGGATAAGATTTCAGAGTCAATTAACAAACTAGAAGAGCAGATGTACATCTATGCTAAAGAAACTGAATATGAAAAGGCTGCATTTTGCAGAGATCAAATTAAAAATCTAAAGTGGCAACTTCTTAATTCTTAAATTTAGCTATTATTACAATTTTGAGCTAGCAAAAGATAATAATAGTCTCTAACTCTTTCAACAAAATCAACAGTTTGCTGGCCTCTAGAATAGTTTTCTGAATCCATCGAGGTTTTCAAATTTAGTAAATATCCTTCCAAATCTAACCAAGTCACTTCAACAGGCTTTTTACCAATTGTGTTTATTGCATTTCTTATATTTGTAGTGCCCAAGTTATAGGAGGCTAATATGAATGCAATCTTGTCACCTGAGGAAGTACCATAGATATTATTAGACTTAAGATCTGAAATATACTGAGCTCCTCCATGAATGCTTTGGATTGGATCTAATCGATTTGTTACGCCTACTGAAGCTGCCGTGGGGAGTGTTAACATCATCATACCTTTAACTTGCGTCGCTGATCGTGCTTTTGGATTCCATTGAGATTCTTGAAAAGCTACTGCAGCAAGAAGCTCCCATTCAATACCAAATCTTTCTGCTGCTTCATGAAAATCATCTTCATATTTATGGAATCTTGATTGCTTTAATTCGTCAAATTTCTTTTTTTCAAAATCACTTAGCCTAGAGAATGAATATAGTTTTTCATTAATTATGTTGCAATAAACTGAGAGTGGAGTTTTCGAAATGTCTTTTGTGCAAGAATAGAAACCAAATATAAGGATAAAAAAAATTGAGTTTTTTGTAAGGAATTTCACTGTTTTTATTTTTTTAATTTTAAAGACCCTTATAATTAATTATTACAATATTTTACTAGAGAGCTGGTGTCAAAAAATCTTAATTTGCTGCTTCAAGGTCCCTCCAGTTTCTCGCCGTCAAAAATTTCATCTCTCAACGATTATCTCAATTTAGCAAATGACTTTCCGATCAAAGCATTAACTAGCTTTGAGTTTTATTCTGTAGATATAACTCACGATTTTTCAGATCATGCAAAGTTATCAGAATTATTGAATTCAAAGGAACCTGCAAATTTACCCGATTTTTTTATTGGTCCAAGATCTGGGACTATTAGTCCATGGGCATCCAAGACAGGTGAAATTATTAATAATGTTGGAATTCTGGGAGTACGAAGCATCGAAAGGTATTTAGGTTACTTTTTTAATAACAACATTTCTGCTGCTGATTTGAATCTATCATATTTATTTGATCGCATGACTCAGGAAGTCTTTGTGACCGCCAAAGATATTGATTTAGTGAGTACTGATCCAAAAAGGAAGCCTTTAATAAATATTGATATTTCAAAATCGGCAAAAGATTCACTTAATAGAGCCAATCAAGATTTAGGATTGGCACTATCTGAGGAGGAAATTAATTACTTAGATCATTTTTATTCATCTGTACTTCGAAATCCTACCGATGCTGAGCTAATGATGTTTGCTCAAGCTAATTCTGAACATTGTAGACATAAAATATTTAATGCAAATTGGGTTATAGATACTATTTCTCAAGATGAATCCTTATTTGATCTGATCAAAAAAACTAGTAAAGGGAGTAAACCTGATTTGATTTCAGCATACAAAGATAACGCTGCGGTTATTTCAGGTGCTGAAGTGATGACGCTTAATAGAAGTTTAAAAAATACTTATAGCTTTTCAACTGAAAAAATTAATTCTACTTTGAAGGTTGAAACTCATAATCATCCTACGGCCATCTCTCCATTTCCTGGAGCAGCAACTGGTTCTGGCGGAGAAATCAGAGATGAAGGCGCCACAGGCTCAGGGGCAAAGCCAAAAATGGGATTAGTTGGCTTCAATGTTTCTAATCTAAGATTAAAAGACTTTCCTCGTAAATGGGAAGGACCAGAACACAAACCTTCAAGAATTGCATCTCCTTTACAAATTATGATTGAGGGACCAATAGGCGCTGCAGCATTTAATAATGAATTTGGAAGACCGAGTACCATTGGTTATTTTAGAGTTTTTGAACAACCCCTCGTTGACGGTCAATCATTTGGATATCACAAACCAATTATGTTAGCTGGAGGCATTGGGGAAGTAAAAGATAGAAATAGTATTAAGAATCCAACAAAAGTTGACGACTTGGTTGTTGTTTTGGGTGGACCCTCAATGCTAATTGGTTTAGGAGGTGGTGCCGCATCATCTATGTCCTCTGGAGAAAGCGATGAAGATTTAGACTTTGCATCTGTTCAAAGAGAAAATGCTGAAATGCAGAGAAGATGTCAGGAGGTTATTAATCAATGTACATTTGAGTCTCCAAACCTTATTGAATTTATTCACGATGTTGGAGCAGGTGGGTTATCAAATGCAATTCCAGAATTAGCTAAAGATTGTAATCTAGGAGTCTACATAGATTTAAGCTTAATACCTGTTGCCGATCCAAGTCTCTCTCCTATGGAGGTTTGGTCAAATGAATCGCAAGAGCGCTATGTTTTGGCGATAAAAAAATCTAACAGAGAAATTTTTGAAAATATATGTCGAAGAGAAAGATGCCCCGTTGCTTTTGTAGGCCACACTACCTCATCTAATTCAGTAGAAGTTTTTGATCCTGAAAGAGATGAATTTCCAATAAATGTTCCCCTATCAATGCTTTTTGGTGACTTACCTATTTCCAACATGGTGGTTAGTCAGCCAGCTGTAGACAAAAAAATTAATTTTATTAATAAAGACATAGATGTATCTGAAGCAATTCGTAGAGTGCTATCTCATCCTACTGTGGCTTCAAAATCTTTCTTGATTACCATTGGTGATAGATCTGTTGGGGGCTTAGTGGCTCGAGATCAATTAGTGGGAAGATACCAAGTGCCTACTTCAAACTATGCCATGTCTTTAAAATCATTTCTTGGAAATGAAGGAGATGTTTTATCAATTGGTGAGAAACCAACCTTTGCAATTAAAAGTCCTGCTGCATCTCTAAGGATGGCTTTAGCAGAGGCACTGATGAACTTAATCTCTGCTCCTGTGAAAGATTTAAATCTAGTCAGACTTTCTGCAAATTGGATGGCAGCGTGTGGTGATGAGGAAGAAAATTTTGCCCTCAGAACTGGAGTTGAAGCCTTATCGAGCATATGTATTGAATTGGGAATAGCTATTCCGGTAGGCAAAGATTCTTTGTCTATGAAGACAAAATGGAGCGAAGATAACAAAGAGCTTGAAGTAAAGAGCCCCTTATCAGGTGTTATTACTGCCATGGCTCCAATTGAGGACGTATCATTGGCTGTTACGACTGAATTTTATGAAAATGGTTCAAAGGATTTATATCACTTATTTTTAAATAACCGATCTAGATTAGGCGGCTCTATTTTTGAAGAGGTTACTTCTTCAAGTATTCAAGAAGTTCCTGACATTGATGATGTTGAATCGCTTAAAAACTTATTTAATTCAATTCAAGAGCTAATTAATCGAGGTTGGATAGTTGCATTGCATGATATTTCCGATGGTGGATTATTTACCACTGTTTCAGAATTAGCTTTTACTAATAAGACAGGTATAGAGATTCACATTCCAGAGAGTGTTCAAAATGAGGAAATGATGCAATATCTTTTTGCTGAAGAAACAGGTGCCGTTATTCAATTTCATAGCGATTTTGAGGACCAAGCATTAGAGTTTCTAAATCAAAAAAATCTTCAATATCAAAAGTGCGCTGTTCAAAGCGCTAATGCAAAAATTTCAATCATTCATTATGATGAGATTCAATTTTCTGATTCAGTAGTAAATTTAGAAAAAGCTTGGAGCGAAACTTCTTACTCAGTAAAAACCCTTAGAGATAACCCATCCTGTGCAAAAGAAGAATATGAATTGATCGAAAGGTTTGACGATCAAGGCTTGGTTGCCATAGATAATTTCCAATTTTCTGCTGAACTTCCAGCGATTAATAACAATTTAAAGCCCAAGGTAGCAATTCTTAGAGAGCAAGGAGTTAATGGTCAAAATGAAATGGCTGCAGCATTTTTATTAGCTGGATTTGATGCCTTAGATGTCCATATGCAGGACCTCCTAGACAACTCAAACTTACTTTCTCAATTTCAAGGTATAGCAGCTTGTGGTGGATTTTCTTATGGAGATGTTCTTGGGGCTGGTGGAGGTTGGTCTTCAAGCATAAGTTATAACAAAGTTGTAAGAGATGCATTCGAGCATTTTTTTAATCGAACCGAAACTTTTACTTTTGGAGTTTGTAATGGTTGCCAGATGTTGTCCAATTTAAAAGATCTAATTCCAGGTGCTGAAAATTGGCCACAGTTTCTCTGGAATGATTCTGATCAGTTTGAAGCACGTTTATCTCAGGTTACCATTGCTAAATCGAAGTCAGTTTTGTTTGATGGCATGGCAGGATGGCAAATTCCTGTAGCTGTTGCGCATGGAGAGGGACGAGCCTCATTTAAGAAAGGAGCATTACAAAAACTTTCAGAGCACAATCAAATAGCGGTTCAATTTACTGATAACCAAGGAGCTGTGGCATCTATATATCCATTGAATCCAAATGGATCACCGGAGGGTATCACTGGCTTAACTTCCCTTGACGGAAGAGCAACCATCATGATGCCTCATCCAGAAAGGGTTTTCAGATCACAACAATTATCTTGGAAATCATCAAATTGGAAGGAATATTCTCCTTGGATGCAAATCTTCTTAAATGCTTATAAATTTAGTCAAGGATCATAGATATCTTTTTACCAAAGCTTTAAAGCTTCTTCCCTAAAAGGAAACTCTCCTGAATCTACATCATCATAATAATATTTTAATGTTTTAGTAACCGTTGGAAATGCAATTTCCTCCCAAGGGATTTCATCTTGTTTAAACAACTTAACTTCAGAGCTTTCTGAAGTAGGGCCAAATGTTTCATTGCCTAAATCAGCTAAATAAAAAAAGTGGACCTGACTGATATGAGTTAAACTGAATGCTGTATAAGGAGAAACAATTATTGGTATAGCTTGGGTTTCTTCTTTGGTTTCTCTCAAAGCTCCTTCTTGAAGCGTTTCTGCATTCTCCATAAACCCTGCAGGCAATGTCCATTTACCAAAGCGGGGCTCAATGTTTCTTTTACATAAAAGAACTTTCTCATTTTTGATGCATACGGTGCCCACAATTAGATTGGGATTAGTATAAAAAATTGATCCACAGTCAGGACAGACATATCGTTTTAGATTATCGTCAGCAGGAATTTTAAATTCAATTTTATCGCTACCGCAATTTGAACAATATCTCAAAAGTGCTCCTTTCTTAGAGAATTAAATTTCGTAAGAAGTTAAACTTACATAATGATCGAAAAACTAAAGTATAAACTAAATTCAAATAATTCCGAAAACCCAAGTGGCAATCCGCAAGCTTCAGTTTTGATAGCTATTTTAAATTATGGAAAATTTATTGAAGCTCCAGAATTAATTTATACCCAACGCTCAGGAAATCTTTCCACTCATTCTGGCGAAGTAAGTTTTCCTGGGGGTAAAGCAGATAAAACTGACTCGAACTTATATGAAACGGCTATGAGAGAATCCATTGAAGAGATAAGCTTAAATGGTGAAAATGTTACAAAATTAGGAAAATTAAACTATCTAATTTCTCGTCATAAAATAGAGGTCAATCCATTTGTAGCATCCATAGACAAACCGCAATCGTTTAAGCCCAATGAAGAGATCCAAGATATTTTTACAGTCCCATTGAATTTTTTACTAGATAAAGAAAATATCCAAAGGGAAGCCATCGAAAGACATGGGAGTATATGGCAGGTACCCACTTGGAATATAAAAAATCAAAAGATATGGGGTCTTACTGCAATGATTACAGTAAACTTTTTAAATGTGTGTTTTGATGCGAACATAGAGATACTAGAAGGGGAATTGAAATGATTATAAATATCAATAATAAAAGCTTGACCACTGAGAATGATGATTTTTGGATAGCTCCAGATGCAACTGTTATTGGAGATGTGCAAATGGCAAAAGATTCTAGTATTTGGTTCAATTGTACTTTAAGAGGCGATAATGAACCAATTATTATTGGTGAAGGAACTAACATACAGGATAATTCAGTGATACATACCGATCCGGGCTTTGTATGCAAAATTGGAAAGTTTGTTACTGTTGGTCATCAAGCAATGCTTCATGGATGTGAAATTGGAGATGGTACTCTTATCGGCATTGGTTCAGTAATTCTTAATGGTGCGAAAATAGGCAAAAATTGTATCATCGGAGCAAAAGCACTAGTTACAGAGGGGATGGAGGTTCCAGATGGATCGATGGTATTAGGTGTTCCAGGTAAGATTAAAAAAGATCTCACCAAGGAGGAACAAGCTATTACATCTCTAAATGCTCATCATTACATTGAAAATTATAAAAGATATAAGACTCAAATAGGTTAAATTTAATGTCAGGAAAAATAGTAAATTATTATGACGACTCAACAGAGTGCATTGGTTTTTTGTCTGTTCCTGAATCATCAAATCTTGTTCCGCTAATTTTGGTAGCACATACATGGAAGGGCAGATCAGAATTTGAAGATCAGAAAGCAATTGCACTCAATGATTTAGGGTATGCAGCTTTATCGATTGATATTTTTGGAGAGGGTGTAAATGGCCAAACTGTTGAAGAAAATCAAGCGTTAATCGAACCATTTGTGAGCAATAGACAGCTATTTCGAAAACGACTTATCAGTGCAGTTGAATATGGCAAAACAATCAAAGGTGTTGATTCATCAAAAATAGCTTTAATAGGATTTTGCTTTGGCGGACTTGCTGCCATTGAGCTTGCTCGTTCTGGATATGAAGTTGCTGGATGTGTGAGTTTTCACGGACTTTTAAATCAATCAAGCGAACCATTTCAAAAGGTAAAATCTAAATTATTGGTTTTGCATGGTGATAAAGATCCAATGGTTTCTACAGAGGAAATATTAGCATTGCAAGATGAAATGACAGAATCAGAGGCTAATTGGCAGTTTATTAGCTACGGCAATACTTATCATGCATTCACGAATCCAGCAGCTAACGATATTGAGATGGGCACAGTTTATAATTCAGAGAGTGACAGGCGATCTTGGATCGCAATGAGTAATTTTTTAGAGGAAGTTTTTTTGCAATGTTAACAAGTGAACTAAGAGCTAAGTTTCTAAACTATTTCAAAAAAAATAGACATGAAGTAGTCGATTCAAGTCCTCTCATTCCAGCAAATGATGAAACATTGTTATTCACAAATGCTGGTATGGTTCAATTTAAAGATGTTTTTTTAGGGTCTGAAAAGCGTCCTTACAAAAGAGCTACAACCACACAGCGATGCATTAGGGCGGGAGGAAAACATAACGATTTAGAAAACGTGGGCTATACGCTAAGACACCACACATTTTTTGAAATGTTAGGTAATTTTAGTTTTGGTGATTATTTTAAAGAAGAAGCAATTCAACTTGCTTGGAATTTTTTAACTAATGAGTTGGGTATAAAAAAAGAGAAATTATGGATTTCTGTATTCAGGGATGATGATGAGGCGGCTGAAATATGGTCAGTAAAAATTGGCATTGATTCCGCAAGGATTGTGCGAATGGATGAAGAAGATAATTTTTGGTCCATGGGTGATACAGGTCCTTGTGGACCATGTTCAGAAATTTACTATGATCATGGCGATCAATATGAGGGTACTCCACCTGGAACACCGGGAGATGAAGGAGATAGATTTGTAGAAATATGGAATCTTGTTTTCATGCAGTTTAATAGAGGAGCCGATGGTAAACTTACTCCCTTGCCAAAACCTTCTGTAGATACAGGCATGGGCTTAGAGAGAGTGGCTGCAGTAATGCAAGGTGTAAATTCAAACTATGAGACAGATCTATTTCAAAATTTAATCAAAGCCTCTGAAAAAGATATCAAATCACCTGGAGAGCCGTCACATAAAGTGATAGCAGATCACATAAGGAGTATTAGTTTCTTAATTTCTGATGGTATTTTGCCGTCAAACGAGGGTCGTGGTTATGTGCTACGAAGAATAATGCGACGGGCTATTAGGCATGGATATAAAATTGGAGCTAAGAAACCCTTCTTGTATAAATTGGTAAAAGCTTTAGTTAAGGAGATGGGTGCTGCCTTTCCTAAGTTAGTAGACAATCAAAAATTCACAGAGAAGATTGTTTATGAAGAAGAAAAGAAATTTCTTGAAACTTTAGAAAAAGGCATTGAGATCTTAGATAAGGAGATTAATTCTATTGATTCAAAGATTATTCCAGGAGAAATTATCTTTAAATTACATGATACATATGGTTTTCCCTTCGATTTGACAGCAGACATTGCTCGAGAGCAAGATTTAGATTTAGATGAGGAGGGCTTTAATAGTTGCATGGATGAACAAATAAAAAATTCAAAATCAGCAAGTAAATTCAAAGGATTGCAATTAGATTTGTCCTCGATTAAAGAAACAAAGTTTTTAGGTTATGAAGAGTTATGCGGGAAGGGGAAGGTTTTAGGAATATGGAATGAATCTAATGCAATAGATAATGCATCAGATCAAAATGAGTGCTTCATTGCAGTTGATAAAACACCTTTTTATGCAGAATCAGGTGGGCAAGTTGGAGATCAGGGAAGCTTTACTTTTTCTGGAGGTCATGGAAGTGTTCAAGATTGTATAAAGCAAGGTAAGATTTTTCTCCACAGAATTAAAGTTCAAAAAGGAGTCGTCAAAAAAAATGACAAATTAGAATTATCCGTAAATGAAAGCAAAAGAAAGGCTGCTTCGGTTCATCATTCTGCCACTCACTTAATGCATGCAGCTTTAAAAGATGTTCTTGGTGATCATGTTCATCAAAAAGGCTCACTATTAGATTCTAATAAGTTACGATTTGATTTTTCACATTCCAAGGCAGTTACCAAGGCTGAAATTAAGGAAATAGAATTAATTGTAAATCAACATATTCAAAATAATTCAGAGGTAACAACTAAAATAATGAAGCTTGATGATGCGCTTAAGATTGGAGCCGAAGCCATGTTTGGAGAAAAATATGAAGATGAGGTTCGGGTTGTTTATATTGGTGGCGAATTTTCTGTAGAACTTTGTGGTGGAACTCATGTTAGAAGAACCGGTGATATTGGAATGTTTTCGGTTACAAGTGAATCAAGCATTTCCTCGGGAGTAAGACGTGTTGAAGCTTTAGCTGGACAAGGTGCTGTTCAATCGATGTTAGAAGCTCATAATCATTTACAAGATCTGCAAGGAATGCTAAATGTCAAAGGACCTCAAATTAGCTCTAAAGTTGCAGATTTAATCAAAGAAAACAAAGCCTTGAAAAAAGGTACCAAAACAAAAAAATCAGCTTCAATTGATCTTAAAGAAACAATTTATAAAATTAATAACTTTGATCTAGCTATTATTCAGGCAGATACACACAATGTTCAAGATTTACGCAACATGGTTGATCAATCTAAAAAAGATCATACAAATAAATGCGTTTTAATTTTCAGCCATCAAAAAACTAAAGTGGTTATGGTTTGCGGAGTTACGAAAGACATGCAAAATTCTTTGAGCGCTAATGATGTTATAAAATCAATTGCAAAATTACACAATGGTAAAGGCGGAGGCCGAAATGATTTTGCTCAAGGAGCAGGAGAGGCTGATAATTTTGAAGAATTTGTTAATTCTATTCCTGATATCGTACAATCCATCGCTTAGTTTTTAAGCTAATTAAACATGGAAACGATTATATTAAAATTTGGTGGCACTTCTGTTGGTTCAACTGACAGAATCTTTGCTGTTGCAAATATTATAAAAACAGCCTGTGACGAGGCCTCTCCTGTGGTCGTGGTCTCTGCAATGAGTGGAGAAACAAATCGATTAATTGAACTAGCTAATTCCTTTGGTAATGAGCCAAACAAAAGAGAATTTGATGCCCTTATTTCAACAGGTGAAAGGGTCAGCGCATCTTTGGTGGCAATTGCTTTAAATCAATTAGGTTTAAAAGCAAAATCACTATCAGCAGCACAAATTGGCATGAAAACGACTGCTAATTTTTCTCGTGCGAAGATAATAGATCTTGATAAAGAAGTTATTTTTAAAACTATTGAAGATGGATACATCCCAATTATTACTGGATTTCAAGGTATAACTAGTGATGGAGATACAACTACAATGGGACGCGGGGGCAGTGATACTACTGCAGTAGCCATAGCAGCTTCAATTCAATCTATACGTTGTGATATATATACAGATGTTGATGGAATATACACAACAGATCCGAGAATTGTGCCTAATGCAAAAAAACTGGATTCAATTTACATTGAGGAAATGTTGGAACTCTCTGGTCAGGGTGCTAAAGTTATGCAAATACGCGCAGTTGAATTTGCAAATAAATATAAAGTTTTAGTTAGAGTTTTATCAAGTTTTGAGCCAGGTTCAGGAACGCTTATCTTGCAGGAGGAAAACGCAATGGAAGATGCTGTCATTACAGGTATAGCTTCTCAAAAAGATCAGACTAAATTTACTTTGCATGGAGTTGGTGATACTCCCGGAATTGCTTCAGGCATTTTAAGTCCAGTTAGTGATGCAGGTATTGAGGTCGATGTTATAGTCCAAAATGTAAGTGTTTCTGGGAAAACAGACTTCACTTTTACAGTTGGGACAGCTGATAGAGATGAGGTTGAATCAGTATTAAAAGAAAAGATGCAAGGCATATCCTATGACGAATTAATTATTAATGAAGCCATAGGTAAAGTCTCTCTAGTGGGGGTTGGAATGCGTTCACATGCTGGTATTGCAAGTACAGCATTTAATGCTTTGGCCGATGCTGGTATTAATATTCAAATGATAAGCACTTCTGAAATCAAAATAACAATTGTCATAGCTGTTGATCAGCTAGATGAAGCAGTTAAAACCTTGCATGCAGCATTCAATTTAGGAGACTAATGTTTGACTTAATATTGAAGAATGGAACTCTCGTAAATGAGGGTAAAATTTTTGAATCAGATATTGCCATTAAAGGAAATAGAATTGAAAAAATTGCAGCATCAATTGACTTAGAGTCTAAAAATGTTGTTGATTTAAATGGTAAATATGTAATTCCTGGGCTAATAGATGATCAAGTTCATTTTAGAGAGCCTGGATTAACTCATAAAGGTGAAATTGCAACAGAGTCAAAGGCTGGTCTTGCGGGTGGGGTTACAAGTTATTTTGAAATGCCCAATGTCAATCCAACGACTACAACGAATGAGAATTTAACAAAAAAATTTCAGTTAGCGAGTACAAAATCTGTTTCAAATTACTCGTTTCATTTGGGCGCAAGCAATACCAATATTGAAGAAATTAAAAGGGCAGATATTAATCAAGCTGCAGCCTTAAAAGTATTTATGGGAGCATCAACCGGTCACATGCTAGTCGATGACTTAGATGCATTGGATGATATTTTTCACTATTCTCCTCTAATAGTTGTCACTCATTGCGAGGATCAAAAAACGGTTGAAAGAAATGAGCAATTATTTTATGAGAAATACGGCGATGAGGTATCACCAGAACATCACCATCTAATCAGAGATGTTGAAAGTTGTTATTTATCGAGCTCTTTAGCAATTAATTTAGCTAAAAAGTATGATGCTGATCTTCATGTTTTTCATTTAACTACAGAAAAAGAAATGGAACATTTTTCTGTAGGAGAGGCTGATCAAAAGAAAATTACAGCTGAGGTATGTGTTCATCACTTGTTCTTTAATAATTATTATTATGCTGAGCTTGGCAACCAAATTAAGTGCAATCCTTCCATCAAACAAGAATCTGATAGACAAGCCCTGATTAAAGCCCTTTTAGAAAATAAGATAGATATTGTTGCTACAGATCATGCTCCGCATACTTGGGAAGAAAAAAGCAAACCATATCCTGAGGCACCTGCTGGTCTGCCATTAGTTCAACATGGTCTCCAAATCCTAATGGATTTTTATCATCAGGATATTTTTTCCCTTGAAACCATTGTAGAAAAGACTAGTCATAACGTAGCCAAGAGATTTCAGATTAAAGATAGAGGTTTTATTAGGGAGGGATGTTTTGCTGATTTAGCGATTCTGGATCATGATAAGCCTTACAAAGTTTCTAAAGATAACATTTTGTATAAGTGTGGATGGTCTCCATTTGAAGGTCATAATTTTAAATCTTCGATATACATGACGATTGTTAATGGAAATATTGCTTTTAAAGAAGGAAAAGTATCTGACAATTTACCCTTTGGGATGCAGATAGAATTTGACCGATAGTATTATTTTATTTTTCTAAAGCGTTATAATTCGTGACCTAAATCGGAGAGTTGGCTGAGTGGTCGAAAGCGCCTCCCTGCTAAGGAGGTATATGGGTTTACTGTATCGAGGGTTCGAATCCCTCACTCTCCGCCAGCTATTTTTAATAAATATAATTATTTTAGTTACTGTTAAAATATTTTTATAAATTTCTCTTATTTTTAAGTTATATGAATAGACCCAATTCTGAGAATCCTGAGTCTGCATTTGAAAATACGCTTGAGGATATTTTGGAATTACTTGAAGAAGATGCTCAGCATTTTATCTATCTTACTGGTGCGGCAGGTACTGGTAAAACAACACTGATTGAGCGTGTTAAGGATGAGTGCTTGTTAAAAAAAATGGTTGTCGCTCCCACTGGAGTTGCGGCATTAAATATTGGTGGCAGCACGATCAATTCAGCCTTCAGGATTGGTTTTGATACTTTTCCAGTCATTCAAGAATCAAAAGATCCACGTTTTAAAAAATTATTAAAAAATCTAGAACTATTAATTATTGATGAAATTTCTATGGTTCGAGCTCCTATGCTTGATGCTATCTCTGAAACTCTTCAAATACATCGCAATTCATCCAAACCATTTGGGGGCATTCATGTGCTTGCGTGCGGAGATTTATTTCAGCTACCGCCAGTAGTAAAAGAGAGTGAGGAAAGTGCAATTTTTGAAAAATACGGATCTGTTTATTTTTTTAGTGCTGATAATTTTCAAGCTATTGAGAAACCCATATTTTTTGAACTCGTAAGCTCTTTTAGACAACAAGATGATAAAGAGTTTTATAACCTACTGAATGATGTTCGACTTGGAAAAAATCTCGAAAGTTCAATAAATATGATTAACAAGACTTGTCATAATCCAGAATTTGATACCGAGTCATCACTTATTATCACTTCAAGAAAATACCGAGCTGAACAAATTAATGATGAGATGTTAAGTAGAATTGATGGTCCTATTACTGCCGCTAAATCAAAAGAACATGGTGAATTAAATGAAAATGATTTACCTGCTCCAAGAGAACTCCGTGTAAAAGAGGATTCTAAAGTAATGTTTATTAAAAATGATCCAGATGGTAGATGGGTTAATGGAACCATAGGAGTTGTAATTGATTGCTCAGATAAAAATAAAAAAGTGATCAAGGTCAAAGTTGATAATGAAGTATTTAAAGTTAAACGAGAAGAATGGAACAAAGTGCGTTATGTATACGATGAATATAATGATGAAATGGAAGAGGAGGTGGTTTCTTCTTTTAAGCAGTTCCCTCTTAAATTGGGTTGGGCAGTGACCATACACAAGGCTCAAGGCCTCACTTTAGATAGTTGTTCTGTGGATTTGGGAGAGGGAGCTTTTGCTACAGGGCAAGCCTATGTTGCATTAAGTCGTTGCAAAACATTAGATTCTATAAATTTATATCGTGAGTTGAAAGTCCGAGATGCTCTTGTTGATCCAGATATTCAAGATTTTCATGCAGAACACTTTGGATAGCTCTACAATAATTACTAAATCTTAAAATCGTCTTCATGGAAAACTTTATAAATTATCTTGCTGGATTTGTATGGACATGGAACGTTCCTATACTCGTGGGTTCTGGTATATTCTTCTTAATTTATTCTAAGTTAAAACCCTTTAAATATTTAAAGCATGCTTTTGAGTTGATTTTAGGAAAGCACTCAAAGAAATATGATGTTGGTGAAGTTACTCATTTTCAAGCTTTAACGACGGCCCTATCAGGTACTATTGGACTTGGCAATATTGCGGGCGTGGCTATTGCAATTCAACTTGCTGGACCGGGCGCAATTTTTTGGATGTGGCTTACAGCAGTTGTTGGCATAGCAACAAAATTTTTTACTTGTACTTTATCAGTAATGTATCGCGATGTTGGAAAGGATGGGACAGTTCGAGGTGGACCCATGTATGTTATTAAAAATGCACTTCCTACTTCAATGATGCCTCTAGCATATTTTTTTGCAGCTGCTGGATTGGTTGGAGCATTACCAGGCTTCCAGAGCAATCAGTTGGTACAAATAATAGGCGATCTTCCATTTTTCCAGATTGATAACTTCAATCTAATAGCAGGAATAATTTTAGCTGGAGTAACAGGAACGATCATTCTGGGAGGGCTTATAAGGATTGCAAAAGTTTCTGAGTGGCTTGTTCCATTAATGAGTATTTTGTATTTTGGATCGGTATTAGTTGCCTTGATGTTAAATCTAGATTCGATTTTTCCAGCATTCAAAATAATTATTAAAGATGCTTTTACTGGGTCTGCAGTGGCTGGAGGGAGTGTCATTGCTGTAATTATAATGGGAGTAAGAAGAGGCGCACACTCGAATGAAGCAGGAATAGGAACCGAAACACTAGTTCATGGCGCAGCGAAAACATCTGATCCAGTAAAACAAGGCTTGGTTGCAATGCTTGGGCCTATTTTCGATACATTAATAATGTGTACATCTACAGCATTGTTAATCATAATCTCAGGCGTTTGGCTTGAATCAGATTCAACTGGCGTCACTTTAACCGCAGAAGCATTTAGTTCACTTCTTGGACCCTTAGGCTATGCAGTTTTATTTATATGTGTGGTGAGTTTTGGAGCTAGTACCATCTTTACATATTCATTTTATGGTTCTGCGTGCTCCCAATTTTTATTTGGCAAAAAAGGGGTAAAAATATATCAATGGGTGATTATATTATTTGTAATTGTCTTTGCCGTTATTCCAATTGAGGCAGCTATCAACATTATTGATATATCCTTTGCGTTGATGGCTATACCAACACTGATTTCGTCTGTTTGGCTTGCTCCAAAAGTTATTGATAAGGCTAGAGAGTATTTTGCAAAATTAGAAAAAGATACCTATAAATAGTTTATTTATACATCTTTAAGAATTTCTCTAGCAGCATTTTTCCCTGGTAGACCTGTTACCCCACCACCTGGATGTGTGCCAGAGCCGCACATATATAATGATTTTAGTGGGCCTCTATAGTTACCGTAATTCATTAATGGTCTTGCGGCCCACATTTGATCGAGAGACATTTGTCCATGCATAATATCCCCCCCAATGAGTCCAAATTTTTCCTCTAAATCTAATGGAGATAAGATCATCATTCCTAAAATTGATTCTCTAAAATTAGGAGCATGATTTGTTACAGTTTTGATAATGGTATCTGCCGCGGTCAATTTATGATCGTGCCAAGAACTTCCATCTGGCATAGCGGGAGAAAATTGCTGACAAAATAAAGATGCTACATGCTTTCCGTCTGGAGCAAGAGTGTTGTCCATAGTTGATGGTATTAACATCTCTACAATTGGTTCTAAAGACCAGCCCTGCAACTTAGCGTCAATGTAAGCTTTATCCATATAATCTAATGTTGGGGCTATTACGATACCGCTTTGATGATGTTCAGCTACTTCTTTACCAGGCAATGCAGAAAAATCTGGCAACTCAGAGATCGCAACATTCATCCTAAAAGTTCCAGATCCACACTTGTATCCATTCAAGCTGCGATTAAATTCTGGCTCTAGTTCATTTTCAGAAATTAATTTTTTGTAAAGTAATTTTGGGCTCAGATTAGAAATTATTTTTTTAGCTTTGATCGAGCTTCCACCCTCAAGCTCAATACCTACAGCTGCATTGTCTTTAACTATTACTTTGTTAACAGGTGCATCTGTAAAAATCTTAACTCCCATATTTTTACAGGCTTTTTCCATGGCCTGTGTAATCGCACCCATGCCTCCAATAGCATGGCCCCAAGCTCCTTTTTCTCCATCAACTTCACCAAATACATGATGTAATAAAACATATGCAGAACCTGGAGTATCTGGACTTGCAAAATTCCCCACTATTGAATCAAAACCAAAAGCAGCTTTTATATGTTCATTTTCAAACCATGAATCAAGAAATGATCGAGCGCTTTTGGTAAAGAGATCATAAACATCTCTGTGTACTTGATTTCCCTTGATCGCAATTGGCCATAGCTGCAATGCTGCATTTAGCATAGCCTTTATCCCTTGTTTTGGATTAGGAGGCGTCTTTACTGAGATCTCTCTTAGAAAGTCAGCAACGGCTTCAATTCGATCATAGTATTCAGGTAGTCTAGCGGCATCTTTTTCAGAAAATTTTTTAAACTCCTCCTGTGTTCTCTCTAATCCTCCTCCTAGTTTTAAATATGTTGTATCATCTATTGGTAGAAAATTAGAAATTGGACGCTTTACAATTTTTAAACCATATTCTTTGAGTTTCATTTCTTTGATAATTTCTGGATTTAGTAAACCTACTGTGTAACTTGCAACAGAATTTCTATATCCGGGATGAAATTCCTCAGTAACTGCAGCTCCTCCAACGATAGATCTTTTTTCGTATATGTTTACTTTCAAGCCTCGCGAAGCCAAATAATGTGCGCAGACAAGTCCATTATGTCCTCCTCCAATGATGATAGCATCCGTTGAATTTTGAGTGATTGGCATAAGCTCATTATACCTCCCGATGAATAATAGATTTAAATAATGGCTGCATTTGCAGCCTTTATTTTATGAAGAAACTGGCCTTAAATTATTAAAAATTTCTAATCCTTCAAATTCTTTGAACATACTTTGTGAGATTGAAACTAATGATTGATGCTTTCCATTAGCATCTATTTTTTCTTCTAATATACACCCAGAGTCAAATAATTTAGACCTAACTGGAGCTTGAATTGGAGAGAATTCAACCCAGCCACTCAATATATTTCCAAAAAGTCTTTCAGATATTAAATCTTTTAATTCCTCAAGACCCTCACCTGTTTCAGTAGAAATTTTATGCTCAGGATACAAATTATTTGATGGCCATATGTCTTCATTTTCAATTAAATCAACTTTATTTAAAGCTCTAATTTGTGGTATTGAAGTTACGCCTAAATCTTTCAAAATTATATCGACTTCTTTAATTTTGTAATCCCTGTTTGCATCTGAAGCATCAACAACATGAATTAAAAGATCTGCTGATGCTAAATCATCAAGTGTTGCCTTGAATGACTCAATTAACTTGGTTGGAAGATTAGATATGAATCCGACTGTATCAGAAAAAAGTACTATATCAATTGTTTTTAATTTAAAGTTTGCACGCCTAGTTGTTGTATCTAATGTCGCAAATAATTTATCTTCTGGTTCTAAGCCTCCCTCTGTTAATAAATTAAATAACGAAGTTTTTCCTGCATTCGTGTAACCCACTAGTGCTACTAACTTGTTATTATTTTTTTTTCTCGAGTATCTATTCAGGTTCTTTTGATTATGTTGTTTCTTTAATCTTTTTTTAAGTTGTTTAATTCTGTTACCAATCAATCTTCTGTCGGTTTCAAGCTGTGTCTCTCCAGGACCTCTCAACCCAATTCCGCCTTTTTGCCTCTCAAGATGGCTCCATCCTCTTACCAATCTCGTTGAGAGAAAACTTAGCTGAGCAAGTTCAACTTGTAATTTTCCAATATCACTTTGTGCTCTGGCTGCAAAAATATCTAAGATTAGTCCGGTTCTATCAAGTACTCTTGCACAAAGAAGTTTTTCTAAATTTCTCTCTTGCGAAGGAGAAAGTTCACAATCTAAGACGATAAGCTTTATTTTTTCCAACTCTACAAGATTCTTAAGCTCGACAGTTTTTCCCTTAGTGAGAAAATGATTGGCAGAAACAAATTTTTGTTTTGAAAAAATATGATGCTCAACTTTCAGTCCTGATGAGGAAGCTAGTTGAAGAAATTCCTCAGAGTTGAAATGATTTGTATTATCTTGATTTGAACTCAGTAAATCTATCGAGACAATAATCGATCTGAGATCTTCTGGTGCTAAAGTTTTATCCAAATGCTAAGATTAAATTATTTAATAAAAAAATATATTGTACGAAATATCATCACAAAAACATAACTTTCAGTTTGCATATTTAGCTTTATTTATACACAATTCTTTCTTTTAAATTACCATAAAAAACTATGAAAGACTTATTTCCTTATGTTGGTGAGCCAGTAACAGTAACCAAAGATATGTGTGATTTTAATGGGCATATGAATGTTAATTATATAAAAAAAGTTTTTGAGCAGGGGTGGGATTTCGTTAATACAGACTTTGGTTTTAATGAGGATTATTTTAACGAGGGTTTTTCTAGTTTCACTCTAGAGGATAACTATAGATTTAAAAAAGAATTCCTTTTAGATGATAAGATTTTTCCTAAATTTAGGCTATTGAATGTTAATGAAAAACTTTATCATTTAGTTGGAGCCTTATTTGATAAAGAGGGCATTATTTCTGCAATGTATGAAACAGTAGAAGGTCATGTTGATATGAACCTACGAAAAATTGCTCCAATGTCTCAAGAAAAACTTACAAAGGTGTTAGCTATAAAAAAAGAGCATGATCTAGCTGGCCCAATACCCTATGAAATAAGATTAAATATAAGAGATTTATAAAAAAACATGGAAAAAAAATGAATAAAAATTATGCATTAGTAACAGGATCAACTGCTGGAATAGGATTAGATATTGCAAAAGAGTTGGCTGAAAGAGGCCATAATATTATCTTAACTGCTAGAAGAGAGGAAAGACTTAAAAATATATCAACTCAACTCATTGAGGATTTTAAAATTCATTGCGACTACGTTGTTGCTGACTTATCTGAGATAACTGCACCAGAAACTATTTTTAAGTTTTGTTCCGATAGAAATTACCCAATAGATATTTTGGTAAATAACGCTGGATATAGCATAAATAAAAAATTCCATGAAACCAGAGAAGATGAAGAAGAAAATTTTCTTCGCGTGCTTGGTATATCAGTTATTGCGCTCACTAAAAAATTTATTCCAGGAATGCTAGATCGAAAATATGGAAAGATTATGATTGTTTCATCTTTAGCTTCATTTGCTCCTCCATCTTCAGGTTGGGGGGCTTTATATGGACCAGTAAAGACTTTTGTTAATCGATTTGGAGACGCAATTAATATTAATTATCGATCTAAAGGAATTACTTCAATCAACGTCTGTCCTGGATTCACGGTGACTGAATTTCATACTGCAAGTGGTATGCAAGATGCTATGGATAAGGTGCCTGCTTTTATGAAAAAAGACTCACAAAGTGTTGCAGTTGGAGCAGTTAATGCGATGATGCAAGGCAAGAGTGTTTGGGTTCCTGGATTATTAAATAAATTTTTAGCTTTTGTTTGTAATGTTTTACCAGCCAGCTTGGTCATAAGAATGAGTTCAAGTTTAGCTGGAGGAAGATATGAATGAGCCATCAAATATTTCTGAAAAAAAGATTTTGCCAACATTTCTACTTTTTATTGTCTTATCCTGGCCGCTAGCAGCACATAGATTTTTTTTAGGGCGTTATGCATCAGCAATTTTGTTTATTATCACTATTGGAGGAGTTGGCGTATGGTGGATCGTAGATTTTATTTTAATAGTAACTGGATCCATGAAAGATGATAAAGGAAAGCTAGTTAAGCTATGGGTAGACTAAGACTGATTAATTACTGAATCTGCAACAAACGAATTATCTTTTCTTTCTTGACCAAATGTTGATAAAGGGCCATGACCAGGAATGAATACTATTTCATCTCCCAATGGCCAAAGCTTTTCAGTAATTGAATTAATTAAAGTTTGATGATTGCTCCCTGGAAGGTCTGTTCTCCCAACTGATCCTCTAAATAAGACGTCACCTATAATTACTATTTTGGATTCTGGATGATAAAACACTATGTGTCCAGGTGAATGACCTGGAGTAAATAATACTTTTAGATTCTCATTTGCAAGTTTAATTTCATCTCCTTCATCAAGCCATCTATCAGGAACACAGTTTTCGCATTCCATTCCAAGCATTTTTCCTTGCTCTTCAAGTGATTCTAATAAAAATAGATCCTCTTTGTGTGGCCCTTCAATTTCTAAAGACAACATTCTTGCAAGTTCTGTGGCAGCACCAGCATGATCAATATGACCATGAGTAAGAAAAATTTTTTCTGGAATAAGATTGTTATCTTTTGCTATTCCCAAAAGAACATCTATATCGCCGCCTGGGTCTACAAAAGCACATTTTTTTGATTTTTCGCAATATAAAATAGGAGCATTTTGTTGAAAAGGAGTAACAGGTTGAATTAAAAATTTTAGCTTAGACATGATTTATTTTATCTAATTTAAGTATATTCATGTATAGGTAATTCAATATAGTTCGTAAATCAATGATGAATGATTATGTATAAATAAATTGAATGATAGAATTATCAATGAAAACATATAGAGTTAAATATATATTTTATATAGTTATTAAGTAATCGTAAGAAATTTTTAAATAAGAGGCATGCAATGAAAATAAAATCTCTAAGTTATATTTTAATTGAATCAACCAATCTAGAAAGCTGGGAGGCATATGCTCGAGACGTAGTTGGGCTAATGAAGAATAATGATCTGAGCGATGAGAAAAACTTATTCTTTCGAATGGATGAAAGTCCATTCAGATTTCAGGTACAAAAAGGAGATAATGATAGGTACGCGAGGGGTGGCTTCGAACTTGAAAACAAGGAAGCTTTTGAAGAAGCAAAAAAAGAACTTAGTAATTTTGGAATTGAAGTTGCAATCGAAAGTAAAGAGTTAGCTTCGCTAAGGTGTGTTGAGGAGCTTTTAAGCTTTGATGATCCAGCAGGAAACAAACTAGAACTTTTTTATGGAAGAAGTACAGATACAAATAAGTTCAAGTCTTCCCAAGATATTTCTAAATTTGTTACTCATGGATTGGGCTTGGGCCATTTAGTTTTTGGAACGCTTGAAGTTGAAGCTGCTCACGACTTTTATAAAGAAGTAATGAATTTTGGAGATTCAGATATTATGCGAATGAGATTTTCTCCGGATCCCAATGATCCTGAATCAGTTTTATATTTTATGCATTGTGATAATCCGCGCCATCATACTGTTGCAATGATGCAAGCTCCCACACCCCCATCCGGACTTGTGCATGCAATGGTTGAAGTTGAGACTGCTGAGCAGGTAGTTGATGCCATGGATAGAGCAATTGAAAATAATATCCATATCTCTTCAACTCTTGGAAGACACATGAATGATAATATGGTTTCTTTCTATATGATGACACCAGGCGGTTTTATGCTTGAATTTGGATATGATGGCATTCAGCCTGATTGGGATAATTACGAAACAACTTATTCACCAGCTCCAAGTCATTGGGGTCATGAGTTTAAAATGCCCGAAGCATAAAATAAATGAATAAGGTATTAACTCATAAAGATGTCTTAGATCATCTTCAGAGCAATGCCACTATTGGTATTGGAGGATGGGGCGCAAGAAGAAAACCTATGTCCTTAGTTAGAGAGATATGCCAATCAGATATAAAAGATTTAACTGTTGTGAGTTATGGTGGTCCAGACATTGGTTTGCTATGCGCTCATAAAAAAGTAAAAAAACTTATATTTGGATTTGTTTCTTTGGATTTAATTCCCTTAGAGGCTCATTTTCGACAAGCGCGTCAAAATAAAGAAATTGAAGTTATGGAGTTAGACGAGGGAATGCTTCAATGGGGCTTGCGCTCAGCTGCTATGAATCTTCCTTTTTTACCTACGAGAGTTGGATTTGGAACAGATGTTTTAACTCATAATCCAGAATTAAAATTTGTAAAATCACCTTATAAAGACAAAGAGAGTTTCATTGCCATGCCAGCAATCAAATTAGACATAGCATTACTCCATGTCAATAAATCTGATGAAAAAGGCAATACGCAGATTATCGGTCCAGATCCTTTTTTTGATGATCTTTTTGCTAGAGCGGCTGAGAAGACTTTTGTATCATCAGAAGAGTTATTATCCACCCAGGAGCTAGGCGGCAAGGATGGAGCTATATTCAATAGATTTGAGAGAAGTCTTGTAACTGGAGTGGTTCATTCACCCTGTGGCGCACATCCAACATCTTGCTCTCCAAGCTATGGATTTGATATTAGGCATTTAAAAGAATATTCAGATTCAGCAAAGTCTTTCAATGATTATGCTGATAAATATATGAATAAAACTCATCAAGATTACTTAGAATCTGTTGGCGGCACCGAAGAGATAACGAAAATACCTTTACCACAATTTTAAAATGTCAGACTCTATTTCATTAGCAGAGATATGTATAAGCCAAGCTTCAAAAGCCTGGCAGGATGATGGAGAAATTCTTGCAACTGGCATTGGTCTGATTCCTAGAATAGCTGCAGGCTTAGCAAAACTTACACATAATCCAGATTTAATGATGACAGATGGAGAAACGTACTTGATCTCAGAACCTGCTCCAATGGGTAAAAGAGACTCATCAGCAGATCAAGTTGAGGGATACATGAGTTATAGCCGTGTATTTGAGAATCTTTGGGGAGGAAAAAGACATGCAATGGTTACCCCTACCCAAATTGATTCTTTTGGACAAACAAACATAAGCGTAATTGGTAACTACGATTCACCAAAAATTCAGTTGCTGGGTGTCAGAGGATTTCCTGGAAATTCTATTAACCATAAAAACTCAATTTTTATACCAAATCATTCTATAAAAACTTTTGTAGAGGGTGAGGTTGATATGGTGTCTGGAATGGGCTACAAGAATAAAGAATTATCTAATGGAATATTTGAAATAAAGAGGGTTATAACAAATCTCGGCATTTTTGACTTTAATGGAAAAAATAATTGCATGCAGTTACTATCTTTACATCCAAATGTAAGTGTAGATGATGTTATTACAAACACTGGATTTGAGATTGCAATCCAATCAGACAGTATTACATCTATGCCATCAAGTGAGGAGCTTGTTTTAATAAGAGAGGTTCTTGATCCTCAAGGTATTCGCAATACAATTTTTGGAGAATAAAAATGCCTAAAACGAAACTAACAGTTACATATAAAAAGAAAGATGGAATTGCCATTATTTCTATGAATAGGCCTGAATATAACAATGCTCAAAATGGAAAGATGACTTATGACCTTGATAAATTCTTTAAAAAAGCTATAGACGATGATGATGTAAAGGTAATAGTTTTAAAAGGTAATGGAAAACATTTTTCAGCTGGTCATGATATTGGGACACCTGGAAGAGATGTTGATGTTGAGTATGACAGAAAATCTATATGGTATGACCACACAAATAAGCCAGGAGGCGAATTTTTATACGTTAGAGAACAAGAGGTCTATTTAAATATGTGCAGGCGCTGGAGGGATATGCCTAAACCAACAATAGCAATGGTGCAAGGCGCGTGTGTAGCTGGTGGATGTATGTTGGCTTGGATTTGCGATCTTATTGTGGCCTCTGAGGATGCATTTTTTGCCGATCCAGTTGTGCGTATGGGCATTCCAGGTGTCGAGTATTTTGCTCATCCTTATGAATTAAATCCTAGAATTGCGAAAGAATTTTTATTTTTAGGAGAAAGGATGTCTGCTGAAAGAGCCTATGAGATGGGAATGGTAAATAAGGTAGTTCCTTTGTCCGAGTTGGAGTCTTCTGTAATGGAGATGGCATCTAAGATTTCCGCAATGCCAAGACTGGGTTTAACTTTAACAAAACAAGCAATTAATCATGTTGAGGATCTGCAAGGAAAAAGAAATGGCATGGAGGCTGCCTTTGCATGGCATCATTTTTCTCATGCACATAATGATCTTACTACTGGCAATGTGCTTGCTGGTTTTGATGCCAAAAAAATGGCTAAATCTCAAAGAAAGAATATGAAAAAAACTGCAGTAAAAAAAAATTCATCAAAAAAAGCTGCCCCAAAGAAAAAAAAATAAAAGGACGCGAATATTAATAAGTTAACTAATATGCTGGGTTGTAAATACCCAATTATTCAAACTGCGATGGGTTGGGTGGCTTTACCAGAACTTGTTGCTGCTTCATCAAATGCAGGAGCCTTTGGATTCCTTGCCTTAGCAACAGCAGGTCCAAAAGAGGCAATTGAGATGATGGATGAAACTCAAGCTCTAACAAATAAACCTTTTGGCATTAATTTTCATATGTTTCAACCTGGAGCCGAGGAAATTGTACAAGCTGTTATTGATAAAAAAATTAAAGCAGTCAGTTATTCAAGATCTCCTACACCTGAGTTTATTCAAGAATTCAAAGCAGCAGGAGTTGTTTGTATCCCAACTGTTGGAGCTCTAAAACATGCAGTGAAAGCTGAGGAACTTGGTGCAGACGCAATAGTTATTCAAGGTTCAGAGGGAGGCGGCCACACTGGCTCAACACCTACCACACTTCTTTTAAGCTCAGTACTTGAAAGTGTAAATTTGCCAGTAGTTGCTGCAGGAGGATTTCGAGACGGCTCTGGTTTAGCAGCATCCCTCGCATGGGGAGCTTGCGGCATTGCAATGGGAACTCGATTTATGATGACAAAAGAGAGTCCTGTGCCTCATGACACTAAAGAAGCATACTTATCTGCAAATGTTGAGGATATAAAAATAACCAAAAAATTTGATGGCATGTCACATAGATTAATTTTTAATAATTACATTAAAAAAATTGATCGTTCTAATCCAATTAGCCTATTTATAATGTCCATAATCTCAGCATGGAAATACAAACAATTAACAAAGGCATCATATGCGGATTTAATAAAATCTTTTTTTGCAATGTTAAAGGGTGACGATTTAACAATATCTCAATCAATAATGTCAGCAAATAGTCCAGCAATAATTCAAAAAGCTATGGTTGAGGGATCACCAAATGAGGGGGCTATGCCATCTGGGCAAGTAGCTGGCCTTATCTCTAATTTACCCTCTTGCAAGCAGCTTGTGGATCAGATTATGGATGAGTTTTCTTTTGCAGCGGAAAATTTCAATAAGCTAGAGGGAGATAAACAATGAGTGTTTATACAACAATTAAAAACGGAGTTGCTGAAATAATTTTGGATTGCCCTCCAGTTAATGCTTTGACCTCAACCGAATGGTTAGATCTTGCTATAAATATTGATAATTTATCCCATAATGATGAAGTAAAAGCGATAGTTTTATCTGGTAAAGGCAAGGGTTTTTGCGCAGGAGCTAATATCAAGGAATTACAAGAAGATTCCTCAAAAATTACCGATGTGAATGACGGCTGCTGGAAAACTGCCAGAGCAATTCATGTCTGCAATGTGCCAGTAATTTCTGCATGTCATGGTTTTGTCTTAGGGGGCGGAATACTCCTCGCTGGTGCTGCTGATATTGTATTAGCCACCGAGGATTCATACTTTGGTTTACCTGAAATAGACAGAGGTGCGCTTGGAGGAGGCGCACATCTAAGTAGATTATTTCCTTTGCAGGCAGTCCGCAAAATGATGTTTACCGGCAAGCCTATTTCAGCACAAAGGGCATATGAATATGGATCTATTGAATCACTGCACCCTAACTTTGACTCTTTGCATGAGGCTGCTATTAATATTGCTGATGATATTGCTTCAAAAAGTCCAATTGCTATGAATCTTGCAAAAAAAGCTTTAAATGAAATTGAGCATGGAAATGTTGACGAGCATTATAAGTCTGAACAAAATTTTACTCTAGAACTCTACAAATCGAAAGACTCGCAAGAAGCCCGAGATGCATTTGTTGAAAAAAGAGATGCTGATTTTAAAGATGAAAATTAATTTTACAAAAGAACAAAATATATTTAGAGAAGAAGTTAGATACTGGCTTGAGGTTAATGTGCCAAAAAAACCTCTCTTGTCTTTGGATACAAAAGAAGGATTTGAGCAACACAGAGAATGGGAAAAAAACATTAAATTCTGGGAACTGGTCCATGGTTACTTGGCCAAAAGAATATGGCGGGAGAGGGCTAGACTTAATTCGTTGGTTAATTTTTGAAGAGGAGTACTATCGCGCTGAAGCTCCAACAAGAGTAAATCAAAATGGAGTATTTCTTCTCGGCCCTACATTGATGGAGTTCGGTACCCATGAGCAAAAGTCAAAATTTTTAAATGCAATGGCAACTGGAGATCATATTTGGTCTCAAGGCTGGTCTGAGCCTGGAGCTGGAAGCGATATGGCAGCTATAAGAACCACAGCAGTTTTGGACGGCGATCATTACAAGATCAATGGTCAAAAAACATGGTCATCTAGAGCAGCATATGCTGATTGGACATTTGGCTTATTCAGGACTGATCTAGAGTCTGAGAGACATAGAGGCCTTTCCTTTATTTTGGTTTCACTTGATACACCAGGAGTGACTGTAAGACCCATACCTCAATTAGATGGTGAACCAGGCTTTGCTGAAATATATTTTGATGATGTGATTGTTCCGAGAGAAAACCTGTTGGGTGAAGATGGTGAAGGATGGAAAATTGCAATGGCAACAGCTGGTTTTGAGAGAGGATTAATGTTGAGGAGTCCTGCACGTTTTCAACAGACTGCTGCAAAGTTACTTAAGCTATATTATAAAAATAAAGATCAATGCTCACCAATGTTGCAATCAAAAGTGGTAGAAGCATGGGCTGAATCTGAATCCTATGCATTGAGCATTTATCACACTGCATCAAAAATGCTTGCCGGAGGATCAATTGGATCCGAATCTAGCTTAGGTAAGATATTTTGGTCTGAATTAGACCACATGATGCATCAAACTGCTCTTAAAATTTTAGGAGCTAGTGCTGAGCTAGCTGATTCTTCAGAGCATGATGCAGCTCAATGGATCAAAGGGTTTATGTTTTCATATGGTGGCCCAATTTATGCAGGCACTAATGAAATTCAAAAGAACATTATTGCAGAAAGACTATTAGGACTGCCTAAATAATTATGAATTTTAATTTTACAGAAGAGCAACTTCAATTTAAAAATACAGTTCAGTCTTTTTTAGCAGATGAATGCACTCCTGATTCAATTCGAGATGGTTGGGCAGCTAAAAAACCATTTAATAATGACAGATGGAATAAAATAGCTGATCTTGGAGTTTTAAGTTCCAACTTACCCGAAAAAGATGGCGGTTTTGGGATTGATCAAGTAGCACTTTCCTTGATGGTTGAAGAGATGGGTTATGCAGCATTGCCGGAGCCAGTAGCAGAACAAATATTTTTAATTAATGACTTGATGCCTCTTCTCCCAGACTCAATTAAAGGAGAAATCAAAAATACATATCAAACTGGAGGTAACTTCATTTCAGTAGCACATCCATTGTCCCCTAATCCTCTATTTTTAAATGATGCTGCAGGCCTTCTTTTATTTGAAGAAGACTCTTATCAATTTGCTCTAAAAGAAGATATAGATTTTATACCCCTGGTTTCAAATGATCCTTCGAGAGAGCTTTCTAAGCTTAACTCAATTAAAAAATCCGTTTCATCGAGTGAAGAATTTGAGAAAATCAATTCAGCTGTTGCAGCTCGTGGTGCTTTAATGTCAGGTTGCTTGTTAATCGGATTAGCTCAAAAAATGTTGGACCTGAGTTCTTTGTATGCGCTTGACAGAACTCAGTTTGGAAAACCAATTGGATCGTTTCAAGCAATAAAACATATGTTAGCTGATGTAGCTGTCAAGATAGAGTTTGCAAGACCAACAGTTTTTAGAGCAGCACATTCATTATTTGAAAACAATCCAAAGTCTGCATTGCACTGTGCCCATGCAAAATATATGAGCGCAAAAGCAGCTGAACTGGCATGCAAAAATAGCATTCAAGCGCATGGTGCTATGGGATATACATGGGAAATGGATCTTCATATATTTATGAGGAAAGCATGGTCTCTAATGGCGTGCTGGGGGAATGAAGATAAACAACAAGATATAATTTATAAAACACTTACTTCTTCAGAAGAAGAGTTAGGTGTTTTATATACTTTTTAGAGGATAAGCCATGCAAGATGCATTTATAGTTAGCGCTCTAAGGACTCCAATTGGAAAAAAGAAAGGCTCCTTATCTGGAGTTCATCCAGCAGACTTAGGTGCCATTGTTCTTTCAGATACTTTTAAAAAGATAGATCTTGATCCTAATCTAGTCGAAGATGTAATTTATGGATGTGTAGATACTGTAGGGCCTCAAGCAGGGGATATTGCGAGAACTTGCTGGCTGGCAGCTGGATTGCCAGAACATGTCCCAGGAACAACGGTTGATCGGCAATGTGGATCTTCTCAGCAAGCAGTTCATTTCGCCGCTCAAGCAATAATGTCCGGTACAGCTGATGTAGTGATTGCTGGAGGTGTTCAAAACATGAACATGATTCCTATTTCTTACGCAATGTTAGCTGGCCAATCGCTAGGATTTAATGACCCATTTTCAGGTTCATCAGGTTGGGTAAAGCGATACGGAGCACAGGATGTTAGCCAATTTAATTCTGCTCAAATGATTGCTGAAAAGTGGAAATTATCTAGATCAGAGATGGAAAATTATGCTTATCATAGTCATCAAAAAGCAATCAATGCAATTGATAACGGTCATTTTAAAGATGAAATAGTAACCATTGGAAAATTTACTCAAGATGAAACTCCACGAGCAGAGACATCACTAGAAAAGATGGCTTCTTTAAATCCTTTGATTGAGGGTCATGATATAACTGCAGCAGTTTCATCTCAAAATGCTGATGCTTCATCTGCACTATTAATTGTCTCTGAAAAAGTTCTAAAGGAACATAATCTTAATCCTTTGGTAAGGATTGCTCATATTAGCGTAAGAGCAGATGATCCTATATGGATGCTTACAGCTCCGATGCCTGCCACGAAGCATGCAATCAAAAAATCAGGAATAACCTTGGATGATATTGATGTAGTTGAAATAAATGAGGCCTTTGCATCAGTTGTTATGGCTTGGCAAAAGGAAATGGATTATCCAATGGAAAAAATTAATCCCAACGGAGGCGCAATTGCACTTGGCCATCCTTTAGGGGCTACTGGAGCAAGATTAATGACGACAATGATACATACAATGAAAAGAAGCAATCTTAAATATGGCTTACAAACAATGTGCGAAGGTGGCGGGCAAGCAAACGTAACAATTTTAGAGAATTGCACATGAATAATTTATTTTCTCCAAATTATCCAGAAGGAAGAAACCTCTTTGAAGGAAAAAATATACTTTTAACTGCAGCAGCAGGATCTGGAATTGGCTTTTCTTCAGCTAAACGATTTCTTGAGGAGGGTGCTAATGTTTTTATCTCTGATGTTCACGAGGCTCGTTTGGATGAAGCTATAAAAAATTTAAAAGACATGAATCTTGGTGAAGTCGAGGGCTGTCTTTGCAATGTGACGAGTGATGAGGATATTGAAATTATGTTTAATAAAGCCATTTTTTGTTTTTCTCATTTAGATGGCGTTATCAATAATGCTGGATTAGGTGGCGAGTCTTTCCTAGAGAACATGACAAATGAGGCATGGAATTTAGTTTTGGATGTTACTTTAAATGGCGCAATGAAAATTATGAGAGCAGCGATTCCCATTCTTAAAGATACCCAAGGAGTCATTGTAAATAATGCATCTGTTTTGGGCTGGAGAGCACAAGCTGGTCAATCTCATTATGCAGCTGCTAAAGCAGGCGTGATGGCATTAACTAGGTGTGTCGCAATGGAAACAGTAGATTATGGGATAAGAATTAACGCTGTTGCTCCTAGTCTTGCAATTAATCCTCACCTATCTAAAACTAGTTCAGATGAATTAATCGCAGACCTCGAATCTAAGGAAGCATATGGAAGAGGAGCAGAGCCCTGGGAAATTGCAAATATCATCTTATTTCTTGCATCAGATCTATCTTCATATATGACTGGTGAAATAGTATCCGCCTCATCCCAAAAAGCCTGATGGAAAAAATTGCCATTCAACTTTGGAAAAATCCAGATATCGAAGAAGAGGATTTCAAAAACTTTCTCATTAATGAAGTTCCACATTCTTTAAAAGATCATATTTCAAGCTATCAAGCAAACTTGGCAGATAAAGATGTTAAAGATGCAGCTGGCTTAATTCAATCTTGTTATCCACCAAGTCCAAACGCTGTTGTCTTTTTAAAAGTAAAAAGTTTTTTTCACTTTGAGCGAAAGCTTTCAATTTTTGAATCGCATGTAAAATTTTTTTTTAGCTATATTATTAGCGAATCTAAGATTATTGAAGCTGATGATTCAAAGAATTTAAATAAGCGAACCGATGGATTTTCCCAAATTGTTTTCCTTGAAAAGCCAAAAAATATAGATATATTTGATTGGTTTGATCACTGGACACATCATCACACTGAAATTGCTATAGAAACTCAATCAAATTTCATTTATACGCAAAATACAGTTGTAAGGAAACTTAACAAAAAATCCCCAAATTTTGTTGCCATCATTGAAGAATGTTTTCCCAGCGGAGCAATGTTAGATCAAGAAGAATTCTATGCTGCCAAAGGTAACTCAACATTGTTGAAAAAAAATTTACAAATTATGATGGAAAGTTGTAACAAATTTATTGATTTTTCAAAAATTGAAGTTATCCCAACAAGTAGATATTTAGTGATATAGTAAATTTCAGAGGAAGGAAATAATTATGGAAATTAAAAATGCCTTAATAACTGGTGCAGCCAGTGGAATGGGAAAGATTTCTGCAAAACGACTTGCAGCAGATGGAATTCATGTAGCAGCAGTTGATGTAAACGAAGAAAATCTTAATCAATTGAAAAAAGAGTCCAATAACATCTCAACCTTTCATTGTGATTTGGCAGATGCAAATGCTGTCAAGGAAATGGTTAACGAGGTAAATACTCAAATAGGACAAATCGATAGAGTTACTCATGCTGGAGCAGTAATGCCGATGGGTAGAATTCAGGACTTAGATTCAACCTCTATAAATAATTTAATGAGAATTAATTATGAGGGTACTGTAAATATCGTGAGTAATATTTTGCCTTCAATGCTAGAAAAAAATACTGGGCAAATAATACTTTTTGGTTCAATTGCAGGAATGTGTCCTCTTGAAAATATGTCTGCTTATTGCGCTTCCAAAGCAGCTGTAAATATTTTTGGTGAAATATTAGCTAAAGAGGTCAAAGACACAAATATCAGAGTTATGGTAGTTTGTCCTGCTCAAACCAATACTCCTTTAATGAGATTTGTTGATGAGACGGATGCACCAAATGTAATTAATACTGCAGTTGAAAAAGGCATGCTATGTGATCCAGAGGAAGTGGTCGATCAAATAGAAAAAGATTTACATACCGATAAAATTATTTGCTATCCTACAAAAGAAGCTTTATATGCAACTAGGATAAGAAGATTCTTACCAAATTATTGGTGGAAATTAGTTGCAAAAAATTCATAATGTAAAACTATGTCAGATTTAAATACATTAGCTCCAGATAACAGAGACCTCTCAATGTTTCCAGGTGAATATGGACTTCCTTTTCTTGGCAAAACCGTTGAGTTTGTAAAAGATACATTGGCCATGTGCAACAAACATTATGAGAAATATGGGCCTGTTTCCCGATTGGATATGGTAAAAAATCAAAGAGTTTTAATGTGTTTAGGTCCAGAATTTAATGAAGCTACATTGTTTGACCCAAAAGGTAATTTCAGTGTTGCGGGTGGCTATGCAAGCTCTTTGGGAGGTCTTTATCCTGATGGAATGTTAACAAGAGATGATGCCAAGCATAAAAGGACGCGAAGAGCTTCTCAACCTGCATTCAAAAATGATGCATTGAAAACATATGTAGATATGTTAATTCCTATCCAAGAAAGGCGCATTCAAGATCTTCCAATCAACGAAGAATTTATTTTTTACGATAATATCCAAAAAACTTTAATGGATGTTGCAGCAAGAGTTTTTATCGGATTAGATGAATTAAGCCCTGAAGCAAAAAAACTTGGATATCTTTTCTCAGAGATAAATGAGGGTTTAATTACTCCACTACCTTATGATCTTCCATTCCTGCAATTTAGAAAATCACTCAAAGCTAGAGAGGAACTAAGACAGTTTTTCATTGAAAATATTCCTAAAAGAAGGGGCAGCAACGGTTTGGATATGTTTACAAGATATTGTAACGCGAAAGATGAAGATGGGGAGTACTTAGATGATATTGATATTGATGGACATATTGCATTTTTACTATTTGCTGCATTTGATACTACAACAAGTGCTTTAACAAATATTCTTTATTACCTAGGAAAAAATCCTGAATGGCAAGATAAAGTTAGAAATGAAATTTTCAGTGTTACTAACGAAATGCCAACTTTTGAAGATCTAGCTGAAATGAATTTGACTGAGTATGTATTTCAAGAAACCTTAAGATTTTATCCTTCAGTGATGGTCTTAAACCGACGAACAACAAGGGACGTGAATGTTGCTGGTTATGATATTCCTGCAAACACTGTAGTAATGATCAGCCCGCCTTTCACTCATAGAATGGAGCAATGGTGGGATGATCCTTATACTTTTGATCCAATGAGATTTTCACCCGAGCGAGCCGAGCATAAAAGACATGGTTTTAGTTATGTCCCATTTGGCGGCGGGGCGCATAAGTGTATTGGAATGCACTTTGCAATGATGAATGCGAAATTATATTTATTTAGGCTACTTAAAAACTATAAGATCAATTTAAGATCTGATTATAATCCTGCTTTTCAGCATGTTCACTTGCCTCGTCCAATTGATGGCCTGCCAATAACGCTTACTAGGATTTAAATCATGATTCCGAAAGGATCATTTATTGAAGTTAATGATGGCTTCAAATTTCATTATTATGATGAAGGTGACGGGCATGTTCTTCTTCTTTTACATGGAAGTGGCACTGGAGCATCTGGACATACAAATTTTAAAAATAACTTTATTGCTTTAAAGGATGCAGGTTTCAGAGTAATTTTGCCAGATCTTCCTGGATATGGATTTTCGTCCAAGCCAGATAATGAAATATATTCATTACAATATTTCAATAAAAAATTAATTGAGTTTGTTGATGCCCTTAAAATTGAGGAATTTTCTTTATTGGGAAATAGTTTAGGTGGCGCATTATCAATTGGTCTTGCTTTAGATCATCCTGCAAGAGTTAAGAAGCTAATTTTGATGGCTCCAGGAGGTATAGAGGATTTTGAAGTTTATAACTCAATGCCTGGGATTAAGAAATTACTCTCTGATTTTTTAGGTGGCGATATGGATCAAGACAAAATAGAGGGCTTGCTTGAGCTATTTCCATATGACAAATCAATAATAACTAAAGAGATGATTGATGAGAGAATGGAAATTCTGCCGCTAATGAATTCTCAAGTAATGGCAACAATGGATATACCCAATATGGAATCAGATCTTCCATCTATTACTCAACCAGTTCTGGCTTTTTGGGGGATGAATGATCAGTTCATACCAGTTTCAGGCGCCATGAAAATAGGTAATGGTTGCCAAAATTCCCAGATAATGCTTTTTAGTCAATGTGGACACTGGGTTATGATTGAGCAGGAAACAGTTTTTAATAACGCTTGTATTAACTTTTTAAATTCTTAGAGCATGAACCCTAGTACTATTGCTGATATTGCGTTCGAGTTATTTTCAGCATTAAAAAAGCAAAAAATGATTCAGCCTTTGACTGATAGGTATCCAGATATAGATATCAATGATGCATATCAGATTTCTAAGAAATTCCTTTCTCATCGAGAGATTGAGGGAGAAAAAGTTATTGGTAAGAAAATTGGTGTAACAAGTAAGGTTGTGCAAGAAATGCTTGGTGTAAATCAACCGGACTTTGGCTTTTTAACTAATACAATGCAAGTAAAAAATAAATCAAATTTTTTAATTTCAGAGTATTTAATTCAACCAAGAGCTGAAGCTGAAATTGCTTTTATTTTAAAAGAAGACCTCCATGGACCAGGCATTACCAAAGAGGATGTTATTTCGGCAACAGAAAAAATTATTCCTTGCTTTGAGATAGTTGATTCAAGAATAGATGATTGGAAAATTAAGATTCAAGATACTATTGCAGACAATGCATCTTGCGGAATTTTTGTATTAGGTGAGGGCGCAGTTTCTCCAAATGAGTTTGCAATGGATGAACTAGAGGTTGAGGTTTTTAAAAATGAGGAATTTCTTTCTTCAGGTAAGGGTTCTGCAGTTCAAGGGCATCCGGCCGAAGCTGTTGCATGGCTAGCTAATACTTTGGGTGAATATGATATACCATTGCTTACAGGAGAATTTATTTTATCAGGTTCATTGGTGCCATTAGAACCTGCACAAGCTGGAGATAAATTTAGAATGAATCTTAAAGGTGTTGGAACCTGTGGAATCAATTTTATTTAACTATGAATAAGACAAAATGCGCAATCATAGGATCTGGAAATATTGGAACAGATTTAATGCTTAAAATTATTCATACCTCTGACTATTTGACATTGAATGGTGTCATTGGTATCGATCCTGACTCAGAGGGCCTTGCAATGGCAAAATCCTTAAATATTCCTATTTCCTCAGATGGATTAGAGGGATTTATGCAAATGCAGGAGTATGAGGATACCTTGATATTTTTTGATGCAACTTCAGCAGGCGCGCATAAAACTCATCATGATTTAATTGCAAAAGATAAAAAACAGATGATTGACTTAACTCCTGCAGCAATTGGTCCATACTGTGTGCCTGTTGTAAATTTGTCTGAGCACTTAAAGCAACAGAATGTAAATATGGTCACATGTGGAGGTCAAGCAACCATTCCAATGGTTGCTGCGGTAAATCAAGTATCCAGTGTGAAATATGCTGAGATAGTTGCATCAGTTTCTTCTAGGTCCGCAGGGCCAGGAACAAGAGCAAACATTGATGAGTTTACTCAGACTACAGCCCTTGGTCTCGAAAAGGTTGGAGGTGCAGATAAAGCAAAAGCAATAATTGTATTAAATCCAGCAGAGCCACCCTTGTTGATGAGGAATACTGTCTTTACTTTGTGTGATCCAACTGACCAGGAGTTAGTTAAAGAAAGCATTGAGTCAATGGTTAAAAGAGTTCAATCTTATGTACCTGGCTATCGACTTAAACAAGAGGTTCAATTTGAAAGATTTGGTTCTAATAATCCTTGTTCCATTCCTGGATATGGTGAATTTGAAGGTTTAAAAGCTTCAATTTTTCTTGAAGTCGAAGGAGCTGGTCACTATCTTCCTACATACGCAGGAAATTTAGATATCATGACTTCAGCTGCAATGGGAACAGCGCATGAGCTTATAAAGTTAAATTCATGAAAAAGTTATATATTCAGGATGTGACATTAAGAGATGGTATGCATGCTATCCGTCATCAATATGGACTTGACCATGTCATTGAAATTGCAAAGGCATTGGATGATGCAAAAGTTGATGCTATTGAGGTTGCTCATGGGGATGGTTTAGCAGGATCATCATTTAATTATGGTTTTGGTGCACATACAGATAAAGAATGGATAGGCGCTGTTGCTGAAAATTTGGATCATTCAAAGCTAACGACTTTAATCTTGCCAGGTATTGCTATAAAAGAAGACCTCAAGTGGGCTTGGGATCTTGGAGTTAGATCTGTAAGGGTTGCAACGCATTGCACAGAAGCAGATGTTTCAAAACAACATATAGAATTTGCAAGAGAGTTGGGAATGGATACTATTGGTTTCTTAATGATGTCTCATATGACCTCACCATCAAATTTAGCTAATCAAGCAAAGCTTATGGAGTCATATGGAGCTGAATGTGTTTATGTTGTAGATTCAGGAGGCGCATTAAGCATGGAAGACGTCGCTGATAGGTTTAAAGCTTTTAAAGATACACTAGATCCAAAAACTCAAACAGGTATGCATGCTCATCATAATCTATCATTGGGCGTATCTAACTCTATTGTTGCAGTCGAAAATGGAGCAAATCGTGTTGATGCAAGTTTGGCTGGAATGGGAGCTGGTGCAGGCAATGCTCCACTTGAAGTTTTTATTGCAGCCATTGATAGGCTTGGATGGCCGCACGGAACAGATTTATTTAAATTAATGGATGCGGCAGAGGAGTTGGTTAGGCCTTTGCAAGACAGGCCTGTAAGAGTAGATAGGGAAACTTTAACCTTAGGATATGCAGGAGTTTATTCATCATTTTTAAGGCACGCCGAGTCAGCGGCTGAGACCTATAATTTAGATACCAGAGAAATTTTAATTGAGCTAGGTAAAAGAAAAATGGTTGGAGGTCAAGAAGACATGATTGTCGATGTTGCACTTGATTTAATAAAACAAAAATCTAAGTCATGAAAATTGGCATGACCCTCCCGGTCATGGAGCCTGATCTTACAAGAAAAGATCTAGAAAAATGGACTAAAAAAATTGATACAGGTCCTTGGTCTCACATTGCTCTTGGAGAGAGAATTTTATTTCCAAATCCCGAATTTATTTCTACTCTTAGTGCCGTATCAGCTTGGACTAATCGAGTAGAGATTATTGCAACGGTGTCTATTCTAACAATGCATAATCCTATCCTTAGCGCTAAACAATTTGCAACAATTGATATGCTTGCAGAGGGCAGATTCACTCTTGGTGTTGGTGTTGGAGGAAGAGAAGAGGACTATACTGCCATTAATTCTAATTGGTCAGATAGAAGATGGGCAACTCTTGCAAAGAATGTGAAAACCATGAAGTCAGTTTGGTCGAAAGATTATCATAAAGAAATGGGCCCAAACACCTTTTCAAAGGCTGGACCTCAAATTCTAGCAGGCGCAGTTGGACCAAAGGCAATGTCCATGTCAGCTGATTTTGCAATGGGATTAGCAGGTTTTTCATTTAATGCAGATCTAAAAGAAATTAGTGATTCGTTTAACAGAGTAAAAGAGGCGTTTAGTCAGAAAAAAATTTCTCCAAGGCTAATAACAAGTTTCTGGTTTGGATTGGGAGATACGGGTCGGGATGATATTAAGACTCACTTAACAAGATATTTAGGATGGATGGGCGAAGATCTTGCAAAAAATTTATCTGAAATAGCAGGGTTTTCTGGAAATCAAAACGACCTATACAATTTTTTAGTTGAAATTAAAGAGTTGGGCGCAACAGATGCTCTGTTAGTCCCTACTTCAAAGGATATTAGTCAGCTTTCAATGGCAGAAGAGGTGGTATCTAAATTCAATCAAGAATCAAGCGATTGACTAATTTGATTGCTTTGATACTCGTTGATTAATTTTAATATATATATAATAGTAATTATTTGATTAGATGATATAGGGAGAAAATTTTGACTGATCAAGAGCTCATAGCACCTGATTTACCAGAACAGAGAGACCCAAAGAGAGTTCAACTGAAGCCTGGATGGTATAAAGTTGCTGATAGCAATGACATAGGTTCAATGGAGGCCATACAAGTGGATGATTTTCCTACGCAAATCGTAGTATGGAGAGGCAAAGATGATCAATTATCAGCGCTCGACTTATATTGTAGACACATGGGTGCATCATTGGCTTGCGGGGAGGTTGAAGAAGATGGAATTAGGTGTCCTTTCCATGCGTGGCGATGGTCTGGAGAGGGTCCATGCAATGAAGTACCTTATGCAAAGAGGATACCTCCAAAAGCTGTTACTCGTTCATGGGAAGTGGATGAACTTGACGGCTCAATTTATGTTTGGTTTGATAGAGATGGTAATTCTGCAGATTTAAATGGAGAAAGAATAGATGAGTTCAGTTTTTAAAGAAGATGTTCTAACCAGCGACCTTCCTGATAGATTCCCTAGAGGCTGGTTTGCGCTTGGTCATCAGAGAGATTTTCCTGTTGGAGAGACTAAAAATATATTAGGATTTAACAGAAAGATTAAAGTTCTTAGAACAGATGATGGAATTAGTATTGATGTTGGTGACGGGGAATCATGGCCAGTTTTGGAAAGGAATCAAATGGTATTAGTTTGGCATGATGTTGAAAAGGGAGATCCTGATTATCTGCCAAAAAAAATAGAAGAGTGTTACTCCGATGAGTGGTCAGATTATGGAATGGCTAGTTTTCTTGTTAAAAATAATTGCCGTGAACTTATAGACAATATGGCAGATAAAGGTCATTTTGGTCCTGTGCACCAGGCTCCATTCGAAGGCTTTTGGAATGAAGCTAAGGACCATACTTACACCCAAGAAATGACAGCAGACAGTCCTATTCTCGGACGCGATCTTTTCTCACAAGCAACTTATGAGGGCCCAGCCTATATGACAACATACATGAGTGCAGTGCATGACGGCATGAAGGTTGAGAGCAGGCTTGCAGTAACTCACATTCCATTAACATTGACGTCATTTCAAATTAACTTTGGGGTTATGGTAAAAAAAGTTCCTGGTATGTCAGCTGAAGATGAGGCAGCTTTTATTCAGGGATATGTCGATGCAAATAATTATGCTTTTGGACAAGATGTTGCGATTTGGGAAAATAAGATCTATATACCCGATCCAGTAGTATGTGATGGCGATGGCCCACTTAGAAAGTTAAGAAAATGGTATGGACAGTTTCTAGTCAATAGAGCAGATATTCCCTCTGGATTGGATCTTAAAAAAAGAGAATTCTAATTCTTAACTAAAAAGCATTTTATAAAGTGAAAGTTTCGCTAGATGATCTTGACCATAAAATCCTAGAAATCTTAGAGCTCGACGGTCGTGCACCAGCAAAATCAATTGCTGAAAAATTGTCTATCAACGAAGTAACTGTGAGTAAAAGATTATCAAAAATCATCGATGGAGGTTTTTGTAAAATTATAGCCATAGCTGATTTTGAAAAGTTTGGCTATGATTATTTGCTTCCTGTAGGAATTAGAGTACAGGGCGATAAATTAGAGGAGGTAGCCGAGATACTTTCAAATCAGAAAGAAATTTTTAGTGTTAATGTTGTCAGTGGAATACAAGATATAGAAATTCTGTGCGCAACTAAAAGCTTACATGAAACAAAAATATTTTTAGATGAAACATTGCCATCAATTGTTGGAATAAAAAGTATTGCTCCTGCAATAGCATCTAGTGTGTATAAATTTGAAACTGACTGGACTCCCTTTGCAAATGAAGCTTGACCAAACTGATAAAAAAATCGTTCAATTGCTAGGTGCAGATGCAAGAATGTCAAATAATCAAATGGCGAAAGTAATTGGAGTTACAGAGGGCACTGTTAGAAATAGAATTCAAAAACTCATTCAAAATAAGGTAATAAAAATTTCTGTAATCAATAACATTAACCGTTTAGAAAATCCTTCTTTGGCTTTTGTTGGTTTGGATGTTGAAACGCGCTCCAAAGATTCAGTTGCAAAAGCTCTTTCAAAAATGAAAGAAGTAAGGTTTGTTTCAACTTTATTGGGCCGTCATGACCTAATGGTTTTTATTCTTGCAGAGGATGTCACCAAGCTTTCAAAAGTACTATATGAAGAGATTTCTTCTTTGCCCGGTGTAAGATTTTCAGAATCCTCTATTGGATTAAAATATTACAAATATGATTATCGATGGGCGAGGATACTAGATTGAAATCATTGACAAAACTTACTATTCCTGACCTTATTAGGCATCAAGCCAAGAACTATTCTTCTAAGCCTGCATTGATTTCTGATGATGAAACATTAACTTTTTCAGATTTAGATAAATTATCAACCAACATTGCATCCCACATTATAAATTTAGGCATTATGCCTGGAGATCGTGTAGCTATTTGGGCCCCAAATATGAATGATTGGGTTCTTGCAGGCATTTCAATACACAAGGCAGGAGGAGTTTTAGTACCTATAAACACAAGAATGAAAGGCAAAGAGGCGGCATATATACTAAATAATGCAGAGGCCAAAATTTTATTTAGTGTTAAAACTTTTCTTGGAACCAATTACTTTAAATTATTGGAAAACGAAGAACTGCCTCATCTTCAACATCAAATTTCATTTGATGAAAATGATCTTAGTGACATTAAATCTATCGAGAGCTTAAAAGAGGATGCGTTAGAGGCTAAATTTCCTGAAATCAAAGAATCAGATATGGCTGATATAATATTTACCTCCGGTACGACTGGTAAACCCAAAGGGGTAATTTCGACTCATTTACAAAATATTAAAGTTTTTGATTATTGGTCATCTTATATTGGCTTGAATGAAAAAGATCAGTATTTAATTGTTAATCCTTTTTTTCATACTTTTGGCTACAAGGCTGGTTGGCTTGCGTCTATTATGAGAGGTGCCACTGCATATCCATGTCCTGTTTTTGATGCAGATAAGATCATTGAGATGATTAATAAAGAAAAAATCTCGATGCTTCCTGGTCCACCAACTCTCTATCAATCTATTCTTACAAGCAATTTAATAGAAACAATGGATATATCTTCATTGAGATTAGGAGTCACTGGGGCAGCATCAATCCCTGTTCAGTTAATTAAAGATATGAAAGAAAAATTAGGTTTTGACACTGTTATAACAGCCTATGGGCTTACAGAAAGTACTGGCGTGGTAACTATGTGCACGCCTGATGATGATTATGAGACTATTGCAACAACTTCAGGCTTTGCTATTGCAGATGTAGAAGTTAAATGTGTTAATCAAGATGGTCAAGATATTCCAGCTGGCAAACCTGGAGAGATTTTAGTAAGAGGTTACAACATCACTCAAGGATATTTTAATAATCCTGAGGCGACTCAAGAAGCAATAGATGATGACGGTTGGCTGCATACAGGGGATATAGGAATACTTGACGAAAATGGGTATATAAAAATTACCGACAGATGTAAGGATATGTTTATTGTTGGTGGTTTCAATGCTTATCCAGCTGAAATTGAAAATATTCTATGTGATCATCCTTCAATTTCGCAAGCGGCTGTTATTGGGATTGAGGATGAAAGAATGGGAGAAGTTGCTAAGGCATTTGTTGTCTTAAAACCTGATCAAGATTTAAATTCTGATAGCCTTATTAAGTGGTCAAAAGAAAATATGGCAAATTATAAGGTCCCAAGGATCATAGAGTTCGTGCAGGAGTTACCAACAAATGCTGCAGGAAAAATTATGAAATACCTTTTAAAGGATGATTCATGAGAATTGTTATTTCTCAAGATAATAATAAATTATATAAGTCTGAGTTGCTTGCGTTTGATCCCTCAATGGAAATTATCGCACTGAATCCCCGAGACTGCACTAATCCAGATTGGGAAACTATCCCAGAATCAGATGCTTTATTCATGTGTTATCAATTTTTGTTTGCTGCTAGAGATAACCCTGATATTCATGATGCATTATTGAGCTTGGCCAAAAGAATGAAATTTCTTCAAAGTGGCTTTGCTGGCATGGACGCACCAATACTACAAAACATTTTAAAAATTGAAAATGTTCACATTGCCAATGCGAGCAGTGTTTATGCCATTCCAATTGCCCATTATGTTTTTTCACAAATTCTAAGATGGAACAAAAGAATCGATCATCACATTGAATATCAGCAATCAAAAAACTGGGCTCCTATAGCAGGAGATGGCGAGCTTACTAACAAAACCCTAGTGATTCTTGGCTATGGGGGCATTGGTAGCCAGGTTGCAAAGTTAGGCAAAGCTTTTGGAATGAGGGTAACTGGAATCAGACGTAATCCGCAAGATGATGAGTATGCTGATGAAGTATTGGGGTTGGATCGGTTTGAGGAATTACTGCCTTTAATTGATTACTTGGTACTTGCATTACCAGATAGCCCTCAAACAAGAGACTTTATAAATGCAGATATTTTAGAAAAACTTAATACCTCTGCCATGATAATTAATGTGGGTCGAGGGACTGCAATTAATGAGGTTGATTTAGCGGATGCATTGAATAAAGGAAAAATTGCCGCTGCAGCTTTAGACACCACCAAGATTGAACCTCTAGATACTAATTCTTCTCTTTGGATGGCCAAAAATTGTTTTATTTCAGCTCACGACTCAGCTCATTCATTATTATCTTTAGGCCGAGCATTTGAGTTATTTTTTCAGAATATTAAAAATATTAAGAATAGGGATAGAGTAATAAATCTTTATTCAGAATAAACTAAAATGCTGGTTATCACCTATGATATTTATATCAGGCCTAAATAAGATTAAATTACTTATAAACTTAAATATCTTCGCTCTGGAGGAAGAGGGGTATTAAGAAAAGTGAAAAAGTAATGTACCAAAATAAGAATAGTTATATCTCCATTGCTTTCTAGTAACTTGCTTAGTCCTAGTCCACCGACAAAAGCAAAAAAACAATTTATAAATTTCCAGCGCAGTGTCATATAATGAATGCTTGCAAAAAGAAAATTACTAAACAGAACCGCAGCCATCATCCCAAATGCACCACTTAACAAAAATGGTAATAGCATCCTGAAAGCAAATTCCTCAACTATAGAAATTAATAGCAGGTAAGTTAACCAAGCTAAATGAATTCGTTCAATTTTATGCCCTTTGACTAAATAGAAGAAAATAAAAAAAAATAACAGAGCAGATAGAACAAATAAATAAAAAATAGGAGAAGATTTAAGTGGTTCTAAATAGACGCTGCTTGCAATCAAATCAATGGATAACAAAATGCAAGCTCCTGCTATGAGCGACATGGTTATTAAATGACGAGTTATTACTTGATGAAATGAAACTATGAGAGAGTTTTGGTCTCTTGCTGGACGTTGCAGTTTTCTTTTCAAATTTATGGTGCCCTCTCCAGGAATCGAACCTAGAACTACTCCTTAGGAGGGAGTTGTTATATCCGTTTAACTAAGAAGGCAGTTTTTTAAGCGTTAGTTATATCAAATATTCTTATTACTGGACCTTCTGAGCACATTTCAGTAACAGCAGCAATAGTTCCGTCTTCAGTTCTAAAAGCAAGATATTTTTCATAATGCTCTTTTGAATCCCACACTTCCGTAAGAACATAATTATGCTTATTTTCCAGATTAAAAGTTAAATTAATATTTTGACAACCATCAAAAGCACGAGTCACTTTGAATGCATCAGTACAAATTTCTTCAAATTGATCCGCTAGACCCTCTTTTAAAGTTCCTTCTAATAAAACACTAACTGTCATGAGATTTTCTCCTAAATTTTCTAATTTCAACATATTAAATTAAAGCCACAGTAATGAAAAGTTACAGTTAAAATATACCTTTAAGTTTAAAAATATTAGAATAGTGCGCAAGGGCTATTACCATGAGCAAAGAAATAACAATCACACTTCCTGATGGATCTCAGAAACAAGCTCCTGTTGGTGTAAGCGGTCACGAGATTGTGAGCATGATTGGGGCAGGACTTGCCAAAGCAGCTATTGCATTCAGCGTCAATGGCAATCAAAGGGATTTGAGTGATACTGTCAATCAGGACGCAGATATTTTTATATATACACTTGATTCAGATGAAGGTCTAGAAATTATGCGTCATACAGTTGCAGCGCATGTTCTGGCGCGCGCTATTAAAAATTTATACCCAAAAGCAAAGTTGGCAATAGGACCAACAATTGAAAATGGGTTTTATTATGATTTCTTATCTGAGGAAAGAGTATCTATAGACGATTTGCCGAAAATTGAAAAGGAAATGGAAAAAATTGTTGCTTCAAAATCTGAAATAATAAAAACATTTCATTCAAAGAAGGATGCGATTAAGAGCTTTGCAGACATAAATGAAGAATATAAAGTCAAGATAATTGAAGAATCTAATCAAGAAGATAGCTTTCAAATCTATAGCCAAGGTGATACAGGCTTTATAGATTTATGTCGAGGACCTCATTTGCCTAGTTTGGATAAGGTTGGAGCTTTTAAACTTACCAAAATTTCTGGCGCTTATTGGAAAGGTGATTCAAGAAATGAAATGCTTTCAAGAGTTTATGGGACTGCATGGAAAAATGCAAAAGATCTTAAAAAACACTTAACTCTTATTGAGGAGGCTGAAAAGCGTGATCATCGTAAACTTGCAAAAGAGATGGATTTATTTCATTTGCAGGAAGAAGCTCCTGGAATGGTTTTTTGGCATGCAAAAGGCTGGTCTATATACATTACATTGCAAAATTACGTTCGTAAAAAGCAAATTGCTAATGGCTATCAAGAGATAAATACTCCAATGGTTGTCGATCGAAAGCTATGGGAATCTTCTGGTCACTGGGAAAAGTATCGTGAAAATATGTTCATTACCGAAATTGATGAGGAGCATGCGAATGAAAAGAGGGTGAATGCTCTTAAGCCAATGAATTGTCCTTGCCATGTTCAGATTTACAATCAAGGCATAAAATCTTATAGAGATCTTCCTGTTAGACTTGCCGAGTTTGGATCTTGTCATAGGTATGAGGCCTCAGGAACAATGCATGGTTTAATGAGAGTTAGAGGTTTTACTCAAGACGATGGACACATTTTTTGTACTGAGGACCAAATAGAAAGTGAAACTGCCGATTTTATATCTTTATTGTCACAAATTTACAGTGAGCTTGGTTTTGAATCTTTTGATATTAGATTATCTACAAGACCTGAAATAAGAGTTGGCTATGATGAGGTTTGGGATAAGGCAGAAGCAGCTTTAGAATCAGCAATAAAAAAACTGGACATACCTTATAAAGTAGAAGCTGGGAACGGTGCTTTTTACGGACCAAAACTTGATTTTGTTTTGACTGATGCAATCGGGCGTGAATGGCAATGTGGCACTTTTCAAGCGGACTTTAATCTTCCAGATAGACTGGATGCTGAATACATTGGCGAGGATGGTTCAAAATACAGACCGGTATTAATGCATAGAGCAATTCTTGGTTCTTTTGAAAGGTTCATTGGAATTTTAATTGAAAACTATTCTGGTAAATTGCCTCTTTGGTTAGCTCCTACGCAATTAGCCATTTTGACTGTGACTGAGGAAGTAAACGAGTATGCTGAAACTTTAAAGGAAAAGTTTGATGAGTTTAATCTTCGAGTTGATTTAGATTTAAGAAATGAAAAGATAGGTTATAAAATCAGAGAGCACAGTAATGCCAAAGTACCTTTTATGGCTGTTATTGGAAAAGAAGAGATGTCTGCTCAGACAGTTTCGATTCGTAATTTAAGAGAAAATAAAACAGATACTTACTCTATTGACGAGGCAGTTTCGAAATTATCAGAAGAATCTAAAAGTCCTAACTAGGCTCAACTCTCCAACCTTCTCTATCAAATACCCTGAGGTAAGTAAGCTGGTCATGTTCTGATTCATTAACGACTTTAACAAAGTCACCTGACTGGACAAGAATTACATCTCCAGCAGTTAATTCAAATGAGTCTTGATGTTCAATTCCCTGGCTTGGATCTCTACCATGACCTTCCTCTGAATTCATATATTCAATAACTTCCATCAAGCCTCTACCATTTACAATTATGTAAACAACATCTGAATCGCTCAGTCTGTGGCCGATAGTAGATTTACCTGGTTGAATTACTGTTTTACTTGCAATTATTTTACCTAGCAGATCATTAGTCCAAACAGAATAATCGTCAGTAACTTTGTATGGAGATCCGCCTACTCTAAAATTTACATATTTTTTAGCCATGATTAACCTCAAAATTAAATCTGTAGTGCATTGAAAAATATTTCCATTAGATTGTCAATCAAATAAAGACTAGCTGTATATTTAATATTCTGAGAAATTTTATTTTGTAGTTTAATTACGAAATTAAATTCATTAGATTAATTATCAAATTTAAATATAATGATAAGTTATTAATAAAAAATGTTTTAATTGCATTTTAGGCCTATCTACTGGAGAAATTAATGAGTGATAAAAAGTATACAAATCCTTCAACTATTGCATTGCACACTGGTTGGAGAAAAGATGAAACAACAAATTCAGTAACAGTTCCAATTCATATGACTTCCAGCTATCAATTTGATAGCACTGATCATGCAGCAAATTTATTTGCATTGGGTGAATTAGGCAATATTTACTCAAGAATCATGAATCCTACAAATGCTGTCTTTGAAGACAGGATTGCTGCACTTGAGGGAGGAGTTGCTGCATTAGGACTAGCATCAGGGCAGGGTGCATCAGCTTATGCAATTCAAAATTTATGCAGTCACGGCGATAATTTTGTTGCCTCCTCGCAACTTTACGGTGGCACATACAATCAGTTTAAAAATCCTTTCTCTGATATGGGTATAGAAGTAAGATTTGTTGATCCATCTGATCCTCAGAATTTTGCTGATGCTACAGATGATAAAACCAGAGCATATTATGGGGAGGTCCTTCCAAATCCAAGTTTTCAAGTGTTTCCCTTGCAAGAGGTTGCTGATATTGGAAGACCTCTTGGTATTCCATTGATTGTTGATAACACTGCTGCTCCATTGATATGCAGGCCATTTGATCATGGCGCATCAATAATTGTTCACTCTGCAACAAAATATATAGGCGGCCATGGAACTTCAATTGGTGGAGTTATAGTTGATGGTGGTAATTTTGATTGGGAGGCTCATCCGGAGAGACAGCCAAAGCTCAATAATCCTGACCCTAACTATGATGGAGTGGTTTGGACAGATGCAGTTAAACCCTTAGGTCCAATAGCATACATTCTTAAAGCTAGAACAACTCTTCTAAGAGATATGGGCGCAGCCATGAGTCCATTCAACGCATTTATGTTTATTCAAGGTTTAGAAACATTAAATATTAGAATGAGAGAGCATTCTACTAACGGGCAAAAAGTTGCTGAATATCTCGATAATCATCCAATGGTTGAGAGAGTTGCCTATCCTGGAACTTCTTCTGGCTTAGCAAAAGAAAGATCTGACAAATACCTATCAAATGGCTGTGGTGGACTTTTAGGCTTTGAAATTAAAGGCGGTCTAGAGGCAGGTAAAAAGTTTATTAACTCTCTTGAGATGCTCTATCACGTTGCAAATATTGGTGATGCAAGGAGCTTAGCAATTCATCCTGCTAGTACCACTCACTCTCAACTAAATGAAGAGGAGTTAACATCAGCTGGAGTAAGTCCTGGATATGTTAGGCTATCGATTGGGCTTGAACATATCGACGATATAATTGCAGATATTGAGCAGGCATTCTCAAAGTCTGAATAATTCAGTGTGTCTAAGGAACTTCTCGATGTTAGCTACATAATTATTGGCTCAAAGGAGAGGCTCTCTAAAGTTAAGTCTTATCAAATTGAGGAAGGGGTAGAATGTTTACTTTGCCCTTTTTCATCTGTTGAAGAGTTACCATCTTTATTAGATTCAAAAATTGCTGAATTACAGTCTAATGTAATTTCAATTATTCCTGCTGGCGCTTTTCCAAAAAAAGTTGCTAGAAAACAGCTTTTACATTTTTCAAAAAGTGGCTATCAATTTTGGGGTTGGTATCATTTTGGAAATAAATTTAAAGGAGTGCTTAATAGTATTGGAAGGTTAAACACTTTTTTTAATAAAGTACCTCAAGTTGAGCAAGGAATTTTTTTTACTAAATCATTATATTTTTCTGTTGGCGGTCTGGGAGAAACTGCTTCAAATCCATTTTCTGAGTTGGCAAAAAGATTTTATCTTCGATTAGATCCACAAAATCCACTTCCATCCCTTACAATAAGGGCAAAATCTATTCTAAATTAGTACTTTATGATGCTTATTTCAGCTCAAAACATCTCATATAAAATAAATGAGAAAAAGCTTTTTCATAATCTTTCATTTGAAGTATTCTCAGGAGAGGGCCTTCATATCAAAGGAGGTAATGGGTCAGGTAAAAGCACCTTGATAAAGATTCTTTTAGGGATAACTTCTATAACAAAGGGCTCAATTGAGTACAACAATAAAGATTTAAAGATTTCTTACCTTGGTCATAAAAATGCAATTAAGCATTACTTAACACCTTCTCAAAACCTTGAGTTATTATTTGATGATGCTACTTTGAGTAATGCATTTGAATGGCTAGAAAAATTAGATTTATTTCAAATGCAAGATGAGCTTACTGCTAATCTGTCTTTTGGTCAGCAAAAAAAATTAGCATTGATAAGAGTTTTAGCTCAATCTTCAGAATTGATAGTTCTTGATGAGCCTTTTGTTGGCTTGGATCATGCTGCGAGTGACCTATTAAATAATTTTTTTATTCAAAAATTATCTGAGGGAACCGGAATTATTCTTACTTCACACATATATCCAAGTTTTGAATGTCAAGTTATATCACTGGGTGAAAGAAATGTTTAGATTCCTAAAAATAGAATCTTTTAAATTATTTTATAAACTTAAGTCTTGGCTGGGGCCGATGTTAATTATGATTCTTGTTTTAACAGCCTTTCCATTGAGCATCGACATTTCACAATTTGATCTAGAAAAGTTTTATTTTTCAATCATCGTTGTTTCGTTATTGATGACCTCATTCTTGGCTACAGAGGGGATGTTTGAGGAAGACTTTGAAGATGGATCACTTGAGCAAGAATTTCTTGTGGAAAAAGACTTTTATAAAATAGTATTATCTAAAATATTCGTATACGTTTGTTTTATTGGTGTTCCAATTGCTTTTATTGGTGCAATATTTTCTTTTGCGAATGGAGTTGCAATTGGAAGCTTTATGAACGTATTTTTTTTGCTCAGCCTCTCGAATCTTTTGTTATTTAATTTATTTGCATTCGGGAACGCATTGTCAATTAATAAAGGAGCTATGTTGGGAGTTTTAACCACCTTACCGCTCGCGTTACCTGTGATTATTTTGCTTGGAACGGCAATAAGGAGCATTCAATACGAAGATGGTTTTTTAGAAATTAGTTCTTTGATGATTGGTGTGAGTTTTTTGATTTCAGCTATCATGCCGCTAATTATTTCAACAGCTCTAAAAACACACATAGATTAGTCAAGTTAGGTTTATAATACTGATGTGATTTCAGCATTTATCCACAAATTTTCATCTCCAAAAAGTTTTGTCAGAATAACTAAGACGCTTTATCCCTTTTTAATTTTTATTGGTTTGTCTATGTTGATTGTTGGATGGGTATGGGGTCTATTATTTGCCCCACAAGACGCCGTTCAAGGAAATTCATATAGAATTATCTTTCTTCATGTGCCTGCAGTAATCTTTGCAGAGCTCATTTATTTCTTTATGGCACTGTGCGCGTTAATGCACCTTGTATGGAGAGTTAAGTTAGCTGCTTATTTAATTAAATCAGCTGCACCAATAGGAGCAATGATTACATTTATAGGTTTATTCTCAGGATCAGTTTGGGGTATTCCGACATGGGGAACGTGGTGGCAATGGGACGCGAGAATTACTTCAACTTTAATTTTATTCATCATGTATCTTGGTATTTTAACTTTACATGGGTCTTTCTCTAACTTAGAAAAGTCAGATCGCTTGATGTCGATACTTGTTGTAATTGGGGTTGTGAATATTCCAATTATTAAAAAATCTGTTGATTGGTGGTCAACACTGCACCAACCAGCCTCAATATCAGTTTCAGGTGGAAGTTCGATTGATCCATCTATGCTATATCCATTATTAATTTCAATAATTGGTTTAGGTTTTACGTTAATTTCCCTTGGTATTTTGAGTAGTCGTTCCTATATATTGGGTAGGGAAAAAAATAAAAAATGGGTTTCAGAATATGTTTGATTTAGCTTTTAATAATCTTAATGAAATCTTGGCTATGGATGGCCATGGTGTATATGTTTGGTCGGTTTACTCAATTGCTATATCAATTATTGTTGCTAGTTTTCTGATTGCTAAAAATAGAATTAAAGGGGTTAAAAGAAAAATTAAAATAAAAAATGCTCCAAGCTAGAAAAAATCGTCTTTGGAAATTTTTTATCATTCTTTTTATGTCTGCAGGTGGAATTTTATTAATACTTTTTTCATTAAACTCTAAATTAGATCTTTTCTACAGTCCATCTGAGATGTTGAAAGCTGACATTAAACCAGGCTATCGGATTAAATTAGGAGGAATGGTTAAGTCAGGTTCAATAAAAAGAGATGGTACAAAAATAAAATTTATTGCTACTGATTTTGTAAAAGAAGTACCAGTCATTTTTGATGGTATTCCCCCAGATTTATTTAAAGAGGATAGCGGAGTAGTAGTTTTAGGATATTTTTTAGATGGAATGTTTGAGGCAGAAGAGATTTTTGCTAAACATGATGAGAATTATATGCCTCCAGAGCTATCTATAGAGGCAGCCGAAATATGATAGGGGAGATATCACATTTTTTATCTTTATCAGCAGTTGTTATATTAAGTTTAATCTTAATTTTTAATTTCTTTTTCTTTTTTGGCAAGATTCACCCCAACCAATTAAGTTTATCTATTAGGCTTTTCAATCAGGCCTGTTGGCTGGTTTTTATTTCATTTGCAATGTATGTTTATCTTGCAGTAAATGATGACTTTTCAATTGCATATATAGCTAGTCACTCCAACTCTCAATTACCAATTTTTTATAAAATTAGTTCAATTTGGAGTGCACATGAGGGATCAATGTTCCTATGGATAGTTTTCTTAACCGCATGGAGTATCTTCTTTATAAATTCTCTTGATGATAGCCACTCTTTAAAGAAAACAACCTTATTGATGGTTAGCTTAATCATTTTAGGCTTTTTATTATTTCTTCTTTTAACATCTAATCCATTTGAGAGAGTATTACCATTTGGAGCTATAGAAGGTGCAGATATAAATCCAGTTCTGCAAGATCCTGCCTTAGCTATTCATCCACCAATGTTGTATTTGGGGTATGTAGGATTTGTAATTTCCTTTAGCTACATCACAGCATATCTTTTTCACGGTAATTTTGAATTAGAATGGGAAAAAGATATAAAGAATTGGTCCCTGGTGGCATGGATTTTCTTAACGATTGGAATTACCTTAGGAAGTTGGTGGGCATACTATGAGCTTGGTTGGGGAGGCTATTGGTTTTGGGATCCAGTTGAAAATGTTGCTTTGATGCCATGGCTTGCTGCTACTGCGTTTATGCATTCATTGTATGCCTCTTCAAAATCAAGTGTTCTAAAAACTTGGACTATGTTTTTAGGGATTTTAATCTTTGCTCTGAGCCTTTTTGGAGCATTTATTGTTAGGTCTGGAATCATTGATAGCGTTCACTCATTTGCAAATGATCCTCAAAGGGGCTTATATCTTTTAATTTTTTCTGGACTAATTACATTATTAGCATTAGGAGTTTTTGCATATAGAATTCCATCTTTGAATGGATCAAAATTTGTAGTTTCAGGTTCGAAAGAATCTTTTCTTTCTATGAACAATATATTAATGGTTACGAGCATTTTCTCTATTTTTCTTGGTGTAACATATCCGCTTATTATTGAAGCAATAAATGGAGAAAAAGTTAGTATTGGGCCTCCTTATTACAATACAATTTTTACGCCATTAATTCTTATTACCGCTATATTTATCATGGCCTCTGTAGATTCTTTATGGCAAAGGTCCAAGCATCTAAAAAGCTACGTCTACAAAACATTTTTTCCAGTAATATTAACAATTCTATTTACTTATTTTGTTTGGCACATAACAGAAACCTTCTCGATTCTTTCATACATAGGAATCTTTTCTGGATCACTTATTCTATTTACTTACTTATTAAGAGTGCTTAATAATTTTTTCTACAAAAAGTTTATTAATAAAGGAAGTGCTGTCGCTCACATTGGCTTGGGTCTATTATTTTTAGCAGTTTCTTTAAATAGCATCTTAAGTTATGAGAAAAACCTTAATCTCGCTCCAGGTGAATCTATTTTTGTGAATGAGTCTATAAAAGAATTTTCATTTGATGACATAAAAGTTTTGAAAGCTTCAAATCATGATGTTATTTCTGTTGAAGTGTCATTATTACAAGATGGAAAAAATATCTTTCTAAATCCTCAGAAAAGAAAATATGCTACAAGGGGGCAAATTACAACAGAATCTTCTATCTATACCTCTATATTGAAAGATACATATCTCACAATCGGTGATCAGTTAGAAAATGGCAGTTGGACTTTTGCCTTAAAAATAAATTATTTTATAAAGTGGATCTGGTTTTCTGCTTCTTTGATGGTAATGGGCATGTTAATTACAATTTTTAAAAAGAAAGCAACATGAATAAATCTCTAAGATTTTTAATAGTCCTAGTACCTATTATTATTTTCACATTCTTCGCTAATGTATTGTTGATTGAAGAAGATGGAAAATTTTTAAAATTCAATACTAAAAATTTTCCATCATTTGAACTGAATGATCTAAATGGAATTCCAGTTAAGTACGAATATTTAGATGGAATAAAGTTAGTAAACGTATGGGCAAGTTGGTGCATCACATGCCTTGTCGAGCACCCCTTTTTAACTAAGCTATCGGATGCAAATATTCAAATAGTTGGTTTGAATTATAAAGACTCTAATAATAAAGCAAGTGCTTGGCTTCAAAAGCATGGTAATCCATATATTCTTTCAATATATGATCCAAGAGGAGACTTGGCTTTTGATCTTGGTGTAACTGGAGCGCCTGAATCATATTTAGTAATCGATAATCAGATTGTAGCTCACATTCAAGGAGAAATGACCCCAAAAAAGTGGGAAACAATTTTTCATCCACTAATTAAAAAAGCAAGTAACGAGACATGATAAAAAGTAATTTTTTTTTAGCATCTTCTTTTTTAATTTTTTCTATTTATAGTTTTAGTGAAATAGTATACCAATTTGAAGACATAGCTCAGGAAAAAAGATTTTACTCATTAATTTCAGAAATTAGATGCCCAAAGTGTATCAGCGGCAGCATTGCTAGCTCTGATGCCCCTGTATCTAGAGATTTAAAAAATAAGGTTTATGACTTAATCATTGATGGTTCTTCTGACGATGAAATCAAAAAGTATGTATCAGATAGGTTTGGTAATTTTTCAGATTATAGACCGGCTCTCGAAGGAGCAAACTATATACTTTGGTTTGGACCTTTTATTTTCCTTTCTTTAATTTTGATAATCTTCTTTTTTAAACGCAGAGTCGAATGATATTTATTATTGGTTCTTCAATAATATTATTATTACCTGTAATTGTTTACTTGCTTCAGCCTTTGTCTAATCAAAAATCACTCATTTTTTTAGTCACCATTTTAGTTTTTGGAGGATTTGTTTTAAATTTTATCTCTAGAGAGCCATTGATAGGTTCCTGGGTTAAAGCTACTCAATCTGAATCGATTCTGATGACTATCTCACGAGATGAAGAGTTCGATAAGTTTTTTTTAAATGAATATATTTTTGATCAATCCTCCGAGGAGCAATCTTTTATAATGGGCTCACAAGTTTTCTACAAAGCCTTAGAAGAACAATCATTTAATTCAGCAGAAAGCATACTCAAGTATTTAAATGTAGAATTTGCTTCTGAGAATTTCCAGGTTCCTATTTTTAATCTTTTGGCAGATTTTAGAGATGAGAAATATCCTGAAATTGCAAATTCAAACCTTATTATCAACGTTGAAAACCCTGCTAATTGTACTTTGCAGTTAGTACAGCTGGGGGTGTCAATTCCAAATGGGCCAGGAGTTAATATTGCTTCAGTAGAGCTGTTGTCTCCAAATATTATAAGGCCTATTAAGCTGGATAAATCTAATTCAACCGTAAGAGGTTTTGATATTGCATCTGCTTTTATGCAGCAAGAAATTATCAAGATTGAGGCTTTAGCTGAATGCGATAATTTTATTTTTGAAGCATTTAAAACGATAGATTTAAAGTATTCACAAGACAATCAAGAGGAGTTATTTTTTTATACTGATGAATGGTTAAAAAGGGAACAATAGTTTAAAATAAGAAAAGGAATTATTTAATGCAGCTTAAACACATTAAATTGGCTGGATTTAAAAGTTTCGTGGATCCCACGAGGATATCCTTCCCTACAAATATGGTCGCTGTTGTTGGTCCAAATGGTTGCGGCAAATCTAATGTTATCGATGCTGTTAGATGGGTTTTAGGAGAGTTATCTGCAAAGAACTTACGTGGTGATTCTATGTCAGATGTTATCTTTAATGGTTCAGACTTAAGGAAGCCTTCAGGCCAATGCAGCATTGAACTTCTTTTTGACAACTCCTTGGGTAAATTGGGTGGTGAATATGCAAAATATAATGAAATATCCGTTAAGAGATTGATGACAAGAGATGGACAGTCAAATTATTCAATAAATAACACTTCATGCAGACGAAAAGATGTTCAAGACATCTTTCTTGGAACTGGCCTTGGTCCGAGAAGTTATGCAATCATAGAACAAGGGATGGTATCTAAGATAGTAAGCGCCAAACCTGAAGAAATGAGAGTATTTATTGAGGAGGCAGCAGGCATTTCAAAATACAAAGAAAGAAGAAAGGAGACAGAAAAGAGAATTAAAAAAACTAAAGAAAACCTTTCTAGGGTAAAAGATATTAGAGACGAAATTCAAAGATTAATTAATAGATTACAAAATCAAGCTAAGGCTGCAGAAAAGTATAAAAAACTTCAAATTGAAGAGAAGGAATTAAAGTTAAATATTTCAATTTTAAATACCTTAAGTGCCAAAGCAAAAAAAGATTCCTTGAGTTCAAAAATTGCTAAGCTTGATAATCAGATAACTGTTAAGTCCACTGAAGTCGATACTCATCAAACCTCTATTGACCAAATTAAGACAGAGCACTCTTCTGTTTTATCTGCTTTCGAAGACGCACAAAAAAACTTTTATACGATTGGCTCAGAAATTGCCAGGCTTGAAACTAATCTTCAAAATATTAATAAGGCAATTCTGGGACATGAGGAGGATCTGTCAAAATTAAAAGATAGGTATGCCGAGGCGCTGCATAATAAATCTAGCTTGGAGAAAATAAGCTCCAAAGAAAAAGCAATGAAATTGCTTGAAAGTATTTTAGAGGGTCTAAAAGATTTTGGTTTGGCGGCTGATTCAATACGTAATAAAGTTAATGAGTTAAAGGATTTATTAACAAGCATTTTAAAAATTACTTCTGAACAATCTAAAAATATAACTAATGAATATTCACTTAGGCATAATGAAATTTCTGAGCAACTAAGTCGAGCTAAAGAAAATAAGAGCAAAGCAGAAAATGATTTAACAGAGTTAGTAAAAAAGAGCTCTAATGCTGAAGCAGAGCTCAGTTCAATTCGTCAAAAACAATCAGTTGTTGATGCTTCTATTCAAGATGCAGAAAATAAAAAATCTCTTGCCGCTTTAGACCTGAGATCTTTAGAGGAAAAATTAAATAACCTAAAACTGGATTTAAGAACATTTGAGGTAAATTTAGATAATGCGTCACAAATGTTGAAAAAGGCCGGAGTCTCTGTTTCTGAGCTAAATAATGAAGATTATGAAGAGATGAATCTTTTAAATCTAGAATCATCTTTGGCATCCACTCAATCGTCTATCATATCTTTAGGAGCTATTAATTTAGCGGCACCAGATGAAATTGAAGAAGAGTCACAACGAATTGAAGAGCTTGATTCTCAATTAGAAGATTTAAATGAAGCTTTAGATAAGCTACAAAGTGCAATTAAGAAAATAGATGTTGAGTCTAAGACGAAGTTTGACGATAGTTTTAATTCCGTGAATGTAAAAATACAAGAAATATTTCCTAAACTTTTCGGTGGGGGTAAAGCTGCATTGCAATTAATAGATGGCGATTCACTTAATTCAGGCATAACTCTTGTTGCACAACCTCCAGGCAAAAAAAATGCAACAATCTCTCAGCTATCTGGGGGAGAAAAAGCCATGACGGCACTGTCTTTAGTATTTGCATTATTTGAGTTAAACCCCGCTCCCTTTTGCTTGTTAGATGAGGTGGATGCACCATTGGATGATATAAATGCTTCAAGGTTCGCAGCAATGGTTGAAGAGATGTCTGATAGAGTGCAATTCATATTCATTACTCATAATAAAATTTCTATGGAAAAGAGTGACCATTTGATGGGGATTACAATGCAGGAGGCTGGAGTTTCTCGAGTTGTGTCAGTGGATGTAAAAGAAGCACTAAAGTTAGCTGCTTCATAGCATGCTTAGCAATTTGCAAATTTTGTTAGTTCTTGTAGCCTCAGTAATCTTCTTAACTCTCTTATATTTTTTTTTTAAACCCATTTTTACTCGCACATTAATTCAAAATTCTCTTGATGATTCCAAATCTTTGCTTTTTGAAAGTGAGTTAGAGCAGAGCACTTTTGGATTTAATGATGAGGATGCACCTCAGCAGGAACAAGAATTAATTATTTTAAATTTGGTTTCAATGGACAAGTCAAATTTTGATATTAATCAAGTTCATACATTATTAAAAAATTTAGATGCAAGATATATTGATGGATTTTTTACCTACAGAGATATGCACGGAAAAGAGATCTTTAGAATTGCAAGTGGAATTAATCCGGG
>CABZRR010000003.1 GCA_902528215.1 uncultured SAR86 cluster bacterium | reverse complement strand
GTCCACGAGGATCAAATTGCTGAAATAAGCTGTTAATTGCAGCAATACCAAACTCTCCCTTTTCTGCTGTTAGGTAGTTTTTGTGATCGCTGCCAACACCATGCTGATGACTGATGGTGCCGCCATGAGCAACAATCTGATCAGCGCCAGCTTTTTTTAATTTCATCCATCTATTCTTTCCTAACTCAAAGCTTTCACCTATGCGAAACAAATAGGTAGTGTAAATACTCGATCCCTGACCATATACATGAGATAAATGCGTATAAGCATGAACTTGCTCACCCTCATCATCCAAGGCCACTCGAATTGCTTCTTCTATATTTTCTGCAGCTTCAGAAACTTTTGACCAATCAACTGCCGTCTCCATGGTGTCAACTATATACCCCTCTGCACCAAGGGGATCACGAAGATATGGAGCACGGAATCGACCATGCACCCAGTTCTCTCCAAGACCAGACTGATCTATAAAACCACCTAGGGCAGCACAATGATCAATTGCAAGTTCATATACAGTTTCGCAATGTCGAGCTGAGCCAGTTACTCCAAATGTCATCATCACTTTTCCTTCACCAATACCCTTTTCAGATAAAGATTTCTCCAATGCAACCACCCCACTGCTATCACTGCCTGCACCCATATATAATAGACTTGTTGTTTCAAGTGGGTTACTTAATCGAACCATAGACAATGCAACTCGCTGTTGAATCAATTCCCTTGCAGCATTAATACCAATTTGCCAAGAAGGAAAGAAGATTACTTGGAATTTTTCTTTCTCAGGCATAGGCGTTATTCGTACAGTAACTTCAGTAATAATACCAATACGGCCCTCAGAGCCAAGAATCATCTCACGAATATCAGGACCGGCTGAGGATGCTGGGATGGTAGGAATTGTCATGGTGCCATTGAAAGTTTCGATAATCCCCCCTGCAAACATGTTTTCAATGCGACCATAATGAAGAGACTGTTGACCGCTTGATCGACTTGCCACCCATCCCCCTAAAGTAGATAGTTCCCAGGATTGTGGAAAGTGACCTAATGTGTAGCCGTGTTTTTTCAGTGTTTCCTCTACAACAGGACCTGGAGTTCCAGCTCCAAAGGTAGCCAGTTGGCTTTCAGTGTCAATGCTCAATAAGGAACTCATCTTTCCCATATCTATTGTTAATATTGGTCTGTCGCTCTTCATAGGATTTATGTGGCCAACAACTGATGTTCCGCCACCATAAGGAATAACAACTAAGTTATTCTCTCTACTATAAGCAAGAAGTTCTCTTACCTGCTCTGCAGATTCTGGAAATGCAACACCATCAGGAAATGTATCAACATTTCCACTATGCATATCTAACCAATCTGGCAAACTCTGACCTCGCGCATGTCGAACTCGTGTTTCCGGATCAGTTTTAATTAAAGAATGGCCTTCAAGACGAGATGCGGGTACTTTAGAAATTACCTCTTTCAAGGTTGCTTGATTAAGTGAAGTTCCTGGTCCTACCAAAGCCTCTAATAACGCTCGCAGTCCATCGTTAAGCTCCATAGTAAGCTCACTATTCTCATTTCCCCATCCATTCCACAAACGCATTGATTTCACCAAATCATAATTTAAATTTAATAACGCAAAGCGATCTACTTTTAAACATAAGTATAGCCTTTTTCGTAATCAAAAAATCAATGATAAATTAAGGTTTATATATTAATTACTTAAATTATTTGCCTAATAATCCTTTTTTCTGAGCCCACTCATAAGTCATTTTCATACCCTCCTCAAATGAAATTTCAGGTCTCCATCCAAGGACACGTTCTGCTTTTTTAATTGAAAACCAACTCTTGGTTGAAAGCTGTTTTACTGTTGATGGAGATGCTTCATTTAGATTGCCCAAAAGATCGGCTAATTTTGAAGCTATGGCTGAGATTTTTAAAGCTAGCTTGGTCGAAACTACCACGGGTCTCTTTTTACCTAACCATCGGTAGTGAGGAGTGAAATAGTCTTTTGTAAACATATAACCCTCGCATGATAAATTAAAAATTTCGCCGGCTGCATCTGGATGCCTCGATGCCATTGCGATACCCCTAACTAAATCATCAATAAATATGGGTCTAAAAAATCCCTCTCCTTTTTCAGGCAACATAAACTGATTTTTAGCAATTGCTTCTAACGGAGCAATAATCCAAGGGCGGCTACCTGGGCCATATGCATCTCCTGGTCGAATAATCACTACTTCAATATCATCTTTGGCCTGCTCGCTTAAGACAACATGCTCAGAAGCTAGTTTTGTCAGCACATAGCTTCCTCCATCGGCATGCACAGGGTGAGTTTCATCTAACTCACCCTCTGCAGAATTTCCGTAAGCAACTATTGATGAAATTTGAACGAAACGTCTAACTTTATTCTCTTTTGCTGCTTGAATTAAGTTACGAGTTGCCAATACATTAACTTGCCACATATCGGAATCTTGCATTGCATTAGAGACCAAAGCAGCTGTATGAATAATTACATCGCATTCTTGTAACTGCTGACTGATTGTATCTGGCTGAGATATATCACCCTCAACAATATCATCATCATTACCAATGAGATCAACGCCAACAACATCTTGACCATGATTTTGGTAATAACGCATCAATGATCCACCAATGAATCCATTGGCTCCAGTTATAAGTATTTTTTTGATAGCTTGTTCACTCATATCGAAACCTTAGCAAAATAATTCTTACTTTTCAGTCCATATTCTTGCGGTAGAAAGAACCAAAAATCCTTGTTAATAATGATTTTGAAAAAAGACGAGTGATGATGGTGGTGAACTTATTAGCAAGACCAGGAACTACAATATCTTTACCAGCAAAACATGCTTTTATACCAATCTCTGCAACATCTTTAGCCGACATCATCATGCTTGATGGAATGCGGAGAGTGGCGCCTTGCTCAGGATTGTCCATCATTTTTGTAGCTGTATAACCAGGGCATAACGCTGTCACTTGAACGCCGTTATTTGCAGCAACCATTTCATTTGATAATGCTTGAGAAAACGACACAGCATATGCTTTTGATGCAGCGTAAACATTCTGATTTGGAATAGCCATCCACCCAGCTAATGAAGCGACATTAAGTATATGTCCACTACCTTGCAATGCCATCTTGTTTGCAAAAAGATGAGTCAAGCTAGTGAGAGCCATGATATTGACTGAAATCATTGCTTCCTGCTTTTCGAGACTCAGTTTAGTAAAAAATCCATTTTGCAAAAGGCCTGCATTATTTATTAAGAAATCAACTTTTGCTCCAATTTCTTCAACTCTTTGAAAAAGATCTTGTGCTGCATTTGCCTTAGATAAATCTGCAACAATGACAGCTGAATTCACCTCAAATTCACTCCTTAACCTGTCAGCTAATTGATTAAGTTTATCTTCTCTCCGTGCAACAAGAATAAGATCATATCCAAGGTTAGCTAAAATCTTTGCAAACTCGGCACCGATTCCTTCTGAGGCGCCTGTAACTAATGCTGTTTTTGACATGTCGTAACCCCTACTTAATTTTTTTTAGCCAAATTGGTGATGACCAAGCTCTCTCTTGGATTGTGACTGGTATATCTGATCTAGGTTTCTCATCAGCTCTGATGGAATCCCACGTTGACCACCTGCATACAGGATTTTCAAGAACTCGAGAATAATAAAATGCATCTTGATTATCCTTAAATTCTGGATCTTTCCAAAAGACCTTCATTTCTCTCTCTCCTGAATCTGCATTAATCGAGCAATTACTTAAATCAACCCATGCTTTATTTTCTGGGCAACGATGAGTATCTTGATCAACACTCAATCCATCTGAACATGCAACATCAAAAACTTTTTCTTTATGCTCTCCGTCTTCTAACCATCCTTTTATAATTTGAGTTCTTTGTAATGGTGCCCCTAAAGTATCAGCTAGAGCCCATACAAAAAAAGTTGGATTTTTATTGTGATCAATAATGAGGGTGCCGCCCATGGTAATATTGTTCGCATATGCATCTTGAATAAGAGAAAGATCATTAAGTGATGAATTCTCTAAATCATAACCCGCAAAGAATCTCACTTTTATTCTTGGTCCACTTGTCGCAAATGTTTCTTTCCGTCGAAAAGCTTCATAAATAGCTTCACGAGTGTTTTCTTCTGCCCAAACACCAGCAAGACCAGATGCAGAAAAATGAATGAGTCTCTCACTTGCAGTAAGATAGTTTTTTCCATCAACCTCCGCGATTGTATTTGGTCTCAACAATTTTAAAAAAGTTCCATAAAATCGATTAAATGGAATTGAGCCTCTTAACTCAGCAGTGCCATCTAAAAGACCAACCTTTGAGAAAAAGACCTCTTCGCTATCTGAGGGTCCTCCAACATGTGAGTCACTTGATCCTATTAAACCAAACTTGTAAGGATTAGTTAGGCCTCTTTCCTCCAACATTAAACCTTTAAGATATGCATCTCTTACGTAACTACCCCTTAAATTAGAAATATTTTTCTCTTGGTCCACACCAGTTTTTACTTCGAAAGCTGCCCATTCATCATTTTTTGACAACAATGGATGAGTTTCCGAGGTTCCTTTAACTTGAGTAATTTCAACCAGCGGCTCATTTAATAAACGATTTTTAGAATAAGACTCGTCGATTGGACCTCCATTGTAGTTATCCAGTGAGAACGCAACTCCACCTGAAATATTTGTATTGTGAGGAATGGCTAGGCTCTCAACTCCATCAGATCTTATAAGATTCATCCAATCCCATAATTTCTCTGGATTTGGGCTATCGGCTCTTGTAAAGATTTTTTGGGGGAGATTTCTTGTATCTTTAAATATAACGTTTCGATGTAAGTACTTGTTATAAAGGTCTAATCCAGGAGTATATTCATATGCAGCAAATGTAGTGAATGTTCCAGGAATATAAGCATTGTCTGCAGCTTCAATGGTTTGTTGCCATACTGATCTTTCGACTTTTTCTATTAGCGAGCCATCAATTGATCCATCCTCTAGTCCCTCGGTAACTTTTCTATAAAAGGGTCTGAAAATATTTCCTCTTTTAATCAAGGAAATAATACCGGTATCCACGGATTCATTCAGATTATGTAAAGGCTTGGTAAATTCATATTTTGAGAACTCAGATGTCGTATCTGCTGCAACTTTCATTAATCCCATAAAAATTCCATGATCAGTTACAGCATAAAAATCTAAAGGTCTGCTTAGTTGAATCAAATACCCACTTGGATGGACTATTGCATGGCCTCGAGCATATTTGTAAGCATCTTTTGGAGTATTGATTGTTCCAAAAGTGTAAGCGTCAAATGAATTTCCAGTGTGAACATGTAGATCACCAAAATAAGCATTTTTATTTGGATTAGGTAAAGGCCTAACAATATTGAGTTTTTCCACTATGGGCTTAACTTCTATAGGTTTAATTATATTTTTTGAGTTACTTGAATCAGAACATGCTGCTACTAGAAAAAAAGACAAAATAAAATAAATTTCTTTGATTTTCATAATAGTCTTATGACAAACGCCTAGCGATCTCCTCTTTTAATAACCAAATTCTATCCTGACCCCAGACATAAAATGGATCAGTGCCATCCTCATTGGTAATTTTAAAACTTGGAACACCCCAGCAATTTCCTGAGTACATATCTTCAACGTTATCATTGAGTATTTTTTTCCAGTGTTTTGAATTTAGATCTTTGCTTATCATTGTCCAATCAAGACCTAAATCTATAACCAGTTGTTCTAAAAAATTATCATCGCCAATGTTTATTCCATCTTGAAAGGAAGCTTTAAGCAAAGCTTCAATATATTCAAAGCCTTTTCCATCCTTATCAATTGCTGGAAACAGTGAATATGACTTTCTTGCTGGTTTTCCAATTGGAGAATAAATAGTTTTCATTTCATGTGCATATTTTCTTCCTTCTCTTGCAGCATCTGAGAGAATATATTTTGCTTTGTTAGTTGGTATATTCATCATCCTCATAAGCATAGGTAAAACTGGTTTCATATGTAAATTAATAGGATACTCATCTCGAATCTCTCTTATTCTTTTTGTACTAACAAAGGTATAAGGGCTATTTAATGAGGGATAGTAATAAAGATTAACTTTTTTTTCAGAAATTAATGTTTTGGGAGCTTTTAGTTTCAGAGGGTAGATTTCATTGTTTTCAGATTTTTTTCTTGCACCAAGCTCAGTCAGTCTTTCTTCTAAATATGGTAGTCGATCTAAGCCCCAATATAGTTCTTTTTCATAATAAAAAGCTGAACCAAAATAATAACCTTTTCCATTTCTAATTTCGTTGCCATTGTTTAACTTTTCCTTAATTTGGCCTGATGTCGCAAAGTAGGTGGAAGAAATAGCATCAAGTTTTTCAGAATCTCCACTCCACAGAGCAAAACTTACTTGGGTAGCTATATCCACAAAATTTTGTTCGTCAACTGCGGACAGAATTGAGTTAGCTATGATGACGAGTTCTCTAGCTGGATAGGATTTTGCTGGAAATTCAATGTCATAAAATGGTGCAATTCGTTGGACATCTTGAAGACAGTAATAATTGTATAAAGTCGGTTCATGCAGTGCCTCCAAACTTTCTTCACCTACCAATACTGGCTTCAACTCAATATCAAACGATGCTTGAAGCTTATTAATCGATTGAATCGTTAGATGCGAATAAGGATCATCAACTTTATGAAAATATAAAACTTCATGAGACCTTTGATCATTTTGTCTCGAAGCTTCTGCTTTTGCTCTAGTATCTTTAAAAATTTCATAACTGGAAAATGTATTCATTATTTTATTTCGTAAGTTTGCACCTAACGTTCGCCTTGCCATAAAATTTCTGAAATATTTAATCATTTTAAGATTTTTCTCTAAATTTTTTAAAACCTAGTATAAGCATTCTTGCATTTTTAGTCCTACAATTGACATAATAATTGGGCTTCATAGATATAAATGGTGGGAAAAATGAAACTTAGCAAATCTTCTATTGGATTAATTATTGTCTCCTTTATATTTTATCTATATGCAACTAACTCCTTTAGTATATTCCAGAGAGAATCGGCTTTAGAGATAGTAGATTTCTCAATCGAAAATTCTTCAGTCGATACTGATATTCCATCTAATCCATACAGAAATCCGTACTATGGTGATTTGCATGTTCATACTAAGTATTCATTTGATGCATATATTTTTGGAGTAACTGCAACTCCATATGATGCATATAGGTTTGCTACTGGTGAAGCAATTAAACATCCCTTAGGCTTTGATATGAAATTGAAAGAGCCATTGGATTTTTATGCGGTGACTGATCATGGTTTTTATATGGGTATGATTGAAAATTATGCTGATACTTCGTCAAAGATGTCTAAAAATGAGTGGACAAAACCTATTCATAATATAAATAGGCCTGAGAATGTAACCGTTGAATCAACTGGAGAGCGAGCTGATTTATTTAGCTCTGTATTAAGTAGAGAAATTATTAATAAACCTTACCCTTGGTGGCATCCAAACTATTTAGGAGCATGGCTAACAAATAATATTCAACTTGCTTTAACCTCATTTGATTATGATGTTCACAAGTCTGCATGGGCAGATGTAGCGAAAGCCGCAGAAGAATTCAATGATCCAGGAAATTTCACAACCTTCATTGGTTATGAGTATACGACCTCAACAGAGGTAGAAGGCGGTAATTTGCATCGAAATGTTATTTTTAATTCTTCCAATGCTCCAATTAGGCCTTGGACAAGAATTGATTCTCTTAACCCAGAAGATCTTTGGACATGGATGGACAGCTTAAGAGACAAAGGTGTTGATTCTTTGGCTATGCCTCACAATAGCAATGGCTCAAATGGTCAAATGTTTGAGGTAGAGACATATAGAGGAAATCCTATGAGTAAAGAATATTCAGAAAAGAGAATGAGAAATGAGCCTGTTGTTGAAATGACTCAGGTCAAAGGAACATCCGACACTCATCCCTTACTCTCTCCGGATGATGAATGGGCTGATTTTGAAATCATGGATAAAAGAGTCGGTAGCAGGCCACCAACTTATAGCATGCCCCAAGGTGGCTATGTTAGAGATGCTTTTCTAAGAGGTTTAACTTTAGAGTGGGAAGGCCGTGGTAACCCATATAAATTTGGCTTAATAGGTTCAAGTGATACGCATACTGGAGCAGGTGCATTCGATGAAAATAATTATTGGTCTAAAGTTGGTGTTCTTGATGGTACAGATATGGGAAGAGGAAGCGTACCTCTATCACAGGATAGAATTGATCAACTCACACAATATTCATTAGACTTCAATCAGCCACTGAGCACAAAAGAAATTGAAGGCAAAACTTATGCTGATGTCGGCTTTGATCAATGGGGTGCATCAGGATTGGCAGTAGCTTGGGCTGAAGAAAATACTCGAGATTCTATTTTTCAAGCATTTAAAAGAAAAGAAACATTTGCAACAACAGGAACTAGAATAGCAGTAAGGTTCTTTGCTGGCTTTGATATGGAATCAATTGATTTGAATTCTGAAGATATGATTAAAAATGCATATGCAAAAGGGGTTACCATGGGCGCTGATTTATTCAGTCAAGCTAATCAGACTCCTCAATTTTTAGTATGGGCTCAACGGGATAAATTAGGAGCACCTCTCCAAAGGGTTCAAATTATCAAGGGGTGGGTTGAAACTGCCTCTGGTACTCCAAAAGAAAAGATTTACGATGTTGCATGTTCGGATGGCCTAGTAGCAGATCCTATAACTAATCGCTGTCCTGATAATGGAGCAAGAGTAAATATTAATGATTGCTCTATTTCCAATGATGTTGGAGCAGGAGAGCTCAAAACTACTTGGGCAGATCCAGACTTTGATCCAGCCGTAAAGGCTTTTTACTATGTTCGAGTTCTAGAAAATCCGACTTGCAGGTGGTCTACTTGGGATGCATTGAAAGCTGGAGTAAAACCAAGGCCCGATCTGCATGAAACAATTCAAGAGCGGGCGTGGTCCTCCCCAATTTGGTATATACCTGACTCGAGCGATTTAGAGATAATCCCGTTATAAAGTTAAGGATTTGCAGTGAGACTCAGGATAATTGTATTTTTTTTAATTGGCTTATTAATTTTCATACTTGATGTTGCGTTTAGTTCTGAAAAAAACTCAAAAGTTATTTATATATCAGACCAAGAATTAACTAGTTTGCTTTCAGCATGGCAGTCACAAGTTGGAAGACCTCCAAATGATGAAGAAATTGTAAATATTATAAATAACTTTGTTCAAGAGGAGATTTTATACAGAGAAGCATTGCTTTTAAATTTAGATGAGGAAGATCGAATTATTAAAAGAAGATTAGCGCAAAAAATTACTTTCTTAAAACAAGAAACTGTTCCAGAAGATCCATCACAAGAGGAATTAAAAGGATTTTTTCAACAAAATAAAGGTAACTACTTTGTTCCTGCAACCTATTCGTTCTCTCATCACTACTATTCAAAAGAATCTAGTGCAAAGGAAAGAGCAACCAAAGCTTTTAACGATTATCAAACCAATGAAGATGAATTAAAGGGCGATCCATTTTTTTTAGGAAAAAACTTTTATCAAAATACTGCAAATGAAATTAAAAAAAATTTTGGAGAATTATTTTTCTCTTCGATTAAAAACCTTCCTGTAAATGAGTGGTCTGGGCCGCATGAATCTACCTATGGATATCACATAATAATGTTGAAAGAAGTTAAAGCTGGATTTTCGCCCCCTCTTGAAAAGGTTCTAATAAAAGTTCAGCAAGACTATCTTTCAGAGGCTCAAGATAAGGCTATTGCTAAATATATTAATGAAATAAGATCTCAATATAGGGTCGTCATCGATCCAGATTATAAGTTTTGATGGTTTACAAGCTTGTTAAAACATTAGTCATTCTTGTTTGTTCAACTGCATTATTCTCTCATGAGTTTAATCCGGCTCACTTGGTTGTGGATGAGCTTAATGATAATGAGTATCAAGTGAGTTGGATGTATCCAATAAAAAACATTGGTGCAAGAGCAGAAGTTTTTTTCCCTGATGATTGTGAAAGAAATAGCCAACTTCCCAGTCAAAAGGGAAAGTATTTGGTTGAAAGAATATCCCTCAATTGTGAAAGCTCTCTAAAAGGCCAAATAATTTCAGTAAATAATTTGAGTGTGCTCACAGATGCCTTAGTAACAATTACCCATGCTAACGGAGAGGTATTTGAAGGCCTTATGAACCTTAAAAGATCATCGATAGAGATTCCTTTTCAAAAGCAAGTTTATCCAATGGGATATTTAACTCTAGGCATTGATCATCTTATGAGTGGAAATGATCATATCCTTTTCATCTTAGGGCTACTTTTTTTAATTTCAGGTTTTTTCAATGCAGTAAAAACAATCACTGCATTTACTCTTGCACATAGCATTACCTTAGGTTTATCAGTATTTGAGCTAGTCTCAATACCGCAAGCAACTGTAGAGGCAATTATTGCGCTTACTATCATTTACCTTGGTTTAGAGGTCAGTGAAAGTAAAAAATATCAATCTACACCTTGGCTTGTTGCTTTTGGCTTTGGGTTGTTGCACGGGCTGGGTTTTGCTAATGCCCTAACTGGAATTGGTATCGACAATGAGCAGCTGCTACTTTCTTTACTATTCTTTAACCTGGGCATTGAAGCAGGTCAGCTTCTGCTGATCCCTATATTTGGATCAGTTATCTGGCTTTCGCACAAATTTAACTTTTATAAACAATCAGCCACTTTTACCTCGTTAATTTTAGGTGGCATGGGCTTTTTCTGGTTGATCGACAGAGTAAATGGGATATTAATATAAGATCAGAATTTAAGAATTAAAAATTGCTTAATCTCTTTTCAATAATACTATCAGCTTCATTCATAATTCCGTCGATTAACTCTTTAACTGTTGGTATATCATTTACCAGACCCGCAACCATTCCACAAGACCAAGCACCAGCCTCCATAGTCCCTTCATGCATAATCTTTGGATAAACTCCAGCAACCTCATCAGCTATATCTTGGAAAGTAAGTTGATCCCCTAAGGCATTTTCCTTTTCCATAAGACGCTCTACTGCTTCATTATTAAGAACCCTTTCGGTGTTTCTTAAAGAACGCATAATTAATCTAGTATCTAATTCAGAAGCATTAACTATTGAATCTTTAACATTTTGATGCACTGGCGCTTCTTGAGTTGCTATAAATCTCGTGCCCATATTCATACCTTCTGCTCCAAGAGCCATGGCTGCAACTAAACTTCTTGCATCAGCCATCCCCCCTGAGGCAACAAATGGAATTTCAAGTTCATCAGCTGCCCTAGGCAAAAGAATAAAATTAGGAATATCATCTTCACCAGGATGACCGCCGCATTCAAAACCATCAACCGAGACGGCATCACATCCTATTGATTGTGCTTTTAATGAATGTCTTACCGAGGTGCACTTATGAATAATTTTAATTCCTGCATCTTTTAAAGCAGGCAAATATTCAGCAGGATTTCTTCCAGCTGTTTCAACGATGGGAACATCTCCACCAATAATTACATCGACCAATCCAGGATAATCTGGAGGCGTTAATGAAGGTAAAAATGTAAGATTCACTGCAAAGGGTTTGTCGGTCATCTCCTTACATCGAGCTATCTCATTTGCAAGCTTTTCAGGCGTTCCTTGAGTTAGACCCGTTATAGTTCCAAGACCGCCTGCATTTGATACTGCTGCGGCTAACTCAGCAAATCCTACATGATGCATTCCACCCTGAATAATAGGATGCTCTATACCAAATAACTCTGTAATTTTTGTTTTCATGTTTTCTCCTTTTTTTTACTTCATATCAACTGGGGTTAAGAAATCTTCAAATTGCTTTTGAAGTCTCTGCATTCCAGATATCCATCTGTCCCTATCATTACCCTTTCTAGAAACATACTCAGCTACTTCTATATGAGGTAATACTAAAAATTTTTCTTCTGCAATGCATTTTAAAACTTCTTGAGCAACTTCATCTGGCTCCATCATTCCATCTACACCAGCAACACCAGGACCTTGAGCAGTCATTGCTGTTCTAACTGCCTGAGGACAAAGACAAGAAACACCAATACCCTTTTCTCCATAGGTTATCTTGACCCACTCAGCAAAACTAACTGCAGCTGCTTTAGTAACTGAATAGCCTGCTGCTCCTAACTGCGTCAGAAGCCCGGCTGCTGATGAAGTATTAACTAGATAGCCTTCTCCTCTTTCAATCATCTGAGGTAGAACATGTTTAGCTGCAAAGATATGAGATTGAACATTCACATCCCAAATATTCTGCCAATCCGATGCCTCAACTTCAAAAAATCCTGGTACCCCACCAATTCCTGCATTAGAACAAAAAATATCAATGCCGCCAACATGCTCATTTGCCTTTTCAATCAGATTGATAATATCCTTTTCACTTCCAACGTTCGCTTGAACAGCAATACCGTCGACTGAATCAGCTGTTTCTTGTGCGCCATCGAGATTTATATCTACAGCAATTACTGATTTAGCTCCTGCTTGATGAAAAGCTTCGCATAGAGCCTTACCAATGCCACTTGCTGCACCGGTGACAATAACTCTTTTATTTTTTACATCCATTAATTTATATCTGTAATTATTATTTCATCTGAGTCTAATGGCAAAATAACCATAGTGCCATCTTTTGTGGAACTCCATTTTTTCCTTATATCATTGACTCCTCGAAAAAACATTCTTTCTGTTAAATTATTTCTTGGTGCTGGAGTTAAATGATAAAAAAATAAATGGCCAACGTTAGCCAAGTTTGCAACCTTAGCAGCTTCTATAGGTGTTGTATGATACGTCTCAATATCATTTAAAATTGTAACTAATCCTTTATTGCTTTCTAAAGCTTTTCTCATAATATCCAATTGATGATTTGCTTGCGCCTCATGAAATAAAACATCCGCATCTTTTGCATGTTTAATTACATTTTCGTCGTAAATAGTATCTCCACTAATAACAATTGATCTCCCCTTATAATCAAAACGAAATCCTAAAGCGGGATCAACTGGCTCATGAGTTACCTTGAAGGCCGTTACTTTTAAACCATCTTCATTAATAATTACAGGGTATGATAAATCTATCGTAAAGGTGTTAAAACCAGCAATATCTTTTGGCGCTATTTCATTACCATGATGCTCATATCTGTATTGATAGTCCAACTGATATGCATCCTCAAAACCTTGAGTTACTACTTCAACACCTTCAGGACCATAAACATCCATGGGCTTCGTGTGAGAGGTATTAATCCATGTCATTAAATGGAGATCTGCAAGATCAGAGATATGATCAGAGTGAAGATGAGTTAGTAGAGTAGCACGAATCTTATTTGCATCTATTCTCCAATTACCTAGATTTGCGGCACTCCCATCTCCAATATCAACAACATAGTAATTACCTCCTGCATTCACCAAAATACATGTTTGCGCCCTTCCTGGAGATGGAAGTGGAGATCTAGAGCCACAAACAACAGCGGATAATGAATTATCATTTAAATCAGCCGTTGTGCTCCCCAAAGTTTGAGCAAATCTTAGCATTAGACGATCTTGGACAGCTGGAACTCTCGTTAAAACAGACACCAAGATAAAGCAAGTTAAAGCAAAAATTGATATATATTTAAGGAGTTTCATAATTTTAATCTTGTGTTGAAATCCGCGAACCAACAAAGATTAAAAATAAACCTACAACTACCTCTACAACAATTGCTGACATTACGAATGGTGCATCGTAAATTAAAGTTGAAAGGGTTCTATATATAGCTGCTATCAATAAAAGCATTGAAGGTGCATAAAACCAGTGACGTGTTGTTGTAATCACTCCAACTAATGTCAATACCCCAACTGTGATAAAGAAACTTCCTATATCACCAATTTGTGTGCTCAGCCCAGCACCCTCTAACAAGGGCATGCCTAATTGCTCGGCAATACTTGCTGGATTAACAATCCACTGGATTCCATTTATTAAAAAAAAGAATCCAAAAAGGCCCGCGACTATTCTCAACACGTTTTTCATCTAATTCTCCTTATGTCAATTAAGTTTACGATTATTCCTTCGCTAGGATTGATTTTTCCTTCAACCATTTCTTTGTAAGTACTGGTAAAGTTTTCTAACCCATCAATTTCCTTGATCTGCATCCACATTTTACTTTGCAGCGCTCTAGCAGCCATGAAGGAATTTGTTTTTTTTGCATAAACATCATGTCCCCAGTCTTCAATTCGCTTTTGAATGTGCGTTGGAGCGAAAAAGAATTCTGTTCTTTCTCTTAGCATCACTTGCCCTAAAGCATCATCTGCAGTGGTTCCATTGTCCCAATGAGTCATGCCAACAGTTAAGCACTTTATCATTTTATCCCCAAGCTCTCCGTGAAGTTTTCCTAATATTTCTATGTTGCCAGCCATATCAACCATTATAGAGCCAGCAGAATAATCTATATTCTTAAGCTCATCGTATGAAACTACCTGATCATAACAGCCCAAACTTTCTGTAAATTTTGTATTTCTGGCAGATGTTAAGCCAACAATTTTTGGCGAATTATCTTTATCGGCTAAGCCTTGAGCCAGACCAATTGCTGTTTTGCTTGAAGCGCTAATAATAATTATTTGAGATGCTCCAAAATAGGCATCTTCTGCTAAAGCGTCGCATAAACAAAATGCTGTAATATGCAGTGGGAATAAAAGTGCTCTGATTGCATCCATCGATGCATCATAGTTTTGATCTCCATCAAGTCTGATGTAATTATTATAAACAGACGGTAATTCTTTTCGATGCTCTTTGCCATCAGTAAAACTTTGATTTGAAATTTTAGTTGGCTTTAAAGTTAGTGAGTTTGCAGCTGGAAAATAACCAAACAGTCGCTCTCCAATATTTAAACCCTCGACATTTGAATCAGTAATTTCTGCAAATCCCCACACAGGTATACAGCCCCATTCATTTTTTTCGTCATACCCTGCTGGAAAAAATTTCCAATATCCAATGGTATCGCCAGCTACTCCATAAGTAACGTTATTTGCTGTAAAAGCATAACTTTCAATCTTGACAATAATCTCGTCATCATCAATCACAGTTGAATCAATATCTATGATTCTTGATTGTGTTAAGTCAGATTTTAAAGTTTGAAATTGATTCACGGTATTATCCCAATATTATTTTTTTTGTATCAGTGAAAGACTGAAAAGTGTCATTAAAAGAAAAGCTGCAAAAGGAGCACCGACTTCACCGGGAGTAGCGCCAACTGTATAAATCCCTTGAATTGTAATGTCTTCCCTTATCAATGGATATCCAAATGCTCTAAAACTCCATTCAAATAACCATAGTAAATACATTAATGGAATGAGTGCTCTGTATCGAAAAATAACAATCCAGCAAATAAGACAAATTATTAACTGCGCAAAACCCCATAGGGAAAAAAATCTATAGATTAACACCATAGGGTCAGCGTTACCTTCAATGGATATAAAATTTCCTATTTCATGAAATCCATATTTCTCAAAAAGCATATGAATGATTGATCTCCATGTCATCAAGAGTGTGAATAAAATGAATCCCCAAAGAGCGATCTTATTGCCATTAAAGTTATTGTCAGCCACCAGGGGAAAGATTTTGTTAAACACTACATAACACCTTCTTTTGTTTCTATATTTAATTGCCCAAGCAACCCTGCAGATCTACGTTTTTCACTTTCTTGATAATCTTTATCCATCATCATTTCTAGCATAGCTTTTCTACTAGGGTATCTAGCAATCGCAACACTGTCCCATAAATCCTCAACCTCACCGAGCATTAATCGGCTTACATCTCCACCAAAGATTATCTCAGCTCCAACTTTTTTTAAATGTTCTTTTACTTCAGTTGCATAAATAAAATATGCCTCCCTGCCAGAAAGCTTTGAATCTCTACCATCTGCATACTCTGCTTTATCTTTAAACTTTAGAAGATTTACCATTGATATTGGTGAGTCACTATCGCCCTCAAGGAATCCATCCATTTGCTCCTGATTAGGCGTTAGCATATTTTTAACTTTCATTGTCACTCTCCCATGGTGATAGCTTTTTTGAATGCAGGTCTATCAGCAATCCTTGCAACATAATCTTTGATATTTTGCATCTCATCACTTACGCAACCAAGTCTGTTTGCCATAAAACACGAATGTCCGAGCATCAAATCTGCAGCAGAAAAGTCTCCAATTAAATAATCTTTATCTGCAAGATTTTCATTAACTGGAGCTAAAGATTTTGTTAGTAGGTTTTTCGCTTGATTTAATACAACTTCATCTCTTCTATCAGGTGGTAATAAAACTGTTTGAACTACAATTTGATTCATAGGAGGCATGACCATACCCTCACAGTAGTGATACCACTGAAGATAAAAAGGAAATTCAGGAGCATCTGAATTAGGCTTCAAACCTCCATTTTTATGTCTCTCAAGAACATAATCAATAATTGCGCCAGATTCAAAAATTGAAATATCGCCATCCTCTAATACTGGAACTCTTCCTAATGCATGTCTTGATCTATGCTCAGGTGATTTCAGGCCTTCTTTGGTGAATGGCATAATATTTACCTCATATTCCAAACCTAACTCCTCTAAAAGCCAAACTACTCTTCCCGATCTAGTTCCAGCAACAAAATGTACTTTTAACATTTCTTCCTCCTTTTTTATTTTTTCACCATTTTTTCGGCATTCTTTGTAAACTCTTTCATTTTTTCATCGTTATCTAGAAGTTTTTCAATCTTTACAGGAACTGCAATACCTTCAAGCATTCCAGGCTGCTTATACATTGCTTTTCTCCATCGCTCAAGGTGATCTAGTCCATCAACTGAAATTCCTGACCATTTGTGTGTTCTCACCCAACACCAATTAGCAATATCTGCTATTGAGTAGTCTGTTGCAAGCCATTCCTGTCTAGCTAAATGGTTGTCAAGCACTTCGAATAATCTTCTGCCTTCATTTTGATATCGATCTATCGCTGGCTGTATTTTTTCTGGAAAATACCGAAAAAAGACATTTGCTTGGCCCATCATAGGTCCAACTCCGCCCATCTGAAACATCAACCATTCTAGAACTTTTGCTTTTTCATTTAGATCACTTGGCATGAGCTTCCCAGTCTTTTCTGCAAGATAAATCATAATGGCTCCTGATTCAAAAATAGCTAAATTGTTTGCATCCCTGTCCACAATTGCAGGAATTCTTCCATTAGGACTAATTGCAAGGAAATCAGGCTCCTTTTGCTCATTCTTGGATAAATTAATAATATGGGTTTCATAATCTAATCCCATGGCTTCCAGAGTGCATGAAACTTTATGACCGTTGGGGGTTGGGGCTGTATAAAAATCAATCATTTTTGCTCCTTACAATTAAATTCTCACATCCAGTCTTCTCTAAAAAACTTTTTATTTGTTTTTGGTCATCTTCATTTAAAGCGCTAAACTCATCGTTAATCCATTTCAAGCATTTTGCTTGATAGGGAAAGCTTTGCTGCTCCCATTCAGTGCCATCAATATTAGTTTTCCAAATTTTTTCTTTTGCATCAATAGCATTAGAATTTGCCAGAAGTGCAGGAATGTAAACTTTGCCTATTTCTTGAAAAAGACCAGACAAATTGTTTTCAACATCCTCAAAATTTATCCAATCTTCCTGATGAACGTCTATCCCACTCATGTCCTCCATTTGATCGACCCAAGCAATAACTCGAGGAGACACGGCATGCGCGATATTACTAGATGTAGGATCAAAACCAACTAATTGGGTAAGCTGTCCATAAATTGCATAATCTGATGATGAAGGACGTTTGCCAAACAAATATGGATTAAGTGACAAACAATAATCAAGTTTTTTTAAAAACCTTTTATAACTTGCTTCAATTATAGGAGCGGTTTTTTGATTGGAACCGACAACCCTTAAACGACTTGTCTGCAATTCAGAAAAATATTTTTTAAATTCCAGGTGGCTCGCATCGTCTAGACTTACATCATGCATAAGTGGCAAAATAGTCCCCGCCTTCTCTATATCATTTGAAAAATGCCATCGATAATGGAACATGTATTTAGTTACCCACTCATCACCAAAATCTTCAAGAACATAATTTAAAAAATTTAATTTTGGATCAGAGGGAATTACGCTCCTTAAAGTAAATTCATTTTCTAGATGACGAATAATTGGAGTTGAATCTGTAATAGCCTTATTCTGACCATCAACATTAAATATAATTACTGGCAATAGCATTGGCTTTGGTTCTTCTAATTTCATCTTTTTGATTAAGTTTCGAGGATCTCCCCACTCAACTGTGTAACAAATTCTTCGATACCTCATTAATGCAAGCATCTTTCTGGTATAAGGCGATGCTGGATTGCCTGCTACCGGGATAGGATTTAGGCTTTTCATAATCAAAATGTCTGGGAAGACATTTTTTTACAAGTCTGATTGAATTCCAAAATAGTTTCTTCAATTATTTGTGACACGGGTTTAATTTGATCAATTAAACCTGCTGATTGTCCAGTCAGCGCTGGTGCGGCGTTCATATCGCCCCCAAAATATAGATCTTGAATCTTCATCATATCTGTCATTTCCATAACTCCAGCCTCATGAATTATTTCAGTAAATTCAGTCTTTAAAGCACGAATACATGGCTTAGATTTTTTGTTAAGAATCCAAGTTCCCTGCTCATTAGAGTCAAGAATAGAATTCTTAAAATTTTCGTGAACTGGACTCTCTTTCGAAGAAACAAACCTTGTTCCCATTTGGATGCCTTCAGCTCCAGCAGCAAATGCAGCAGCCATTCCTACTCCGTCTGCTATTCCTCCCGCAGCAATGATTGGCAAATCTGTATGTTTTCTGATTGCTTGAATTAAAACTATTAAACCTACTTCCTCTGGACTTTTAAATCCACCTCCTTCAGTTCCCTCAATAACCAGACCATCAACTCCTGCATCCACGGCCTTTATGGCACCAGCTACGCTTGGTACAGCATGAAAAACTTTTACGCCAGCATCTTTTAAGATATGAATATATTTACCAGGATCTCCAGCAGAGGTTGTAACAAATTTGATCCCTTGCTCAAGCACTAATTCAATCATGCTCTCATCTCTTAAAAATAAAAGAGGTAAATTAACACCAAAAGGTTTATCAGTTAGTTTTGACATAGCTAAAATCTCTGCCTTACAATTTTCAGTTTCACCCGATGAAGTTTCAATAATGCCAAATCCGCCTGCATTTGAAACAGCTGCTGCTAACTGACTTCTTGCAATCCATCCCATTGGTGCTTGGATAATTGGATATTTAACACCTAAAATTTTTGTAACTCTATTCATCAAATTAATTTTCCAGATTAAATTCTAGTCCTGCATTAGCTTCCAACCTAGCAATTAAATTTTCTCCCATTGAAGGTGCAGGAGTATATATACCTCCATCTAGGTTAGAACATTCTTTGATTAAACAAATTGCACTTTCAGTGATCATCTTAGAAGTAGATCCATAGCCTGGATCTAAATCCCCTTTGACAGAAGCATGCATCACAGAATCATCATCTAAATCAGCGCAAAATAAAACATCGTAATTACCATTCTCAATTGATTCTCTTGATGGCCCTTTTCCGGGCTCGGGTGCATCAGCCAAAGGATTCATTTTACTAACAAAATCTGCTGCCGCTTTACCTTCTTCACCTGAGCCTTGAATCCACATTTCGTTATAACAAAAATTTTCTCCATACATATGTCCCATCAAGGCATTAGATCTATGAATATTCTTAGTATTTATGGGCGCCATAAAAAAAGGGGCTACCCAAGTTTCTAACTTGTCGTCGTATAAAGGCTTATTATCTCGAGGTTGTTCAGGTCCTGCATATCCATTTGATAAAGCAAAGGGGTTTGCAAGCACTTCAAACAATTCAGGCTTCTTTTTGAGCGAAGCCATGGTTGCGATTAAGGAAGCTGCAGTACCTCCAGAAAACTCACCATTCATTGCCCGCACTCTTCCTCTTATGTTCAAAGCAGGTTTACCATGTTGAGAAATTACTTCTTTTTGCAGAAAATAGACTCCTAAATCAAAAGGTATGCTGTCAAAACCACAAGAAAAAACTATCCTCGAACCAGTTTCTTGAGCTTGAGCAGAATATTTATTGATCATCTCATGCATCCAACCAGGCTCACCGCAAAGATCAACATAATCAGTTCCCTGCATAGCACATTGTTTAATAATATTTAGACCATACAGCTGATATGGACCCACGGTTGTGAGAACGCACTCTGTTTGTTGAACCATGTCAGCAATACTAGATTCATTATTACTATCAACAATTAATAAAGGTACGTCATGAGATATGCCTATTGTTTCTTTAACTGCCATCAACTTTTCTTTAGATCTTCCTGCAATTGCCCATGAAATGCTTGTATCTTGACCGTATTGCTTATGCATGTATTCAGCGACCAGCTTTCCGGTAAAGCCAGAAGCTCCATATATAACGATATCAAAATTCTTATTACTCATAAGACCCTCCCTTTAAAATTATTGAATCAGTATCCCGCTTGCTCAGAATTGATTGTTTGCAGCCATTCAATATCTAAAACCTCATAATTACCAGAATTAGGTTTCAAACAGTAAATTGGATCTGTGACTTTTCTAATATCAAAAGCTTCATTTCTTAAATCATTTTTCTTCAGCTTAAAAGTTCCAGTTGTATCCATTTCCTGAATAATTCTTATAAAAAGAGGGCGTGCATATTTAGGTAGGCTATTTTCAACATATTCTGAAAAAGCTTGCCAATCGAAGCTTACAGAATCCTCAAGACTAAAAGCTGCCATGCCTGCCCTGCCTTCACACCCAGGAATCTTAACCCCGTAAACATTTGACATATTGACATCTTGAAAACCATTTAGAATCTCTCCTACCTCATTGGTAGAAACATTTTCCGACTTCCATCTAAATGTATCGCCAACCCTATCTACAAATTGGTAATGAGTTTTACCCAACGCATAGCCTACATCAACAGTTTTAATTAAATCGCCAGTATTAAACCAAGCATCATCTTCTTCAAATACATCTCTTAATATCTTTTTTTCAGTGGCTTGAGCATCTGTATAACCATTAAAAACTGCATTAGGGCCAATCCTTACAATCAGCAAACCAGGATCATGCGTAATTATCTTTATACAAAAACCATCAGCACCTTTCAGAATATTGTCTTCGGCAACATCATACTCAATTAAAGCAACATCGGCATTGGTCATTCCAATAGTTTTGTCCTTATTTAAGAGATTCATGAATAACGCATTTCCCTCACTTGCTCCATAAATCTCGATAATTCTTTCAACTGCGAATCTATCTTTAAACGTATCCCAAACATCTGGTCTAAGACCATTACCAACCATTACTTTTAAAGGATTATTGAGCTCAGCTGGAGATGGATCATGATTAGCCAGGTATCTACAAAGCTCACCTATGTATACAAGAGCAGTAGTATTATACTTTTGAACTTCTTCCCAAAAAGTAGACGCAGAAAATTTTCTTTTTATAAAAGTGGATGCGCCAGCTTGGATAACAGCACAAAGGCCTAACAAAAGACCAGTTGAATGATAGAGAGGAAGGCTGTTGTGCATACAATCATTTTCATCAATGCGATAACCAGCCATTTTTATATTTATAGAAGCTGCCAAAAGTTTTTGATTAGGACAAATTGCCGCTTTTGGTACTCCTGTAGTGCCAGAAGTAAAGATATAGCATGCTACATCTTTTGCTTTTACAAAATTAGTTTCATCAAGGTTCTGATCATTATTGAGATCTACAGCAGTGTTTAAATCCATAGCCCAATTTGGTAAAGAATATTTTGAAGTATCTTCAACCCATAAAAAATCTTCTTGCTTGGAAATATTAATCTTGTCTAAAACATCCTCCAGTGGTTGTGAACGCTCCGCACCAAAAATACATTTAATTGAATCAGATGAATTTATGCAATGAATTAATGGATCACCAGTTAAACTCGTATTAATTAAGACGGCTATTGCTCCAATCTTATTTAAGGCTAACAAAGAAACAACAAAGCTTGGTCTATTTTCCATGAACAGAACAATTCTGTCGCCATGATTGACTCCTGTTTTTTTTAGATATCTTGCTAGAGCATTAGCAGCTTTATTCGTTTGGCCATAGGTCCAATCCTCATTTTCAAAGTACAAAAATGGCCTATCCGAAAATCTGTCTGAAGTGTCTTGAAAAGAGTGTGCTAAGGAAGCATTATCCTCAGGATCAGGAAATTTATATCTAAGGACTGGAATAAGATATTTTAGCTCACCCAAAACTCTGAAAAATTCTTTAATCTGATTAAGCATTTTTTCCCCAAAAAAATGAAATTAGATCTATATTTATATAGATAAAAGAAGATTCTATCAAATATCTTTTCGAACTTTGAAACTATATCTTAGAATTTAAGGTGCTAATTAACTAGAGCTAATGATCCTGAGTTTAGTCTTAAAGCATTAGCTACTTTTTTTGTAATAAATATTTTTTTCTTATCTTCACTAAGGGCGTAGTTTTCCCTAACTACTGCAAAGTTTTTGATTGATGGATTTGCTACAAGACCAAAAGAATTAAGATCAATATTACGCTTTATTTCAACGGAATATAATTTTGCTGATTTAACTATGGGTATATTTTCAATCTTTGTTTCAAGGCATGGCCCACCATATAGAACATCAATCAAACCATTGGCCTCAAAGTTCTGTTTAGCCAATAAAGAATATGCTGGCAAAGCATTAGGGTGAGGCTTTCCAATAACTCTTTGCAGTTTTTGAGGCATATGCTCAATGATAAAAGGATGCATGGGAATTGACTCCATAACAAAATGATTATCTATGTAACTTATCTGATCGGCATCAAAAAAATCTAGATTAAAGAAGGTTTTGCTAAATAAACTCCAAAAATAAGACTCTCCTTGATTATTTTTAAAACCTCTTATTTCAACAAAAGCAGTTTTATCAAATCTCTTCTGATCTATTGACATAAAAATAAATCTTGCATATGAAAGTAATGAACCTCCTCCTTTGCCCCGAAAAGCTGGCTTTAGAAATAAAGTCCCTATCTCTGTGTAGGGTTTTTTATACAAATACATTGAAAGGACATCTAGATCTTTACTAAAGTTTAAGGAATTAGATTTGAGTGTTAAATTTGATTTCTTAAAAAAAACTGAAGGTTTTTTTTTAGAAACCGAAGTGTAAATTGCTGATAGTCCTACAATCTTATTATTATCCTCCAGAACAAATAAGTAGCTATCATGATTGGGTTTTTTAATATTCTTTTTCTGAGATCTTTCGGACCAAAGTAATCTCTTTTTTATTTCTTTACTTGTTTTAGGCATAGTGGTCATGCCTGCGCCAGAATTCTTGATTAAATGCTCAACGTTTTTTAAGTCTGAGCTTTTTACAAGTCTAACTAGCTTCATGAGCTTATTATAACAATTATAGGTTTTTGAGAGTTCTATTAACGCTAAAAAGGACTAATGACGAAGCTCGCAAACAATTTCGTTATAAAATTTTTGCATGCCTTCTATCTTTTGCTCTATAGGAGCATCATTCATAATTCCATATAACATCCATGGATAAGTTGTCATGGTTGTGACACCTAAATCTTTCATCTTCTTGAAGCCATCCTTACTAAAGGCATCCCAACAAGTAAAACAAATATATTCGTAGTTTTCCTTATCTGGAAACTCTTTTCTTTTTAAGTTAACTTTGTTCATTAATTCTTCTAGCTCACTTAAACTGTGCATATCTGAAATCCATCCATCATGACTTGCAGCTCTTTTTATTGCTGGTTCTGAAAAACCTCCCACATAAATTGGTATATCATTCTTTGGAGCAGGAAGCATTTCTAATTTTTTAAAGTTAAAAAATTTCCCTTTAAAATCTACCATTTTCCCAGACCAAAGTAATTTCATAATCTCAAGCATTTCATCTGCTCTTGCGCCTCTTCGCCTAAATTCTTGTCCACCAGCCTCAAATTCTTCAGGCATCCAGCCCATGCCAACACCAAGATCAAATCTGCCATTGGAAACTATATCGAGAGTTGAGACCTCTTTTGCAACCCTTAGTGGATTCCTTGCCGGTAGAACATATACACTAGTATAAAATCTAATGTTTTTAGTTGCTCCAGCTAAAAAAGATAGAGTGCTAACAGGATCAGGCCAATCGGTACCCTGCTCCCATCTTACACTTCCATCATCAGTGTATGGATATGGTACAGAAAATGTTTCTGGGTGAATTAAATGATCTGAGACCGCAAGAAAATCATAACCAATTTCATCTGCAGCAATCCCCAATGGTTTAATTTCATCCATTGGTAAAATTGATAAAGGTATTGCAAATTTCATATTCCTATTGCCCTAGTAATAAACCAAAAAGTTCCCATAGAGAATACTACAACACCTGCAAAATTATGAATAGAATTAAAATAGACATTTGAAAGATACCTTTTTGTTAGAGCTAATATGCCCAAGATTCCAAATGCAACTGCAAGTTGACCAATCTCAACGCCGATATTAAAACTTAAAATAATTGGTAACAATTTATCTTGAGGTAAACCGACTTCAGATATAGCTCCTGCAAATCCCAATCCATGAATTAATCCAAAAAATACAGTTATCAATAGTGGCAGGTATAGAGAGTTATAATGCATAGTCAAGCTCAGATAAATAGTTAAAAATAAGGCTAAACCAAAAATTAACATAGGGTCTAAAGTTCCAAAAATTACTAGAGGAGTAAATGCTAAAACTGCAAAGATGAAATTTTTTATGAATCTGTCAAATTCATAATTTTGTTTAAAAAACTTCTCTAAGGCCAAAAGTAATATCGAAAATCCAATTAGGATTTCTACCATCACTGAATGAACTCTTAAAACATTCATTGCACCAAATCCCAAAGTTAAGCTATGGCCAATGGTAAATCCAGTAATTGCAATTATTAAGAGTCTACCTTTATACAATAATAACAGGCCTAGCAAAAAAACAAGATGATCCCAACCACCCAAAATATGTTCAATTCCAGAAAATAAATAACTTAGGTAAGAACTTTGGTTCTTCTTTGATTCTGACAAGGAATTAACAAACCAGACATCAGATGAATTAGCAAACATAAATTCAGGAATTGTTTCTTCATCTATTAATCCTCTTGCAATATGTGTATGAGTTAGGCCTAAATCTTGAAATAGAGAAATAGATACCTGCGATGGCATTTCCACGCATTTGAAATCCCAAAAAAACTTTAAGACCCCAGCTGCATTATTTTCATTGAATGTTACTGATTCTTGAATCTGACACTGATCTCCCAAATCAATTGAATTTTGAAGATAAGTTATAAATTCTGAATATGATCTATATTTTGTATCAGGCCTTAAAAGCCTAAAAATGCTTTGTTTAATAGTTCCGGTAACTTTTATTTCAACCCCTTCCTCAACATTAAGAAATTGGAATTTGGAATACGACTCACTTCGATTATGAGCTTCCAGCGAGGGAAGCAAAATAAGAAAAAATACGATAAATATTTTTTTATAATTCATTCGCTTTTACAACATCGTACCAATTTCTTAGATCTTCTAAATATTCATCAAGCATTTGCTCTCCTTGATAACGAATATATTCTGATTTTACTTCTTTTGAAACATCACCAAATGGAGGAGCGCTTGAAATTATCTTTTTGATTAGTATCAAAATATGAGCTCGTTCATCAAACTCTATCAATTCACTGACTTCACCCTCCTCAAGGCCTAAAGCAACTTGAGTTAAAGTGGGTCCTATGTATTCTCTGATTTTCATAGTAGGCAATATAGTATTTGGCAGTGTAATCACTTCATTTTCAGCAAGAGATTTTGCGTTTGCAAAATCTCCTGCAATTAATAAATCTCTTGCCTTAATTGCAAGCTCTTTTTTGTTGGATTTAAAACTTAACTTTATAAGATGGAGCTTTGGGCTTGGAGTAAAAAGATCTTCGTTAAGTGAATAAAAATTTTCTAAATCATTCTGAGAAATTGTTAAATCATTTGCATCTGAAATAATCGAACTGATCATCTTTTGTATGATCATGCTTCGAATCTCAGAATCATTCTCAATCATTCCAAGATCAATACCCCTTTGAATAAGTAGTTCCTCATCTATCATTCTTTCAAGGATATTTTCAGGATCAGAATCTATCAAACCTGCCTTTCTTGATTGAGCTATTGATTCTAAATACGACTGATATTTCTCTTTCGAGATTGCTCTCTCATCAATTTTAGCTACCCAATTCAATTGAGTGATATCAACCTCTTTAATAAAACTCGATCCAATTATCAAAATAGAAATAATTCCACCAAGAATAATCAAAGGGTGGATATCAAATTTCCACTGAAAAAAATATTTAGTTTTTTCTTTTGGTGTTAAAGTCATCTTTATATGGTCAATATCATCCTCTAAATAAACTTCTCCAATTGACTCAAACCCAAGTTCTTTATAAAAATTTAATAATCTATATTGTGCTGAAAGACTGATATCATATTTAGGATACTTTAAAGAACAAAAATCAATGGCCTTCTTAGTAAGAATTTTGCCTAAACCTTCTCCTCTGCTACTCTCTTTAGTTAAAACTCTCCCAATTTCAGGACCATCATATCTCTGATCAGGTTTACCAACTCTCAAATAGCCGACTAGTTCAGAATCTTGATATGCAAGTAGATGATCACTATCTTGATCTTTAAAATCGGCATCAATAAATGGACAATCTTGCTCAACAACAAAAACTTGCTGACGAAGATTCAATAGTTCATATAGCTCTTGTTTCGTAAGAGCAGAGTATGATTTCCATTTAAATTCCATGCTGAGATTATATTGGTTTTATTGCGTATAATCTTAACTCAAAAGAGGAGATTAATATGAGTGAGTTATACAACATAAGTGTCAAAGACATAGATATGAATTTAGTTGATTTAAGTTCCTATGAAGGCAAAACATTATTAATTGTCAATGTAGCTAGTAAATGCGGCTTTACTCCTCAATATAAAGATTTACAAAACTTATATGAAAAATATCAAGATCAAGGATTAGAAGTTTTTGGCTTCCCATGTAATCAATTTGGCGCTCAAGAGCCTGGTACGAATGAAGAAGTGAAATCATTTTGTGATCTTAATTACAGTGTTTCATTCAAGATGTTCGATAAAATTGATGTAAACGGATCAGATGCTAGCCCTTTATTTAAATTTCTTAAACATGAATCTCCTGGAATCATGGGCACAGAAGCAATTAAATGGAATTTTACTAAATTCCTCGTTAATAAAGATGGTCAGGTAGTTAAGAGATTTGCTCCCAAAGACGGCGAATCAGAGATTGAATCTGAATTACAAAAAATCTTATAAGTTAAATTTTTATACTCATCAAAAGAGCGTCCTCTTTTGAAGGCCTACTATAGTAATCCTGTCGAATGGCGTCTTTATAAAATCCATTTTTTTTGTATAAATTAATAGCAACTAAATTTGAAACTCTCACCTCGAGGGTGATGACTTTTACCCCTATAGCTTTATTTTGAAGAATAACTTGTTTTAAAAGTTTGTCGCCCAGGCCTCTTCGATGATATGCAGGATCAATTGCGATATTTAGTAAATGTGATTCAGGAATTACTGGTGAATAGATAGCAAAACCTATTATTGACTCAGCATGCTCAAGCACTGTTGAATAATGTCCAATCTCCATGGATGAAATAAATTGGGCTTTTGTCCACGGCATAAGGTTAGTAGAATTTTCAATCTCTACAATAGATTCAATATCATCCGAACTTGCAGGTCTAATTTTGGTTTGCATTAGGTTGCTTGCAAAGGCTTAAGTTTTTGCCAAAGATTTTTTTTTATACTTGGATCAATGAGCATCTCTTCTAGTGAAGGAGAGGTTATAGCATTTAGTTTTATATAAGATTCTATTGAACTTGAAAATATTATGATTGCCTTTAAGTTTTCAATCTCAGAAAATTGACGAATTTCTATTGGCTGCTTATTGGAGGTGAAAAGAGTTCCAGTTGTTACTGAGGCACTTGGTCCACGAATAGATTCAACTATAGCTTCAAGCAACTTCATTTCTTTTTCAGAGTAATCATCTACAGAATTTGCATGTAGTGTTAGAATATTGTCCTTTTGAAAGAAGAAGATTCTTGTTTCATCATTAATTTGGGGATTATTTGCATTTCCAAAAAGAGGAATGCCAATTTTAGATAAAATATATTGAGATTTATTTGATAGCATCGCAATAACAATCATGAAAGATTTGATAAAAAAATACAAACCATTTGAGCCTATTCCATTAAAAGGAAGGCAGTGGCCAAATAAGGTTATTCAAGCAGCACCACGTTGGTGCTCAGTGGATCTTCGCGATGGAAATCAAGCCCTCATTGAACCCATGGGTCATGAGAGAAAAAAACGAATGTTTAAACTTTTGTGTGATCTTGGATTCAAAGAAATTGAGGTAGGTTTTCCGGCTGCATCTGAAACTGACTTTGAATTTGTAAGATGGTTAATTGAAGAAAAACAAATTCCTTCAGATGTCACAATACAAGTTTTAACTCAAGCAAGGGATCACATTATAGAAAGAACTTTTGAATCACTTGAGGGGGCATCACAAGCTATAGTGCATTTTTATAACTCGACTTCCACGTTGCAAAGAAAAGTAGTTTTTCATCAAGATAAGTCTGGAATAAAAAAAATAGCAACCAACGGTGCACAACTCATAAAAAAACTTGCAATGGGTCAGAGTGAAACAAAATGGTCTTTTGAATACTCTCCAGAAAGCTTTACAGGTACTGAGCTTGATTATGCTGCAGAGGTTTGCGATTCTGTAGTCGATATTTTAAAAGATGCAACATCTGAAAAAATCATTATCAATCTTCCAGCAACAGTCGAGATGGCAACACCAAACGTATACGGCGACCAAATTGAATGGATGAATGAAAATTTAAAAAATCGTGAAAGTATTTGTCTCTCTTTACATCCTCATAATGATCGCGGAACTGCAGTTGCAGCTTCTGAATTTGGGTTAATGGCAGGAGCTGATAGAGTTGAGGGGACGTTATTTGGTAATGGAGAAAGAACTGGCAACGTTGATATTGTCACTATTGCACTTAACCTGCTTACTCAAGGCATTGATCCTGAGCTTAATTTTTCGGACATTAACTCTGTGATTAGAGAGGTTGAGTACTGCAATCAACTTCCTGTTCATCCAAGACATCCATATGCCGGTGATTTAGTTTTTACAGCCTTTTCGGGATCTCATCAAGATGCGATTAAAAAAGGTTTAAGTGCTCTAGAGAAGTCAAACCAACTAGAGTGGGAAGTGCCTTATCTCCCTATTGATCCTGCAGATCTTGGAAGATCATATGAAGCCGTTGTAAGAATAAATTCTCAATCAGGAAAGGGTGGAGTTTCTTTTATCCTTGAAAAGGATCATGGTGTCTCTCTTCCAAGAAGACTGCAAATCAACCTGAGTCAAAAAGTACAAAAAGTAGCTGAGGATACTGGCAAGGAAGTTATGTCTAGAGACATATGGAAAGTATTTGAAGAAAATTATATTTCTGTTTCTGGTAGACTCAAGCTCCTAAATTATGCCCTATCATCAACTGAGGACTCATCTGGCAATACTTCAGATCAAGTTGAGATATCTTTAGAAGATAAAAATAAAAAAGTTAATCTTTCAGCTATGGGTGGAGGTCCAATTGAGGCTTTTATATCCTCAATTAATAAGTACTTTTCAGCATCTATTTCTGTTTCAGACTATCACCAGCAATCAGTTACCTCTGGTGCTGACGCAAAAGCTGCTGCATTTATTGAGCTTACTATGGATGGAAAGAATGAGTGGGGTGCAGGTATCGATGGCAATACAACAAAAGCTTCTTTTCAAGCCATTATCTCAGGGCTAAACAAGCTAATTACTTAAAGTTAGGTTCACGCTTTTCTAAGAAAGCTTTAACGCCCTCCATGTTTTCATCAGATCCAAAAATATTATTTTGAGCCTCTGCCTCAGCTTTAAATGTTTCATCATATGATTGCGTAATTGAATCATTCATAAGTTTTTTTGTGAGCGATAATGCCTGAGGTGAACGCTTGGATAAATGCTCTGCCCATTTTTTTGTCTCAGATGATAATGCATCTAATTCCACTACCTTGTTAGCAATACCCATGCTCAAACAATCAGCAGAAGATATTTTTTTTGCTTCAATTGCAAATTCTAAAGCTCTTGCATATCCAATAGCTCTTGTTAATAAAAAACTGAGTCCGCCATCTGGAACTAATGCAATGTTGCTGAATACAGACATGATATATGAGTCTTTGGCCATGATTCTCAAGTCACATGCCATAGCCAATGCGGCACCGATACCCGCAGCAGCACCATTTATTGAGCCAATGACTGGTTTTGGCATTTCAATAATGTTCTTTAAAAATGGATAATAGCCTCGTAACAAGGCATCTTTGGTATCAGACCAGGACGCATCTCTTTCAGTTAAGTCGGCACCGGCAGAAAAACCTCTACCTTCACCAGTTATAACTAAAACTCTAATTTGAGAGTCATTTTTTACCTTTTCAGTAGCATCTCCCATATCCCACACAAGCTGCTCATTGAAAGCATTCATCATTTTTGGTCGATTGATAGTGAGTGTTGCTACTCTATTTTCAACTTCTAAACTAATGGTTTCATAACTCATACTTTTCTCCTGATTGATTAATTATTTCTCATTTAAGATTAAATCGCCATCAGAAAAAGTTAAAAAAGCACTCTTTTGATCATTATCTGCTCTTGACCAATGAACCTGAGTCGTTGGGCTTGGATTTGAAAAAATAAATGCTTTTAAAATTTCTCCAGTTATCTTTTTATTTGGCATGGCAAAATTATTTGCTTTAATCCAGAATCTGATAATTTCTATACAAATTTCTTCATCTAGATCTAACAAGAATTTTCTCTCTAATTTAGGACCTTTAATATTTTCTCCAAATTGTTTCTTGATTAAATAATCATTAGCGAGCTTATGTTTTGCAACTAAGGCAGCTGTTTTTTGAATTTGTGTGCTTGCATTAGGCCATCGACTTAAAGTTGTTTTAAGAAGTTCATGGCGAATAAAATTGCGATCCTGATTGGCCACAAAGTTACTATTATCAGTCACAAAGTCAATATTATGAAAAGATAAATATTCAGATAGTTGAGATTTAGTGTAGCCTAGCCACGGTCTTAAAAGCGTGCCTTTTCCTAAGGTGCGTTTTTTAACTGGGCCTTGTAGGCCGTCAAGTCCAGTTCCTCGAAAAAGTCGATATAAAACTGTTTCAGCAACATCATCTGCATGATGAGCCATTAATAATTGATCATTTTTTTTAAGGACTGTCTTAAAAATACTATATCTTGCATTTCGTGCAGCTGATTCAAGACCAGATTTTTTTGTATTTATATCTACGACGTGGCTTTGAAAATTAATATTTCTGTCTTTGCAGAATTTTCTGCAATGATCTTCCCATAAATCAGAGTCTTTATTTAACGAATGATTTACATGAATTGCAGAAAGCCTAGCATGGAAGTGCTCTTCGAGATTTAACTTATAACAAAAATGTAAAAGCGCAGAGGAATCTCCGCCTCCACTAAAGGCAACTATTACATTTTTGTTACGATCTACTAGATCAAAAAAAGATTCTGGATCAAACAAATCAAGCTCCGATTTTAAGCAAACGTTGATAACGTCTTTGAAGTAACTCCTCTTGTGAGAATTTCGATAACTCAGATATATTTGTTAATAATGATAGTTTAATACTTGCAGAAATCGTATCGTAATCTTGGTGAGCTCCTCCAATAGGCTCGGTAATTATCTCGTCGACTATACCAATTTTTTTAAGATCATTTGCTCCCACCTTCATGGCTTCAGCTGCTTCAGGAGCTTTGTCTGATTCTCGCCAAACTATTGACGCACATGCCTCAGGTGATGCAACTGAATAGGTACCGTACTCTAAAATAGCAACATGATCGCCTACACCCAATGCTAAAGCTCCTCCTGATCCACCTTCACCTGAAACAACAACTAAAATTTTAGTTTTCAAACTAGACATGACAGCTAGGTTTCTGGCAATTGCTTCACTTTGTCCCCTTTCCTCGCCCTCTACACCTGGATAAGCTCCCGCAGTATCGATAAAAGTAATGACTGGCATATTAAATTGCTCTGCAAGTTGCATTAATCTTTTAGCTTTTCTGTAACCTTCTGGTTGAGGCATTCCAAAGTTTCTTCGAATTTTTTCTTCCGTATCTCGACCCTTTTCGTGACCGATAATCATGACAGACATACCTTCTAATTTTGCGATGCCTCCAACTAATGAGGCATCGTCTGCAAATTGACGGTCACCATGAAGTTCCTCGAATTCATCAAAGATTCTCTCAATAAAATCAAGTGTATGCGGCCTTGCTGGATGGCGAGCAACCTGCACTTTTTCCCAGATAGTCAATTTAGAATATATTTTTTTTGTCAGTGCCGCTTTTTTTGACTTTAACTTATCTATTTGAGGTAAAAGTTCTGGATTATCTGATGCAGCCAATTGCAATGCTGCAATTTTCTCTGCAACTTCTGCTATTGGTTTCTCAAATTCTAAAATATTAACAGTCATTTATTTAATTTAATTGCCTCATCCCCAAACATATCCTTAAGTATTTTTATGTTTTCAGATGAAGGCATAAGTTTAAATTCATCACCGAGTTCTATTATAACCTCAGAGTCCTCATGTATAATTTTGATGTGTATTTTACAACTTCCGTGCTTCCAAAAATCTCCATTTAAATTCTTTAAATGAGCCATATTTGATTGTATTGAATCATTTGGTAAATTTCTTGCATCTATCATAATGGAGTTATTACCCTGACTCATTTGTGATTCTATAGAGATTACGGATCCAACTTTCATCTTATACATTTTCCGATTTAATTCTTTGGATTTGTAATCATCAATCTCAAGGGAACCTGCAAAAATAAGAATAGCATTTGTTTTTAATAACAAGTGGTGCCTCTCTAACACATCTGTATTAATGGTTCCTTCCATTGTTCCTGTGCCGTCATCAAAGCTAATAAAGGCAATTTGTTTATTTGATCTATCTCTTATCTGCCTATAAGAATTTAATAAGCCAACTATTTTTGCTCTGCTTACATCATCAGTAACTTCACTAATTTTGTGAGATCTCAAATTCTCAATCATATTCTCAATTGCAATCACTGGATGACCTGAAAAGTAATATCCAAGAGCATCTCTTTCATGATTAAGCAGATCTTCTTTAGATAAATCTTTCACATTAAGATATTTCTCATATGGATCAAATGTTTCATCTATAGAGGCAAAAAGATCAGATGTTCCAGCCATTTGAGAACTATTCTTTTGCCCCTCTCTGAGCATATCCTCCATGCAAGCCAATGCAATGGACCTTGATGGAGCTAACTCATCAAATGCTCCTGCCTTGGTAAGAGCTTCAATGGATTTTTTGCCGCCTAATCGTATATTTACTTTTTTAGTAAGATCAAAAAGATCTTTGAATGAATAATTTTCTCGAACATCAATCAAATGGTCAATAAAAGAATCTGCCACGCCCTTAATTGCACCAAGGCCATATTTAATATGCAGATCTGCATTGACATTGAAATGCTTATTACATGTTTTAATATCTGGGGTTAATACCCTTATTTGCATTTCATTGCATTCATTAATGAGAGTGCTGATTTTGTCCGTGTTGCCTAATTCTGTAGAAAGAACAGCTGCCATAAAGTGTTCAGGAAAATATGTCTTTAAATACGCAGTTTGGTATGAAAGCATTGCGTAAGCAGCAGAATGAGATTTATTAAAACCATATCCTGCAAACTTTTCAATAAGGTCAAATATTTTTTCTGCGGTAGCTTTTTTAATATCATTTTTTGAGCAACCATCCACAAATATTTGTCTTTGCTGTTCCATCTCTTCAACTTTTTTCTTACCCATGGCTCTGCGTAAAATATCTGCCTGACCAAGAGAGTAGCCTGCTAAAACCTGTGCGGCTTGCATGACTTGTTCTTGATACAAAATTACTCCATAGGTCTCTGATAATACTGGTGCAAGTAGTTCATGAGGAAAAGTTACTTTACTCTTTCCATGCTTTCTATTAACAAACTCATCATGCATACCTGATTCCAAAGGACCTGGTCTATATAAAGCTAGTAAAGCGACAATTTCTTCAAATTTTGTTGGTTTTAATCTTCGAATCAACTCTCTCATGCCTGTTGACTCTAGTTGGAACACAGCAGTGGTTCTTCCAGAGGCAAGTAAATCAAAAACCTTAGGATCATCTAAGGTTAAGGTATTTAAATCTAATGTCTCTTTATTTTGCTGAGTTAAATATTCGTTAATAGTCTTTACCGCACGATCTATCACTGTAAGAGTCCTCAGTCCCAAAAAATCAAATTTAACTAGCCCGATAGTCTCAACATCGTCTTTGTCAAATTGAGTCATCAAAGAGCTCGATTGCGGATCGAAATAAGTTGGACAAAAATCTGCAATTGAGCCGGGTGCAATCACTATTCCGCCAGCATGTTTGCCAACATTCCTCGCTATTCCCTCGAGTTTATAAGCTAAATCTATTATTTCAGACACTTCATCCTCGTCTTGAATCATTTTTTTAAATATTGGCTGAGAATTAATAGCTTTTTCTAGAGTCATGCCTGGAATGAACGGAATCATCTTTGAAATTCGATCGCCTAAAGCATATGGTCTGCCTAGAGCTCTAGCCACATCCCTGACTACAGCCCTAGCAGCCATAGTCCCAAATGTTGCAATCTGAGATACAGCAGACTTTCCATATTTTTGTGCCACATAATCAATTACCAAATCTCTTTTATCCATGCAAAAATCAATATCAAAATCTGGCATAGATATTCGCTCTGGATTAATAAATCTTTCAAAAAGAAGGTTATGCTCCAGTGGATCAAGAGCTGTAATTCCCAAAGCAAAAGCGACTAATGATCCTGCTCCTGAGCCTCTGCCAGGACCAACTGGTACATCATTGTCTTTAGACCATTGAATAAAATCTGCAACTATTAAAAAATAACTTGAGAACCCAGTTGCATGGATTTGAGCTAGTTCGTAATCAAGTCGTTTTTGATAGATTAGTTTATCTTCTTTCGAATAAAATTTTATAATTTCATACAATTTAGAATTAGATAGCTCTGACAGAAATGAATCAAAGTCATGTTCCTTGGGAACAGGATATTCTGGAAGAAAGTACTGATCTGTTGTTAGAGTTACATTACATTTTTGTGCAATTGTAAGCGAATTATTTATTAGAGTATCTGGGTCGCAATCCCTAAACAAGGTGAAGATGTCTTTCGTAGATTTAAAATATTGCTCAGAAGTAAAAAGTCTTTCTCGATTTGAGTCATTTAATGTCTTGCCTGTATTTATGCAAACTTTAGTCTCATGAGTATCAAAATCTTCTTTTTGAGAGAACATTGTGTCGTTTGATGCAATGACTGGAATTGAAAATTCGGATGCTATTGGCAAAATACATTGAATAAATTCTTCCTCAAAAATTTTACCTAATCTTTGAATTTCGACAATAAAATCATTTTTAAAAGTTTCCTTAAAAGAGAGTAATTCTGTTTTAAGATCTTGAATTTTCTGATGCTTAACAAGATTGAAAATTGAAGATGATGGTCCTCCTGAAATTACTATGATATTACCTGCGCAACTTCTAATATCATCAAAGGATATAGAAATATTACCATTTTCTTGCTTAAGTTGAGATTTTGAGATGATTCCCATCAATAGTTTTAAGCCATCGTTATTTTTTGCAAGGCACAAAATTTCACCCAATTCGCCAGTAGGTGATGCTAAATTTAGGATAGTCCCTGCAATAGGTTTTATTCCTGCAGCCTCTGCCTTTTGAAAAAATTTGACCATGCCAAACATATTATTTAAATCCGTTAATGCAACAGATGGCATTTTTAATTTTTGGGCATTTTCAATAATTTCATTGATTCTAAGCAAGCCTCTAGAGATGCTAAATTCAGAGGAGACTCGAAGATGAACAAAGGAAGTTTGCATCATGAAACAATAACACCTTTAAATGATTTTCGGTGCCAAGGTGTATAACCAGATTCTTTTAGAACATTTAAGTGATGTGCAGTGCCATAGCCCTTATTGTTTGCAAAATCATATTTGGGATATTGTTTATTAAGCTTATTCATAAGATCATCTCTATGTACTTTAGCAATAATTGAGGCTGCTGAAATTTCTGAAATTAGCTTATCACCTCCTATCACAGCCTTGCAATTTACTTCAATGTCTGGAGTAAATTTTCCATCAACGTAAACTAAATCTGGAGTAATAGTTAAATTCATTATAGCTTCTTGCATGGCAAGCAATGTTGCCTGATGAATATTTATTTCATCAATTTTATCATTTGAAATACTTGCAAAACTAAAAATAGATTGCTCTCTAATTTTCTGAGCTAGGCTTTCTCTTTTTGCACGAGAAATTTTCTTAGAGTCTGTTAATCCTGAAATAGATTTATTTAAAATTACTGCTGCTGCTGTTACAGGGCCAGCTAAGCAACCTCTTCCAACCTCATCAACTCCAGCAATTATCACAATAAATTCTTTATTTCTCTAGCCGCAATTTCAAAACCTTTTCCAGTCATGGCATCATTTATATCTGACATATAAGATTGATATTGTTCCGGCTTAGAGAGTATTTTTGAATAGCTTTTAACAATTGACTCGGGTGTTAAATTATATTGAATTAACTCAGGAAAGATTTGCTTTTGAAGTAATAGATTGGGAAGCCCAACAAATGGTGTGTTAATCAATCGACTCAAAATTACATAGCTAAGCTTGTCAGTTTTGTAGCAAATAATAGGTACTGAGCCTAGTACTGCTGCTTCAAGAGTGGCTGTGCCAGAAGTAACAATTGAAATTGGAGATAGCGCAAGGAAGTCCTGCGCAGAGTCAAGAGACAATTTATGGGGAATTTTATCAATGCCTTTTATTGATTCAATTCTTAAGGCTAATTTTTTATTTGCAGCAGGTATTAAAAAATATGCATTTGGATCTTGATTGAGTAATTTTTTTGCAGCCGTAATATAAACTGGCATTAATTCTGATATTTCACTTGCCCTACTTCCTGGCAAAATACTAATAAAATTATTTGATGCTTCCAAGTTATGCCTTTTTATAATGTCTTCTCTATTTTTTGGTTTTAGTTGATTAAATGGATGCCCCAAAAAAAAGCTTTGCATGTTTTTTTTTGCATAAAAATCGCACTCAAACTTAAATAAACACATTGTTAAATCTATATATGCTTTAATAGCTTTTATTCTATTTTCTCTCCATGCCCAAACTGAGGGGCTTACAACTTGAATTGTTTTAACATTGTTTGATTTAAGTTTTTTATGAAAATAAATATTGAAGTCAGGCGAATCAACGCCAATAAAAATATCTATATCACTAGAAATAAAAAGCTTTAAAAGTTTTCTTCTATTAACTAAAATTTTTGGAAGGTTAATTAGTGGATCAATAAGACCCATAACATGAAGATCATGATAGTCAATTCCAGAAGGTGTAATGATTGAGTAAGTGTTGAGTTCAGGGCCACCTAAACCATATAAATTAACTTCAAACATCTCCTGCAATGAGGTAATAATTTTTGCACCAAGTCTATCACCTGAGTGCTCTGCAGCAATGATACCAACTTTTAATCTATCTTTTGCCACCTATCGAAGTAAGCCTCTTTCAGACCTTTCAATAGAGGAAATAAAAGTTTCAAGAGCTAGATTTGGGTCTTTATTCAATGCATGAAGTTGCTTAATCGCATCATTAAATGAGTAGCCTTTTCTGTAGATGATTCTGTAGGCTTTTTTAATAATGTTTATCGACTCATTATCGAAGTCATTTCTCTGCATTCCAACTGTGTTTAGGCCTATTGGCCGAGCTGGATTAGCAGCAACTTTTACAAATGCAGGGACATCCATTGTAATAATTGTGTTAATTCCAGTAAATGAGTGATCTCCAAGAGAACAAAATTGATGCACAAGAGTAACTCCACCCAGAACTACATGATTTCCTATCTTCACATGTCCTGCCAAACAAGTAGCATTAGCAAATACATTATTATTACCAACAATACAATCATGGGCTATGTGGGCATATGCCATAAAAAGATTTTCGTTGCCTATTGTAGTTTTAGATTGATCCTGAACAGTTCCTCGATGTACAGTAACTCCCTCTCTAAAAATATTGTTATCTCCTATTTCTAAAGTAGTTACTTCTCCTGCATATTTTTTGTCAGGAGTATCTTCCCCAACTGTTGAAAATTGAAAAAAGCTGTTTCCTTTTCCAATTTTTGTTGGTCCCTTAATAACAACATGTGAGTGCAGAATACAGTCAGGACCAATTTCAACATCAGGTCCAATTAGGCAAAAAGGTCCAATTTTGACTGATTTATCAATTTTTGCGGAAGAATCAATTATTGAATTAGTCATATTTACTTTAGCCTATCTGCACAAAGGATTGTTGCTTCACAGACATTTTTATTACTAACCTCGGCCTTACAATCAAACTTCCAAATACCTTTTTTTTCAGAACGGATTGTTGCATGCAAATCTATTACCTCTCCTGGAATGACAGGATTTTTAAATCTCACATTATCAACACCAGCAAAGTAATAAATACTTCCTTCTTCAGGAGTCTTGTTCATAGTCATAAAGCCCAGAATTCCAGCTGCTTGAGCAAGCGCTTCGATTATCAAAACACCTGGCATAACTGCTTTGTTAGGAAAATGTCCATTGAAAAAATCTTCATTGATTGAGACATTCTTCTGAGCATGAATTTTTTTGCCTAGCTCAACAGATATTATCTTATCGACAAATAAGAATGGATGTCTATGAGGCAGATGTTTAAGGATATCTGAAAATTCAAAACTCATTTTGTAATCCTTCTCTTTAAAAAAACTGATGACTTTGCCCAATCTCTGTACTCTTGAGCTGGCATTATACCGACATAATTTCCAGAATCATTAATGCTCTTGGTTATAAGAGTATGGGCGCCAATTGAAACATCGTCGGCTATCTCTAAATGCCCCAATATGCCAGATAGACCACCCATTTGGAGGTTTTTTCCTATAATTGTTGATCCAGCTATTGCACAGGAAGCAGCAATTGCAGAGTTTTCTCCTAGAATAACATTATGCGCAATATGAACAAGATTATCTAACTTCACACCATTATGAATTTCAGTATTTTCAATTGCTCCTCTGTCAATAGTGCATCCAGCTCCAATTTCAACATTATCACCAATAATTAACTTTCCTAGCTGCTCAATCTTAGTGTATCCATTTTTATGAGGCGCATAACCAAAACCATCTGAGCCTAATACTGAATTGAAATGCACAGTTGAGTTCTTTCCAATCTCAACATTCATTACCAATGAAGCATTTGCATGAATGACTGAATCTTGGCCGATCTTACAATCAGGACCAATAAATACATTTGGCCCAATAATAACTGATTCATCAACATCAGAACTTTCATGGATAAAATAGGAAGGCTGATTTGAATCGTATGGATTTGGATATTTTTGATACAAAGAAGATATCTTTGCATATGCTAAATATGGGTCATTAACTACAATTCCTGACTTAATTTTATCTCTGAATTCTGGACTAACAATAATCGCAGATGCAGAAGTTTTATTTAGATATTTCTTATACTTACGATTTGCTAAAAATGTAATGCACCCTGAAGATGAATGTTGAATTGTGCCAATTGACGAGATCTGGAGGCTGGAATCTCCAATCAACTCTCCATTAACCTTCTTAGCTAACTCATTAAGGCTATAAGATTGCCCTGACAAATTTATTGTTCGTTTTGTCCTTCAGCTAAGGCAACGTCTAGCAATGAAGTTACATCATCAGTCAAAACCAAAGCAGGATCAGAAAAAAGAACATTTTCTTGTGAAAGAAGAAGTTTTACTTCTTTAGCTGCTATAAGCTCTGAAAGAATTTTTTGAAGAGTGGGATTGATATCTGCAAAAATCTTTTCAACTGTTTGATTTTGCTTAGCTTGAACCTTGCCAATAATAAATTCAATGTCCTGACCTTTTTCTTGAATATCTCTTTGCATATCCACTATTTCATCTTGAGCAAGAGTTTCTCCATCTTTTTGCAACTTTTCAGCCAAAGCTTGTCTTTCAGTTTGGAGAAGAGTTGCTTTTTCAATATTGGCAGCATAATCAGTTTCTTCAGACAAGGCCTTTAAAACATCCTGAGCAACTTGAGTGCCTAAGACAGCATCCCTCATATTGATTACACCTACTCCTTCCATAGCCAATGAAGGAATTGCAAAAAGTAGCGATGTAAGAAAGAAAGGTACAAATTGTAATTTTTTCATTTTTCTCCCCTTAAATGGTTGTTATATTCTATAGTAATTATGATAAAAAACACTACTTAGGCAGTTAAAATACGGTTCCGATAGTGAACTGGAATTCTTCTGTTCTATCATAAATCCCATCATTAAATGGTTGCGAAAAGCTAAAACTCATTGGCCCAAAGCCAGTAATCCATGTAACGCCCACTCCAATAGAATAACGCAGTTCATCGACTGATGGCTCAAAACAATTAATCTGATAATCCTGACAATCAGTAGAGAAAACGTTTCCAAAATCCAAAAAGAACGCTGATCTCATCGATCTTTGATCCTCTATCATTGGCAGTTTAAAAATTAATTGAAGACTGCCCTCAATTAAGAGATTGCCACCAATTGGATCTCTTCTTTGCTGATAAAGGTATGGGTTTTGAGCTATTGAATCAGGGATTCCATCAAAATCTGAATCAACGATTAATGGACACTCTTCAGTAACCGGATCAAAGTTATAGCACGGTGATGGAGTGACTCTTGGGCCAAGTGTATTAGATTCAAAACCTCGTATGGATCTAGGGCCACCAGAATAAAAATTTTCGAAAAATGGTGTTTTCTCAGTATCCCCATAAGCTCCTATGTATCCAAGCTCTCCATCAAATCCAAAAACAAGATTAGAAAAGCCAAGTGGTCGGTAGAACTTTTGCCGTAAATTGGTTTTGTAGTAGGTTAAGTCACTTCCAGGAACTGTAACTTGAAGCATTACATCAGTTGATGATCCATAAGTGGGAAACATGCCTCTATTTAGAGTGACTCTTGACCATACCGCCTGTGCCTTTAAAACATCAAAAACATTACCCTCAGAGGATAAAAAATCTGAAATTTCACGAGATGGTAAAGAACCAGAATCAATATCCGTATTATCGAAATTAACGTTTAAACCAATTCTTTGCGTATCACTAATTGGATATCCAAATTGCACTCCAAGTCCTTGAGAATTTGTTAAGTAATTTGCAATGTTGTATTCGCCGTAATCTGTCTCTCTAAAGTAAATGCTGTAGCCTCTACTGACTCCATCCATTGTGAAATATGGATCAAAAAATGAAACATTATATGATTCTTGGTAGATACTTTTATTAATCCCAAAAATAAATCGATTGCCAGAACCAAGATAATTATTATCAGAAAGATTCAGCCCGATATTCATTCCAAAGTCACTATATCCTATTGAACCCCCTATGGAGGATGTGCTTTCTTCTTCAACTGTAAATTCAATATCTACCTGATCTTCAGTACCGGGTACTGGGATGGTCTCAACATTTACTTCTTTAAAAAATCCAAGCCTTTCAAGACGAACCTTAGATCCTTCAATTAAGTTATCTGAAGCCCATGCTCCCTCAAATTGACGCATTTCTCTTCTTAAAACCTCGTCATTAGTTAAATAGTTTCCTGAAAAAAGTATTTTTCTTGCATATGTCCTATTACCTGGTTGAACCAGAAATAATAATGATACGGTTTTATTTTCTTGATTAATTTCAGGATTTCCGGAAACTTCTGCGAAGGTGTAACCTTCATTTCCTAAAAGATTTACAAAATATTCCTCTATTTGAGTAATTTGAGCTTGAGAATAAATTTTATTCTTTTGGCTATCTACAATTGGATTATAGAGAGCTTCATCCAGAGGCATGTCACCAATTACGCTGACATCATCTATTTTATATTGCTCTCCCTCTGAGATGCTAAGAGTAATAAAAACATCTTCTTTATTTTTTGAAACTGAAACCTGAGAAGATTCAATAGAAAATTTTAGATAGCCCCTATCTAAATAAAATGACTCTAAGTTTTCTATGTCTCCTTCGAGCTTTTCTTTTGAGTACTTATCCTTATTTGATAAAAATGTGTACCATTTACCCTCTTGAAGCTCAAATCCAGTCATTAGCTCTTCGTCAGTAAATAATTTGTTTCCAATTATATTAACCTTTTTAATTTTTGCACTTTTACCCTCGTCAATAATTATTTTTAAGGCTAATGTATTTCTTGGTCTGTCTTCAGTTTCAATATTTACGCTTGCACCATACCTACCCTGGGATGAATATTGACGAACTAATTCGCTTTTCATTCCATTCAAAGTGGATCGCTTATAAACCTGCCCTTCAGCAATCCCGGCACCCTCAAGACCTTTCAATAAGTCCTCAGATTTAAGTGCTTTATTGCCCTCTAACTCTATGGAGGATATTGATGGTCTTTCGAGCAAGCTAATGATTAATGCATTTCCATCTTTGGCTATTTGGATATCATTAAACTGTGCAGTAGCAAATAAAGCTTTTGAAATTTCTCTGACTTTCGCCTGACTCATCTTATCTCCAACACTTACCGGAATTGCAGTAAAAATGCTTCCTATAGAAACACGCTGTAAGCCTATTATTCTTATATCTGTAATTAAAAATTCGTCAAATGCTGATGTTGAAAGTGATATAAAAGCGAGGAAATAGAGCGCAATTTTTTTCATCAAAAATTTTAAAGAAATTTAGAGATGTCATTAAATACTGCAAAGATCATAAGACATCCTACTGCAACCCAGCCAGACATATAAAAAAAGTTTTCCATTTTTTCTGGCATTGGCGATCCACGCACTGCTTCTATAGCAAGCATAACCAATTGACCGCCATCTAAAACTGGAATTGGAAGGAGATTCAATACACCTAAACTAATGCTTAATAGAGCCATGAGATATAAGAATGGCATAAAACCAGCTTTAGCTGTATCACCTGCCATCTGTACAATTCCGATTGGACCACTGAGATTTTGCGTGCCTAAATCTCTGGTAATCATCTTGCCAACAAAAGTCAAAGTTTTAATACTGAGGTTATATGTTTCATATGTTCCTTTAAACAGAGAAGAAAAAAATGACCTTTTTAAACCTGGCATTATTCCGATATATTTTTCTTCATTTCCTTCAGCATTTTTTCTGGTGCTAAGGGGCACATTGAGATAAATGATCTGTTGATCTCTCTGAACTTTAAAATTTATATCAGATCCCTGATAGTCCTGTATGATTATTCTTAAATCCTCAAAGGATTGTATAGGCTGACTATTAGCTTCTAGAATTCTATCATTGACCTTCAATTCACTTTTAGAAGCATTGCTATCTTTGGCGATTAAACCCACCGTGGGTTGCAATTTCATAGATAATTCAAAACCCATAAAATTTTCTGGTACATTTTGTTCATTTGGATCTGAAAGATAATCACTTACAGGAACAGCAACGTCATATTCAATTTGTTGATCACCACTTAGAAAAGTAAAATTTATGATTCCATTTGTTCCCGACAAAGAAAGGAGCTCTAATCGAATGTCTTGAAGGCTTGAGACTTTTTTTTCATTAATTGCAGTCAAGATGTCCCCTGATTTAAGAGCAGAATTGCTCTGAAGGAATTCTGAGGATACTGAAAATACTTCTGGAATAAATTGACGCTCAACAGAATTAACAAAGATAGTAGAAAGAATCCCTATAGCAAGAATAAAATTTGCTACAGGCCCTGCTAGCATTACAAGTGCTCTTTGCCACCTTGGTTTGCTTTCAAAAGTATTTTTGTTTTGCTCGGTTGTTAACGGCTGCAAAAGGTCTAATTCTTCCACTACTACTTTTTCAGTATGAAAAGCAACATACCCTCCCAAAGGAAGTGCAGAAATAGCAAATTCAGTTCCGTGCCTATCTAATTTTTTGTAGATAACTGGTCCCATGCCTATAGAGAAACGATAGATGTGAATATTAAAGATTCTTCCAACAATAAAATGTCCAAATTCATGGATAGCAATCAAAACACCTAGTAATACTATTGCTGAAATTAGATAAATCATAATACTGAAAAAATTAGTTTAAGGATTTTATCACCTTCTCTGCTTGAATGCGTGCTTCTTTGTCATATTCGAAAATTTCATCTATTGTAATTACCTTAGAACATGAAAAGTAATCAAAAGTTCTTTGAATAACCTCATAAATATCAATGAAATCAATTTTTTTATTTATAAAGGCATCTACAGCTATCTCATTAGAGGCATTAAAGATCGCTCCTAGATTTCCTTTCTTATTGCATACTTCCCTGGCCATATCGAAAATTATCTCTCGGTCATTAGCAACAGGTTCAAATGATAGATTTAACTCAGAAAAATCAATCTCTTTAAAATTTATTGGCAGTCTCACCCCCATTCCCAATGCATTGGAGATCGGAACTTCCATGCTTGGATTGCTCATTTGAGCAATGGTTGATCCATCAATAAAAGTAATCATTGAATGAATAATACTTTGAGGATGAACTACAATTTCAATTTGATATTCAGGTATGTTAAAGAGATAATGTGCTTCAATTAATTCTAAACATTTATTTACAAGAGTTGATGAATCAATTGTAATTTTAGCTCCCATGCTCCATGTGGGATGCTTTAAAGCATCGTCAACGGATACTCCCTTTAAATCAATCAAAGACTTTTCTCTAAAAGGACCTCCTGAAGCAGTAATTAATATTTTAGAAATTTCATCGAGATTTCTTTCACTAGGAAGACATTGATATAAAGCATTATGCTCACTATCAACAGGAATAATTTCTGAGTCTTTCATCTCAGCAAGCGGCATTAAAATATCTCCAGCAGCTACAATACTTTCTTTATTAGCAACAAGAATTGTTTTGCCAGCTTCGATGGCAAAGAAACTTGCTTTCAATCCAGCAAATCCTGAAATAGCTGAAATGACTATATCTACATTTGGATCTTGAATAAGTCCTTGTAATTCATCTTCACTACCTAGTGTGTTCGAATTAATTTTCCAAAAATTATGCGATTTATCAGTTTCAGATTGAGCAACAAAAATATGCTCTGGATTAAATTCTTGCACAATTTCTTGAGCCTTGTCTAAGTTGCTCCCAAATCCAATGCCAAATAAATGAAAATGCTCTTTATTTTGCCTTATCACACTTAGACAACTTTTTCCTATGCTGCCAGTAGCTCCTAAAAGAACAATATTCTTCATATTATTAAATTTGTTATTAACATAAAAATTGGCACTACGGCAATATGTGAATCTAAACGATCCCAGATACCACCATGTCCAGGAATTAGTGATCCGCTGTCTTTGATTGATTTATTTCTTTTTAGCTGACTTTCAAAATAGTCGCCAATAAATGCGAATGGCAAACTTAACAACGAAGCTATAATCAGATCTAATGAAATAAAGTTATAGAAAAAAATTACTGATAAAAAAATTAAAACAAATCCTACCCCGCCAATGAAACCCTCAATAGTTTTATTTGGGCTAATTTCTTGAAATAAGGGAGTCTTACCAATGCTGCTTCCAACAAGATAGGCTCCAACATCAGCTAATATAGTATTGAATAAAATAACAAAAAGTAAAAAATATTTATTAATGTCTAAGAATTCTGAAAATAAAATCAAATAGATTAAGCCATACAAAAAACCTATTATGACAAAAGCGCCCAAATAATTATTTTGAAAGCTTATATAAGAAGGAGTTATCTTTAGAATCAAGCAGAAAGTATATGCAAACCAAAATATTGCGGTTATTCCAATGAATAATTCAAGGAAGCTTTCTGCAAAAAAAATAGGCAGCATGATTAGAGCCAAAAAAAATATTATTTGTTTAAAATCAATTTTTGAATCAGAGAGCATCAACCATTCTTTAATTAGAAGCAATCCAACGGCTAAGATAATAATCAGAATAAGAATAGTATTTTGCAAGTAAATAATTCCAAATAAACAAATAGCTAAAATTAATGCAGCGGGCAATCTTTGCAGGATATTTTTATATAGTTCTTTTACCAAAACGCCTCTCCGTATTTGAAAATGCTTCTAAGCATTTTAGAAATTCTTCTTCAGTAAATTCTGGCCAAAGTGTTTCAGTGAATTGGATCTCAGAATAAGCTAAATGATATAGCAAAAAATTGCTAATTCTTTGATCACCACCAGTTCTAATAAGCAAATCTAAATCATTAATTGGAGCTTTTAAATATTTAAAAATAGTTTCATCTGAAATATCCCCTGGCGAAAGTTTATCCAGTTTGATTTCATTAGCTATTAGTTTTGTTGCCTGAATAATGTCTGCTCGACCTCCATAACCAAGGGCAATATTTAATTTTAGCTTTGGATCTTTAAATGCAGTTGATCTCTCAGCATAAAGTATGGCATCAACCACCGTTTTTCCAAATGAAGAATAATCTCCAAAAAAATTTAATCCTACTTCTTGCTGGATTAATTCTGGTAATTGGGAGTTTATTGCTTTGATAATAAGTTTCTTTATACCTAAAATTTCTTTTTTTGGACGCGACCAGTTTTCAGTACTAAATGCATACAAACTAAGAGACTCTAACTTAGCTTTTGCAGCAGACTCAACAATCTTTTTTACAACTTCAACACCCCTTTCATGACCCGAAGTTACATTTAAGGCATTTTTTTTTGCCCATCTTCCATTACCGTCCATTATGATTGCGGCATTTATTCCAGGAAGATTGAGTGATGAGTTTTTATTTTCTGCCATTATGGCTGGATACGGAATAACTAAATCTCTATAAGATCTTGTTCTTTTTGTTTAAGTTCTGCATCGATAAGTCCAATAAAGTGATCAGTTTCCTTTTGAACCAAGCCTTCAATTCGCTTAAGGTCGTCCTCAGAAAAATCTCCAGCCTTTTGTTGATCTTTTGCTGCATTGTTTGCATCTCTGCGGGTGTTTCTAATTGAAATTCTAGAATTTTCTGCCTCATTTCTTGCTTGTTTTATATACTCTTGGCGAGTCTCTTCTGTTAATGCAGGCATTGTCAATCTAATTAAATCTCCACTTGTACTTGGATTTAAACCTAAATCAGATGCCATAATTGCTTTTTCTATCTCAGCTATTAAAGATTTATCCCATGGAGAGATAGTCAATGTTCTTCCTTCTTCAACTGATATATTTGCAGCCTGATTAATGGGAGTGAGGTTTCCATAATAATCAATTTTTACAGAATCAAGAATACTTGGATTAGCTCTGCCAGTCCTGATTTTATTAAACTCATAAGTTAGAGAATCTATAGCTTTCTGCATCTTTGGTTTGATTTTGTCAATAATTTCGTTCATAACTATGATATTAATGTTCCAATTTCCTCACCGCAAGCAATTCTTTTTAAGGCATCATCTTGATTAAAGTTAAAAACTTTTAAGGGCAAACTATGATCCCTTGCTAGAGTTAAGGCCGTTGCGTCCATAACCTTAAGATTTTGTTGGATTGCGTCATCAAAAGAGAGTGAAGGATAAAAAATAGCATTTTTATCTTTTTCAGGATCAGCTGAATACACTCCATCGACTCTAGTTGCCTTAAGCATAATATCTGCTTGAGTCTCTATCGCTCTTAAACATCCTGCAGTATCGGTCGTAAAAAATGGATTACCAGTTCCAGCCGTAAAAATTACAACAAAATCATTGGCTAAAAGTTGTATTGCTAAACGTCTATCATAATGCTCTGCAACACCAGACATTGATATGGCTGACATGACTCTAGTTTTAACGCCAGCTCTTTCCAGGGCATCTCTCAAGGCGATCCCGTTCATAACGGTTGCAAGCATGCCCATATGGTCCCCTGCAACCCTATCCATCCCAGCTTTACTTAATTTCTCACCTCTAAAAAGATTTCCCCCGCCTATTACGATTCCAATTTCAGCACCAAGACCTTTACAATCTTTTACAGATTGAGCCATACGATCTAATATTTTTGGATCTATGCCTTGATCATCTTCTCCTGCAACAGCTTCTCCACTAAATTTTACGAGAAGTCGTTTATAATCAAGTGTGGTCATTGTTGAAGTTGTTCAGCTACCTCTGCTGCAAAGTCTTTTACCTCAACTTCGATGCCCTCACCAACCTTAAAGCGAGCAAAGGATATAATTGACGCATTATTATCAACTAAAAGCTCTTCAATTGATTGATCTGGATCTTTAACAAAGCTTTGAGAAAGCAAAGTTACTTCTGACAAAAATCTCTTTACCTTACCCTCTACCATTTTTTCCATTATGGATGAGTCTTTTCCAGAATTCTTTGCTTGAGCCAAAAATATTGACCTTTCTCTTTCAAGTAATTCAGGGTTAATATCTTCAGATTTAAGGCAACTAGGATTAGTAGCAGATACGTGCATGGCTAAATCTTTAGCTAAATCTTTATTTTCTGTATCAATAGAAACAATCGCGGCAAGTCTTCCGTCTAAATGAACATATGCTCCAATGCAACCATTTGATGGTACTTCAAGTGTTGCTAATCTTCTCAGTTGGATATTCTCTCCAATTGATTGAATAAGGGATTGTCTTTTTCCCTCAAATTCAGTTCTTAAATCCCCTATATCATTAACTTGATTGTTAGATAAGTAATTTGCAACATCAATTGCAAAATCTTTAAACTGAGAGTCTTTTGCTGCAAAATCTGTTTCTGAGTTAATTTCTACAAGACTACAATATGCAGAATTGTCTGCAATCATTACTGCACCATCAGCTGCGACTCTAGAGGCCTTTTTCTCTGCTTTCAGAGAACTATTTGCTCTGAGAAGATCTAAAGCTTTTTGTATATTACCATCAGTTTCAACCAACGCTTTTTTACATTCCATCATACCAACACCAGAGATTTCTCTTAACTCTTTAACTTGACTTGCTGAAATACTCATTTTTCTTCCCTAGGATCTTCATCATGACCATTAGATTCATTCAAATCTGAAGAGGTAACTTCAATGCTCTGATCTAGTGATTCATCATTTTGATCAACAGAATCGTCATAAGTTTCATAACTAGGCTCTTCTTGATCAATTGACAAAACTTCTTCTGTCTCACTCAATTCTGCTTCTTTGACAAGGTTTAAAGCTTTTCCAGATGTTACTGAAGCTTTTTTAATTTTTACTGCTGGAGCGTCATCATCAGATTGGACATTTACAGTTCCTCCTTTTGAAGATGCTAGACCTCTGGCACAAGCATCACTTATTACTTTTGTTATCAATCGAATTGATCTAATTGCATCATCATTACCTGGGATAATATGATCAATGCCTTCTGGATTCGAATTAGTGTCAACCAAAGCAATGATTGGGATACCCATTTTTTTAGCTTCAGTAACTGCTATTTTTTCATATGCAACGTCCACAACAAACAGTGCATCGGGAAGACCTTTCATGTCCTTGATTCCCCCAACGCTTGCATCTAGTTTTTCATACTCTTTGGTAATATCTACGGCTTCTTTCTTTGAAAGTTTATTAATTCTCCCAGATGAATGAAGCTCTTCTATGTCTAAAAGTCGTCTAATTGAACCCCTAATTGTCTTCCAGTTAGTTAAAGTGCCCCCTAGCCACCTTTTGTCAATATATGGCAAGCCGATCGTAGAAGCAGACTCTTTTATGATTTTTGAAGCTGAGCGTTTTGTGCCAACGAACAAAATTCTATTTCCCTTTGAACAAATCTCTTCAGCTTTCGATGCAGCAGCATTTAAGCACTCTTGAGTCATCTCAAGATCAATAATGCTGATTTTTTTTCTAGTATCAAAGATAAAAGATTCCATTTTAGGATTCCAAAACCGTTGTTGATGACCAAAATGAACTCCTGCATTTAACAGGTCTTTTATAGAAACAATACTCACAATTTCCTCCGGGGGTTATTCTCCGATACCTCATATAGTTGACTCAAATTTTTGAGCACCCCAACGATAATCATTTTTGGCACCTTCGGGATTTAAAGTTTGTGTATTTTATATAAAAGTTAAAGCAGATTAAAGCTTTTTATTTATGAAGTCAGCAAAGCTATATTCTCCGATTTCCATTGAATTAATTGACCTTGCTGCCTGCAAAGCTCCTATTGCAAATACGTCTCTACTGCTTGCAATATGCTGAAAATTTGTAATTCCCTCATCGCTTTTAAATTCAATTCTATGAATTCCAAAGATATTCCCAATTCTGTAAGACTTGACGTCAATCAAACCTTCTATTTTGTTTGCATGAAAATTTTGTAGAAATTTAACAATTTCTAATGCCGTTCCAGATGGAGAATCTTTTTTCTTTGTATGATGAATTTCAACAATTTTACATTTAACTGATGTATTGATTGAAATTAGATACTTCTCTATTGAAGTTTTTAAATTTGCAATACCAAGGGACATATTTGATGCTATTAATATCGGAATAAATTTTTTTGCAGCTGTTACGTCTTCTAAATGTTTTGCAGTTAATCCTGTTGTTCCTGATATAAAAGGAATCTTATTTTCTTTGCAAAACCTTAAAGCTTCAGTGAAACCATCAGGGGCAGAAAAATCTATTAATGCAGATATGTTATTTGAGTCAAAATCTTTTATATGGAAATCACTAATATAAGTATTAGATAGTTTTTTACATTGAGCTTGAATTGCCCGACCCATATTTCCATTGAAGCCATTTATTAATATATGCAATTTTCTATTTATTGTGAAATTGATTCGAGGCGTTTTTGAAAGATTGCTTTATTGGATGATGTTTATCACCAGCAATTGATTTAGCAAATTCTTCGAAAATCTTAATTTGAGCCTTTGAAAGATTTACTGGAGTTTCAACTACTACTCTGCACAAAAGATCGCCTCTTCTTGAGTCACGAACTGAAGCAGCACCTTTACCTTTAATTCTAAAAATTCTCCCTGTTTGAGTGTAAGCTGGTATTTTTAGTGCAATTTTTGATTCCAATCCAGGAACATTGATGGTTCCTCCTAAAACTGCAATTTCAAAAGGAATAGGGGCTTCAAAGTAAAGATCTTTACCTTCTCTTTCGAAGATTTCATTTTGAGCAATCCTAATAGCGACATATAAATCTCCGGTGCGGCCACCTCTTGAAGCACTGCCCTCTCCAGAAAGCCTAACTTTATCTCCATTATCTACACCGGGGGGGATACTTACGGATAGTGATTTAGTCTCTTGAATAACCCCAGCTCCCCTACAGACATTACAATGATCTTTAATAATGCTGCCTTCTCCTCCACATACATTACATGTCTGTTGAACTGAAAAGAAACCTTGTTGCATTCTAACTTGGCCAGCACCATTACATTGACTGCAGGTAACAGGAGCTGAACCTGGTTTAGCGCCAGATCCTGAACATTCAACACATATTTTATCTACAGGTATCTTAATTGTCTTTTTGACCCCAAGGATTGCTTCCTTTAAGGAAAGCTCTATGTTGTACTGAAGATCTTGGCCCCTTGCTTGTCTTCTGGAAGAAGTACGTCCTCCAAATACATCTCCAAATATGTCTCCAAATATATCTCCAAAATTAAAATCTTGAAACCCTCCACCTTGACCACCTCCCATACCCTGGACACCGGCATGGCCAAATTGATCATATGCTGATTTTTTTTCTGAATCAGAAAGTATTTCATAGGCCTCTGCGGCCTCTTTAAATTTTTCGTTGGCAGATGGATCATCTGGATTTCTATCCGGATGATATTTCATAGCTAATTTCTTAAATGCTTTTTTTAATTCAGCATCTGAAGCACTTCGAGAGACACCCAAGACCTCGTAATAGTCTCTCTGTGACATTATTTATTTTTCTTCTTCTTTAACTTCTTCAAACTCTGCATCAACCGTATTCTCATCACCAGAGTTTTCATCAGAAGTTTCAGAAGAAGCATCCTCTGCTTGAGGATAAAGTTTTTGGGTTAATGGAGTTAATACCTCATTTAGATTTTTTGTGGCTTCTTCTATGGCTTCTAGGCTGTCTTGTTTGATTGCCTCCTCTAGATTAACTGTGGAGGTTTCTACAGAATCTTTTTCTTCTTCACTTAGCCTATCTCCAGCTTCTAAGATTGACTTTCTGGTGGCATGAACAAGCATATCGGCATTATTTTTTGCTTGCACAAGACTCTCGAACTTTTTATCATCTTCCGCATTTGCTTCAGCATCTTTGACCATTTTTTCAATATCATCATCAGATAGTCCACTTGAAGCTTTAATAACTATAGATTGCTCCTTGCCAGTATTTTTATCCTTAGCGGCAACATTAAGAATACCATTTGCGTCCAAATCAAATGAAACTTCAATTTGAGGAGTTCCTCTTGCAGCTGGTGGTATATCGGTTAAATTGAATTGGCCCAAAGATTTGTTTTGAGCTGCTTGCTTTCTTTCACCCTGAATAACATGAACAGTTACGGCTGATTGATTATCTTCCGCTGTTGAAAAGACTTGAGATTTTTGAGTAGGAATTGTTGTATTCTTCTCAATCAAGGGTGTCGCAATACCTCCTAGGGTTTCAATTCCCAAAGTTAGGGGTGTTACATCAAGTAAGAGCACATCTTTTGTATCACCGGACAAAACTGATCCTTGAATTGCAGCACCAACTGCAACAGCTTCGTCAGGATTAAGATCCTTCCTTGGTTCTTTACCAAAAAAATCTTTTACTTTCTGTTGTACCATTGGCATTCGAGTCTGTCCACCAACAAGCAATATTTCGTTAATGTCTCCAATACTAAGTTTGGCATCTTCCAAAGCAAGTTTTAATGGAGCAAGGCTTCTATCTACTAAATCTTCAACCAGAGACTCAAGTTTTGCTCGAGTTATTTTATGAACAAAATGTTTTGGTCCGGAACTATCGGCAGTTATATACGGAAGGTTTATCTCTGTTTGATCTGATGAGGAAAGTTCGATTTTTGCTTTTTCTGCTGCTTCTTTAAGACGTTGGAGAGCCATCGGATCACTTTTTAAATCAAATCCAGATTCTTTCTTGAATTCATCAACAAAATAATCAATTAACTTAAGATCAAAATCTTCACCACCTAAAAAAGTATCACCATTGGTTGATAAAACTTCAAATTGGTGTTCTCCATCAACCTCAGAAATCTCTATAATAGAAATATCAAATGTACCGCCTCCGAGATCATAAACAGCAACAACCGAATCACCTTTATGTTTATCTAGTCCATAAGCAAGGGCTGCAGCTGTAGGCTCATTAATTATTCTCTTTACCTCTAGACCAGCGATTTTACCCGCATCCTTAGTTGCTTGCCTTTGGGAGTCATTAAAATAAGCTGGAACTGTAATAACAGCCTCTTTAACTTCATGACCAAGATACTCTTCTGCGGTCTTTTTAAGCTTCTTCAAAACCTCTGCTGAAATCTGAGGAGGAGCTAATTTTTTATCATCAACTTTAACCCAAGCGTCTCCATTATCAGCCTTGATAATTTCATAGGGAACCATGTCCATATCCTTTTTAACAACGTCATCATCAAACCTTCTTCCAATCAATCTTTTAATTGCGTATAAAGTTTTCTCTGGATTAGTTACAGCTTGTCTTTTAGCAGGTGTTCCAACTAAAATTTCGCTCTCGTCAGAGTAACCAATCACTGAGGGGGTAGTTCTCCCTCCCTCTGCATTTTCAATTACCTTAGGTTGTTGTCCCTCTACAACTGCTAAACAGCTGTTAGTTGTACCTAAATCAATTCCTATAATTTTTGACATATCAATTTCTCTATTTCCTAATTTTTTATTACGGAAACTCTGGCAGGTCTAACGACCCTATCATGGAGCTCCCAACCCCTTTGAAATATATTTTCAATTTCGTTATTTTCTTTTTTTGGATCCTTTGAAGTCATTACAGCCTCATGTTTTACAGGATCAAACTGTTCATTAATTGGATAGATGGGTCTAATACCAAATTTATCAAGGGCAGATTCAAAAGATTTAAGAGTAAGTTCTACTCCCTTTTTATCTTCTTTTGATGAATCATTGGAAAAGTTATTAAGTGCGTGCTCTAAATTGTCGACTACAGGTAATAATTCATTTAGCAATCTCTCAACGCCATATTTATGTGCTTTTTCAATGTCAGCAGTATTTCTTTTAAAAGCATTATCAAGCTCAGCTCTTGATCTAAGAAGAGCTTCTTCAAGTTCTTGTATCCTTTCCTCTTCGTTTTCAGCCGCATCAACATCTTTATCGATTGAATCAGTAGCTTCTTCTTGAATTTCTTCATCATCAACAATTTCTTTTGATGTAACAGATGCATCTTCAGAGTTAGATTTGTCTTTTATTTTTTGCTTTTTTGCCATCTATCAACCCCTATTTTAAATATATAGGGGTGACCCTAGATGAGTTCAAGGGCTTAAATATAGATTTATTTCTTAGGTTTTACGAAGAGAACCATCGTATGATCAACTAACTCATAACCGAATTCTTCAGCAATATCTTTTTGCCGCTGCTCAATTATTTCGTCGTTGAACTCATTGACAGTTCCACTTTCAAGGCAAATCATATGGTCATGATGCTCATCTTCAGCAATCTCATAAACAGAATGTCCATCTTCAAAGTTATGTCGCTTCACTATCCCGGCTGTCTCAAATTGAGTTAGTACTCTATATACAGTCGCTAATCCTACGTCATCTCCGGAGCTAATAAGCTGTTTATATATGTCCTCTGCACTTAAATGATGTCCACTATTGATTCTCTCTTTTCCATGAGACTCCAAAGCCTCTAAAATTCTTATCCTGGGAAGCGTAGCCTTTAAGCCAGCTTTTTTTAACTCATTATTTTCTTTACTCATGCATTTTCCAATCTTTACTTCACAAAGTATAATCAATTAACCTAATGACGCAATTACCAAGACTTTATATATTATTCTTTTTATCTTTTGGGATATTTAGTTGCTCTTCTTTATCTCCATATAAGGTGCCTATCTTACAAGGAAATATAATTGAAGAAAAAGATGTCGAGCAGCTTTCTGTAGGTCTAACAAAAGATCAAGTGCAATACCTTCTTGGAACGCCAATGCTTAATAGCCCACTACATCCAGATAGATGGGATTATATATATTCTGTAACAATTGGTGATCAATTAATCGGAGAGAAAAAGCTTTCTTTGTTATTTGATGAGAATCGAAAATTAACTACTTGGTCTCTTCAAGAAAGCACTCTTGATAATGATTAGTTCTCCAAGTCGATGAAAAAATAAAAAGTTAATTAATTTCTGCTTTAAGTTGTTTTTCAAATGCTTTCATAAATTTAGTTCCAATTTTTTCTACTAAGCTTTGTTTTGCAAAAATCTTAAGAAAAAAAGGTAACTGAAATTTTGCCAAAAATTTTACTTTTGTATTTTTGGAATCAATTACTTCAAGACTCCAAATTGCTGAGAAATCTGTAAATGGTCCTTGAAATTGTGAAATTTTTACATCAAAACCATGAGTTTTATTTAAAGATTCAAATGTGTATGTTTTATTTATTAATGAAAAAACTAATCTCCCTTTTGCTGATCCAGCTTCATCACATGGCAGTCTTAATGATTCAATGCATCCAGGCAAAAACTCTTTATAAACCTCAAAGTTATTTATTAAAGAGAGAATTTTTTCTGGTGATTCTTGAAATATTTCAGATCCCTCAAAGCTGCTCGACATTTTTTAACCAAGTATTTGATATACAAAAACTGCTGCAACAAGGACAGGAGAAACAAATTTTATAAAAAATCTCCAGATTCTAAAAATACTCAGATTAGATGGTGAAAGCTCCTCCATAGCAAGCTGAGATTTAAAAAACCATCCAGCAAAAATTGCTACAAGCATTCCACCAAGCGGCATCAATATATTGAAAGTTAGATAAATGATCGAGTCCATAAAATTTCTTTCTCCAAGGAAGTACTCTTTTTCCCAACTATTCATGCTCAAAATGCTTCCAATGCCAACAAACCAAATAATAAGTCCAAGAATTATTGCTGCAGCAGATCTAGAAACAATCTTATTCTCTTCAAAATATGCAACACTTGGCTCGAGTAAAGAAATTGCACTACTTAGGGCGGCAATAGAAAGCAGCATAAAAAAAGCTGGGCCAATAACGTTTCCTAGAGGCATTTCGATAAAAATCGTAAGTAAGCTCTTAAATACTAACCCTGTTCCTTGTTGAGGCTCCATACCATAAGCGAAAATCATTGGAAAAATAGCAAGCCCAGCTAATATTGCAATCAGTGTATCCAAACTAGCAACAGTTAAAGATGTTTTAAAGATATCTTCTGACTTTCGCATATACGATCCATAACACATGATGGAACCCATACCTAAACTCAGACTGAAGAATGCTTGACCCATTGCGCTTAAAAAAGTCTCTGGGCTGACTTTTGAAAAATCTGGAGTAAAAAGATAGGCTAAACCTGCATTAAAATCTCCATTTACCATCGCATTAATAAGCATGACAATCATCAAGATAAATAACATTGGCATTAAAAGACGCACCATTCTCTCAATACCAGCAATAACACCTGATGCGATTATGGCAATGTTCATTCCTATGAAAATTGAGTGCCAGAAAAATAATGTTGACGGAGATCCTGTTACTTGTGCGTATTGCTCAAAAGATGAAATATCTGTATTTGGCATAGCTGCGATTCCTATATAGTTAATACAAATTCCAGCAAGTACGCTATAAAAAGATAAAATTAAAACCCCAGAAAATAATCCAGTCCACCCTACCGATTGCCAGTAACCAGTTTTACCGGAATCAATTGCAGCTTTTTTCATGGCACTTACAGGACTGTGTTGAGAATATCGTCCAATCATTATTTCAGCCATCATTATAGGAAGCCCAACAACCAAAATGCAGCCCAAATATATTAAAACAAAAGCACTACCTCCAGCCTCTCCTACTTTGTAAGAAAAGCCCCATATATTCCCTAAACCCACTGCAGATCCAGCAGCTGCTAATACAAAAGTCCACTTTCCAACCCAAGTGACTGATTCAGAAATATTCTTCGAAGAGCTAATATTCATATTTTATGTATATGGATTATTTAAAAATGCGATTGAAGTAATGCAACATATTGTAACTAAGTTTGTTATTAAATTTCGTGCGTTTGCATATTTAATATTAAGTTGAAAATATTCACTATTTTGTTTTTCAAATCTTAGAAAAGCATGAAGTGATACAATGAGCAATACGAGACTTGAAGTAAGGTTTAAAAATGAAGTCAATGCTATTCCAAGGCCCAAGATAGAAAAACCAATTGCAATCCAAAGATTTCTTGATGAGGCATGCTCATTTTTCCAGCCCCAGATTATGCCGCCTAAAAAAGCAACAATAATGCCTCCATAAATTGCTAAAGCTTGGATGGATTTTGTGGCTAAATTAGGATTAACAATCCACGGAATTAAGGCAAAAAAAACAAATAAGCTCAAACCCCAATATATAAGTGTTACTTTAGTCTCCTGCATATACTGCCTCAAAATTTGCAAATAGTTTTAACAGATTCATAATTATGGTGATCATTATGAACCTTAAGAATAATAATATCATCGTAAAGAATAAAAATGCTTCAAGAAATTACCACTTGAGTGATAAATATCAAGCGGGATTAGTGCTAGAGGGGTGGGAAGTAAAAGGTTTAAGAAATGGAAAAGTGGATGTTAAGGACTCATATGTTGCATTAAGAAACAAAGAAGCATGGATTATTGGTTTGAAAATTGATGCTCCAGCATCATTAAAAAATGAAAATATTGATCCCACTAGATCAAGAAAATTACTGTTAAATAAAAAAGAAATTAATAGAATACTCGATGCAATTAGTCAGCAAGGCCTTACATGTGTTTTGACTTCTCTATATTGGAAGGAAAATAAAATTAAATGTGACATTGCTATCGGAAAAGGTAAAAAAACTTATGATCAAAGGGAAGATGTCAAACGAAGAGACTGGAATCGGGAAAAACAAAGACTTCTGAAAAATTCAAATCGTTAGCCATTTTAATATATAATCACTCACCCCGTGGGGGCGAATTGGGTTCGACGTTTTTATTGGATTCCAAAGCGCATGCCAAGAATGTGGTAACTCTTGTAAAACATACTACAAAAAAATTAGTTGCAGAAAACGACAACTACGCTTTAGCTGCTTAATTAGCTAACCAATGCAAAAATTGTCTATGGTTTGAAGCATTGGCAAATTACATAGACTAGTTTTATTGTGGAGTCTTAACGCAGTAAAATAAAAACTAATTTAGACTAGCCTCAAATATCCTGCTCTTCGGGTCATAAAGGTGAAACAAAAAGAATGAGCTAAGCATGTAGAAGTTAGGCTGAAGGACTAGCGGACGCGGGTTCAATTCCCGCCGCCTCCACCATCCATGAAGTTTTAAGTATTTTTAGATTTTCCAAAAAATGAAATTACTCGCTACTTTACTTATATTAAATTCATCATTAAACTAGCGCCTCAAACTTGATATATATGGCAAATAGTAAACAAGCAATTAAAAGAGCTCGTCAGAATGCAGATAGGTACAAACTTAAGCATTCTCAGAGATCTCAAGCTAGAACAGCAGTAAAAGCAGTTAGAAATGCAATAGCTGAAAATAATAAAGAATCAGCATCTGCTCTTTTACAAACTGCCCAAAAAGTATTAGATTCTGCTGCCTCTAAAAAAGTGATTCATAAAAATGCTGCAGCTAGAACAAAAAGCCGTTTGGTCAAGGCTGTTAAAGCAATCAGTTAATTCTGAATTTCAGACAACTTGTTCGCAATCATTCCAAGCAATTTGCTTGTGTTGTCACCTGTATAACCCGAAATAATTTCTATCCCCTCATATTTTTGGTTTAGAGATGACATTTTTTTTCTTATAAGTTCGATGATGCTCGACTGCATCTTCTTAGTAATCGTATCTTTTTTATTAATAGCAATCCATATACTTTTGTCGAGCAAACTTGGATCAAATATTTTTAGCTCCTTTAATAAAATATTAAGCTGATCTTCAATTGAGCTTTCAATATTTTGAGGGTCTAGCAAAATAAGTAAATGGCCTGTTCTGGAAATATGTTTTAGAAAGTTTAGACCTAAACCAGCTCCTTGAGATGCTCCCTCAATCAAACCTGGAATATCAGCAATAATAAATGAAGTATCAAAGATTTGAACTGTGCCTAAGTTTGGGCGTAATGTTGTAAATGGGTAGTCTCCAATCTTAGGGCGAGCGGCTGATATTTTATTTAAGAAAGTAGATTTTCCAGCATTTGGAAATCCAACCAACCCAACGTCAGCGAGAGAGCGTAATTCTAATCTAATGGAAATTTCATCACCAGGCCAACCTGAAGTATGACGCCTTGGAGCCTGATTGATGCTAGATTTAAATCTAAAATTTCCCACTCCTCCCTCTCCGCCTTTAGCAACAAGATAATTAATACCTTCTTCGCAGCAGTCATAAATAATTTTGTTTGATAAAGAATCAAGAATTACAGTGCCTTTTGGTACTTTAGCAATAAGATTTTTTGCATCTTGACCTGTTCTTTTTTTACCTGCGCCAGCACCCCCATTATCAGCAATTAAATACTTTATATTACGGAAATTTACCAAGGTATTGAGGTTAGGATCTACTTTAAAAATTATATCTCCTCCTTTGCCACCATCGCCCCCATCAGGCCCGCCTCGAGGAATAAATTTTTCTCTTCTAAAACTTACACAGCCTGCACCACCGTTTCCAGCTCTTGCTTCTAACAGAGCTTCATCGATGAAATTCATGATTTACTGTGAGATGACGTTGACTGTCTTTTTTTGCTTGATTCCCTTATAGGTAAACTGCACCAGTCCATCTGAAGTAGCAAACAAAGTATGGTCTCTTCCCATACCAACATTTTTGCCAGGATGAGTATTTGTTCCGCGTTGACGAATTATGATTTCGCCAGATTTTACAGTTTGGCCACCAAAGCGCTTTACACCCAGTCTCTTTGAGTTAGAATCTCTGCCGTTTTTACTAGAACCACCTGCTTTCTTATGAGCCATTTCTACTTACCTACTTTAATTTCTTTTATTTTTATTTGAGTATATTTTTGTCTATGACCTATTTTTCTCATGCTATGTTTTCTTCTGCGGAATCTTAAAATAGTAACTTTATCACCCTTTACTTCCTCAACTATTTCAGCAATAACTTTAGCATTTTCTATGTAAGGTTGCCCAATTTGAACATCATTACCGTCAACATAGAGCATTACATTTTCAAAAGCATAATCAACCCCTGATTTTTCATGCAAAAGATCAACCTCTAGGACTTGACCTAACTCAACTTTGTGTTGTTTTCCACCTGCTTCTATTACTGCGTACATAGATATCTCTAAAGGTGGCAAAATATACGCTTTCTAGAGGAAATTATCAATACTTATGTATAATTTTAGGCTTCTTACAATTGAAGATGAACTATCTAAAACCAACTACAAAAAATGAGCTCAATAGAGTTCAAACTGCTTTAAAAAAAGAACTTGCTAGTGAAAAAATCATTCAAGATATTTATGAATACATTTTTAATACAGAAGGTAAAAAAACAAGGGCTTTATTAAGTTTATTGTCTTCAAGATCGCCAAAAATAAAGTCGTCTCAAAGAATCGATTTAGCTAGCATTATTGAACTTTTACATACTGCAACATTAGTTCATGATGATGTTGTTGACGAATCAGAGGTCAGACGAGGCAATAAGTCAGTAAACCAAGTATGGACAAATTCATACAGTGTATTAATAGGTGATTTTATTTATTCAAAAGCCTTCATATTAATGGTAAAGCTTGGCATTCCATCCATCTTAGATGAATTAGCTAAAGCGACCAATGACATAGCAAGGGGAGAAATTATTCAATTAGAGCTATCTGAAAAAAAAGAATCCATTAAGCTCAATGAATTATTGAAAGTTAGCTATCTTAAAACAGGTAGGCTTTTTGAGGCGTCTGCAAAAACTGGAGCAATGCTTGCAGAAAAATCATCAGAAGAAATTAAAAGCTTTGGATTATTTGGAAGGTCTTTAGGTACTGCTTTCCAAATACAGGATGATATTTTAGACTACGCAGCGATAAAATTTGACACAGGTAAACCTGCTTTCAAAGACTTTAAAGAAGGGAAAATTACTTTTCCATTATATTTTGCTATACAAAATGCTGACTCAAAGGAAAGAAAATTTCTATTAGAAAAATTGGGTACAAAAAAGATAACAAACAAAGATCAAAACAAAATTTACCAGTTAATACATAATGATGGAACACAAAAAGAAATAAATGCATTACTAGAAAAGTATTTAAAAGAGACACTCAAGCATTTAAATAAATTGAAACATCATGCCTGTTACAATGAGATGTTAAACTTAATTACCTTTTCAAAAGTAAGGAAAAAATGACATTTATACCTGCTTCAAGTTATACAAAAGAAGATTTAATTAATTGTGGAAACGGAGATCTATTTGGGCCAAGTAATGGTCGGCTCCCAGCCGATGAAATGTTAATGTTTGATTCAATTGATCAGATTGATCAAACCTCAGGAAAATACTCAAAGGGTAAAGTAATTGCTCATCTAAACATTCAAGAAAGCCTTTGGTTTTTTAAGGTTCATTTTAAATCTGATCCGGTCATGCCTGGATGCCTTGGTTTAGATGCAATGTGGCAATTATTAGGATTTTATCTTTGTTGGCTAGAGTTACCGGGATATGGGAGAGCATTGGGCTCAGATAAAGTAAAGTTTTTTGGTCAGGTTACTCCTAGTGCTAAGCTTGTCAGGTATGAAATTGATATTAAGCGAGTTATTAATAGAGGAGCAGTTGTTGGCTTTGCAGATGGAAATATGTTTGTCGATGATAGACATGTATATTCAGCGGATGGTTTAAGAGTAGGTTTGTTTAAGGATACCAGCGAATTTTAATGAAAAATGTAGTTGTTACTGGTATGGGTATTGTCTCTTGCATTGGTAAAGATCTACAAGAAGTATTAAAGAGCCTAAAGGATGGAAAATCAGGTATTACTAAGAATGCCAAATATGAAGAAATGGGTTTTAGGAGTCATATTTCAGGTTCCATAAATATCAATTTAGCTGAATTAATTGATAGAAAAACTCTTCGTTTTATGAGTGAGGCCTCTGGCTTTGGCTACATAGCTGCAAAAGAGGCTATTAGGAATGCATCAATTAATTTAAACGAAATAGATTCCTCTAGAATTGGTATAGTGGCTGGATCAGGTGGAGCATCCTCAGCTGCTCAAATAGATGCATCAGACATAGCGAGAAAAAAAGGGCCTAAAAGAATTGGGCCATATGCTGTTACAAAAACTATGGGTAGTACTGTTTCAGCTATTTTGGGAACAACTCTTAGACTTCAGGGAGTCAATTATTCTATTTCATCCGCTTGCTCAACTAGTGCGCATTGTATTGGTCATGCAGCAGAGCTTATTCAATTAGGTAAACAAGACATTGTCATTGCAGGTGGGGCTGAACAAGAACACTGGACTTCATCATCTATGTTTGATGCTATGGGTGCACTTTCATCACAGTATAATGATGAGCCTGAAAAGGCTTCTAGACCCTTTGATATTAATAGAGACGGTTTTGTAATAGCAGGAGGTTCTGGCATGCTCGTTTTGGAAGAAGAAGAGCATGCAATTAAGAGGAATGTTCCAATCATAGCAAGATTAGAGGGTTATTCTGCAAACTCTGATGGCTATGATATGGTTTCTCCTTCAGGAGAGGGAGCTCAAAGATGCATGAGTCAGGCCATTGATGAATATGGTTCTGATGTTAATTATATTAACGCTCATGGGACTAGTACACCTGTCGGGGATCTAGCTGAACTTAATGCAATAAAGGAAGTATTTGGGAAAAGTGCACCTGTGATTGGATCAACTAAATCTATGACTGGTCACTCCTTAGGTGCAACCGGAGCACAAGAGGCAATTTACTCTATTCTCATGATGCAAAATGACTTTATTGCCCCATCGATTAATATAGATACCCTAGTTGAAGAAGCTGAAGGCCTTAATATTTCTCAATTAATGATGAAACAGAAATTAAATGCTGTTATGAGTAATTCATTTGGTTTCGGTGGAACCAATGCAAGTTTAATTTTCAGCAAATTTTAAGCTAAGCGAGACCCATTAACGGCTTCTTTATTTGGAGTCGCTAAAATAACACTCCCGTCAGGCTGGGTGAAACCCGTTACTAGACACTCGGAAATAAAAGGTCCTATCTGCTTTCTTGGAAAATTAATAACAGCAGCGACTTGAATACCTATCAAATTATGAGGGTCATAGTGATCAGTGATTTGTGCAGATGATTTTTTAATGCCTATTTCATCCCCAAAATCTATTGTTAACTTTATTGCAGGCTTAATTGCTTCTTTAAAATTTTCAGCTGATATTATAGTTCCAACACGAATATCCACTTTCTCAAATTCTTTCCAGGTTAAGTCATTCATTTCGATTCTCATTTAATTTCTATCCTCCCACCATGGAAAAAAATCTGGCATGTCAGAAGATATAAGATTTTTAAATTTTGCTGACCGCTTCTCTAAGAATGAATTTACGCCCTCTTTTGCATCATCTGATGCTCCTCTTGAGTCAATTGCTTTACTTTCAATTATATGAGCCTCATATGGATCTGCTTGTCCAAAAGATCTCCATAACATTTGTCTAGTGATAGCTATTGAAATGGGCGCAGATTTCTCCACTAATTCTTGTGCAATTTTTTTTGCATCATTTATTAGATTTTCTGGCTTGTGGATGCTTGAAATTAATGCGATGTCTAATGCTTCCTGAGAATCTATTATTCTACCCGAGAAAGTTAAATCTAAAGCTTTTGAAATTCCTACAATCTTTGGAAGAAACCAGCTACTGCAAGCATCTGGAACAATTCCTCGATTGTTAAAGACAAATCCAAATCGAGCATTCTCAGAAGCAATGCGAATATCTCCGGGTAATTGCATTGACGCTCCGATACCCACTGCAGGACCATTACAGGCAAAAATAATCGGCTTTAAAAATTTATACATTCGCAAGGTTAAGATGCCACCTGAATCCCTTCTAAAATCATCTTCTTGTACGGCAAAATTGTCAAAAGAGGGATTAAATGTATTTTTACCGCTGCTTAAATCAGCTCCTGCACAAAACCCACGACCTATTCCGGAAATAATTACAGCAGTTAAAGTATCATCTTCCTCTATCAGATCGAGAGCACAAATTAACTCTTCCATCATCAAGAATGTAAAAGCATTTAATTTTTCTGGTCGATTTAATAAAAGAACAGCAAGATTCTCATGTCGCTCTAATTTAATGGTAGTGAAATCCACTATAATTTAAAAAGGGATGTCTTCCTCTGAGATCTGGGAATCATGCGATTGTGAAGTCTGAAAAGCCGGTTGCGATTGATCAAATTCTCCGCTATCAGCTGATGATTGTCTCCCACCAAGCATATTCATCTCATTGCCGAGTATTTCTGTGGTGTACTTATCATTGCCATCTTTATCTTGCCACTTTCTTGTCTGCAGTTTTCCCTCAACATATAGTTGTGATCCCTTATCTAGATATTGCTCTGCAATTTCTGCTAATTTGCCAAAAAATACTACCCTATGCCATTCAGTTTTTTCTCTTTGCTCTCCACTATCTTTATCTTTCCAGGATTCCGAAGTCGCGATAGAAAGTGTAGCAACTGCTGTATTTGTTTGGGTATATCGTATTTCAGGTTTTTGACCTAAATTTCCTACCAAAATTACTTTATTTACTCCTCTAGCCATAATTACCTCTTATAATTAGATAAGTTTAACTCGAAACAATTCAGCTGGATTAAAATTCTTTAAATAAATGGAAAAAATTTCTATAAAAGGAGCTAGGACTCATAACCTTAAAAATATTTCTCTTGAAATACCTCGAGGAGAATTAATAGTAATTACTGGATTATCAGGATCAGGTAAGTCATCTCTTGCATTTGATACTATATATGCCGAGGGTCAGAGACGATATGTTGAATCTCTTTCAGCATATGCGAGACAGTTTTTATCTATGATGGAAAAACCGGATGTCGATCAAATTGATGGGCTGTCTCCTGCAATATCGATTGAACAAAAATCTACTTCTCATAATCCAAGATCAACAGTAGGAACTGTTACTGAAATTTATGATTATCTAAGATTATTATATGCACGAATTGGCATTCCAATTTGTCCAGATCATAATGAGGAGCTTTCTGCCAAAACTGTAAGTGAGATATGTGATGAGATTTACTCGCTTGGCTATGGTAAAAAAATTATGATTATGGCTCCCATTGTAAGAGGAAAAAAGGGAGAGCATCTTGGAATATATGAAGACCTAAAAACTGAGGGTTTTGTTAGAGTAAAAATTAATGGTGTAGTCTATCCATTAGACGAATTTCCAGCCTTGAATAAAAATCAAAAACATGAAATATCAGCTATTGTTGACAGGCTTAAATTACAAAAAGACGATGACAATCGATCTCGGCTATCTGAATCAATTGATACAGCACTAAGTTTATCTGATGGTCTAATACAGGTAGAAGTGTTAGATCAGGAATCAGAAGTACTACTTTTTTCTTCAAATTTTTCATGTTCTCAATGCGGTTATTCAGTAACTGAATTAGAGCCAAGAATGTTTTCATTTAATAACCCTTTCGGTGCCTGTGAAAAATGTGATGGGTTAGGAGTCATTCAATACTTCGATCAGAAGAAGTTGATCTCAGACGACTCAGCAACGATAAATGAAGGGGCTATTAAAGGATGGAATAGAAGAAACAGATTCTACTTTCATCAATTAAAATGTTTAGCTAAGCATTATAATTTTGATTTAGATACTCCATGGAAATCCTATTCTGAAGAAATTCAAAACATTCTTTTATGGGGATCAAAGGATAAGATAAACTTCTCAAAAAGCTTTAGAAGCGGAAGTAAAATAGTCAGACAACATCGTTTTGAGGGCATTATTCCTAATACTGAAAGACGTTTTAAAGAGACAGATTCTGAATTTATTAGAAATGAATTAGCAAAGATGCTTTCAGATAGTCATTGTGATGCTTGTGGGGGGTCAAGATTAAAGAAAGAGTCTAGGAATGTTTTTATAAATGAAACACCTATTCAAAATATTACAAATCAAAAAATATCTGATGCATTATTGTTTTTTCAAAATATTCAACTTCATGGTTCCCAAGCAATGATTGCTGAAAAGATTCTAAAAGAAATTAAGGAACGCCTTACCTTTCTTGAAGATGTAGGTCTGAATTATCTTACTTTAGATCGAAGTGCAGGCACTCTATCTGGGGGCGAGGCTCAAAGAATTAGGCTGGCCAGTCAAATTGGTTCTGGTCTTGTAGGAGTAACTTATGTTTTAGACGAGCCTTCAATTGGACTTCATCAACGCGATAATGAAAAGCTTATTAAAACTCTGTACCACCTTAAAAGCCTTGGAAATACTGTAATAGTTGTAGAGCACGATGAGGAAGCAATTAGATGTGCAGATCATATTATTGATATCGGTCCAGGTGCTGGAAAGCATGGTGGGGAGATATGTGCTCAAGGAGCATTAAATGATATCTTAAAAAGTAAAGAATCAATGACAGCAGCTTACCTTTCTGGCAAAAGAAAAATTAATTTTCCTAAAAGCGCCAAAAAGCCAGATAGATTTATCGAGATCATTGAGGCATCTGAAAATAATTTGCAGAATGTAAATGCAAAAATACCCATTGGTGTTTTTACTTGTATAACTGGAGTTTCTGGTTCAGGCAAATCCTCACTGATCAATCAAACTTTGATGCCTATGAGTAATTTTTTACTTAACAAAGCAAATCTAAACAAAGAAATTAAATGTAAACAAATTAAAGGTTTAGAGCACTTAGATAAAGTAATTGGAATAGACCAATCTCCTATTGGAAGAACACCAAGGTCTAATCCAGCAACTTATACAGGTCTTTTTTCACATATTAGAGATTTATTCTCTCAATCTGAAGAGGCAAGAGCAAGGGGTTATAAGCCTGGTCGATTTAGCTTTAATGTTAAAGGCGGAAGATGTGAAGCCTGTCAAGGGGATGGAATGATTAAAGTTGAGATGCATTTTTTAGCTGATATCTACGTAAGGTGTGATATTTGTGACGGCAAAAGATATAACGAGCAAACTCTTGATGTTAAGTACAAGGGTAAGAATATTGCTGAAGTTTTGAGCATGACTGTTGAAGAGGCTCTTGAATTCTTTCAAGCAATACCAGCAATCAAAAATAAACTACAGACGCTTGCAGATGTAGGCCTAACATATATAACTCTCGGTCAATCGGCAACTACATTATCTGGGGGGGAAGCACAAAGAATTAAACTTGCTAAAGAATTATCTAAGCGAAGCACCGGGAAAACACTATTTATATTGGATGAACCAACTACTGGTCTTCACTTTTACGATATTGAATTGTTACTAGGTGTTTTAAAAAGGCTGTCTGATCAAGGAAATACTGTCGTAGTAATTGAGCATAATCTAGATGTAATTAAATCAAGCGATTGGATTATTGATCTTGGTCCAGAGGGAGGGAGCGATGGAGGATTAATAATTGCAGAAGGTGCCCCAAGCAAGGTAGCGCAATCTAAAAAGTCCTACACAGGCAAATATTTAAAAGAGGCTCTAAAAAGTTAAGCTACGGAATCTTCTTTTAGCTCGGGCTCTGGCACATCTGTGGAGCCATCTAAGTCTCTATCAACCCACTCAACATAAGCCATGTCAGCTTTATCTCCCGATCTGAATCCAGCTTTTATAATCCTTAAATAACCGCCTGGTCTATCTTTTGACTTAATAGAAATTTCCGTAAAAAGTTTATTAACAGCTGAATCGAGTCTTAGTTTATTAAAAGCCCTTCTTCGATTTGCAACAGAGTCGACTTTAGCCATTGTGATTAAAGGCTCAATAAAAGACCTTAATTCTTTAGCCTTAGGAACAGTAGTTTTTATAAGTTCCCTTTCAATAAACGCTATAGCAAGGTTCTTCATCAAAGCTTTTCGATGAGAAGAATTTCTATTTAATTTTCTGCCTGATTTTTTATGTCTCATTTTTATTAACCCATTGGCGGCCAATTCTCTAATGTTGTACCTAGAGAAAAACCTTTTGAAGCAAGAACATCCTTAATTTCATTTAAGGATTTTTTACCTAAATTCGGAGTTTTTAACAAATCAAACTCTGTTCTTTGCAATAGATCACCTATCAAGAAGATGCTTTCTGCCTTCAAGCAGTTCGTGGATCTAACAGTTAATTCAAGCTCTTCAATTGACCTCATTAAGAATGGATCAAAGTCATTTTGATCTTTTTTAGCCTCTTGTTCAGCAATTGCATCTAAATTTACAAACGCAGCTAATTGCTGTTGCATGATAGTTGCAGCGTGCTCTATGGCTTTCTTTGGATCAAGTGTTCCATTTGTTTCCAACTCAACAATCAGTTTATCTAAATCAGTTCTTTTTTCGAATCTTGCATTTTCAACTGAATAAGCCACCCTTCTAACTGGACTAAAAGACGCATCTACTTTCAAAGCTCCAACTGCGGTTTCCTCATCACTCCTGGCGTCTGCAGGCTCATAACCTCTGCCAGTTTTTACGGTAGCAATTAGTGAAAGGCTCACTTTATCTACTATAGATGCAACATGATGCTCAGAGTCTGGCAATTCAACGTTTCCTGGGACTTCAAATGAATTGGCTGTAACTTCACATGGACCAGAGACGTCTAGTTTAATTACTGCACTATTTCCTTCGATAAGAGTTATAGGCAGATCTTTTAGATTTAATAGAATATCTATTACATCTTCTCTAACTCCTTCAATCGTAGAATACTCATGCGAAATACCATCGATTGTTACATCGGTAATAGCCGAACCAGGCATAGATGATAAGAGTATTCTTCTCAATGCATTTCCTAAAGTGTGGCCAAAACCTCTTTCTAAGGGCTCTAAAGTTATTTTAGATGTATTATTCTCCGCGTCATCAACTTGGATGTCAGTTGGGACTAAAAGATCGATTACTGATGTTTCCATATTTTCCTTCCGTTTTTAAAGTATTATTTTGAATAAAGCTCAACAATGAGATTTTCATTAATTTCAGCACTTAAATCTGTTCTATCAGGCACAGATTTGAATACACCCTTCAGAGTTTTAGAATCTACTTCAAGCCACTCACAAGCTTCTCTTTGACTAGCAAGATCTAATGCACTTTTAATTCTTAATTGTGTCTTAGATTTCTCTCTTACCTCTAATACATCTCCAGGTTGGACCTGATAGGATGGAATATTGACTATCGAACCATTTATATGGAATGCTTTGTGCGATACAAGCTGTCTTGCTTCAGCTCTTGTAGCTGCAAACCCCATTCTATAAACAACATTATCTAATCTTTGCTCTAGATAGCTCAGTAAATTCTCTCCAGTATTACCCTTTGATTTTGAAGCTTTTTTATAGTAATTCCTGAACTGCTTTTCAAGAACGCCATACATTCTTCTGACTTTTTGTTTTTCACGTAACTGGACACCATAATCAGATAATCTTCCTCTTCTTAAGCCATGCACACCTGGAGCTGTCTCCATGTTACATTTAGATTCAATTGATCTCGCTCCGCTTTTCAGAAAAAGGTCTGTTCCCTCTCTTCTTGAAAGTCTAAGTGATGGACCTCTATATCTTGCCATGTTTCCTCCTATACCCTGCGTTTCTTTGAAGGACGACAGCCATTATGCGGCAATGGTGTTACATCCGTGATACTTTTAATTTTTAAGCCACATGAATTTAAAGATCTAATTGCAGATTCTCTGCCGCCTCCAGGTCCCCTGACTTTTACATCTAGATTGATCATGCCAAATTCTTTAGCAGTATTTCCAGCTTTTTCTGCTGCAATTTGAGCAGCAAAAGGAGTACTTTTTCTAGACCCACGAAAACCTGATCCACCTGATGTGGCCCAACAAACTGTATTACCCTGTTTGTCAGTAATAGTGATAATGGTATTGTTAAAAGATGCATGTATATGAGCTATACCATCAGAAATAACCTTTTTTACTTTTTTTCCACTTGCCATTGATTATGCCCTCATTGGTTTTTTTGGTCCCTTTCGAGTCCTTGCGTTAGTTTTGGTTCTTTGGCCATGAACTGGAAGTTTTCTTCTATGCCTAATTCCTCTGTAGCATCCTAGATCCATTAGTCTTTTAATATTTGTACTTACGGAACGTCGAAGATCGCCCTCGACTGTATAGTTAGCAACAGCTGTTCTGATGGTTTCAATCTGTTCCTCAGTAAGATCAGAAACTTTTTGGGAGCAATCTAATTTTACGCTTAAACATATATCCTGAGCAGTTTTTTTACCTATCCCATATATATGAGTTAAAGCAATCTCTAGATGTTTATTTTCTGGTACGTTTACGCCTGCAATTCTAGCCATATTCTTTTATCCTTGCTTTTGTTTATGTTTAGGGTCTGTCTTACAAATCACATACAAAACTCCCTTTCGCCTAACTAATTTACAGTCTCTGCAAATCTTTTTTACTGATGCTCTAACTTTCATATTTATCTACTATAATTTTTTAAATTTGCTTTCTTTAACAATGATGAATATTGACTAGACATCATGTGAGATTGAACCTGAGACATAAAATCCATCAGAACAACGACTATAATTAATACAGATGTTCCACCAAGATAGAACGAAACTCCTGCAAAGTTAATTAAAGCGAGCGGCAGCAAACATATTAAAGTTAAATAAATGCTGCCAAAAACTGTAAGCCTTGCTAATACACTATCAACATAAGCAGCGGTTTGTTCTCCGGGTCTAATCCCTGGAACAAATGCGCCTGATTTTTTAAGATTATCTGTTACTTCTTTGGTATCAAAGGTTAAAGCAAGCCAGATAAAACAAAATGAAATGATAAGCGCAGAAAATGTAAGTATATATAAGGGTTGCCCCGGATTTAGTGCAAGCGAAATAGTTTGTAAAAAACCAAATGATTCAGCCTGTCCAAACCATGTAGAAAGTGAAGCTGGGAATAGTAAGAAAGTACTTGCAAAAATTGCTGGGATAACACCTGCCATATTTACTTTAAATGGTAAATGACTTGCCTGAGCTTGCATTAATTTTCTACCTTGCTGTCTTTGAGCATAATTTACTGTAATTCGCCTTTGGCCTCTTTCTATGAATACTACAATCGCTATGACAAGCATAGCTAAAACACCTATACCTAAAAGCAATAAAATATTTAAATCTCCCTGACGCGCTTGCTCAAGAGCTTGACCAATAGCGCCTGGTATACCAGTTAAAATACTTGTAGCAATAATTATTGAGATTCCATTTCCAATTCCTCGCTCTGAGATTTGTTCGCCGAGCCACATCAAAAAGATTGTTCCTGCTACAACACTGAAAACTGCGGAAATAAAAAATGAAGTTCCTGGCACATATGCTAGGCCGCTGGCTCCTAGGGTTACCGCAAGAGCTGAAGCTTGAATAAATGCGAGAAGAACTGTTCCATATCTTGTGTATTGAGTAATTTGATTTCTTCCAGCCTGACCATCCTTTTTAAGTTCTTGTAAATATGGAATTGAATTAGAAAATAACTGCATAATAATTGCAGATGAGATATATGGAACCACATTTAAGGCAAAGATGCTCATTCTCTCAAGAGCTCCACCTGAAAATAAATTAAACATCTCAAGAATAGTTCCTTGATTTTGATCAAATAAAGCAGCAAGTCTTGCTGGATCTATTCCTGGAATTGGTATATGAGTTCCAAGGCGATAAATGACAATCGCCATGAAAACAAATCTCAGTCTTCTCCAAAGATCACTCATTCCTTTGTTTTGTTCAGCCATATTAATTAGTCAGCAGAATCCTCTCTTGTTTGAGAATTTTTTTTATCTGTTTTTTTGGTAGTTTTTAAAAATTTTTCTTTAGTTGGCTTAACTTCAATAGGTGTAATTGTTCCACCAGCTTTTTCTATTGATTTTTTTGCGCCTTTAGTTACATCGATCCCAGTGATATTCAATGGTTGAGAGAGCTCATAAATACCAAAAATTTTTACTTTTCTAGTTGCTTTAGAAATTATTCTATTAGCTTTTAATGTATCTAGGTTCACTTCTTTCATGGTAGATATATTTTTAAGGTTAATTTTTTTAGAGCCTCTATTAACTCTGGATGAAAAACCAAACTTAGGGATCCTTTGCTGCAAAGGCATTTGTCCGCCCTCAAAACCTCTAGCAATTGATCCTCCTGATCTAGATTTCTGACCCTTATGTCCTCTGCCAGCAGTTTTACCAGTTCCTGAACCAATACCTCTTCCAACTCGCTTCCTATTTTTAGAAGTTCCTATGCTACTGAAAGTATTCAATCCTAAAGAATTATTAGTATCTGAATTTTCCATTTTAGCTCTCTTTTACCTCCAACATATCTCTTATCTTGTTAATCATTCCTCGATTGCTAGGAGTGTCCTCTACAGTTACAGTCTGTTGTAACTTTCTAAAACCAAGTCCCTTGACGCACTTCTTGTGATTAGGCAGCCTTCCAATACTGCTCTTTATAAGTTTTATATCTATTGTTTTTTTACTCATGATATTTCTGATGTCTTTTTGCCTCTGCGTAAAGCAACCTCTTCTGGAGATTCCATTGAGCACAATGCATTTATAGTTGCCCTGACAACATTTACTGGATTAGTTGATCCATAACATTTGGCTAAAACATTTTGAACTCCCACAAGCTCTAATACAGCTCTCATAGCACCGCCAGCAATAATTCCTGTTCCCTCTGCAGCAGGTTGCATGTAAACTTTTGCGGCGCCATGTTTTGCCTTTACTGGATACCAAAGGGTTGAAGCATTCAAACTAACGTCTACCATATTTCTTCTCGCGTTCTCCATGGCTTTTTGTATTGCAATTGGTACTTCTTTTGCTTTTCCCCTTCCAAATCCAACTTTTCCCTTACCATCACCTACGACACATAAGGCTGTAAATCCAAAAATTCGTCCACCTTTTACTACCTTGGCAACCCTATTGACCTGTACAAGCTTTTCTTCGAGAGCGTCTTGTTGTTGTAAGTTATTATTTTGTTGGCTCATTTATCAAAACTCCAATCCAGCTTCACGAGCTGATTCTGCGATGGCTTTTACCCGGCCATGATATTTATAACCTGATCGATCAAATACTACTTTTTTGATGCCAGCCTCAATAGCTCTTTCTGCAATCTTTTGACCAATAGATATAGCAGAACTCATGTTGTTTGCAGACATTTTATCCGCCTTTTCATTTGTTGAGGCTGAAACTAAAACAATTGATCCAGTAGAATCAAAAATCTGTGCATACAAATTTTGAGAGGATTTAAAGACAGATAACCTAGGTTTGTCTTGTTGAGATATCCTAATCCTAGTTTTAGCTGCGCGTCTTATTCTAGAGTCTGATTTAGAATTCATTGCTTATGCTCCAGCAGCTTTTTTAGCTTCTTTTCTTCTAATGTTTTCATCTGAGTATTTAACTCCCTTACCCTTATAGGGCTCTGGCGGTCTAAATGCTCTAATTTCTGCAGCAACTTGACCAAGTACTTGCTTATCATGACTTTTAAGCACAACTTCTGTTTGGGATGGTGTTTCAACTTCAACTTGCTCAGGAAGCTCGTAATAAACTGGGTGCGAAAAACCTAATGTAAGCTCTAATTTCTTGCCGCTTGCTTTAGCTCTGTATCCAACTCCCACAAGTATTAATGTTTTTTGAAAGCCTTCAGAAACTCCTATGACCATATTATTAATTAAAGATCGAGTAGTCCCAGCAAGAGCGGTTGATTCTGAGGAGGCTTCATCATACGAAACTGTAATAACATCATTCTCATGTTTTGCCGAAACTGAATCTGGAAACACAAAGTCAGATTTACCTTTAGAACCTGATACAGAGATAGTTTTTGCATCTAACTTAATTTCTACCCCTGATGGAACAGATACTGGATTTTTAGCTACTCTAGACATAATTTAAAAAACCTCACAAATTACTTCGCCACCAATATTTTGTGATCTTGCATCCTTATCACTCATAAGTCCTTTATTAGTTGAGAGAATATACATACCTAAACCATTCTTCACTTCGGGTAGATCTGAAGATGATGAGTACCTCCTTAAGCTAGGTTTAGATATTCTCTTAATTTCTCTGATTGCAGGAGCCTCATTTATGTACTTAAGTGAAATTCTCAGAGAATCTTTACCATCTAGTGAAATCTTCTCACAGGAAACTAAGTAGCCCTCTTTTACAAGCAAAGTGACAAGCTCATGTTTAAATTTAGAAAAAGGAGCATTAACAACCTTTTTGCCGCGCATAAGACCATTTCTAATTCTTGTTAAACAATCTGATGTAGGGTCTTGAAAACTCATAATATTACCAACTTGATTTAACCAATCCAGGAATGTCGCCACGCATTGCAGCTTCACGTAATTTAATTCTACTTAGACCAAATTTTCTATAAACAGCATGTGGTCTGCCTGTCATTGAGCACCTTCTAGTTACCCTTGATGGGCTTGCATTTCTGGGAAGTTTTTGTAATTTTTTAAAAGCGGCCATTTTTTCTTCATAAGAATTATCAGGGTTTGAAAATGCTTCTTTCAGAGTGGCTCTTTTTACAGCGAAACGTTCAACTGTCTTTTGTCTCTTAATATCCCTAGCTATAACTGATTTTCTTGTCATATACTTTTACCTTATTTTTTGAATGGAAAATTTAATACTTCTAACAATGCTTTCGCATCTTCATTATTAGAAGCAGATGTATTTATACAGATATCCATGCCTCGAATCTTATCTATGTTGTCGTAATTAATCTCAGGAAAAATAATTTGCTCCTTGATTCCCATACTGTAATTGCCTTGACCATCAAAAGATTTTGGGTTTAAGCCTCTAAAATCTCTTTCCCTTGGAATTGCAATATTTACTAAACGCTCTATGAAGTCATACATTCTGTCACCACGCAATGTAACCTTGCACCCTACCGGCCATCCCTCACGCAATTTAAAACTTGCAACTGATTTACTTGCTTTGGTTATTACGGCTTTTTGACCAGCTATTAATTCAAGATCATTTAGTGCAGATTCTAAGTGTTTTTTATCAGTCAAAGCCTCTCCAACACCCATGTTTATAACTACCTTAGTAAGCTTTGGTACAGCCATTACATTATTAACTCCCAATTTATCTTTCAATTGTGGTAATAATTCTTTATTAAATGTCTCTCTTAAATTCATTATTTAATTTCTTTTTTATCTGATGAATAAACTCTTAATTTCTTATCTCCATCCATTTGAAATGAAATTCTGTCAGGTTTTTTCTTTTTGGGATTCCATATTGCTATATTTGATAGATTAATTGCAGCTTCTTTTTCAACTATCCCCCCTGTTTCACCAAGTTGAGGATTAGGCTTAGTATGTTTCTTAATCATGTTAATGCCAGTTATGACAGCTTTATTATTAAATTTAGAAATTTTTTGAATAGTTCCTTTTTTTCCTAAATCCTTTCCAGCTATCACCACAACCTCATCACCTGTTCTCAACTTCGTTACTGTTTCATTATTTTTTTTCATCACAAAACCTCTGGGGCTAATGATAAAATTTTCATATGCTTTCCATCTCTTAGTTCTCGAGTAACTGGCCCAAAAACCCTTGTGCCGATTGGTGCTTTATTTCCACCTAACAGTACAGCAGCATTTTCATCAAATTTAATTAATGAGCCGTCCCTACGTCTAACTCCTTTTTTTGTTCTAACCACTAATGCATCAACTACTTGCCCTTTTTTAACTTTACCCGTTGGAATAGCTTCTCTTATTGCTACCTTGATAATGTCACCGATATTTGCATAACGTCTCTTTGAACCACCTAACACCTTTACACACATTACACTTCTGGCCCCGCTATTATCGGCGATAGTTAGAATTGATTGCATTTGAATCATGACAACCCTTCCTGACTCTCTTCTTCAGATGATGCTACTTCATTTTCAGATAGCAGTTTCCATGTCTTAGATTTTGAATATGGTTTACATTCTTGCACTGTTACCACATCACCAATCCTAGCCGCATTGTCTTCATCATGAGCATGAACTTTTGTAGAGCGTTTCATAATTTTGCTGTATGTTGGATGCTTAACCTTTCGCTCAACTTTAACTGTTATTGTTTTATCAGCTTTATCGCTTATAACCACACCGGTCAACTGTCTTGGATTAGTGCTCATGCTGATGCTTCCTCAGATTTCTTTTCGTTAATAATAGTTTTTATTTGAGCGATTTTTTTTCTATCAATGGCTATTAAATGGGACTCATTTAATTGACCAGTCTTATGCTTCATTCTATTCTTAAATTGATTTTCTCTAGTTTCTAGTAAAAGACTCTCAAGAGCTTTAACATCTTTCTTGCGAAGATCTTTTAGATCACTTGTTAACTTTGCCATTTTTTATAGTGCCTTTTTAATAAATGTAGTTCTTACAGGTAACTTTGCTGCAGCCAATTTAAAGGCTTCTCTTGCAACCTCCTCAGATACACCAGCCATTTCATATAAAACTGTCCCAGGTTGAACAAGACTTACCCAATATTCGACGTTACCTTTGCCTTTACCCATTCTTACCTCTAATGGTTTTTTAGTAATAGGCTTATCGGGAAATATACGAATCCAAATGTTACCGCCTCGTTTAATTGATCTTGTCATTGCTCTTCTTGCAGACTCGATTTGACGCGCAGTTATCCTACCCCTAGTTGTAGCTTTTAAGGCATACTCACCAAATGCAATGGTATTTCCTGATTGAGCGAGGCCTCTATTGCGGCCCTTATGCATCTTTCTAAACTTTGTTTGCTTCGGTTGTAACATGATTAATTTCCTTGATCCTCATCTTTGAATGGATCGCCTAAAACTTCTCCAGTGTATACATGAACCTTTACTCCAATTAACCCATAGGTAGTTGAAGCTTCCGCTACCCCATAATCTATATTTGCTCTTAAAGTATGCAAGGGAACTTGGCCTTCTCTGTACCACTCAGCTCTTGCTATCTCTGCTCCTCCTAATCTGCCTGAAACTTCGGTTCTAATTCCTTTGGCACCTTGTCTCATTGCACTTTGAACAGCTCGCTTCATCGCTCTTCTGAATTGGACTCTCCGCTCTAACTGTTGAGCGATTCCTTCGGCAAGAATTGTAGCATCAAGATCAGGCTTTCTTACTTCCTTGATGTTTACTTGCACAGGCAAAGAAACAATTTTTTGTACTGATGATTTTAAAGACTCAATTTCCTCACCTTTTTTGCCGATAATAATACCTGGTCTGGAGGTATGAATATTGACAACAAAGTTTTGAGCAGATCTTTCAAGCTCCACCTTACTAATTGATGAAAATCTTAATTTATTATTGATATGATCCCTTACTTTAAGATCTTCGATAAGATTTTCTCTATAAGATTTTCCTTTTGCATACCACAAAGCATTATGCTTCTTTATAACACCAAGTCGGAAGCCAGTTGGATGAACTTTTTGCCCCATTATTTCTCCTGGTCCGATAATATAATTTCAATATGACAAGTAGGCTTAATTATTCTGTCAGCCCGGCCTCTTGCTCGAGGCTTCATTCTTTTTAACCTCATACCTTGATTAACAATAATTGATTTCACAAAGAGTAAATCAATGTCAGCTTTATCATTATTTTCTGCATTCGCAATTGCGGATTCTAAAAGTTTTTTTATAACAGCCGATGATTTTTGCTTATGAAAAGAAAGGAAGTCCATTGCTGCATGGACAGATTTACCTCTTACAACATTAGCAACTAGACCTGCTTTTTGAGCTGATAATCTGCTTCCTTTTAAATACGCCCTTGTTTCCATTATTGAGCCTTCCTATCTCCTGAATGCATTCTAAAAGTTCTTGTAATGGCAAATTCACCCAATTTATGACCAACCATATCTTCATTAATAAATACTGGAACATGCTGCCTTCCGTTATGCACAGATATAGTCAATCCAACCATAGCTGGGCTTATCATAGATCTCCTCGACCAAGTTCTAATAGGTTTTTTACTGTTTTCACTTATTGCTTTATCAACTGCCTTTTGCAGAGATAAATCAATGAATGGTCCTTTTTTTAATGATCTAGGCATTATCTATTTCCTTTTTGCTCTTCTTCTTACAATCAAATCATCAGTAAATTGATTTTTTCTAGTTTTATAACCTTTTGTCGGTATGCCCCATGGTGTTGATGGATGTCTACCGCCTGAAGTTCTTCCTTCCCCTCCTCCATGAGGGTGATCGACTGGATTCATTGCGACACCTCTTACTGTTGGTCGAACACCTCTCCATCGTTTAGCGCCAGCCTTACCTAAAGAACGTAAATTATTTTCTTGATTCGAAACAGTTCCTAAAGTCGCCTTACATGCGGACAAAATTTTTCTCATTTCGCCGGATTGTAGTCTTAAGGTCGCATAGATTCCTTCTTTTGCAACAAGTCTTGCAGATGTACCAGCACTTCTGGCAATCTGAGCTCCCTTACCAGGTTTCATCTCAACGCAATGAATGGTTGTCCCAAGTGGAATATTGGCTAATTTCATGCAGTTACCTGCTTTCATTTCTGTTTGCTCTGCTGAAAGCACCGGGTCGCCAACTTTAATTTTATTGGGAGCAATAATATATCTTCTTTCACCATCAGCATACTTAAGCAAAGCTAAATGAGCGGATCTATTAGGATCATACTCAATTCTCTCGACAACAGCAGGGACATCAAACTTATCTCGTTTAAAATCTATAACTCTATAGTGTTGCTTATGACCGCCACCTTGATGTCTCACAGTTATTCTTCCGTTGTTGTTTCTACCCCCATTTTTTGATTTTTTCTCAAGCAAAGCTTTATGGGGCCGACCTTTATAAAGATCAGATTTAATTGAAATAACGCCTCTTCTTCCAGGACTAGTTGGTTTTGCTTTGATAACTGCCATAATTAGCTAATACCCTCAAATTGAATTTCGGAACCTTCTCTCAGAGCAACATAGGCTTTTTTATAATCCGGCTTTTTATATATCCCAAATCTGTTTCTTTTTGTTTTTCCTTTTTGAGTTGCAGTAGTAACACTATCTACCTTTACATCAAATAAATCTTCAACGGCTTTTTTTATTTCTTGTTTTGTTGCGGATAGATCAACTTTAAATACGACCTGATTCAAACCTCCCACAGTTGTAGCTTTTTCTGTGATATATGGAGAATAAATTAATGTAAGTAATTTCTCTTTATTCATTAAACCCAAGCCTCAATTAATTTAAATGCAGCTGGAGTAACCGCTACTTTTTCAGACCTTAATAAAATCACAGGATTGATTTCTTTAACGGTTACCACATCTACATGGGGTATATTTCGAGCCGATAAATACATGTTAGTGTCCATTTCATCCAGAATAATAAGAACATTTTTTAAGTTGAAATGCTGAAGGAAACTATTCATCTCTTTGGTTTTAGGTGCTTTAAATTTTGGCTGCTCGATAGCTACCAAGCGATCTTGTCTATGCAGCTCAGAAAATATCGAGCTTATTGCAGCTCTGTACATCTTCTTATTAATTTTTTTAGAATAGTCTCTGGGTGTTGCGGCAAAAGCAACCCCACCGCCCCTCCAAATAGGGCTTCGAATTGTTCCAGCTCTTGCTCGTCCAGTGCCTTTTTGACGATATGGTTTTTTCCCGCCTCCTTTTACTTCTGATCTACTCTTCTGTTTATGTGAACCCTGTCTAGAACCAGCTAGATAAGTAACTACGGCTTGGTGAATAAGTGATTCATTAAAATCTTTTCCAAAGGTTGATTCTGAAATTTGGACATCAGACTTTTTGTTTTCAGAATTTAACAGGTCTAATTTCATCTCTGCTTCACCGCTGGAGTAATTTTTACAATTGATCCATTAAACCCAGGAATTGCACCTTTAACGAAAAGTAAATTATTTTGAATATCTGTTCCCATTAATTCTAAGCTTTGTATAGTTTTTCTTTCGTGACCCATATGACCAGACATTTTTTTTCCTTTCCAAACTCTTCCAGGAGTCTGACATTGCCCAATTGAGCCGTGAGCTCTATGTGCCAATGAGTTACCATGTGTCGCATCCTGCATAGCAAAATTATGCCTTTTGATAACGCCAGCATAGCCCTTACCTTTAGAAGTTCCAGTGACATCAACCATTTTTCCAACTTCAAATATATCTGCGGTTAGGTGATGCCCAATCTTAAGTTCATTGGTATCTTCAGTTCTAAATTCAAATAATTCTCCGTTAGAGAGATTTTGTTTCTTAAAGAATTCTGCAGAAGATTTTGTTAAATTTTTGGATGAATTCTTAGAGACAACAACAGCACTGTAACCGTGTTTTTCATGAGTTTTTATATCAGCAACAAAGTTAGCTGCAACCGAAATTATAGTTACTGGAACAGAGGTGCCGTCTTCCTGAAAAAGTCTCGACATACCTGATTTTTTTCCAACTAAGCCAATGCTCAATTTAATCTCCTTTTATACGGGGCTAATAACCCTCTATGGCCGCTAAGCGTTAAAAAAGCAACAAATCAGCCTAAACTAATTTGCACATCAACCCCAGAAGAAAGGTCGAGCTTCATCAAAGCGTCAACAGTTTTATCTGTAGGTTCAACTATATCCATAAGTCTCTTATATGTTCTTATTTCATACTGGTCTCTAGCATCTTTATCTTTATGCGGAGACGTTAAAATTGTTGTTCTTTCCTTCTTTACTGGCAAAGGTATTGGTCCCTTAACAATCGCTCCAGTCTTTTTAGCAGTCTCAACAATTAATTTTGTTGAAGCATCAATTAGGCGATAATCAAAAGCTTTTAATCGAATTCTGATTGCTTGATTGTCCACTTTTTTTTAACCCCTTTATATTTTCACTTTATGCAAAATGTTGCGTATTCTATGTCTCTAAACCCCCTAATGTCAACAAATTTAGGGTATTTATAAAAATATTGTTTTATGAAGTTTTTAGCTGTTCAGCAATGTTGTTTGGAACTTCAGCATATTTAAGGAATTCCATGGAAAAACTTGCTCTTCCCTGGGTTGCAGACCTTAAATCAGTTGCATAACCAAACATTTCAGACAGAGGCACTTCAGACCTTACAGTTTTACCCGTGGGGATTTCATCCATTCCTAAAATAATCCCTCTTCTTCTATTTAGATCGCCTACAACATCACCCATGTGCTCTTCTGGAGTTACTACTTCAACAGCCATCATGGGTTCCAAAAGGACAGGATTAGCTTTTAAGCAACCCTCTTTTAAAGCCATAGATCCAGCAATTTTAAATGCCATCTCGCTTGAATCAACATCGTGGAATGATCCGTCGTATAGAGTTGCTCTAAGTGCAAGCAAAGGATAACCGGCTATTACACCATTTTTCATCTGTTCTTGTATCCCCTTATCAACGGCAGGAATATATTCTTTAGGAACAACACCTCCAACAATCTTGTCTACAAATTCGTATTCATCATTTAATCCTAGCGGCTCTAATTTGAGCCAAACGTGGCCGTATTGACCTTTACCACCACTTTGCCTCACAAATTTTCCTTCTATATCAACCGATTCTTTTATGGTTTCACGATAAGAAACCTGTGGCTTACCAATATTTGCCTCTACATCAAACTCTCTTCTCATTCTATCGACTAAAACATCCAAATGGAGCTCTCCCATGCCAGAAATAATTGTTTGAGCAGACTCCTCATCTGTATGAACTCTAAATGATGGATCTTCTTGAGCAAGCTTACCAAGAGCAACACCCATCTTTTCTTGATCTGATTTTGTTTTAGGCTCAACAGCCACCGAGATTACAGGTTCGGGAAAGTCCATTCTCTCGAGTACAACCTGGTCGCCCAAATCACACAGGGTATCTCCAGTAGTTACATCCTTAAGACCTATACAAGCAGCAATATCACCAGCACGGATCTCTTTAATTTCATTACGGTCATTTGAATGCATCTGAACCATTCGTCCAACTCTTTCTTTCTTAGTCTTAGTTGAATTCATCACTCCATCACCAACAGAAAGTACTCCAGAGTAAACCCTTATAAATGTTAGAGTACCAACAAAAGGATCAGTAGCAATTTTAAAAGCCAATGCAGAAAAAGGCTCCTCATCGGAGGATGATCTGCTTATCTCAACCTCTTCATCATCTGGCAATGATCCCTTAATAGCTTTTACTTCATTTGGTGCAGGCAAATATTCAATTGCCGCATCTAAAACAGCTTGAACTCCTTTATTTTTAAAAGCCGATCCACAAAAAGCAGGCACTATTTCATTTGCCAGGGTTCTGATTCTAATACCTTCTTTGATTTGCTCAGCTGTCAATTCACTATTTTCTAAATATGCATTCATCAAATCTTCATTTGCTTCAGCTGCGCTTTCAACCATTGACTCTCTTAAAGATTCGCATGTACCAAGAATATCTGTTGGAATTTCTTGCTCTTCAAAAGTAAGTCCTTGATCATCTTCATTCCAAAAAATTGCTTTCATTTTTACTAAATCGACTACGCCCTTGAAATCATCCTCGGCTCCTATGTTATATTGCATAGGAACAACATTTGCTTTTAACCTATCTTTGATTTGATCAGTCACTCTTGAAAAATCTGCTCCAGCTCTGTCCATTTTGTTAACAAAAACAATTCTAGGAACCTCATATCTATCTGCCTGGCGCCAAACAGTTTCTGACTGCGGCTCAACACCAGAAGTACCGCAGAAAACAACTACAGCACCGTCTAAAACTCTTAAGGATCTTTCTACCTCAATAGTAAAATCTACGTGACCTGGTGTATCAATAATATTAATTCTATGTTGAGGAAATTGTTGCTCCATACCTGACCAAAAACAGGTAGTAGCAGCGGAAGTAATCGTAATACCTCTTTCTTGCTCTTGCTCCATCCAATCCATGGTTGCAGCTCCATCATGAACTTCACCAATCTTATGTGACAGGCCAGTATAAAAAAGGACTCTCTCTGTAGTCGTAGTTTTGCCCGCATCAACATGAGCGCAAATACCAATGTTTCTGTACTTGCTAAGTTCAGTCTGTCTAGCCATATTAAAACCTATGAAATGTTATTAATTAAAAACGGAAATGTGAAAAAGCTTTATTAGCTTCTGCCATACGATGCACATCTTCTTTTTTCTTCACTGCTGAACCTTTTCCTTCTGCAGCATCAGCTAATTCTCCTGCTAATCTGTGATCCATTGATTTTTCGCTTCTTTTCCTTGCGGCTTCAACTAACCAACGCATTGCAAGAGCTTGTCTTCTAGATGGTCTAACCTCAATTGGAACTTGGTATGTTGCACCGCCAACTCTTCTAGACTTAACCTCAACCATTGGACCAATGGTATCCAATGCCCTCTTAAATAACTCTACGGGATCGGTTTTTGCAGTTTCGTCAATTTTACTAAAAGCTCCGTATACTATTTTCTCTGCAACCGATTTTTTTCCATCTTTCATGATGTGATTCATGAACTTGGCAACAATAATATCTTTATATTTTGGATCGGGAAGTATTTTTCTTTTCTCAGGACTTCTTCTTCTTGGCATGCTTATTTACCTTTTTTAGCACCATATTTAGATCTGCGCTGCTTTCTATTCGCTACTCCAGATGTATCTAATGAGCCCCTAACAGTATGATATCTTACTCCAGGGAGATCTTTAACTCTTCCGCCACGAATTAAAACAACAGAATGCTCTTGAAGATTATGACCTTCGCCACCAATGTATGAAGTTACCTCATACCCACTTGTTAACCTAACTCTACAAACTTTCCTCAAAGCCGAATTAGGTTTCTTTGGAGTAGTTGTATACACTCGAGTGCATACACCTCTTCGTTGTGGTGATTTTTCTAAAGCAGGAACATCAGTTTTTCTTACTTTAGGCTTACGAGGTTTTCTTATTAATTGATTTACTGTAGCCATAATTTAATAGTTGGACGCGATTTTATAGACATGATTAACTACGGTCAACACTATTCCTCAGTTTCTTGCAATTCTTGTCGCAATGCTGCTTCGATATCATCCTCTGATAGCATTGATTCAGTTGAATCGCTAGCTTTCTTAGCAGCCATCTGATCGTGAAACTCCATTCCAGTTCCTGCAGGAATCAATCTTCCAACAACAACATTCTCTTTCAAACCTCTCATATAATCTACCTTACCCGTAACAGAAGCTTCAGTAAGAACACGTGTAGTTTCTTGGAAAGATGCAGCAGAAATGAACGAGTTAGTTGTTAGTGAAGCCTTGGTAATACCAAGCAACACTCTCTCAAAACGTGCAGGCATTTTATTTGCAGCCACCGCTTTTGCATTTTCTTCAACTAGGTCAGAATATTCCACTTGGTCACCTTGAATAAACTTAGTATCTTCGCCATCAATAATTAACGCTTTTCTGAGCATTTGACGCAAAATAGTTTCAATGTGCTTATCATTAATAAGAACTCCTTGAAGCCTATAAACATCTTGAATTTCATTAACTATAAAGTTAGTTAATTGAGGAATGCCTCTCAAGCGCAGAATGTCATGGGGGCTTAGTGGACCATCAGAAATAATGTCGCCTTTCTCTATTCTCTCACCCTCAAACACTGTGAGAATTCTGTGTTTAGGTATAAGCATCTCAACATTATGAGTCTTCTTAGTTGCCCCATCAGGAGCTATAACAAGCCTAACCTTACCTTTTGTTTCTTTACCGAAAGCTATAATTCCACTTTCTTCAGCAAGTACAGCTGCGTCTTTCGGCTTTCTGGCCTCGAAGAGGTCTGCAACCCGAGGAAGACCACCGGTAATATCTTTGGTCTTTGAACCCTCTAAAGGTATTCTTGCTAGAACTTCTCCAGCATGCAACTTTTTACCATCTTTTAAATTAACCAAGGCCTTAGCAGGCAAAGAATAATTTGCAGGTGTTTTATGCTCGCCTAATGGAACTGGTTTACCTTTTGCATCGACTAGGGCAATGGATGGAACTTTATCTTTTCCTGCTGAGGGTCTTTCTGCAACATCAATGACTTCAATACTGCTAAGTCCGGTCAGTTCGTCTGTTTTTGAACGAACAGTTACACCATCATCTATATCAGTAAATTGGACTATTCCATCCACCTCACTAATAATTGGACGAGTGTATGGATCCCAACCAGCAATTTTTAGTCCAGGCTCAACATTTGTTTGATCTTTAACAAATAAAGTTGCTCCATAAATTAGTTTATGTTGCTCTATTAATTTTCCTTTTTCATCGGTCAGGGTAACTTGGCTATTTCTTGAAACAACAACTTCTTTCTTATCTTTATTGGTAACTGTTTTCATGTCTGAAGAAAAATTAATCATTCCAGAATTGTTAATAACAATCGCATTATCCTCAGACGAACTAGATGCAGCACCACCAATGTGGAAAGTCCGCATGGTTAATTGAGTACCAGGCTCCCCAATTGATTGCGCAGCTACAACTCCAACTGCCTCACCCCTATGCACTAAATGGCCTCTAGCTAAATCTCTACCATAACATTTTGAGCATACTCCATAACTTGCCTCACATGTCATTGGTGATCTAACTTTTAAAGATGATATGTTAAGCTCATCAATTTTCTTAACTGAATCTTCATCAATAAGATGACCAATTGGATATACTTCTTCTTCATCTAGATTAAAAATTGGTTCGGCAATAACTCTTCCGAGAATTCTTTCAGTGAGTGGCTGAATAATATCTCCTCCCTCAACAATTGATGAGACAACTATTGATTGATCGGTACCACAATCATCCATAACAACGACTGAATCCATAGCTACATCACATAGTCTTCGTGTTAAGTATCCTGAATTAGCTGTTTTCAAGGCTGTGTCAGCAAGGCCCTTACGTGCACCGTGAGTAGAGATGAAGTATTGAAGAACAGATAGTCCCTCTCTAAAATTTGCAGTGATAGGAGTTTCAATAATCGATCCATCAGGCTTAGACATCAGTCCTCTCATTCCTGAAAGCTGCCTAATCTGAGCTGGAGAACCCCTAGCACCTGAGTCAGCATAAATATAAACAGAGTTAAATGATGCCTGGTCAACTTCTTTGCCCTCAGTATCTGATACTTGATCGGTACTAATTTTTGCCATCATGGCCTTTGCAACTTTCTCGTTTGCACGAGACCAAATATCAATTACTTTGTTATATCGTTCTCCCTGAGTTACAAGACCAGATTCGTATTGAGATTCAATAGATTTCACTTCTTTCTCAGCTGCATCTATTATGGAGGGTTTTTCTTCAGGAATTACAAAATCATCTACACCAATAGAGGATCCAGATCTAGTTGAATGCTCAAATCCAAGATACATTAATTGATCTGCAAATATTACAGTATCTTTAAGACCAGCTTTTCTGTAGGAAATATCAATTAGATTAGAAACAGATTTCTTATCTAAAGTTTTATTTACATTATCAAAACCAACTTCAATAGGTGTAATTCTCCAAACCAACACCCTACCAACAGTGGTATTTTCTAAGAAAGTACCTTTATCAGCATTGATAATCCTTACTTTAATATTTGCATGTATATCTATAGTTTCCGATTCATATGCTCTTAATACCTCATCAGGATTACTAAAAACTCGTCCGTCACCCTTAACATTTACTTTATCTCTGGTCATATAATAAAGCCCCAAAACTATATCCTGAGTAGGATTAATAATTGGTTCGCCATTAGCAGGAGATAAAATATTATTTGTGGACATCATGAGAGCACGAGCTTCAAGTTGAGCCTCAATTGACAGAGGGACATGGACGGCCATCTGATCACCATCAAAGTCAGCGTTAAATGCAACACAAACCAATGGATGTAATTGAATTGCCTTTCCTTCAACAAGCAGAGGTTCAAACGCCTGAATGCCTAACCTATGTAATGTAGGAGCTCTGTTTAATAGAATTGGGTGCTCTCTAATTACCTCTTCTAAAATTTCCCAAACCTCAGGAGTTTCTCTCTCTACCAGCTTTTTTGCAGCTTTGATGGTTGTGGCAAGTTCATTTTGCTCTAGTTTCCCATATACATATGGCTTAAATAATTCAAGAGCCATTTTTTTAGGAAGCCCGCACTGATGTAATTTCAAGTCAGGGCCCGCAACAATTACAGATCTGCCAGAATAATCAACACGCTTTCCTAGTAAATTTTGTCTGAATCTCCCGCCTTTACCTTTTATCATATCTGCAAGAGATTTAAGTGGTCGTTTATTAGTACCAGTTATTACTCTTCCTCTTCTACCATTATCCAAAAGGGCATCAACGCTTTCTTGTAGCATTCTTTTTTCGTTTCTAACTATAATATCTGGTGCACTAAGCTCTAGAAGACGATTTAATCTATTATTTCTATTTATGACTCTCCTATAAAGATCATTGAGATCTGAGGTAGCAAATCTACCCCCCTCCAAGGGCACTAGGGGTCTCAGATCGGGAGGTAATACTGGTAGCACATTCATTATCATCCATTCCGGTTTATTTCCAGACTCGTTGAATGCTTCAAGAAGTTTTAACCTTTTTGATAATTTTTTAAGTTTAGTTTCTGAATTTGTTTGTGGAACTTCCTCACGTATAATCCTAATTTCTTCCTCTAAATCGAGTTCCTGTAATAAAACTTGAACTGCTTCTGCCCCCATAGAGGCTGTAAATTCATCACCATACTCATCAAATGCTTCAACAAATTCTTCTTCAGTTAAGATTTGACATTTTTCTAAGTCAGTTAGACCTGGATCAGTTACAATATAGCTTTCAAAATATAAAACTCTTTCTATCTCTCTGAGAGTTATATCAAGCAGCAAGCCTATTCTTGAAGGTAGTGATTTTAAGAACCATATATGGGCAACAGGAGCTGCAAGCTCAATATGACCCATCCTTTCTCTTCTTACCTTAGCCAGGGTCACTTCTACTCCACATTTCTCGCAAACAACTCCACGATGCTTCATACGTTTGTATTTTCCACAAACACACTCGTAATCTTTAACTGGCCCAAAAATTTTTGCGCAAAAAAGACCGTCTCTCTCAGGTTTAAAGGTCCGATAATTAATTGTTTCAGGCTTCTTAACTTCACCAAATGACCATGATCTGACCATCTGAGGAGAAGCTAACCCAGCTGTTATTGAAGAAAAATCTTCTTGCTTAGTCTTTAACGAATTTAGTAAATCTTTCAATTATTTCTCCTAGTTTTCAGAATCAAGTTCTAAGTTAATTCCAAGTGATCGAATTTCTTTTGTAAGAACATTAAATGACTCAGGAATATTTGCGTCCATTTCATAGTTTCCATCAACAATGTTTTTATACATTTTAGTTCTTCCTGGTACATCATCTGATTTTACTGTGAGCATCTCTTGAAGAGTATATGAGGCGCCATAAGCTTCCAGAGCCCATACTTCCATCTCTCCAAATCTCTGACCACCGAATTGAGCTTTTCCTCCGAGTGGCTGTTGAGTGACAAGACTATATGAGCCTGTTGAACGTGCATGCATTTTATCATCTACTAAGTGATTTAGTTTGATCATGTACATATATCCAACTGTTACAGGTCGTTCAAACTGTCTTCCAGTTCTTCCATCAAAAAGAGTTAATTGGCCAGACTCAGGAAGATCAGCCAGTTTAAGTAATTCTTTAATTTCAAATTCTTTAGCTCCATCAAATACAGGAGTTGCAATTGGCAAACCGTCGATTAAATTATTTGCCAAGGATTGTATTTCAGAATTATTCAGTGAGTTAAGGTCTTCTTTAATTGTTGCGTTTTTGTTATAGAGAACGTCTAGATATTTTTTAAGCTCATCAGACTTGACTTTTTCTTTGAGCATTTTATTAATTTTTTCACCGATACCTTTAGCAGCTGAACCCATATGAGTTTCAAGTATTTGACCTACATTCATTCGCGAAGGAACACCTAGAGGATTCAAAACTATATCGACAGAATTACCGTCAATGTCATATGGCATGTCTTCAATTGGCATAATCTCAGATATCACTCCTTTGTTACCATGTCTACCAGCCATTTTATCTCCAGGTTGGATCCTTCTTTTCACAGCTAAGAAAACTTTAACTATTTTTATAACTCCAGGAGCTAAGTCATGCCCCCTGGTAATCTTCTGTTTTTTCACATCAAAACTTTCTTGGATATCATTTAAATATTGTTTTAGAGCATTTTCAGCTTCTTCAATTTTGTTATTTACAGAATCATCAGACGTTCTTAATGATAAAAGATCATCAAGAGTCAATTCTGATAAATCTTCAACTGAAGCAATTGAACCTCTTTTAAGTCCTGAAGCCTTTGAAATCTTTGAGCCCTTTGCAATATCTATAAGGCGGATTCTTGTTGCATCATTTATTATCTTTATCTGATCATCAGCATCTTTTTTGGCAACAGATAAATGGTCAGCTTCAATTGACTGAGTCCTCTCGTCTTTATCCATGCCGTCCCTAGTAAATACTTCGACACCTATGACTGTACCATTGATACTTGAAGGCACTCTCAAGGAAGTATCTTTTACATCAGAAGCTTTCTCACCAAAGATTGCACGTAATAGTTTTTCTTCTGGAGATAATTGAGTTTCACCCTTAGGAGTAATTTTGCCAACTAATATGTCTCCAGCCTTAACCTCGGCTCCAACATAAACTATGCCACACTCATCAAGTTTTCCAAGAGATCCCTCTCCTACATTTGGGATATCAGCAGTTATTTCCTCTGACCCTAATTTTGTATCCCTGGAAATACA
>CABZRR010000002.1 GCA_902528215.1 uncultured SAR86 cluster bacterium | reverse complement strand
TTATTTTTATTAACCTTAAAAGTTTTAATAGCTTTATTTGCCAAAACAGGCATTGAGTTAGACATCAAACTTATGCTTTTAAGCAAGTTGTATGCAATGACTGGAAGCATTACATTTAATTGAAAATTTCCAGACTGACTTGCAATTGAAACAGTAACGTCATTCCCTATCACATCTGCACAAGCCATAGCCACTGCTTCAGGTATTACTGGATTGACTTTGCCTGGCATGATACTACTTCCAGGCTGCAAAGCTTCAAGTTCTATTTCTCCTAATCCAGTCAGTGGGCCACTATTCATCCATCGCAAATCATTAGATATTTTGGTTAGAACTAAGCTGAGATTTTTAACACTAGAGGATAATTGCGCAGCAGAGTCTTGCGCACTAAGAGATTTAAAATAATTCGACGAAGTTTTTACCTTAAGCTTTGATATTTTGCTGACTTCTAAAGCAAAAACTTTTCCAAAATCTCTATGTGCATTTACACCAGTTCCAATTGCAGTTCCTCCCTGAGGAAGAGAAGCTATTTCTTTTAATGCAGATTTAAGCGACACCCTGCAAGATTTTAATTGAGAGCTCCAGCCTGATAATTCTTGAGAAAAGTCTATAGGCATTGCGTCCATGAGATGTGTTCTTCCAGTTTTAATTTGACCTTTCAAAGATGAAGCCTTTCTATCAACTGTCTTTATTAAAAGCTCTAATGATGGCAGTAATTGATGATGAGAATCTAATAAAGCGGATATACAAATCGCAGTTGGAATAACGTCATTACTGCTTTGACTCATATTTACATGGTCATTGGCATTGATTTTAATCCGAGCCTTCTTTGAGGCTAAATTAGAAATTACTTCATTTGCATTCATGTTGGTGCTTGTACCTGAACCTGTTTGAAATACATCAAGTGGGAATTGATGATCATGTTTGCCTGACATAACTTCCTTTGCAGCAATCTTTATCGCCTGAGCTTTCCTTGCATCAAGTAATTTAAGTTTTTGATTAGATGAAGCTGCAGCAAATTTGATTATACCTAAGGCTTCGATGAAGCTTCTACCAAATGGGAACGCAAATTTGATTCCACTGATCTTAAAATTTTCTAAAGCACGTTGTGTTTGAGCTCCCCAAAGTGCATCATGAGGAACTTTAACTTCACCCATTGTGTCTTTTTCAATTCTATATTTCATATTAGCTCCATAATTCGGTAAACTATTTTACACTTTAAGGAATTCATTATGGCAAAAGTTATACCAATTAGCATCGATATTAACAAAGGTAAGCTTCCTCAAAAACCTAAAGGGATAAATGAAATGGTTGAATACTCAACTATTGAGGAAAAAAGAAGGCATGAGCTTGAGAAACTCACGGCAGGATTTAGATTGTTTTCATATTTTGGATATGATGAGGGAGTTGCGGGCCACATTACTGTCCGAGATCCTGAATTTTCTGATCATTTCTGGGTGAATCCAATTGGAGTCCACTTTGGTCAAATAAAAGTCTCAGATTTATTATTAGTTAATCATGAGGGAGACATTGTTCAAGGTGATAGATCTGTAAACATTGCTGCCTTCACCATTCATTCAAGGCTTCATATGGCAAGGCCCGATGTTAATGCGGCAGCTCATTCTCATTCAATGTATGGTAAAACTTTTGCAACTCTTGGAAAACTTCTCGATCCTATCTCTCAAGATTCATGTGCTTTTTATGAGAGACAAGCAATTTACGATGATTTTTCTGGTGTCTCAGATGACACAAGTGAAGGTGAAAGAATTGCTAATGCACTTGGAGACAAACAAGTGCTTATAATGCAAAATCATGGAATTTTGTCCACAGGCTCTTCTATAGATATAGCTCTTTGGTATTTCTTTTCTTTGGAGAGGTGTTGTCAATCACAGTTAATGGCTGAGGCAGCAGGGAAACCGACTTTAATTCCCCATGAAACTGCCGTTAAAACACGAGATTTTATAGCCAATGAACTTGCTGCATGGGCAAGTTTCCAGCCGCTATACGATATGATTATTCAAAAAGAACCTGATTTATTCGAGTAATATTCGGCAAGTGAATCCCCCATTTCTATGTGATGAAACCAATCGAAATGGCTAATTGATGAGTCACAATCTACATTTTTAGCAGAACGCGAAAATTTTAAATCATGCAATGAGACAGTTCGCGTTTCAGTGCTTATTCGAACTAACCCAGTTCTATTTGGTATAGAGCAATGTAAATGTGCACCTGAGAAAGCCATAATATCGCCTGGATTTATGATGACTGGCACTGCTTCATTCTGTGCCGGAGGAGTTAAGCACTGAGGTAGCATAGGGTAATCCTTACTTTTTTCACCCTTGAGGTCCTTAATTAGTTCTCTGTAACTCCATTCAGCACTTGAGTTTTGTACCGGTGAATTCCACAACGCCGGAAAGATTCCGATCGTTCGGTCGGCTGTTACAGGCCATACAGGTGCCCACCAATTTATTTGTGAATGAACATTTGATCCCCATGTATCTCGATGAGCAGGCAAGTCACGCATGTATCGAGTTTGTGAAGCTTTATTTGATGGTTGAAAACGCAACTTAAAATGATCAAAAAATAGTGCAGAAATATCGACACCTGCTTCTTGTAATACTTTCTTATAGAGTCTTGATACCTCATCATTGTCTCTAACAAATCGACGAGCGGCGCTTGCACGATTTCGAAATTCTTTGGATCCCAAAAACGATTCAGCTGAACAAGGATCACTAAATGCGATTTCTCTAATGATGATTTCACGAAGAAATTGAACAAGTTCATGCATCGCTGGAAGTGAGCGATAAACTAATATGGCGCCAGAAAATATTGCTTTGGCACGATCGTGATCATTCTCCGAAGAAGTCCTGTACCGTAAGTCAAGCCTCTTAGACAAACGCGATACCTTTAAAGTTTAATTCAACAAGAAACGTGATCAATTAAAACTATCTTCCTAATATAGCTTTTGTCTCTAGGCATTCATTCAGTCCGCTTAGTCCGTGTTCTCTTCCATTTCCAGAAGTCTTAAAACCTCCAAAAGGAGCTGCGGGGCCAGTATTACCTCTATTTATACTAATCTGGCCTGCTCTGATTCTTCTTGCCACATCCTTGGCATGGCCTTCGTCTCCAGATTGAACATATCCAGCTAATCCGTACTCTGTATCATTTGCAATATCAATTGCTTCGTCTTCTGTCTCATATTTTAAAATACTTAGTACAGGTCCAAATATCTCTTCTCTAGCAATTGTCATATCATTAGTAACATCTGCAAAAACAGTAGGTTTAACAAAATAACCCTCTGAAATTCCATCTGGACGCCCTAATCCTCCAGCGACAAGTCTTGCACCTTCATCAATCCCAATTTGAATTAATCTTTGAACTTTTTCATACTGAACTTTATTCGAAATTGGTCCGATTTTAACTCCATCGTCCTCTGGAGCACCTACTAAAGTAGAATTAGCAACTTGGACTGCAGCTTCTACTGCTTTGTCATAATTTTTTGATGAAACTAACATTCTTGTTGGGGCATTACAGGATTGACCAGTATTCATAAAGCAATGATTTGCCCCAGCTCCTGCTGCTTTTTCAATATCGGCATCATCTAAAATAATATTTGCTGATTTACCACCAAGCTCTTGTGCAACTCTTTTAACAGTTGGAGCAGAAGCAATTGCCACAGCTACTCCAGCTCTAGTAGAACCAGTGAAGTGCATCATATCAATGTCTTGATGTTCAGAAAGGGCGGCGCCAACAATTGGTCCCATCCCGTTAACTAGATTAAAAACTCCAGCAGGTACTTTTGCTGCATCCAAAATTTCAGTAAATATAATGCCGCAAAACGGAGTGATCTCACTTGGCTTTAAAACCATGGTACAACCTGACGCAATCGCTGATGCAACTTTTGTACACATTTGATTCATAGGCCAATTCCACGGTGTTATCATTCCAATAACTCCAATTGGCTCCTTTCTTACAATGTATTCATTTTCAGTTGTTTCAAACTCAAATGTCTTTAATACCTCTAATGTATCTTTAAAATGAGATAGGCCTGAGGTTACTTGTGCAACTTTGGATAACCATAAGGGTGCTCCCATTTCTGCAGATATTGTTTGTGCCAGTTCTTCAGATCTTTTTTCATACTCTGAAATGATATTTTCAAGTAATGTTATTCTGTCTTCCTTTGAGGAAAAACCAAAAGATTTGAATGCTTCTTTTGCAGCAGCTACTGCTTCATCAATGTCCTCTTTGGTACCAGCGGCAATTGATCCAATAATTGATTCATCAGACGGATTGATAACTTCAATAGTTTCTGAGCCCAATGAATTAACCCATTCACCATTAATATAAAATTTGTGCATCTCTTTCATAAAAATTTTCCTATTTTTTGAGTTCAATTATAACTAAAGCAATTATGCATCTCTAGTTACATTATTTTCTTTGAAAACTTCAATAGCTCTTAATCTGGAAGATTTTAAATCCAAAATCGGAGAGGGATAACTGAAGCTTGTTAAAAGATCTGCTGTGGGAAAATGAACTTCTTTACTAGAAAGCATATTAAGCTCAGGTATAAATTGTTTGATGAATTTCCCCTCAGGATCAAAATTTGTGGACTGCGTTATCGGATTAAAAATCCTAAAGTACGGTGCTGCATCTGTTCCAGTTGAAGCACTCCATTGCCAGCCTCCATTATTAGATGCAAAGTCACCATCAATTAAATTTTCCATAAAGAATTTTTCACCAAGTCTCCAATCATGAAGCATATTTTTTGTAAAAAACATTGCCACCACCATTCTCAATCTATTATGCATCCAGCCCTCAGCAAGCATTTGTCTTATGCCTGCATCAACTATCGGGAAGCCAGTATTGCCTGAATAGAAAGCTTGCAGCTCTTTTTCTGAGTATCGCCATTTAAGATTCTCAGTATGTATTTGAAAGGGTCTATTTTTGCTAACTCTTGGAAAACAATGCATTATGTTTCTGTAAAATTCTCTCCAAACTATTTCATCAATCCATTTGCAGATACCTTTATTGCCAGAAGTAAATTCATAGTTGTTAAGCTTTAAACCCTCTAAAATACATCTTCTTGGAGACAAAATACCCAACGCAAAATAAGGAGAGATTCTGCTTGTTCCATCAAGGATCGGAGAATTTCTTGATTCACTATATGACTCTGCTTTTAAGTTTAAAAAATTAGAAAGTCTTTCTTGAGCTGCGCTTTCACCTGCTGGCCAAAGATCCATGTTGACGGAATGGGTTCTTGCAAATTCTATTTTGGATAAATCACTTTCAATATTTACAGGTTTTTTAGCAGAGTGTTTGTAATTGATGTCCAAAAAATCCATTTCAAAATTTTCAATCCATCTTCTTTTAAAGGGAGTGAAAACAGAGAAAGGTTTACCTTGTCCTGTTTTAAGATATCCTGGTTCATAAATAACTTGATCATCAAATCTTGAAGTCTTTACATTTTCTTTTTCAAGCATTGTGCAAGATAGCAAATCTCTTTTCGATTCATTAGCTCCAAATTCATTATTCCAAAAAATTTGTTCAACTTTATTTGAGCCTACAAATGAACATAAATCTTTCGGCAAAGAATCAAAAGATTCAGTCTTAATCGTTACCAATGGAATATTTAATTTTGATAATGACGTTTCTAAAAGGGTTAAATTCTCAATAAGAAACTCAAGCTTTACATTGGATTCATTGTGAGCCTTCCACTGGAGCTCAGAGAAAATATATATTCCAATAACCTCCTCACAACTATCTAATGCATTAGTTAATGCAGGATTATCATCAATCCTTAAATCTTTTCTAAACCAAACAACACCTCTCATAAAATAGAATCCTACTAGATATATTTTTCTTTGTATGAATTAACAAATTTATCATTAATCATTATTTTTTCTACCTTTTTTAAATCTTGTAAGGTATCAACACCAAGGATTGGAGAAGCAGATAAAACTCCTTGTATTAAAAAATCATTTTCAATAAGTCTCATCATATCTATAGATTCAACCTCCTCAAGAGCTGTTGGTAAAAAACTTACATAGTCATTAAGAGCTTTTTTTGTAAGGCCAATCATGCCTAGCTGTCTATATCCGCTTATACAGTCATGTGGAATATGCGATCGAGAAAAAAAATGGATAGTTAGATTCTTGTCAAGAGCTACTTTTACTACATTGGGATCTTCAAGGCCATCATCTGAAATTGGAAAAACTAAATTTACTACTTCAAGTTCTTTATTAGAAAATGCTTGTTTTAGATTGCCAATATCTTCAGGAAAAATTTGAGGCTCATCACCCTGCAACAAAAGCACTAAATCATAATATAGACCATCATTTGCAAGAATATCTAATGTCTCTTTTGCCCGTTCAGTAGCTCTCTTATGAGAATGACTCGTTAATACCGAAGGTATTTGAAATTGATTAGCCCAATCTATGATTTCTTGATCTGGTGTTGCAATCACTAAATTATCGCAGACACCTGATAAAAGCGCTCTTTCATAACAGTGAGCTAACATTGGGATATTAAGAATCTTTTCAAGCGGTTTTCCTGGAAATCGAGATGAGGCCATTCTTGCCGGAATAACTCCTAAAGTATTTTTCATTTTAAATTAAAGGGAAGTCTTGCAGTGACATCTAACATTCTGATATCAACACTAAAAGCAATCATATTATATCCCTTATCATTAAGTTCATTAATTTTGTCTTTGTCGGGTTCAACAAGATGATATCCGCATTTGATGCCCTCCTCTTTTGCTGCCGATAATATAATTTTTTCAGCATTATAAAATTCATCGGTATCAAATTTTCCTGGATTATTTAAGGACGCTGAAAGATCATATGGACCAATAAAATAACCATTTATATTCTTAGCAAAAATTTCTTTACAATTTTTTAAGCCCTTTTTAGATTCAATTTGAGCATATATCTCAATTTCGTTTACTTTTTGATTGATATATTTTTTTTTTGCAGAATTTTCCCCATATCCATGAGCTCTAGCTAGACCCATACCTCTAACTCCATCAGGTGGATATTGGCATGCTGAAATTATGCTCTCTGTTTGATTAACAGTCTCTATCATAGGAGCCAAAATGCCTTTTGCTCCAGCATCTAATACTCTTTTTATCTGTGAAGGATCATGCGCAGACAATCTAACAAATGGCTTTGACCCTGCTAAATCTATAACTCTAATTAATTGTTCAGCTTGATTAATGCCAATGCTGCTATGCTCAAGGTCAATTACAATCCATTCGTACCCAGCATTAGCAAAAATTTCGGCTATAGATTCATTAGGCAAGCTTAACCATGTACCGATAGAAAGTTTACTCATAAAGTTAGTCTGTTAGGTGATATTAATATTATCATCTAATCCATTAATAGCAGCCATCCCCATTGAAAGAATACCTTCATTTGTCAGGCTAGATCGATGCGAAGTTCCAAAAAAGTTTTTTAATTTAAACAATGGATTATTTATAGCAGGCTCTTCTTTATACACATCAAATCCTGCAAAACTGCAAGGATTTTCAGATAGAAAAATATAAAGATCCTTCTCATTTACAATCCCGCCTCTTGCAGTATTAACAATGCAAACATTTGATCTCAATTCATTTAGTTCACCTAACGAGATTAGATTCTCAGTGTATGCAGTCAAGGGAAGATGAATACTTAATATGTCTGATTCTTTTAATACCTGCTGTAAAGACATTTGCTTTATCAAATTAGGTTCATAATTTAATTTTGATGCAATGTCTGATATCTCCTCCTTAGAAAATTTTTTTTCATCAAGAAATGAGATCCTGCAGTTAAAAGGCTGCAAAAGTGAAACCAATTTTTGCCCAATATTTCCAAATCCAAGCAATCCAATATTTTTTCCATAAAGCTCTGACCCTTTTTCTTGCGACCAGTTACCATTGATTATATCTATGTTATTGTCCTGAATTTTTTTTAGACCAATTAGTATTAGCGTAAGAGTCAATTCTGCAACACTCTGTTTATTTACACCGTGAGTGAATCCTAATCTTATGTTTCTTTTTTTTAGGAGTTCTAAATCAAGATTGTTCAAACCAACACCATACTTGCTAATGACTTTTAGCTTGGAAAGTTTTGCAAGAACTGGCTCAGTTAATTCTTCAATACCTATTATTGCTTTTGTTGCGGGCATCAAAAAGTCAACCAACTCATCTCCTTGGAGAGTTTTACCAAAATTATTTAATATGACTGATGAGTACTTGCTTTGGAGATTTTTTACCAAGCCATCATTTTTTGAAAAGGATCTTGATGCAACAGCAACTGTATCTATAGTATTCAAATTATTACTCTATTATATTATTGGTAAATTTTGCATTTACCCGATAATCAGTTTGAATATTAGTAATAGATGCAAGGCCTCCTGCAGCATTTACAATAGCAGCGCCAGCAGCAATATCCCAAAGAAAAATTCCATCTTCTTGATAAGTCTCAGCTTTTCCTGAGGCTATATAACATGCAGCCATAGCTGCAGACCCTATCATTCTAATTTTTTTCCACGCCTGGAAATTAGCTATCATTTCACTGAACTCGGTATCAGAATAGTTTGTTTTGGCTGGAATTCCAGTCACAAGTGTAGACTCGCTTTTTTTTGAAATGGATGAAACACATATTTCCATGTCATCAATATATGCCTTTGATTCCTTATGGCCCCAATATATTTCATCATGATTAAAATCATATATTACTCCAAGCAAGGGTTTCGTATCTTGCATTAAGGCAATTGAAACACAGCTTATGGGGATGCCCCTTAAAAAATTTGAGGTTCCATCTATAGGATCTACAATCCAATAAAAGCTATCAAGATCTCCATTTGAGCCTGTCTCTTCTCCTAAAATTGGATAAGGACTATCAGAACTTATATGCTTTTTAATAAGTTTTTCTGTATCAATATCAAGCTGAAGCTTTAGATCTCTCCCAGTATTAGATAAGACTTCTAGATTTTTTCCTTTTGCACTTAATAAAAACTGGCCAGCTAATAAAGCAGCAGACTTTGCAGTATTGAGGCAATGATTTAAGTCAAGCATTCAAGAATTTTTCTCTAAAATAGGAACCAACTAAACCACAAACCACCATATGCAAATCTTCAGCAGGACCATATTCACCTACTTTGGTTGGGACATGAATATTTAAGTTACAATTTTTCTTTAAATATCCGCCATCAAAGGCAGTTAACCCCACTACAAAAATTTCATTTTCTTTTGCATATTCAACAGCTTTAATTAAATTTTTAGAGTTACCTGAGGCAGAAATACATACAATATTATCTCCAGGCTTTGCTAATGTTTGGAGCTGTTGTAAAAAAATATTTTCATATCCATCATCATTTGCGATTGCAGTTATTACAGCTTGATTATCACAAAGGCTGATTGCTCGAAAAGGTTTCTCAAATTGTCGACTTCCAAGGGATACATCATTAACAAAATGAGTGGCCGTAGATGCGCTGCCTCCATTACCAAGAAAAAATGTAGTAATTTGAGACTCTCTGGATTCTAATAGTAAATCTGCAAATTGACCTATCGCTTCTCGATCTAATTGAGAAATTAAGTCAGTTAAATACTCCAAGTAATTATTTGAGAATGACGAAGATGAGCCCATGATGAATCCTAATTTAATTATAATATTTTTTTTTCCATTCAGGATCTGCTTTATAGATAGTTTCAACCAACTTCATTGTTTCTATAGCATCCCCAATGCTGCCTCTTTCAATTTCTAAGTTTTTAGCCAAGCAATTTGAAAAATACTTTATTTCATTATCCCACGATACATCTTCATTATATTTTTTAGTTGACTCTTTTGGATTCCCTTTATCTTTCTCAGGATTAGAAGTGATTATGCGAAGCGTTTCATCGCCATAACTTTTTGAACCTGTTAGTATGCCTCCTAACAGGAGTGAACCTTTTTGAAGGGTAATTTCTAAATTAAATATATGCCTCCACTGAGTAGCCGATGAATGCACTTGCGCCACTATCCCTTTTGGAGATTGCATCAATACATATGCATTATCCTCGACATCATAATTCCAAAATGCATTATCAATAAATGAAAAAACTTTTGAAAAATCCTCTCCAGATAAATATCTGATTAGATCAAGCATATGTATTCCCTGATCTAATAATATGCCTCCTCCTGATTCTTCTCTTTTAGTTCGCCAGTCAGTTTGATTAAAGCTTATCATTTGTGATTTTCCATAAACACCTTTTAAATTTATGACGTTTCCAAAAATTTTGCTATCAATAATTGATTTAGCTTCTTCTACAGATAGATGAAATCTGTGGTTGAATCCATACATTAATTTCTGAGAGGGATGTTTTTCATAAATTTTCTGAACCTTCAAAAGCTCATCGAGTGTTCTTGCCGGCGGCTTTTCACAAAAAACATTAAGACCTTTTTTTAGACTTAATGAGACAGCATCTGAGGCATATTTATTTGGCAAGCTTATAAAAATAACATCTAAATCAGCCTCTAAGATTAGATCTTGGTAATTATCAAAAACATTTACTCCATTAGGGATCTCCTCTCTTGCAATCGAATTTTCTTCTGAAATATCAGTTACCTCAAAAGAAGAATTTTTAACTATTGAAGAGTATCTTTTTTTTCCAACAACGCCATATCCAGCTATGCCTACTTTCATAATAATTATTTATATGTAATTCTATAAATAACATTTGCCTTATCATCAGATAGTAATAGGCTTCCATCGCTTTTCATAATTGGCGCGGATGGTCTTCCAGAAACCTTTTCATCTCTTAGCCAACCACTCACAAAATCAGATGAACTTAAAACATTGCCTTCCTCATCTAACTCAACACGAATGAGCTTATAACCAACTTTTTCAGTTCGATTCCATGATCCATGCAATGCAATAAAAAGATTATTTCGCATTTTTTCAGGGAACATTTCACCATCATAAAAACTCACTCCGGTTGGTGCTACGTGAGCCCCAAGTTCTAATATGGGATCTACAAAATCGTAGCCGGGATTAATATCACCAAACTCGGGATCAATAACATCTGATGCGTGTTTGAAGGGATATCCAAAAAATTGGCCCTCATAATCAAGTCTATTTAGCTCACAAGACGGAGAATCATCACCAAGCCAATCCCTCCCATTATCAGTGAAATAAAGCTTGTTACTAATTGGGTGAAAATCAAATCCAACAGTATTTCTAACTCCTTTGGCTACATAACTAAGCTCGTCATCTTTGTATTTTAAAATTGAAGCAAATTGTGGATTTTCTGATAAACAAATATTACATGGAGCACCTACATTAAAATAAAGACTTCCATCTGCATCATGTTGGAGCCACTTCCAACCATGCCATTTGTCTTCAGGCAAATTATCAACTACCAATATTTTTTTTGGCAACTCTGAATTTACAGAGTAATTAGCAATCCAATCTTCAATTTTTTCAATTTTCCAGATCTGACTTATTTCTGAAAAATATAAATCTCCGTCAAATAAACTTACTCCAGTCGAATAGGTAAGTCCTTCTGCAACTATAATTTTTAAGTCAATTTGACCATTATTATCCAAATCCTTGAGAGCTATAATTTTACCGTTTCTTTCACCTACAAAAATTGTTCCATTCTTTCCCTCAGCCATCTGTCTTGGAGAATCTAAATTTTCGGCAAAAATAGAAATACTAAATCCCTCTTCTAAAACTAAATGTTCAAAGTTAAGTGCGCTTAAATTAAGAGAAAATATGCAAACGGAGTAAAAAATAGATTTTAAAAATTTTTTCATAATTACCTGTGAAAATAAAAGTCAGTTAAAATAATGAGCATGTTATTTAGTATAGCAGTCACATTGTTGTTTTTAAGCTTTTTTGCATCTGTGGTTTTTACTGGATACTTCAGAAATATTGCCAGAGCCAATAAACTTTTAATAGACATACCTGATAAAAGTAGAAAATTTCATTTTAGGCCTACGCCACTAATTGGAGGACTGAGCATTCACGTATCTATGCTGCTCTCCTCATTATTCATGTTATTTCTAATAGATTACAAATATGATTTTCAATTTGATGGGATGTCATTATCGAAATCGTCTCAAATGCAATCTTCATCTGAAGTTGGGTACTCGAAAAAGCTCAGCATAAAAAAAGAAAATGATGAGAATACTGAAAATTTTAGACTAAATGTTACTAAACAAACTGATAATATTGAAAACTCCGAAACCTTCGACGTAAAATTTGGTTCAAGTAACAGTGAATCTATTAATATCACTCAAAATAGTCAAGGCATATTTAATGTCACACTTTCAAATGGACAAATTAAAACCTACAGGGCTACAGATTCTGGAATTGTAGAGCTTAACTCATCTGGTGATGAGATAAGCGAGCTTTTTATCATTGATAACGCCTCAACACAATTTTTTTCATTCTCAGCCTTTACTGCTGCTTTTATTATTATTGCGGTTTTATTGCAATTATTTATTCTCTATGATGATGCTTTCGGGATTAAAGCAAGCAAAAGGCTAATATTACAAGGTACAGCTTCGCTTGCATTGATTTATTTTGGTGAAATCTATATTGAGAATCTTCAAATTTCATTGCTAGGCATAGACCTCGATCTTGGTTATTGGGGAATTCCCTTCACAATATTTGCTGTTGTAGGTATCATCAACGCCTTCAATATGATTGATGGAATCAATGGCTTATGTGCAGGTTTTGCTTTAGTTGCTCTTGGAGCTCTTCAGATAGCCTCGGGATTTGACGTAGCAAATTATTCTCTTGTCATTGCCATGGGAAGCATCATAGGATTTCTTTTTTACAATCTTGGTTTTCTAGGTATCAAGCGAAGGGTATTTTTAGGTGATAATGGTTCTACATTTTTAGGATTTTTTGTTGCCTGGACATGCATAAATTACTCTCAATCGTCAGAAAATCTTATTAAGCCGGTTACATGTTTATGGTTCGTTGCCATTCCATTGTTAGATTGTCTAGGTGTAATGGTTAGCAGATTAATCAAGGGCATCTTGCCATTTAGTCCTGGAAGAGATCACATACATCATAAATTGCAATTACTAACTAAAAGCTCATCTAAAACTCTTATGGGATTATTAATCTTAGGCACATTCTTTGCAGGAGCTGGCATTTTCATTGAAAAAAGCTATCTTTCATCAGAAACATCGTTTATTGTGTTTTTAATTTTAGCTGTTATTTACTATGTTGGTTCCAGTAGGATTTTTAAAACAAATAAAGTAATTTCCTATTAATAAAAAATGTTAAAAAATTTATTCAAAAAAACTTCGACTGCTGATTTAATTAATGCAAGTGAAGATGCAGATGTTGTATTAAGGCTTATGTTTGAAATAGCGATTAGCGATGGAAATCTTGACGAGTCTGAATTAAAAATAATTAAAGAAAGAGCCATGATTGTTTCTGGAGAAGATAAAAAAGTCTCATCAATTATCAAGAAAATTATTGATGAAGCTCAAGAGTCAGTATCTTTTTATCCCTATGTAAAAAAAATTAACGAAACCCATAATGATAATGAAAAAAAAGATTTACTTAAAATATTATGGGAATTAGTAACTGCTGATTCAATTATTGATGCATATGAAGAAAACTTATACTTTAAAATAGCTGAATTGCTTAAAATAAAAAGATCCATAGCAAATCAAATCAAACAACAAAATTCTGCTTAAGGCTTATTTACATATATTGGTGAGGACCAGGCTCTCTCATTAGTCAAGCTTAAGCAATCGTCATCAAAATCTGTTCTAAAACTTCCTTTACATAATTTAAATTCCTCTTTTTGAGAAATAGATGATCCGTTTATTGCTGGAGTTGCTTCTTGAATTGCTCTTACATAATAAATGCTGTCTCGTGAAAAATTTTGATCTTCAAATTCTGCAATACATTCAGTAGTCCCATTGCAAGGAATTGTCAGCCAAGGATCTTGAATTAGTTGTTTGATAGACTCGCCAGCATATGATTGTGGGGTAATTTTTATAATTTCTATGCGATCAAGAACATGTCTCTCATTGGAGGGGTTGTAACATTCTCCTGCACATAAATACTCTAATCTTTCTGGTGAAAGCGCATCAACTGATTCATTAGAGCAACCATTTTTTTGTTTTAAGCTTCCAGCGGCCCTAACTATAAATTTTGGATTTTGACTCATTACAATTTCGGATCCCATTGCAGCCTTGCCTTGAGGAGAATTAATTAAATCAAACCACAGCAGTATTCTAGGTCCACTTGTTCCGTAAACATTTTTATTTTTTAACGCAGTCCAAATTGCATCTTTACCTCTCCCATCTGAATGAACTGCCAAAATTCCTCCAGGGTAAACAAAGCTGGATACCCTTTCACTATCAGGTTGACTTTCACCTGGGATAATTTTTGGAATCTCTGGAAAATTTGGATCTTCAGCTTTGTACTTATACTCCCAGAATTTGGATTTGACTCCTGTTGCAAAAGTCATTTTTCTTCTTTCGTATTGTTTGTAACCCGTTCCAGGTCTAGCGGTATGATCATCTGTGGATGCTATAAAACCAAAATTGTATCTTTTTGGATCATCCTCAGATTTTTCAAAATTAGAAATCGCTAATGCATATTGAGCAGATTGTTTTGGTCTGTAATTGAATGCTGGTTTAAAACAATCTGTGCATTGATCGCAACTTAACCATTCCTCAGGCTTAGCTTCTGGAAAAACCATATTAGCGTATGGACCGCCTGCTAAGGTATATTTTTTTGCTAGCTCTACTCTAGCGTTGCATTCATCTTCAGAGAGCCCCTCACAGCGATTTTTTTGCATTTCTCCTGCTTGCCAACAACATGGTAAAAAGTCGTCAGTTGGCTCGGGACAAATCATTTCATCATCTTGAGAGAAATTTGTTGATGCAATATCTCTATATTCCTCACTATTGCCATGGCCAGACATTATTTCCAACAATATTTGCTTATCTGGATCATGACCTTCTGCATTCAAACGATTATCCCAAGAAGTTCCTAATGGAACATGGAAGCCCCAAGACTGTCCATGTGGAATAACAATGCTGTCATAATTCCATTCATCGAGTTTAGAAAAAAGTTCTTTGGGCGAACTTGCATACTCATAACAATCTAAAGGTAATTCTGTTGAAGTCACTCCTGCTTCACAATAAGGAATGTTCCTAACCTCGTTCAAGAGCCATTTCAAATCTGAGTAGCGTTTAAAATTGAAGATGTCTAACCATCTGGCACCCACGGCTTGCTCAGTGGTATCAAAAACTCCCAAACCAGTGTTTGGAGTTCTTGCGCCAATTGGCCTTGCGGGCAAATTATATATGTCCTTGAAGATTACATTTCTATGACCCCAATGATTTTCTTTTGTCGTACCAATTTGTGTCCATTCCCAACCAGGAAAAACAACCAAATCATTCGTTATGGGATCATCATTTGAAATATTGCATTGCTCAACAATCTTGTTTTGCTGACGCCAATGTTCAGGTGTTAAGCCTTCAGCATGATCATTGAAACTGAAAAAATCAAGGTTTGCACAATAGCGCGCAAAATCACATGCCATTGAACTATCGTGCACACCCTGAAGTCCCATCATTGGTAATTCTAAAGTGAATGCATCTATTGAATAAGTTGTATGAACATGTAAATCTCCAAATAATATTTGTGATGTATCACTTGAATCCCCCCCTAATAAGGCATCTTTTGTCATAAAAAAATTTAGGTCTTGTTTATATATAGATTCGCTAGATCGAGGAGCGCCCTCAATCTTTCCTGGATCAACATCAGAACCGCAGCCAAGAAGCAACATTAGACCAAAAGACGTTAGAAGTATTTTTTTAGACGATGAGACCATCATTAGAAGACACTGGCTGAACCATATTCTTCAACTAAATCAGTTTCAATTTTTTTTCTTTCTTTGTGCATATCAAACTGCTTACAAACACCATTATTCCATTCCAAAAACTCCTCATCCATTCTTTCTCCGATGTTAAAAAATGTTTCTTCAGCCAAAAGACATTTTTCCAAAAGATTTCCCGTTGGAGATAATATAAGATTCCCTAAAATGAACTCAAGGGATAACATCTCTCTACCAAGAGATAAATATTCGTCAGAATCAAGTTTTAGAAATTTTCTATTTTCAGAATCAAATTTTTCCCACTCAACACCTTTTCCAGTTTTTGGAATACCTGTTTTTGCAAAAGTTGCCCAAGCATGCATCATGGTGTCTTGCATTTGATTTCGGAGCTCTCCCTTTGGATAAACAAATCTTCCTATTGGACCAAACTTAAAATCTCCAGTTACAAATGAAATCTCAATGCCATGAGCTGATCCTATAAGACTTGGAAAATCTGCAAAATAGGACTTTAATTGATCATCCCAATCAAATCTATATGCGTATAGGGAATTATTTCCAGACTTCTCTAATTCTATAAGAGGTTCATCAACACCTCTTAATTTCCAACCCTGTGAGCGAATTTTCACCCATAGTTTATAAAGATCCTCTCTTTTGAATTTAATTTTTGGTAAGGGGACAAGTTTAGTAAAAGGGTAAGAAGCATTCACAAAGTATCTATTTGAAGCAAGCCAAAGAGAAAGTTCGTCTTGATTTGATCCGGCAATAACTGGAATATTATTTTTGTTTTTAGCAGCCGCTAATCCTGCGCTGACTCCGTCAATATGCACTACAATACCATCTCTAGTTAGAATAGGTAGCCGATCATATGTATCTTTAGAAATTTGTTTATATGTTTCTAAAAGAGCCTTTCCATCAATTGATCTTAAATATCTTTGAAAATCTTCACCATATCTTTGCCGATTACTAAGAAATAGATTTTTTATCGAATCATATCCTGATAAATCATAAGCGGATAGTACTTTATCAGAAGCTAATTTATTGCTAGGTGTCGTTTTTTGGTCCGTACCGTATGCCTCCTCAATACTGAAGCTCGTTATATATCCTGACTGAGAAATTGCTTTATGAAATAAGCCCTCAGCCAAAGGTGAGGCAAGCAAAGAAAGGACATTATGACCTCCAGCAGACTCACCAAAGATTGTAATGTTATCTGGATCCCCGCCAAAATTTTGAATATTCTTTTGAACCCATTTTAAAGCCTCAATTATATCCAAAGTTCCAAAATTAGATGTTTTATCAAGTCCATTTTGTAGTCCTTGAATTGCAGGATGCGTAAACCAACCTAAAGGGCCTAAACGATAGTTAATTGTCACAACGAGCACTTGATGTCTTCGTATCAATTCAGAAAAATCATAGTAATCTTTGATGCCTGATGTATTAGCGCCTCCATGAATCCAAAACATTACGGGCAATCTTCTATTTAAATTATTAACAGGTGCTTTTATGTCTAAATACAAACAATCTTCTTGACCAACAATGCCTTTACCTTGAATACCCGCATAAATACTCGCTTCTTGCAAACAACCGTTCCCGTCTTGAGGTTGAATATTTAAATTTGGCGTAATTAACGGCCTGGGTGCTTTCCAACGCAAATCTCCTTCAGGAGGAATCGCATAAGGAATATCATCCCATGAAATTACGCTTTGTTTTAATATGCCCTGAGCAATACCTGACGAGGTTGAGATAGATAGAGGATTATTTTCTTGAATAGGACTTAAACATGATCCTAAAATTAAAAGGCAGGAAAAAATTATTAAATTTCTAAAAGTTAAGTTTGGATTCATTAATAAATTTTATCCTATCTTTATTTTTAAATGTTTTAATTTTTGGAACTGAGTTTATGTAAGTAATGGATGAATTATTTTCATAAACTTCCCAATCCATTAAATGAGATGATGGAGAACCGGTTTTCGCAAATTGACTCCATGATAATTGAAAAAAGTTTGAAATTTCGTCACTATATTCAGAACAAATATCTTTAAAAATTTTTTTATTTGCTGAACCAAAAACATATGGTAATTCGCTTGCATGATAAGCGCCTAATCTTCCATCAAGCAATGGACTAGGTTCATTGAAGAAATATCCGTAAGACCTATCTTGATGTTGCTCAAGAAGATCTAATGCATGCATGCCAAATGTCCAATCAGTCATTAAATTAGAAAGTGCATGCTTATATTTATTTTCCTTCTGATTATCACATAACTCCCCTAAATAAATATCTGCAATCTTTCTTACAGTATCTTTTTTAAAGATCTTTTCTAATCTCTTATAATAATTTTCTTTATCTAAATTAAGATAGTAAGGTTCAAACTCAGACCACAGCCTATATTCGTCCGAAGTAGTTCCGATGATTAATCTGATTGATGAATTTTTAAAATTTTTTATAGGATCTAAGGCAAGAAAATTTCCATCTGCAATAGGAGCAAAGCCAACCTCTGGAGAAAGCCAAACTCCAGTAGTTATCATTGTATGCTTCATTTGAGAAGATATTTTTGTTATTTGTCGATGATCTAGATTATGTAAATCATTAATTTTGAACCCTCTTTCGTGTGCTGTTTTAATAAATAACTCGCCCCATCTATTTCCTCTATCAATATCGAAAAAAGCATTCATCCCTCCACTTTGACATATGGCCTTAGAGAATGAGTTGCCGTCGGGACTAATAGAGGACTGCAAAGCAACACTCCATGCTCCAGCAGATTCTCCAAATAGAGTAATATTTTCCGGATTACCACCAAACTCATTGATATTTTCTTTTACCCATTCTATGGCTAACTGCTGATCCATTAAACCTTCATTGCCAGTGGATTTAATTTGACCATTTGTAACCTCATCCAACTTTAAGAAGCCAAACGGGCCCAAACGATAATTAATTGTTACCATTACAATTTCATGTAAAGGCAGATAATCAAGATCATAAACAACTGAATTGGAGGAGCCTGTAACATATGCTCCACCATGAATCCAAATCATTACAGGCATATTCGCGCTAACATCTTTTGACGCTATATTTAGTGAGAGACAATCTATTGATTCCTCTGGCATTGACGGATCTGTTAAAAAAGACTCTTTATAAATTGTTTGAGGTGCACTAAAACCTTTATTTACAGCTTGAAGTGAGATTTGTGTATTAAGCCTTTCTGGGGGTAACCACTGAGTTTGATTAGTAAGGGTTTTTGCATAAGGAATACCATAGAATAAATTTATGTTGTTTTTTTTGATTCCAGAAAATTTGCCTGCTTTGCAGTTAACAGTTATATCAGTCATAAGATTAGTATAATTGCATTATTAATGTATTTATTTAGTAAGAAAATAAATAAAAAAACAATTAATCTTGATTTTTTTTAATTAATTCGTAAAATTTTATAAAAATAATCTGAATTATATAGTTGATTGAATAGAGAAATGGTGAAAAAATCACTATCAACTTATTTAAGAGGTGAATTATGGCATTAGCAGCTGCGATAGAAAGAACTAATATAGATCTTCATAATGAAATGATCAAGAGAGCAGAAGAACTTATTCCGGTTCTAAAAGAAAGATCTGAATCAGCAAATGTAGATAGAAGAATTCCTAAAGAAACTATCCAGGATATGAAGGATGCTGGCTTTTTTAAAATCCTACAACCAAAGCAATATGGTGGTTTTGAGTTAGACCCTCATACATTTTCCGAAGTGCAACTAAGAATCTCTCAAGGTTGTATGTCTACTGCGTGGGTTTTGGGTGTTATAGGCATCCATCCCTTCCAACTTGCATTGTACGATAATAAGGCTCAACAAGAGGTTTGGGGCGAAAATGACAATACTCTAGTATCATCTTCTTACGCTCCATTGGGGCAAGTTACTCCTGTTGATGGAGGTTTCAAGTTTTCGGGTCATTGGCAGTGGTCTAGTGGCTCTGAGCATTGTGATTGGGCTTTGCTAGGTGGATTGATATTTCCTCCAGAAGGTGGTGCTCCAGAATATAGAACTTTTCTTATTCCAAAAAGCGACTATGAAATTGAAGATACTTGGTACTCAATGGGTTTAAAAGCAACAGGTAGTCAGGATATACACGTGAATGATGTTTTTGTTCCAGAATATCGAACCCATAAGCAATCTGACGGTTTTAATCTCACCAATCCTGGATATAAAGTAAACAAAAATGATCTTTATAAAATTCCCTGGGGACAATTATTTGTAAGAGCAGTATCGACTCCGGCCATTGGAGCTACAAAAAAAATGCTGGAACTCTTTATTGATGGAGCTAATAACAAGGCCTCTAGCGATCCTTCAAAGCTAGCTGGAGATACTCATACTCAAACAATTGTTGCCGAAGCAGCAGCCAAATTAGATGCGATCGAAACTGTAATGTTTAGAAATTATGATGTAATGGTTGATAAAGCTGGTAATCAAGGTGGAATCCCTATGATTGATAGGGTGAAATTTAGATATGACGCATCTCTAGTTATAGATAAATGTCTTGAAGTCGTTGATACATTATTCTCAAATGCTGGTGGTGGTGCAGTATTTGCTGGAAGTGATATCCAAAAGATTTTCCTAGATGTTCATACATCTAGAGCTCACGTAGCAAATAATCCAGTTAACTTTTCAAGAAATTATGGCGCGATGCAGCTTGGAGTTGAGAATACAGATTATTTTGTATAATTTCTAAAGGTGGTATCCACCATCAACTGGAATGCAATGTCCAGTGATATAACCACCTTTGCTGGAAGCTAAAAATACAGCCGTATCAGCAACTTCTTTTGGATAACCAAATCTTTTTATAGCAAGTGTGTTCATGACTGCTTCATGCCATGCATCGTCAAAGAAAGTGTTGTTTTCTTCTCGAAGCCTATGAAATATTCCTGTGTCTATTACACCTAACGCAATAGAATTCGCTCTCACACCATTCTTTCCCTCTTCCTTGGCGATACCTTTAAGAACATGCTCGATGGTCGCTTTTGGAGCAACTGAAAGAATATCTCCTGGAGGGTACTTGAACAATCCTGCAGAGCTTATGAAAACAAAAGATCCTTGAGATTCTCTTAAGTGAGGCAAGCCAAATTTTACAAGATTAAAAAAACCATTTATGTCAGAATCAATCACGCCTTTCCATAAATTTATATCTATTTCGCTGATAAATTTTTGTGGTATATCAAATCCAGCAGCATTAACCAGAGTATTTATAGACCCATAATCATTAACAACTTTTTGAATCGTTTCTTCAACAGATTTGGGTTCACTGTTATCCAATTGATAAATTTTTACTTCGTTATTTATACTTTTAGCTAAATCAAAAGCAGCTTGTTCATTTTTGTAATATGTAATTGCCACCTTGGCACCGGATTTGGCAAACTCTTGCGCGCACAAAGAACCAATGCCTCCACTGCCACCCACAATAAGCACACATCCATTTTCAAAACTTTTATCCATTTTTTTACCTCTTTTGTTATTATATTATTTCTTGTAAATTAAACAAAAAGGTAACTAATTATGCGTTTTTCATATCATCCGACTATGTGTAACCCTACTTATTATTTAGAACTTGGAAAAGCAGCTGAAGCCGCTGGTTTTGATTGTATTACGTTCCCGGATAGCATCTGCTATCCAAAAGAATGTGACTCAACATATCCCTACAATGATGATGGAAGCAGAGAGTTCCTTGATGGAGTTCCTTTTTTAGAGCCCTTTTCAATTATTCCTGCAATCGCAGCTGTTACCGATAAATTAGAATTTTCAACTTCAGTATATAAACTTGCTCCGAGACAGGCTGTAACTACTGCAAAATTTGTCACGACATTAGGAGTAATGACAAACAACAGATTTCATTTTGGTGTTGGCGTTAGTCCTTGGTATGAAGATTTTTTAGCTACAGGTGAGAGATGGGAAAAACGAGGAAAAAGAATGGATGAACAAATTGAAATTCTTAAAGGGCTAATGAATGGAGAATATTTTTCCTATAAAGGAGATTTTTATGATATTCCTGAATTAAAACTGTGTCCTGTTCCAACAAAGCCAGTTCCAATATTAATTGGAGGACATTCAAAACTTGCTCTAAAAAGAGCTGCACGAGTTGGCGATGGTTGGATAAGTGCTGGAATAACTTTAGAGGAAACAGAAGAATTTATAAATCAAATTAATACTTTTAGAGAAGGGTTCGGAAGGCTTGATCATCCTAACTATCAATTTCAGGTGATGGGAGAAGCTGCTTATTCACCAGATGGAATTAAAAAACTCGAAGATTTAGGAGCAACTGAGGTCATTGTTGCCTTTAGAAATGCATATGAAGGTGGAAAAGATGAAAGAACTCTTGACGGAATGATTGCTGAAATCAATTGGTATGCCGAAGAAGTAATTAATAAATCAAAATAAAATGGTCGGGATGGCCGGATTTGAACCGACGACCACCTCACCCCCAGTGAGGTGCGCTACCAGGCTGCGCTACATCCCGAATTATAAACACTAAGATATTAAATTAGATAATTATATGCAATCTAAGATTTTTGTAGTAAGATTCGCGACTAATTTAAATATTGTTATGAATATAGGGGGTATATTAGTTCATATTAAATCAATATAATATTGATTTATAATACGATTCTGTATCATAATAAACATACATACCGTTTTGGAGTTGTAAAAACATGGCTAAATTAAAATTTAAATTTCGATATTTACTTGGATTAGTTTTCCCTTTTTCTTCCCTGTCATTATATGCAGATGAGCCACAAGCTGCTGGAAGTGAGGATGAAGCAAAGAAAGAAGCCTCTGGCGAACTTAGTGCTGGTGCAATAGCTGCTGCCGTTGCTGCTGCTGCTGCCATTGCTGCTGCAGTTGACGATGACGATTCTCCTGCACCGACGCCAGCTCCAACTCCTGCACCGACGCCTGCACCGACTCCTGCACCGACTCCTGCACCGACTCCTGCACCGACGCCAGCTCCAACCCCTGCACCAACACCTGCTCCAACACCTGCTCCAACAGTCATTGAGGAGTATGAAAAAACTGAGTTAATTACTACGCAGACTATGACAAATACTACAACTCAGGTAACTAAGGTAGAAGAAGTCGAGCGTACGGAAACGCAAACGAATACTATTACTCAAACTAACTTCAGGGATCAAGCTGTTGCAACAGTAACTGGTACAGCCACTACGACTGATCCTGCTGGAGATTACCGAGGTCCTGGTTATCAGACCTTCGTCGAAACATCAGGTGGCGTTGCCATCTACGAAGTTGAGGTTGTAGTCGAGCCCGCAACAACAGAACAAGTCGTTGACTCAGTTGTTGGAGTTGCTACTGCAACTGAAGTGACTATCACTGAGCAAGTTGAAACAACTGAAGATGTAACCGTTCAAGTTCCTATAGACATTCAAGTTGAGCAAACTACCACTGCTACAAGAACAGCAGACGCTCCCTAATAAACTATTAATATTTTATAAAACAGGCCTTATTGGCCTGTTTTTTTATGTGTAGTTTTTATCTGAATATATAGTAAAACTCAAGCTCAATACTTTCTTCATATGGATGCACATGTTGATGAGTTCTTAATGCAAGACCAGTTGATTTATCTATCCAGAAATAATTTTTACCTTTCCAGTTTATTGAGCTTGTTAAAAAATTCTCAATAAATAGCTCAGTTTGATATTGCTTATCAAGAAAAAGTGATTCATCACCTGCGAAGCTTATAGTATTGTTTTGAGTAATTATTGCTCTTGGATTTTCAAGTTGAACTATCAATTCATATGATCTTGGTTCAAATTGAAATTCAATCGAATTTAATGTGATGAAATCATAATCTAGGCCATACGATTCAATTATTCTTCCATTTCGAGTAATCACTTTCTCTCCATTTGCAGATATCCAAGTGAATATATCATTCTCAATAGTTACTAGAGATAAAATTGCAGAATTTTTGTTCCCAATATTTATTTTTGCAAAGGAGAAATTTCTATTTTCAATATATTCTGAGTTTATTATTAATTGCTCGTTTTCTTGAAATATTAAGCCAGCTACATTCTGGTAATCTTGAATAGTAAGTTGAGCACAGGAAGAAAAAAAGATTGCGCATAAGAAAAATTTTTTATTCATACATATGCTCCAAATCTCTTGTTAGGTTAGTTTTTGTTCCAGCCTCTGTCATCCCCCATAAATAATATGCATGATTAAGAACGGCCCCTCCATCTCTGGTAAGAGGTCTCAATCCCCATCCCATATTTCGTTTAGTATATTTTGATAGAAATGTGTCTATTGGTATCGTGAAATAAAATCCTTTATCAAAACTACCTTCTCCAAATTCTTCCTTACTAATATCTGTTAGAGTAAAAAATGCTCCAATTCTTAGGCCAGTTTTAAATCTTCTCGAAAAATCAAAACTTATACCTGAATCCTCTGCAAGAAATCTTCCTCCCTTTAATGCTAAGGTTACTTGAGATTTTGGATGAAGATAATATAAATTTATATGTCCAGTTGTTGTTTCATAATCTCTGAATCCGAGAAGCATTTTATATTCTCGCTGCCTTACCCTCCATAGTTCCGCTCCTATTCCATAGTTTTTCATAAATGGTCTATATAAAATCTCTCCTCCAAAACCACCGAACATCTCTTCAAATAAACCCGCAGATAATTTCATATATATGTTCTCTGATAGATCTGCAAAATAATTAAATTGGGTTCTTTTTATATGATATTTTTCACTTTCCTGAAGATATTCTACGATGTCAGTTCTAACATGGGGAATTATACTGTCAGATGCCAATGTTATCTCGTCCAAGTTGCTAAATAAGCCAATACTGCCCGTAGTAACTAAGTTGATATTCCTTTTAAATAATGTTTCATTAGTAAAACTTAACCTTAAATCACCAAAGAAAAATCCATCAGGGCCTCCAATTTGAGACCTTAGCACTGGGGCATAAGAAAAAAAGTTTACTGGAAACCCAATATCAGGAACATATTTTTGATTTTCTACATCATGCTTAGATGCTTCGAAATCTATTTCTCTAGCTGACAATTTATATAAATTTTCCTCTTGAAATTTTGTAAAACTTTCTCTATCTATTTCAACCTCATATAGCGGAATATCTGCATTTGTATTAATCAATTTAAACTTGTTAATGTTATTTGGAGAAATCTGATCCAAAGTTCTTGCTGCCCTTCCAATAGCACGCATATGACTTTGATATTTGGCTTGAGTATAACTTACAGTGAGCACATCTTTGTTCAAACTTGCGCTTTGAAGATATATTTCATTTTCACGCATATTATTTAATGCAGATCTATAAAGAAAAAGGTCGCTTCGAGAATTTACTCTTTTGACAATATCATCTGATTCAACTTCTTTGTATTGATCAGATTTTTTGACCACGCTATTCTTACCCCAAGAAGCAACGTATGAAAATCCAAAATTAACATTATTACCTTTTGTTTGTGCTAGTTTGACTTGAAAATTTTTATTTACAGGATATACAAAGCCAAAGTTAATCTTCGAACTTGGTTGCTTGACCGGTTCAAATGCAAAGCTGAATGATTCTCTTCCTAATGGAAATCCCTCTTTCATATAGTCAGTTCCGTCATATTCAATTTTCATTCTCAAACCAGAAGTGTTGGGAATAAGTATTTCTAATCCTCCAAAATATCCAGCATCTCCTTTAAATAATTTACCAAAATTTACTTCTCCTCCTTGTGTATCATCATCAATGTCTATTCTTTCACTATATGCATCACTTATATATGTAAGAGGATTTTTAATTTTATTTCCTGATAATGTTCCCCAACCAATACCTAAGGAAAAATCTATATTTTTAAATTTTTTACTCATTACTAGATACTCAGCTGTAAAGACCGAAGTTCCTGCAATATCTCTTGCGCCAACAGCTACTTGAGGTAAATAATTTGATTCTTTTAAAATTCTAAATTTTGCATCAAATCCCTTATCTTTATATGATTGATTGCCACTGAAGGCAGGATTATCACTATATAAAGCATTGTTAATATCTGTATATTGGTAAGATGCCTCGAACCAACTGAAAGGGTACGCAATGACCGCTCCATTAATATATGGATCATTATGAGACCAGTTGAATGCTAAAGTTCCCTCTTCGTGAAATCTGGCAGTAGGCATTTGTATTAACCCAACTGAACCATAATTACTAAATGATGCTACGTCACTATTTTTATAAATATAATCATTGATAGAAGCTTGGATGATGCATGGAAATAGTAAAAAGGTCAGAAAGAAAACCTTTATATGAGAATGCATCAAACTTCTAATATTTATATAGTTATCCGTCAATCATTCGTAATACTATTCAATGAAGCAAGCGAAATAGCTAGACTGCTCAGAATTGGCGAAACAGCAGATGCATATGATAAACCAGAAAGCTTACCTATGTTCCTTTGAGCATAAATAATAGAACCAGGATAAATTTCTACAGATTGACCAAGAGAAAGAATTGATGTCTGATAAATATGGGTTTTTCCGTCAGGATCAATGATCAAAATTTCATCATATGCTGACTCCTTTTTACCTCCAGCTAAATCAATATAATCTTTAGGAGAAAGTCTTGGATCATAAACGTAATTAGAAGGCTTTCTAAAATCTCCAAATAAATAAACCACCTTTTGTATTTCTGGAATAACAATTTTATCTTTATCAAACAGTTTAATATCTATACTTGGATTTGATTTAAGATTATTTAAATTAAAGTCAGCTACCACTCTTCCCTCATAAGAACGCGATCTTAATTCTTCTGCGAGAAGGTCTAGTACAGATGTGCTGATTGAAGAGCTTGATTTACCAATATTAGAAATAATGTAATTAACAGTGTCTGAATAATTTAATTGAGCAAAAAGCTTTTCTTTATCTAATGCTTCTGTTCTAAATAGTGCTGAGCCATATAAGTATGCATTTTCTTTATACCCTCCAGCTTTATCGATAATATCAGATAGTTTTTCATTTAAACCAATTACATATTCGCCAGGCCTATTAACCATACCAATTATTGAAACAGTCCGGACTGGCTGAATTTCATTTTTATAACTTGGAACCTGAATTGAGTCTCTAGGTTGCAATATAAAATTATCTAAATTTGTATCCTGGACTTCAATTAATTCTGATTTGCTAGGTGTCATTCTACTAACTAGAACACTTGAAAAACCTGAATAATACTCAGAAAAATTTGAAGCATATGATATTAAATCTTTTATTGACTCGCCTGGAGTCGCCTCATATGTAGCTGGAAAATTTACACCACCTGAAACAGGGATTTGCATCTGAGATGGAGCTACTAGAATTGTATCTCCAGACCTAAGAGTAGTCTTAGAGTCAAATTTACCAAATACCATGAGATCATATAGATCAATAGTTTGAAGCAATTCTCCATTACGCCTATGTTCAATTTTCCTATATGACCCAGAATCAGTAATCCCACCAGCAATATTAATCGCAGATATTACGTTTGAACCACCACTTAGTGTAAAGATTCCCGGGCTGTATACATGACCCAACATTATTATCTGTACGTCTCTTAATTTAGATAGACTTACAAAGGCATCCACACCAAAAGCAGCAGTTTCAATGTATTGGATAATAGCTTTTTCTGCATCTGCGAGCTTCTTGCCAGCAACATTAACTTTTCCTATTGTTTCAATGCTTATTGCTCCATCTCTTCCAACTAAAAGTTCTTCTTTAAGCTCAAGCTTTCCCGTCAAAAGGATTTCAAATGTATCGCCTATGTCCACAACATAATCGGAACCTAAATTCGGAACATTCACTGGCATAAATGATGATTGCAGTGTACGAAAGAAATTTACTCCAAATCTCGGCAGAGTTTCCCCTGCATCCAATGACTCAATATCAGAAAACTTCTTATCCAAAGCTAAAATCTCTGCTTTTAATCGATCAAGTATTACTTTGTTTTTTTCGATAGAGGTCTCAGACCTAAATAGCTTATTTAACTCTTCTTCCTTATCTAATTTATTCTCAACCTCAACTTGATCTCTAATTGATTGTGGCAAACCCTCTAAAAATGATTGATCAAGAGTACTTTGAGCAAGTGACAGATTAGAGTAAAAAATCATTGTTACAACAAAGAGAAAATTAAACATTTTTTGAAAATTCATATAAAGTGCAGTTAGTGTTAAACCTTTCTAAATTATATACAAAATCGCTGATTAAGTCGTTGCTTAATTTGTCCCAAAAATGTCTCGAGTAAAAACTTTCTCATCCACATCCAACAATTCTTTTGAATTTCTATTTGTAATAATAATATCTGATTTTCTTTTAAACTCCTCCAAAGATTGAATTACCTTAGAATTAAAAAAAGTTTTCTGATTCAATGATGGTTCATACAAAATAATTTTGAGTCCTTTTGCTTTTATTCTCTTCATTACTCCTTGAATTGAAGAAAACCTAAAATTATCTGATCCCTCTTTCATAGCCAATTTATAAATTCCAACAATTTTTGGATTATAGCTAAGTATAGTATCTGCAATAAAATCCTTTCTTGTTTGATTAGCAGAAATGATAGCCTGAATTAAGTTTTGAGGAACATTATCGTAATTAGCTAACAATTGTTTAGTGTCTTTAGGTAGACAATAACCTCCATATCCAAAAGAAGGATTATTGTAGAAATCGCCTATCCTTGGATCTAAGGACACGCCTTTTATAATATTTAATGTATCGAGGTCTTTGGCGAGAGTATAACTATCTAATTCGTTGAAATAAGCTACTCTCAATGCAAGAAATGTATTCGCAAATAATTTGACAGCCTCGGCTTCGCTTGACCTCATAAACAAAGTCTCCACTTTAGGATTTTGAGAGCAACTCTTTAAAATTTCGGCAAAAACTCTTGCTTTTTTACATGTTCCACCAAGAATTATTCTTGAAGGAAATAAATTATCATAAAGAGCTTGTCCTTCCCGCAAGAATTCAGGTGAAAAAATAATTTTATTCGTGTCATATAAATTATTTATTCCTTTTGTGAAGCCTACAGGCACAGTAGATTTTATTATTATTGATGAATCATTCTTAACCTTGAAGATATTTTCAATTGTCTGCTCAACTGACGAAGTATCAAAAGAATTTTTCTTTTCATCATAATTAGTAGGCGTTGCAATAATTATAAAATCTCTTCCTGTGAAAGCCTTGTTTTTGTCAGAAGTTGACGACAAATCTAAAGATTGATTTTTTAAATAGTTATCAATTAGTGGGTCTTGAATTGTTGATTTATTCTCTTTAACTTGTTTAACTTTTTCTTGATTGATATCAAAGAGAATTACATTGTGATTTTGCGCCAATAAAACTGACAAAGACATCCCAACATATCCTGCTCCAACTATGGTAATTTTGTATTGCATTTCTAAAATTTTTTTACTTACTATTATAGTTGATTCATTACCAAATACTTATCATTAAATATTCATCGATATATGACTTAATTAAAAAAATATAAATGTATAATCATTCAAAATGAAAATTTTAATATCGGGATCAGCTGGATTTATTGGGTATCATGCTGCTAAAAAATTTAGTGACTTAGGCCATGAAGTAGTTGGCATTGATAATCTTAATGATTATTACGATGTTAATTTAAAAAAAACAAGGCTCAAACAAATTTCATCAGATAAATTTACCTTTATAAAAGCTGATTTTGCTGATGAGAATGAAGTTCATAAGATTTTTAGTGATCATGTTTTTGACAGAATCCTTCATTTAGGAGCTCAAGCTGGGGTGAGATATTCCATTTCTAATCCTAGAGATTACATACATAGTAACTTAGCTGGTTTTATAAATATTTTAGAGGCCGCAAGGCATGCCAATGTTCCACATTTATTATATGCATCGAGTAGTTCTGTCTATGGAATGAATAAAAAAATTCCATTTTCTGAAGTAGATAATGTAGATCATCCCATCTCGCTATATGCTGCAACAAAGAAATCAAATGAGTTGATGGCTTATACATATTCTCATTTGTATAAAATTCCTACTACTGGTCTAAGATTTTTCACAGTTTATGGGCCCTGGGGAAGACCTGATATGGCTTATTTTCTTTTTACTAAAGCTATACTCGAAGGCAAAGAGATTAGTGTATTTAATAAAGGTAAAATGGAAAGAGATTTTACTTATATTGATGACGTAATAGATGGAATAGTTAAAATTATTGATCAACCTCCATCAATTATTTCAACGAAATCAATGAATTCCTCGAAAGGTTTTGAAAACACTCCTTACAAAATATTTAATATTGGAAATAATAAGCCAGAAAATCTTCTGTACTTTATAGAGGTTCTTGAAAATTGCATTGGTAAAAAAGCTAAGAAAAAATTCTTGCCTATGCAACCTGGAGATGTTAAAAAAACCTTCGCTGATATAAATCTACTATCAAGGGCAATTGACTATAAGCCAAGCACCTCAATAGAAAAAGGTCTTAAAGAATTTGTAAATTGGTATATCCAACACTACCAAAACTGACTTAAAAAACTTTTTAAATATTATCAATTACATCCAAAGCTTTTTTAATTACGATCTCTTCACTAAATGACTTTTCCACTCGTTTTCTTCCCTCTAACCCCATTTTTAACCGTTGTTCAATTGGCAGTCTTAACATTTTTTTCATAGCCTCAAGCAAAGATTGATCATCTTCTGGCTTGCACAAGTATCCATTTAAATTATCAGTAACAATGTCCCTACATCCTGGAACATCAGTACAAATAATTGGTAACTCCATAGCACATGCTTCTAAAATACTTCTTGGCATTCCCTCTCGATAAGACGGAAGAACAAAACAACTTGCTTTTAATAAGACTCTTTCAATCGAATCAGAGGGCTCTAAAATAAAAATGTTTAACTTCTTGTCCCATTTTGCTATGTCAGATTGTTTTATTGCAGATATGTTCTTTGAGTCCCTAAAACCAATTATCCAAAGTTTTGATGGAAATCTATTTTGATCAATTTGATCAAAGGCATTTACTAATTCTCTGATTCCCTTGTCATATATGAGCCTTCCGGCGTATATAAAGATAAAATCATTTTTTGGCGGATAAATTGTACTGGTTTTTTTTTTAAATTTTTTTAAATCTACTCCGCTCCCTGGGAGTAAATCTATTCTGGACTCATTAACAAATTTATTTTCTAAAATAAATTTATAGTCATCCGTATTTTGACAAAAAACTTTTGTAGATAACCTTAATGCAAAAATATATAAACGCCTTGCAATAAAATATCTGAATCCGCTATGGATAAATGCAGTGCCAAAGCCAGAAATATTGTTTATTGATCTAATTCTCAACAGAAATGATGCAAATGTGCCATAAATATTATTTTTGATGGTGAAATTAAATACTGCCGTAGGTTTTACTTTTAAAAAAATTTTTAATAAATTGAAAAAAAGTTTTAGATCGGTAAATGGATTAAAACCTTTATTATCTATATCTAGTTTAATCCAGCTGCATCCTATATCCTCCAACAAACAACTATAATCATCTAATGGACTTAAACAAAAAACTTTATAACCATTATTTATAAAAGCCCTAATGGTATTTTGTCTAAAATTAAACAAATACCATGAAGTATTAGCCGAAAAAATTAGTACTTTATTCAAATTATTATCGATTGATATGGAAGCCATGCCCAAGAATTTACTGCGTAATTAAGCCACACAAATTGGACTAGTGCATAGTAAAGGATTATAGACAAAATTAAACAGCCTTTAATAAATTTATTTTGAGTAAAGATATCTGGTAAATATGAAAAGGTAACAATTTGAATCGGCAACATGTATAGTGCAATTCTATCTAATGCAGAAGAGCTAGGAAAAATAAAAAACATAAACATTAAGCCTAATGATATAAGTGCAAACCATATCCAAATTCTTTTCTCACCTGGTGGAAAATTAAATCTTTTATAGAATAAAACCATTATAAAAGCTGGTAATGAATTCATGAGTAGTCTTATGAAAGCTCCTTGAGATTGGTAATCTAACTCAATATAACCATAAATGAAAAAATCCATTGAGTCAGCTAGAAAAATAAAATATCCCGCCACTCCTAGTAAAAACATCCAAGCTAAAATCGGTAATCTGTTTTTTGATGCAGCTAAACCTGCAATGGGAAGCATTAAAATCGCTGATTTATGTGCCATTGCAGCAACAATAATATAAATGACGAACTTTCTTATTTTTTGATCTGATAGAGCCACCAATCCAAGCATTACCAAACCAAGTGCAACGCTCTGACGTGTATAACCCATAGCTACAACTATAACTAGATAAGGAACAGCTACAGTAAGACCTAACCACGGTCTAGGAAGTTTTTTGCAAAATACACCAAGCCCATATGAAAAAATAAATGCGCATATAATATTTGTTCCATATACTCCCCATTTAAGGTTTGAACTCACCCAATTAAAAATATTATATAGTGGATCATCTAGCGCTCTTTCAAACAATTCTGCAAATGGTATTCCTTCTAATAATTCAAATTTTAATAAATAGTTTATCCAGTCACCGCCAACCTCATCCCTGAGACCGATAAGTAATGTAAGAGCAACAATCCAAAGAAAAACAAATAAATCAATTGATGATTTATATTTTCCAGTACTGGGAATTGGCAATCTTCTATTTGCAATGACTGCAAAAAATGCAGGAATTGAAAACATTATCCAATAACCCACCATTATTGTTACTGAACCTCCAACCAAGATTGAAACATTAAAATACTCCAAATTTTATGAGTATGATCGTGGGAATTTGTGAGATGCTCATCCCAAATCTTTTGTATAGGCTCAAAATGAAATATTCCCTGTTTAATAATTTTATCTTCGCATAATAAATCTGAAGCCCAACTTTTAAGGGGCCCCCTTAACCATTCACCAACCGGAATACCAAAACCAGCTTTAGGTCTTTCAATTAAATTCTTGGGTACATATTCATCGAGAATCTCGCGCAAAATAATTTTGCCATGATCATTATTTATCTTTAGGGAATGTGGTAAGCGCCATGCGAGCTCTACAAGCCTATGATCTAAAAACGGCGCTCTAGTCTCTAAACTTACTGACATCGCAGCTCTATCAACCTTACATAAAATATCGTCAGGCAAGTAAGTAAGTGTATCCCAAAACATCATCTGTGATGGAGAATGACTAACCAAATTTGAGTTTATTGGATAAGTAAAGTCACTAAAATCATCATCAAAATCTTTTAAAATCATACTTGGATCATGCCACTGTGTAACAAGGCTTTCATAAAGATCTACCTCTGTTTTAACATATTTTAATCTCTCACTTAGCTTCTTTAGCTTATCTTCAAATTGATTAACTGAGTATTTTTTTGGAATAACAAAATTATAAAAATTCTCTATGTTTTGAAAAACACTTTTAGGGGCGCCAATTATACTCGATCCAATAATTTTTCTCATAGGATAAGGGATCCATCTTAATTTTGACCAGATTCTAGGTGACCAAAAATAACGATTATAGCCACCAAAAACCTCATCACCTCCGTCTCCGGAAATCGCTACAGTTACCCTCTTTTTCGCCTGCTTGCATACTAAATGAGTTGGTATTTGTGACGAATCAGCGAAGGGTTCATCATATATGTAAGGGATTTGAGGAATTACATCAAGCGTTTCATTTGAAGTAACAAAATATTCTGAATGATTTGTACCTAAATGATTTGCAACTTTCTTTGCATGAACTGATTCATCAAATGATGATTCCTCAAAACCAATGGTGAAAGTTTTGATTTTGTTAGATGAATGCTCTTGCATTAACGCTGTAATCAATGATGAATCGATGCCACCACTTAAAAATGCTCCTAATGGGACATCTGATATCATTTGAGATTGAATCGCATTTGATAAAGATAATTTTATTTTATGAATGGCATGTTTGGGATCATCTATAGGGTTTTTATAGCCTTCGTTTATTACCGATGATAAATCCCAGTATTTTTTGGATTTAATGTCTTTAAAATTCGCAGATTCAACAGAAATGTTTATATATGTGCCTGGTTCTAATTTAAAAATATTTTTATAAATACTTTGCGGCGCTGGAACATAATTAAATTTCAGGTAATTGCTAAGAGCTGCTTTTGAAATTTTATTATTAAAATCAGGATGCTTTTTTATAGCTTTTAACTCTGATGCAAAAACAAAATCTTTTTGGACCCAACCATAATATAGAGGTTTTTCACCCATTCTATCTCTTGCAAGGGTTAATATTGATTCCTTTTTATCCCAAATAGCCATAGCAAACATTCCGACAAAACTTTTAAGGGCATTTTCAATGCCATACTTCTCTATAAACTCTAAAATAGTTTCTGTATCAGAATGGCCTCGCCAATTACCTTTAAGACTATTCCTTAACTCTAAATGATTATAAATTTCTCCATTAAAACAAATCCTATATCTGCCTGAAGAGGACTCCATGGGTTGATGCCCAGCTTGGGATAAATCTAAAATTGCAAGCCTTCTAAATGACATTACTAGTGAGAGATTATCTTCAATCCAAATTCCTTTATCATCTGGGCCTCTCGAATGAATAGCATCGATCATTTTGCTCCCGTTAGAATACATATCTTGATATGAAGTTGTTTTAAGAGGAATATAACCAGCTAAGCCACACATAATTCTCTTATGTAAATTTTCATGCGATAAATATTATGACTCATATTCCTCTACATCCTTAAGATAGTTTAAGGAAATCAAATCTTTTTCAGCTGCTATTGGAAGGCCTTCAACTTTATATCCTTTAAAAATAAGCTCTCTAATTATGTACAGAAATCCATGCTCGCCAGATATATTGCCAAATTTAAATTTTGAGTCTCTTTGTAATTCTTTAAATATAATATCTTTTTTAAATACAAATAAGCCCATGTCTCTCTCGCCAGGTTTTGGTTGATCTATTCCAAGCTCTTTTGTTTCAATAACCTCGACTAAATTATTGTTTTTGTCTCTTGACACTATAGTGTATGCAGAATCTACAAACCTAGTCGGAAATGTAAAATCATTTTCTTTTTTTTCATGAATCTTAAGTAAATTCATAAGAGTGCTTATTTGAATAAATGGTATATCTCCCCATACCAAAATTAAATTATTAGTTTTATCAAATTTAGAAGATGTTTTAAATTTCAATACTGCGTCTCCCATTCCTCTTGGAATGGTTTGTATTAAAAGCTCAGGTAAAAATTTATACTCTTTCAATGACTGCTGAATCATTGCTTTTCCATGAGGGCTTACTACAACAGAAATAGAATCAGTTACTAAAGAAAATAAATTCAATAAATGAATTAATATAGGCTTTCCTTTTATAGGATATAGAGTTTTTGGATATGGTAAGCCCGATCTATGACCGTGACCAGCTGCTGCAATTAAAACTGTATATTTAGGCATTAATATCGTTGCCTATCTTACCATTTAAACCTCTAAAAATAGCTTTATAGAAATATTTAGCATTCAAACCAAATAAGATAGAAACGGTGAAATAAAAACCATTTCGCATAGTTACTCTACCTAAAATAGCAAGAATAACTAGGATATTTCTTACAAATATTGCGTCAAAATATCGCGAATTTAAAATTATTGAGTTTTTGACATAAAAATAAATCTTGTAAATATTAAATTTCCTTTTACTAACATCAGGATGATAGTGAAATGCTTGCAGAGATGAAGACACTCTTCCAAATGTCCTTAATCTAAAAAAGTAATCTACTTCATCTCCCATCAAATAGAAATCTTTGTTTACATTTCCAATTACACCTGCTGCCTTCATTGAAATTAAAGCCCCATTAAATAGATGAGCAAAAGGGTAGATTTGTTCCTTTGATATTTCTTGTAATTTTTTTAATTTATATATTTTTCTGGGAATACCAAAAATTTTTGGTAAATTTTTAGAAGATAAATATGGGAAGGGAAATACAAATTCTGATTTATTATCTTCTTTTAACACTATAGAAGAGATACATGCAGTATCATCAGTGAATTTGCGCTTGAGGTGTTTTAGTGCATCCTTATCAGGATATCCGTCATCGTCCATCAACCAACAAGCATCATAGCCTTTTTCAAGGCCTAGTTTTATTCCTTTATTCCAACCACCCGCAGAACCTACATTTGCTTGAGTTATAAACCATGTGTTTTTTTTTCGAAGTATTTCTTCAGTATTGTCTGTGCTGCCATTATTTATGACTAATACATCTTGAGGTGGATCGCTTTGAGAATCAATGGAATCCAAGCATCTTACTAGCAGTTCAGATCGATTATGAGTTACTACAATAGTTAAAACTTTCATAGTTCATTTTAATATAGATCAGACCATATAAATGAATTTACATCAAGATAATCTATATTAGCCGCTTCAGCAGCCTGAAATCCAGAGGCTGAATCCTCAAAAATTAAAGCTTGATCTGGTGAGATACCAAAAATATCTAACGCTTTACAAAAACCCTCTGGGCTTGGTTTAGCATTTTTAACATCCTCAGCAGAAATAATTTCGTCAAAAAATTGACTGAGTTTTATTTTTTCAAGAGCATTAGTAATGGACAAATTTGATCCTGAAGAAACTATGCAGATTTGAAAATGATTATCTGCATATTTTAAAAACTGATATAAACCTTCTTCAGGCTTTAAAAATTTTGAAATTAAACTTCTTGCAATCTCCTGTTTTTCATCAATCAAGCTAGCAAGCGACTGATTTGAAATAGAAATATTATTTTTTTTAAAAATGGTTTTAAAAGCATCAAATGAAGAAAGTCCCGCAATATCTTTGTAAGAGAAATCGACTGGATAATTGAGTAAAACCTCTTTAAATGCCTGATCATGAAATGAGGATGTATCTGCAATTGTTCCATCAAAGTCAAAAATAAGAAGCTTTTTATCTTTTAAAAGATCCTGGAATTTATTCATAAAAAAAATTTTATGTATTGTGATAAGCTAACTCTTCATAGATTCGTATAAATTTAATATGGATTTAATAAGCTTTTCACCGTCATGCTTGCCCCTAAATTCATTTGATTCAAAGGAATCATAAATTAAAGGCACGCTAATTTTATCCATTTCATCCTTATCATATTGAACATAAGATTCATCAGAACTATCTTGACTGTTATTTACTAAATTGACACTAAATAAATCTCCAAACGAATAGTTCCTTTGATCTGAAAGTTTTAAATATCTATATGCTCCTTTTATAAAATCTGATGCGTTATATGATGGTGTCTCATAATCTGCACCAATATTCGTAACAAAAACTTTGCAAGCTTTGTGATTATCAGCAATTGACTGAGCTAGTCCTACTGATAAATAGGTTGGATAAAGGGATGAATGCTGAGTACCTGCAGAGTAAATAATGATATCAGCTTTTTCAATAGCTATTTTTGCTCTTGGAGAAATCGAAACAAAGCAATGATGTTGATCTAGATATTGTTTTTTTTCCAATAGCTCTAAGTCATCAAATGACTCTTTACTAATTACTTCCTCTAATAGATATATTCTCTCAATTCTTACATTTGAACGAAGCTCTACAATTTCAGCTTCACTGTATAACATTTCTCCATTTTCCCTCAAAGCTGAAAGTTTCTTATTCTCGATGCTAGTAGGAATAACTTCACCCCTTAAGTTAAACAATTTTTCAATAGATAATGTAGCGTCCTCAATATTACGATTGTGAAAAATAAAAGCGCCTGCATATATGCAATTCATTATCGAGCAATCAGAAAAGTTAAATTTTATTTTTTTTACTTTTTCTAGAATAGTTAACGCAGAAATAAATTCACTTAAATAAATTCTCAGTTGAGAAACAGTGTTGGCAGATGAAAACGATATGCCTAAAAAATTACAAGAATCAGAAGAAATAAAATCTTTGATTGAGGTAAGTGCTTCGTCATAATTTTGATTTTCTGGAAAACGATATTGAAAAATTGAGAGATTACTATTGTAATCATTATCGTCATTTGGAAGCATCAGCTCTTGGACCTTTCTGATATCTGACGGGCCAAGCATATCAAAAAATTTTCTTATCTCACCAGTTGATTTACCGTCATCATATGCATTAACTATGGAAGTAACATTAAATGATGAGTTCTTCAAAAGTGATGGAATTAGAGAACCAGCACCCCTTCCGCCATTTAAGACAACAATATTTATCATTTTTTAAATACTATGAATTTTTGAGTATACATCTTTATATCTTTGTAATGCGATATCTAAACTGAGAAATTCTTTAGCTTTATTTCGAATTTTTTCTCTATCCAGTGCAACAATCTCATCTAATGAAGGCAACATTTTTTCAAGAGTTTCTTGAAGTGTATTAGATATTATCTTGCCTCCATTGATATCATTTATATGATCCTCAACATCACCTACGCCCTGATTAGAGATTATAGGTATACCACACGCAAAGCTTTCAGCAATTTTAGTTGGCGACGAAGCTTGTCGTGCATAAGTTGAAGAGATGAAACTTATCAATACATCTAAAGAATGGAGCAATTCAGGAACTTGGCTTCTTGAAGTAGATAAAACTATGATATTTTGATTTAGGTTTTCATCAACAATCCTTCGCTTTGCTAAATTTGCTGCATTTAAGTCATTAGTTATCAATAAACCAAATACATCAATATCAATCAATGCATACCTCTTATATATTAATTCTATGAACTTAAAATAATCATCTAGGAGATACATCGGACCAACTGAGCCCAGAAATCCAAATACCAAGCTATTATTTGGAATTCCAAGAATTTTTCTAGAGGATAATTTTTTACTCTCAGTTTGTAGTGTAAAATGATCAAAATCTGCACAGCAAGGAATTACGGTCAATTTGTCGTAGTTAGTCTCAGAGATTCTGCAAATTTCATCTTTTACTTTATTTGTTAATAAGACTATATGATCAGCATTTTTAAGAAGTTTAATTTCCTTATATTTGAAATATTTATATTGCAATCTATCAAAATATTTTTCTAAATCCCAACCTCCTTTATCCACTCTTTCGTCAACCCAAAGACCTCTAAAATCAAATATATATCTTACTTTAAATATTTTTTTTAAGAATGAGGCTACTTGAGCCGAGACATGGCCTCTAGCATGAACAATATTTATCTTTTTAGAGAAACTTAATTTGGTAGTGGTGAAATATATTTTTAAGAAATCCCAAATTTTTCCGAATACTCCAAACTTTTGTGAAAATAACAGTGGCTCCCAATAAATATTCTTTTCAATAAGCTCCTTATTTAATTTTTCAAAATTCTTTGAAAATCTCTCTGGCTTTTCAACACTTACAATAAATATAGATTTGGAAGAATCATTAATTCCAATAAGATATGGCAAAATTTGACTAGAGCCTAATGGGTCTAGTAAACCATCATATGTTATATAAAGTACTTTCATTTATGAAGGAACCTTGTGATTTTTGTTATGTAAGATTAGCAAACTGCGAGTTAGTTTTTTGAAGGTAATCATAACTGCCGGAATCTTCTAAAAATCCATTATTAAATAAGAAAATATTATCGCACTCCTTTACTGTGGAAAGTCTATGCGCAATCATAATAATAGTTGTTGATTTACCAATTTTAATGATGGTTTCCATTATAAGCTTCTCAGAAATCCTATCTAAATTACTTGTTGCCTCATCAAATACTAGTATCTCTGGACTACCATATAATGCTCTTGCGATACCGATTCTTTGTAATTGGCCCCCTGAAAGTTGCATTCCTCTCTCTCCTACACTTGTATCAACCCCATTTGGCAGGGTTAACACAAATTTATCCAATTGAGCCATCTCTAATACTTCATCAATTCTGTTCAAGTCGATATCTTTTGGATGATAACCAAAAGCAATATTTTCTTTAATACTCGCATCAAGCAAAAAAATGTCCTGGGAGACAAATCCAATTTTTTGTTGCCATGCACCAAGGTTTGCCTTTGTGAGCTCCTGTCCGTCTACTGTTATGCTACCTTTTGTTGGCTGAAGTAATCCGATCAAAATATTTATGGCTGTAGATTTACCTGAGCCAGACGCCCCAACAAGACCAACAGTTTGGTTTGCTTTTATCTCAAATGAGATATCATTTAAAACTTGCTCTTTATTCTCTTGATATTGAAAAGATATTCCATGCATAGAAACTTTTTCTTTAAAAGAAAGCTCAGACTCCAGCTTGAAATTTTTATCATCTGAATTCTTCTGATTACTAATATCTAAGAGCTCTTTTCTTACAACTAAGTATGCATTCATATTAGCTCTCATTGTTGAGACACTAAAATAGCATTGTTGAAATGCTGGAAGCATCTTCATGCTTGCCAAACCAAAAACTGCAATTATGGGTAAGACTTTTCCAATATTATTATCAAAAGAAATGAGGAGGAATAAAATAGCTGAAATCATTGTCCCATATGCAGTTAATTCAATTGCATACCTTGGAAGGAGCGCTAAAACCTGATTACTACTCCATGAAGAATAATAGTTATCAGTGGATTTTTTATATTTGCTAATAAAATTTGTTTGCAATCCATGAATAAGAAGATCCTTTATACCGCCAAAGCTCTCATTAATTGTTCGCATTCTTGACTGGGATTCATTTGAAATAACTATTCCATTTCTATTAAGTCTATAACTTGCAAATCGGTATATGGAAATATAGCTGACTAAAAATAGTAATGTACTTAAAATTGCGATAATTGGAACCGTTATCAAAATAGTAATAATCATCATTAATATCAATATCAATTTTGAATTTAGGTATAAAGATTGAAGAAGAACGGAATGGGTTAATCTATTAGATTCAACAATCAATTTACTTGCTAGTTGACTTGAATTTGTCTGCAAATGAAAGGACAAAGGTCTAGTGACGTAATAATTGAACATCCTCTTACTTAAATCAGCACCTATTTGACCCCCTAGGATTGAGAGCCGCCATACTGTAATCATTGAAAAGAATGCCGATATGATCATAAGAATCAAGATTAAACTGCCAAATAATATTAAGAAATTATTTAATTCTTGAATATTTAAATATTCATATGCTTTTGATATGTAAAAATTAGATTCAATTGTTTCTGGAGATGATACTAAAGTCATAAAAGGGCCAATTGACAGAACGCTAATGGTCTCTAAAAAAGATGAGAAAATAATCATAAATTGAATTTTTAATAATCGTAACTTCTGTTGACCTTCCAACAGGCTAAAGAATTCATGTAAATTTCTTATCATTTTTTTAGCGTTCAGCCATCTTTTAAATTAGTCATATACCATTTAATACTCTCACTTATGCCCTCTTTAATTTTAAATTGAGGTTTATATCCCAGATTTTCAGAAATTTTTTGAATAGATGCTTGAGAATGCATTACGTCTCCTGCTCTAAATTCTCTATATTCAGGTTCAAACTTATACAAAACCCCTTCTTTTTTAATAGCATTCTTTAAAATAAAAAAAAGTTCATTTAGACTTGTCCTATCTCCAACAGCCACATTGTATACATTATTTCGAAACTTTGACGGGCTAAGAGCTGCCAAAATATTTGCTTGAACAGCATTATCAATATAACAAAAATCACGACTAGTCTCTCCATTACCATTAATGTATAACCTTTCTTGATTTAAAATTGCATAAATCCACTTTGGAATAACAGCTGCATACGCTCCTAAAGGGTCTTGTCTTTTCCCAAATACATTAAAGTATCTCAATCCAATAGATTGAAACGAATATGCTCTTGCAAAAATTTCAGCGTATAACTCATTTACATACTTTGTAATTGCATAAGGTGAAAGTGGTCTTCCAATTTTATCCTCTACTTTAGGCAGATCTGGATGATCGCCATATGTTGAGCTACTTGCAGCATAAGTAAAACTCTTTACTGATGAATCTTTTGAAGCTAAAAGAATATTTAAAAATCCATTAATATTTGATGAGTTGGTATTTATAGGGTCTGAAATTGATCGAGGTACTGATCCTAGAGCAGCTTGATGCAAAACGAAATCGACATCCTGACAAGCTTTATAACAGAGATCAAGATCACAAATATCTCCCTTAATAAAAGTAAAGTTTGACCAAAGTTTGTCTGTGCACGAACTTTTAATATCATCTAAATTTTTTTTCTTTCCAGTACTCAAGTTATCCATGCCTATAACAATTTGATTTAAGTTTATGAGTTGTTCGAGAAGGTTGCTACCAATAAAGCCAGCGACACCTGTAATTAACCATGTATTTTGATTGGTAAGAAGATGGTTTTTTAAACTATTGTAATCTGACATCTTTAAGAAGAGGATTATAAACGAAGATCAGTATCCTCTGCTGAAAACATATATTTTAGATCATATATGATGCTTTGTTTTTTTCCGAATGATCGTATTTTTGAAATACCAAGTTTACTAAACTCATCATGCGCAACTGCTAAAATTATACAGTCATAAAAATTAGAATTAGGAAAATCAACTAAACTTACATTTTTTGCTAAATCAATATCATGAGATAAAATCCATGGATCATATACATGAGTTTCGACACCTGATTTAGTAAATTTATCGACAATGTCAAATACCTTTGAGTTTCTGGTATCTGGACAGTTTTCTTTGAATGTAAGGCCCATAATTAAAACTGAGGATGATTTGATATCACAGTCTATTGATTTCATAAAGAGGATTGACCTATCTGCAACATAATAAGCCATTTGATCATTTAATTTTCTTCCCGCTAGAATTATTTCAGGATTATAGCCCACTGATTCCGCTTTTTTTGTGAGGTAGTATGGATCAACTCCAATGCAATGACCACCTACTAAGCCTGGTCGAAATGGAAGAAAATTCCATTTAGTACCTGCAGCATCAAGCACTTCCTTTGTGTCAATTTCAAGTCTATTGAATATTAGCGCAAGCTCATTGATCAAAGCAATATTTAAATCTCGTTGAGTATTTTCAATTACTTTTGCTGCTTCAGCAACCTTAATTGATGAGGCCTTATAAGTACCTGCTTCAATAATTTTTGAATAAAGATCGTCGACAAGATTAGCTATTTCTGGTGTTGAGCCAGATGTAATTTTTACTATATGTCTTACTGTGTGCGTTTTATCACCAGGATTAATTCTTTCTGGGCTGTAGCCAAGAAAAAAATCTTTATTTAATTTTAGACCAGAATATTTTTCTATAACTGGTGCACAATCCTCCTCTGTCGCTCCAGGATAAACAGTTGATTCAAATATAATTAAGTCTCCTTTATTTAAAATTTTTCCAAGCATTCTTGATGCGTTAAGTAGAGACTCTAAATTTGGTTGATTTAATGAATCAATAGGAGTGGGAACAGTTACTATATAGCAATTACATTCTTTTAAATCTTCAATTTCATTTGAGAACTTTAAATTAGTTTGATTAATTATATCTTCAGACTTTACCTCAAGAGTATTATCCATACCATCAAGCAACTCATTAACTCTTTCAAGATTTATATCATATGCAATTACAGGCATTTCTTTTGCAAACTCAACACATAAAGGCAAGCCAACATACCCTAGCCCAACTATCCCAAGTTTGATATCTTCAAGTTGCATATTAGGTTTAAAGTATAATAGATTCGAGTATTAATCTTTAGTACTTAAAATATTTACTCGTCCCAATCCATAAAAGCTTAATAAATTTATAAGTATTCCCAAAACAAAACCAATCATGGATCCAATTAGCACAATAAATGTTCTCCTTGGGCTTGTTCGTTGCTCAGGAACGTATGGAAGATCAAGAGGTTCTAGTAAATAATTAGTTTTAACCCTAGCCAGCATTTTTTTCTTCATTTGAGATTCTATTAGTTGATTTATAGACAATCTAAGATCAACATCTTGAGTTTTTTCAAGCTCCTTATACAAATAGCCAAGGGTTATTTCAGCCTCTTCTAAATCTCTATTCCTTTGAAGTGAATTTGTTTCTTTTATAATTAATGACAGAAGATCATATGCAAATACAGGTGAAACATGAATTACGGACACGTTTAAAAACTGCGTTTTTCTATTAACAGAGACGGAAACAATCTCATCATACATTTTCATGGCATCTAAATATGATGGCTCTTCTATTTTCCAACCATTTTTTAAATCATAAATCTCTTCATCATATTTAATCTTTTCTTTATTTTTATCGAATGACTTAGCAGCCATTAAATTGGGTAAAATATTTTCAAATTCTAACAAGTGTTTTAAAAAATCTCTTGATTTAATTGTTGCTACAGCAACTTCTGTGCGATCAGGTCCGGCATTTGCAGCAGCTAAACTTATCCCAGCTATGCCTGCCAATCCAGACATTGCAGAGGATCTGCTTGAACCAATATTAGAATCAGCAACTACAGTTAGCGTACTTGATGAAGTCCACAAATGAGTCGCAGTTAAAGCAAAGAATATAGAGCCAAGAAAAAATATAAATGAGAGAAGAGCAATACTAGTTTTACCTTTCCAAATTATTTCAAAAATTTCTTTTAGATTTAATTCCTCTTGATCTTCTGGAGATATGCTATCAGTTTGATTTAATTGATTCATATTATAAATAACTATTTAGTTTATTTTAAACTAAAAAATTCTTTATATGTGACATTTAAAATCTTCGTATTATAAATATAATTAACATCAGCTGTGGAGGCTGAAGCCGGAATCGAACCGGCGTAAACGGCTTTGCAGGCCGCTGCATAACCACTCTGCCATCCAGCCACTGCGAAAAGTATATCAATAATTGAATCTGCTGTATTTAAATTATTGCGGCTTCCATAACTCCAAGAATTTCATCTTTTGAGTCAATAAGTTTATTAGAGTGACCAAAAGCTATTGCAGCTTGCATAAGATTCATTCTTGAACCATCAACATTTTGAATTCCAGCTGAAGAACAAGCTTTTAAAAGGGCTGATGGTCCATTTATATAATTAACATCGAAAACAAACTGATTTTTAGCATTTGTAGCTAATATAATGTTAATATCAATAGGAGACTCAATGTTGCTCCCATCCCTTCCAACATCAGTGCAATTTACAATGACTTCGTGCTCATCGAAATTGTTGTTGATATTTGAAAATTCCTTAAACTTGAAATTAAAACCCTTAAAGGTTTCATAATGCGCCTTTGACCTCGCATATATAGTTTTTGTTGCTTGATGATCACGTAAGTTATAGGCCATTGATTTCGCAACCGCTCCAGAACCTAAAATTGCAATATCAGAAAAATTTAAATTGGGAAAGTTTATGCTTATGGTTTCTAATGCTGCCAAAGTATCTGTATTTAAAATTATAAACTTGTCATCGCTTTTATAAAAACAATTTGCTGGGCCATAAAAATCAATTTTAAAATTTTCTATAAAGAATTGTGAAACATTTTCTTTAATTGGAGATGCTACCGCGGCTCCAAGGAAATCCGAGTTATTTACTTGCTGATTTAAAAAGGCGACTAACTCAGTATTGCTTTCTATGTCTATCGCTACCATGCTTGCATCAATTTTGAAATGTTCAAAACAAGCATTCCATAAAATTGGAGATCTTGCTCCTTTGGAAACGTCTTTGCCAATTATAAAAGCTTCTTTCATTACAAAATTTTTCTTGAAACAGCTTTTGCCGTTTTATCCATCTGATTCATCAAACCTTGAAATGATTTGAAGTTTATTGGCTGAAGGGGATCAACAGCAGCATTCTCAGGATCGGGATGTACTTCTATCATAATTGAATCAGCACCCGCAGATATTGAAGCAAGTGACATTGACGGGACCCAATCTCTCCAAAATGTAGCATGGGATGGATCTGAAGCAACAGAAATTGACGAGAGTTCCTTAATTGCTGGAATGACTTGAAGATCAAGTAAATATCTAGATGAGGATTTATGAGTATGCGCAACAGACATGCCCCTTTCACATAATATAATGTGTTTACAACCTGCAACTAGTGCATACTCTGCAGCTCCCAACCAATCTCTCAGAGATGCGCCATAATGCCGCTTTAACATTATTGGTTTTCCTGTTGAGGCAACATCAGTGATAAGAGGGTAATTTTGCATATTTCTTGACCCAATCTGCATGATATCAGCTACATCAATCATATGATCTAAATATTTAGATTCCATAATTTCCGTGATTACCGGTATAGATGCCTCTTTCCTAGCAACAGAAAGCCACTTTAAACCATCAAGGCCTGATTCATTATATTTTTTACTTCTGTAAGGAAAGCTTAATGGCTTGAAAGCACCGCCCCTGAGAAAGGATGCGCCAGCTTTTTTGACGGCCTTTGCAGTCTTAACTATCAATTCCTCAGACTCAACCATATTAGGACCGGCCATTACAGGTATTTTCTTGCCATTAAAGGTAACGCCAGCAACTTTAAAAGCTTTTGATGAGTAATTAGCAACCAATGGTATTTTTGTTTTTAAATCGTCTGGAGATACATCTTTACCAGGAAATTTATTTTCAATCTTAGCCATTTACAATCTCAGACATTAACTTAAAGTTATTATAAACCTAAAATATTGATTTCCTATGTGAATATTTCTATGAAGAATTTTTACCATCAATGATTTCAGCAATAATCTCGGAATTATAATCTTCACTAAATTGATATGCCCACCTTTCAACTTCATTAGATTTATTTCGATAATACTTATCGTCTTCGAGACTTTTTATAATTTCTGCAAATGAAGTATTTTTATTTATTACTAGATCTGTGGTTGGCATTTTATATACATTAAAAAGAAATTTTGGATCTCTCCTCAACAAACCATCAATAATAATAGATGGAATTCCCATTAGGGAAAATTCAAAAACAGATGAAGAATTAAATGTTAAATGAGCAAAAAAAGAATTATGTTCAAATTCCTTTATATCTTTGACAAATTCAAAATTAGAGTATCTTGCATTTAAAGATTTAGGAATGCGAGGATGCTCCTTTATATAAATAGATATATTGTGGGATCTTATGAACTCAATGTTGTTTGTAAGAATTGAGCTAATAAAATTAATGTACTCCTCAATCTCAAGGCTATTGTTGTCAATAGTAATTTGCTCGGTAAAGAGAATGTTTTTCATTTGATTATCAGGAAAATAATCTTTTTTAATATTTTTGATTCCACTAATTAGAAGTTTAGATGATTCTTTAGAAACGTAAGCTTTATTTGATAGAAGTATTTCCTTAGATCCTTTTCCATTAAGTAATAATCCACAATTTTGAAATTTGTTCCAGTCATTAATCATCCACCACTCTCTATTATTAAATATCAACCCATGTTGAAGTTCAAAATGTGTTCTAGTTGGAAACATTTCAGCAAAAAAACTGAGAGTATAGCCTGCCATATTAATTAAAAATTTATAATCTAAGTTCCTAAAGAAGACTGCTCTCAAAAATTTTACTGAAGTGTGATGCGGTATGCCGACTTTTCTTAAAACAATTAAGCAGAATGTTATAAAGTCAAATCCAATAGCCTCGTCAGACCGTGGAAATTTGCTATATGCTCCTCTTAAATCTGTATCTTCAAAGTATAAATAAGATTTATTAGATTTCTTTATGTCCTCTTTGATTGGTTCCAAAAAACCATTTTTTCCATAGGATCTATTAAAATGATTCAGTGAAACAAATATAAAATCAACTCTAACTGGAATAAAAATTAATTTGATAAAGAAAATACTGGACTTGAGAAATGGCATTAAAACCTATTTTCGCCCAAGTTTATTTGAACCTAACCCAATTTCAAAATTTGTTACTTTGTTATCTTCTACTGAGCGATAAAAACAATGTACCGCTTGAACGGCATTTAACGATTCTGAAGCAGTTATTGGCAGTTTTAATTCTTGAAAGTGCTCCCAATGATCTATAATTTTTTGAAGCATTTTCATGTGACCGTTTCCAAAACCATTAATTACTTTCTCTGAATTAGTTTCGAGGACCTCCTCAGAGGCTGGCATACCTTTTTCAATGAAATAATCTAAGTTATTAATAGCGGGGCCGCCAATTCCAACTTGTGCATCTGAGCCAATGATTTCTATAGAAGCTTGAAGGTCATCAGGTCTAATTGCTGTTGATGCTTCAATTGTGAAAAAGCCACCTTTTGATAAAGTTCCTGCGCCTACAAAAGTATCTTCTGCCTCTAATTGATTCATAACGTTCCCTGAAAATCCCATCATTTCATTTGGATCACCTAAAAGAAAAAATAAGGCATCTATGTGATGAATAGCTTGTTGATTAATAACTCCTCCATCATGAAGCCAAGTACCGTGCCAACCATCTTCATAATATGATTGTGGACGACTCCATTGAAGCTTTACAGATGATGAAATAATTCTTCCAAAAACTCCCTCCTCAATTTTATTTTTGACAAATGAAATAGGTTTATTAAACCGATTTTGAAAAACCCCACCATATTCTAAATTTTGATCTTGGGCATATTTAATATTTGAATTGATATCGTCAATAATTAACCCTATGGGTTTTTCGCATAATACATTTACTCCTCGTTTAAGAAATGAAAATGAATCTTGAGTATGACTGCCCGAGGGAGTAGTTACAATCACGAGATCAATATCCATATCAGATACTTTATTGATTTCTTGAAAGCTAGGAATGTTAGTTTTACTTTCCCAGTTTTTAATTTGAGAAACATCAGAATCAAAACCTGCAATAAGCTCAATTGATCCTTCATTAGAAAATTTTTTTAATTTTTCAAAATAAAAGGATGCGGCATTTCCAAGACCACAAAAGGCAATTCTAAGTTTTTTCAAATTTTAAACCCTTCATCCTTTATTAAATCCTCTGCAGATTCAACTTCGTGGAAGCTAGATGAATTATTATTTTGAAGTAAATTTATCTTTCCAGAAAGAATTTTTTCAGATCTAAAGCTCTGTGGTGCATCTGTATATCCGTGACCAATTGGACATATATAAACTCCCTTTTCAATTGAATCTCTTGGCTGAAGGTCTGAATTAATTATCTTTTCCTTACCGCCAATTGAAATCATTGGTCTTTTTTCAAGATAGCCAAAAGTTGTAGGGAGCATGCCAGAATTATAAAAACTTTCTAAAAGCAGTTCATATGTCTCGAGGTCTTTAAGTGGATAATTTACGGATGTAACTGTAACTGAATCAGGAACATAATTAGAGGATTCAAATGTTTCTAGAGCATTTTTTATAGACTTGCTAAGACTTTCACTTACTTTTGCATCTCTTTTAATAATTTGTACTCCTTTTTCCTTACAAACTTCAAATGCTTTCATGCAAGTGCCGGTAAAAATAATGTTAGAAAAATTCTTAGATGATTGAATGCTATTGATAGTGTTTAATAACAGCGTTCTCCTAAATGAATCATAGGTTTTGATATCATAAATAATAGCTATATCTTTAGTACTAGATTTAACTTCAAATAATTTGTCAGAAGAAAATGCATCATTTTCCATAATGTTTACAATCTTGCTGGCCCTTACCTCATCTGCATCTTGATGAATTCCATGATGATGATAAACACATGCATCTGGTTCATATGCTATTTTTGCACCTGATTTGATTACCTCTTGACCCCATAGTCTGTCTTCAATATTTGTTGCATCTGAATCAAATGGAAATTTATTCCAAGTTTTTCTTGTAAAAGCAGAGTTAGCATTATGAAAGAAAGTATCTTTTGCCTGAACACGACGCTCATCTCCAAAAACTATGAATAAATCCCTTTTATTTAGTGCGCTAGAAGATGAAAGAGGGATTTGTTTTCCATAGACACCAGCAATTGATTGGTCATCTAGTGGTTTTATCAAGCTTGAAAGCCACTTTTTGCTAGTTGGTATGCAATGAGCTGATAAACAAATAATTATATCACCTGAAGATTTTCTAATGCCCTGATTGATGGCATCTCCAGGAAGAAATTTGTCTATTTTGAGTAATTTTACAGGCCAGTTTTTAGCTTTTTTAACTGTCCCATCTGTTGAGTTATTATCCACCAAAATAACTTCAAAATCCTCATAGCTTTGTGAAAAGATAGACTCGAGACACAGCCCTATCCACTTTTCTTCATTTTTTGAACGAATAATTATTGAAACTTTCATACTCTTTCTGGAATAGGAGGTAGGTTTTCAGGTTTATTTTCTTGCATCCAATCAAATACAGCATTGGCAAGAAATAAATCAAAACTTGAATGAATATCTATAGAAGTTTCAAATCGATCATCTTCCACAATTTTATTATAGTCACCTATTCTTTTCTGTTCTCTCCAAAGGATTGACCTTGAAATACAAGTTAATCCAGTATCCTCCCTAAAAATTGGCTTTCGTATTTGTCTGCTACTATATACAGACATCCACTTTGCAAGTCTCCTAAATCTTTCTTTATTTGCGTCATATTCCCAGTAATTTTTATGAGTTTTATTTGCTACAAAAAAACTTTCATAATCTTGATTCTTTGTTAAGAATTCTATGCCCTCATCAATCCAGTTAGAAATTCTAAAAAGATCAGTGCAAGTTAGAAAACAGCACAAATCAAAACTTTTATTTAATGTTTCCTCTGCCATATTTAGTGAGAACTGAAGAGTAGCTTCGGTTGTCGTAGAATCGGAGGAAACTTCATTAGTTCTCATAAAAGGAACTTTCGCTCCATATGCAATTGCTTCCTTCGCAATTGGCTCTGAATCTGTTGAAACGATTATTTCTGATACTAATTTACTATTTTTAGCATATTGAATTGGCCATGCAATTAAAGGATGACCCTGAAACATGGATATATTTTTATCTGGCAGACCTTTTGAACCACCCCTCGCTGGAATAATGACTACTGTTTCTAATGTATCTTTAATCATTATAGGCAGATGAGCAAACTTAATTCAGAAATTTTATACTTAATTTTCATCAGTTATTTTGAATGTTGCTATTGTATACGATAGTCCAGTTTTGAGAGTAATTATAAGCGCTAAAAATAACAAGAAGTTTGATAGGAATATTATTAAGGCATTATTGAGATAAAGTCCAAACAAGAAACTTAAAAGTGCGCTAAATTGAACAAATGTTTTTATTTTTGCTAATCTAGAAACTTTAGTAACATCATCATTGCCTCTTCTTGCATTTAAATCTCTGAGCCCTCCTACCCAAAACTCTCTTACGAGGATAACTCCGCCAATAAATGCTACTAAGGGGCTTGATAGTTCTAAGCTTAATGCAAGAATAATAAAAGTTAAAAGTATTTTATCTGCTATTGGATCGAGAACTGCACCAGAAATAGATTCTAATTTATATTTACGCGCTAAATAACCATCCCAATAATCAGATGCACCAGCAAATAAAAATAAAATCAAAGCCCAGCCGTAATTACTATATAAAGTGACTAATAAAAAAATTATTGGGGCTGCTAAGATTCTAAAATATGTTAGAAATTGAATAAAGAAGTTCATGCTGAATAAAATAATTTGATTTCATTTGCTAGTTTAATACTTATTCCAGGAACCTTACACAGATCATCTGTTGAGGCCTCCTTAATTGACTGAATTGATTTGAATGTTTTCAGAAGATCTTTCTTTTTTCTGGGTCCAAGACCCTTCACTTTATCAAGAGACGATGCCCTAATAATTTTCCCTTTTTTCTTTCTATTATTTGTTATAGCAAATCTGTGAGATTCATCACGAATTTTTTGAAGTAAAGTAAATCCTTCACTATTTTTTGGCATTTCTATAATTCCATCTTTAGATAAGATTGTTTCTGTTGATCTCACCCTTTTTGACCCTTTCACAATACTGAGGATGATTGGAGGCTCTTTTAACATATCAGCAAAAGTATCTAATGCAGCATTCAGCTGAGACTTGCCACCATCAATTAGTAAAATATCAGGCAATGGATTTATGCTTGCTTTATTAATTCTTCTTTTAAGAACATGTTTCATTGAACCAATGTCATTACCTGATAATTCTTGCGGTATATTAAAAAGTTTATATTGTGACTTTTCTGGTCCTTGTGAGGAAAATCTTACTGAAGAGGCTACTGCATTTTGAGCGCTATGGTGACTGACATCGTAACCTTCAATCGAGAGATTCTTTTTACTAATTGCAAGTTGAGCCATGAGATCATTTATAGCGAATGTATATTTTTCAGATTGATCAAGCCTATTATCAATTGCTTGACTGGCATTTAATTTAGCTAATTTAGCTATATTTCTCATATCGGAATTAATCGTAGTTGATATGGATATTTTTTTACCAAACTTTAAATTCACTGCCTCCTTAATTAATGAAAGATTCTTGGGTTTCAAATTCAGAACGATTTTTTCTGGCAAAGTAAAAATATTTTGATAATACGAAAATATTAAACTTTGAAATAAGTTATCTAAATCACCTAATTCATTTCCCTTTAGAAAATGAGTTCTAGTTCCTCTGATCTTTCCATCTCTAACGGATAATATGCATACTCCAGTTCTATTTAATTTAGAAACGCAAGCAAAGAAATCAATACTTATTAAAGAGCTATTAAAGGACTGCTCTTGATGCAAGAGTTCTAAACTTCTTATTCTTTTTTTAATCTCATTTGCTCTTTCAAATTCTTGTTGTTCAGCAAGTTTTTGCATCTGATGAATCATTAATGATTTAGTTTTTTTGCCTGATGATGAAATATATGCTTGAGAAGAAGCAATATCTGTTTGATAGCTAACTTCAGAGATTAAATTTACACACGGAGCGGAACATCTTTGCATTTGGTACTCTATGCACGGCCTTGATCTGTTATTAAAAGTTGTGTCGCTACAATTTCGAATTTGATAAATCTTCTGTAAATCCTTTATAGTTGATTTTACAGCTTGGGCACTTATAAAAGGACCAAAAAAGTTCTTTGAAACGGCATGTTTTGATCTCTTCATGCTAATACTTGGAAATTTATGATCCATTGAAAAATGCACATATGGGTAAGTTTTATCATCTCGCAAAAGAATATTGAAACGAGGTAAATTTTCTTTGATTAGTGATTGCTCTAGTAGCAGAGCTTCCGCCTCATTAGTTGTGGAGAAGGTTTCAATTTTGTCTGTGAGGATTTTAATTTGTTGTGTTTTTCTATCCTTTAAAGATTTGCCAAAATATGAGGACACCCTTTTTTTTAAATTCTTTGCCTTACCAATATATATAATTTTATTTTTAGAAAAAAATTTATATATTCCAGGCGTATTTGGAACTTGTTTTAAATTTAAAGCCATCAACTAAGAAATTTTTTTGTAACAACCTTTCCTGCAGCAACTCCATATTGATCAAATGGATTGATTTCAAGCAAGCAAGCCGTTATGAAAACACGATGCTCCCAGGTTGCTAGCAAAAAACCAAGACTATCAAGAGATAATTTATTTAAATGAAAGATATTCACTGGTGAATTACTATTAGTCTTTTCAAGCAAATTACTAGAATCATACAAATCAGAAGAAAGTAAAGAAGCTTGGCCTTGAGCCTGAGCAGACGATAAAGGACTAATTTTAGAAATTGAATAAACAATATCAGTACAAAACTCTGCTGTACCTTGATGTAACAGTTGAAAGTAAGAGTGTTGGGCAGTTGATCCAAAACCTCCGAATATTGACTGTCCTGTCTCTTTAAACACAGATTTAGGATTAGGTTGCTTTCCTAGTGATTCCATTTCAAGTTGTTGGATATAATTAGTAAGTGATCGCAATTTCCAATTATAAGATAGTATTATTCTGTTCTTCTTGTTTTTAAAATTGCTAAACCACAAATCTGAAAATGCTAATATTTTAACAAATTTTTGATATTGCTTATCAGCACTTGAAGTGCCTAAGATCATTTTATCTGCAGTTGAGCCACCTTTGAGAAACTTTGAAAAATTATTTTCTAATCCTGCGCTAAGAGATATTGGTGACCAGATTGAGTACCTTCCTCCAACAGATTTTGGAAATGGGACAACGCAATTTTCTGAGAAACCAATTGAAATAGCTTTTTTTGAATTTGCAGTTATAACTATTGAATTCTTTGAGTTTCTCTCTCGTCCTAACCATTTCAAACATAACAGAGTTTCATCTGTTGATAGAGATTTTGATGAAAAAATATAAAAATTCTCTTCTCCTCTTAGTGGTTTTAATATTGAATCAAATTCATCTCTATCAGGCCCTGATACAAAATAATAATTTAATTTTAATGACTGTTTATTTGTAAATTCTTTAAGTAATTTTGGCCCTTCATATGAACCCCCAATGCCGAAAGTAATAATATTCTTAAATCCATCTTTTTTTATTCTATTAATAAAAGGCTCTGTTATTTTTTTAAAGTCGAACTCTGGTGCTTTTTGATTAAATCGATATTGATGATGTAACGCTTCACTATTTTCTGTCTTGTTAACAATCTCCCCATCAAAGAGATCATTAATGGAACCTTGAAGATCTAATTGAAATGCAAGCTCGTCAAACAGCTCATAGTGGCGAACAGAAAAATCCTTTAAATGGGGTTGATAATTCAAAAGTTCTGATTGAAATTTAAATGAAAGTGTTTTCTCAGTTGCTTCTGACTTGGATAATTTCTTAAGCTCAGAGAAAATATTTTTAATAGATCTATTTTTCATGGATAGTATCATTAAAATATTGAAGTGCATTAGCAATATCATCAGCTTGAGTAATTGGTCTGCCAATAACTAAATATGTAGAGCCTTTCTCAATTGCTTCTTTTGCGCTCATAGTTCTTTCTTGATCATCTCCTACTTTTATATCCCTTATTCCTGGTGTAATTTTTATAGAATGAGTACCTAAAATTGTATTAGCTATTTCTAACTCATGAGGTGAACAAACAATACCGTCTATTTTTGTTTTTTTAGCTAATTTAAATAAATTTACTATTTGATCATTTAAACTATTGTTAAATAAAGTTAATGAATCTGATTCATCCAAACTTGTAAGAATACTAACTCCTATTACTTGAGTTTTAATTATTTGAGCTGCAAGTATTGCTTTTTTGAGCATCTCTTCACCGCCAGATAAATGAACAGTCAACATATCAATATTACAATCATGAAAACCTAAGATTGTTTCATGAACGGTATTAGGTATGTCATGAAATTTTAAATCTAAAAAAATTTTAAAACCTCTTTGAAAAACCTCATGAAGAAGTGATTTGCCTATTGAATTAAAAACTACACTTCCTATTTTAATTTTACAAAGCTCTGGATCGAGCTGATCTAAAATAGTATTGGCTTTTTTAAGATCAAATGTATCAATGGCTACAATTATTCTAGGATCAGTCATTAGTTTTAAGAAGTTTCTTAGAAGCTTTAAAATGCATTATGGATGTTTCTCCCAAGAAAGATTCTTTTTTTGTTTTGGGATTAACAAATCTTCTAGGTCTGATTGTTTTTTTTGAGAAAGAGCCGAAACCTCTTATCTCAACCCTATTATCTAATGCAACAGTATTGATAATTTCTTGAAGAACTAAATCAATACCTTCAATAATTATTTCATCATTCAAAGAAGGAAATTTTCTTGATAAATGGATTGCTAAATCAGATTTATTGAAATTTTGTATATGCTTTTTCATTTTTAGTTTAAAAAATATTTAGCTTTTGAGGTTGGACTAAAACGCACTTTATTTTGAGATGGGATCCTGTAATTTTCCATACTCTTTGGATTTCTACCCATCCTTTCTTTTGTTATATAGGTTTCAAAAGAGCCAAATCCGGAAAGCTTAAGATTCTTTTGAGATCTTAAAGTCATTTTGATTACTTGAAAAAATTCATCGACTAACGAATCAGAGATTTCAACAGAAAGCTTTAATTCTTTTTTTAATATTGCGCTTAGATGCTTTTTGGTCAAATTCATGACCTTATTTTAGCATTCAATCTTTTTTCTAATAACTTCAAAATCATCTGAAATGACTTATTAATTTCAGATTCTAATAAAGATTTTGAGTTACTTTGAAAAATAAATCTCAATGTCATGCTAACAGAGCCTTTTGGGATATCTTTTCCCTCAAAAGTATTAATAAGGTTGAATGATGTGAGGTGTTTAATTGCGCCTTGGGAAATCACACTTTCAACTTCGTGATAAGTAATAGATTTATCTAAAATAATGTTAATGTCTCTAGATGATAGAGGGAACTTACTTATCTTTTTAATTTTTGGATTCTTCGATAATAATGACATTTGTTCTGGGTAAATTTCAAATCCAAAAGCTGCTTTGTTTATTAATCTATCTGTAATAGAAAGATCTATTTCGCCAATTAATCCAATTTTTTGCTTACCCACAAATATTGATAATGCATTTTCATTGAATGGCGTTACTGAACTTGTTTTGTGAAATTCTGCATTATGCAAACCCAGTGTTTTTAATAACTTTAAAATTTCGGCCTTCATTGAAAAGAAATCATATATATATTCTTTCTGACTCCAGGTTCGAATGGGTTCATGATTATAGGTAATTCCTGATAAATGTAGCGATTGAGCAAAACCATTTTTTTCTTTTTTGAATACATTGCCTGCTTCAAAAACTTTAATAGATAAATATCCTTTTTTTATATTCCTATTTATTGAGCTAAAGAGAGATGAAAAAAGACTTCCTCTTAGACATGGTTCATTTTCATTGATGGGATTTTGCACTTCAGCGGCACTCCAATTCTCAGAATTTAATTGCTGAAAAGATTCTTTTGAAACAAATGGCATATGCATAAGCTCTTTAAAACCAGCATGAACAAACCCAAGTCTAAGATTTTCTAATACATTTTCCTTTTCGTTTTTGATAATTGGTCCAGTCTTGGGTTTAGATATAGGGATATTGTCATAGCCATAACTCCTCAATAATTCTTCATATAAATCTTCCTCAAGAGAAATATCAAATCTGTGACTGGGTATATTGAACACTAGGTTTTTTGAGCTATTGGCAGCAATTTCAAAGCCTAAGTTACTCAATATAGCAATTGCTTGGCTTGACTTTATGCTAAGACCGGAAAAATTATTAAATCTATCTATATTAAGATGCACATTTTTCTTTTTTGCTTTTTTAGACTGTGATTTATAAAGCTCAACTGATTCGTATGCCCCTATTTCATTTAATAGAAATAGATATCTTTCTAAAGCTAGTTTCTGAATTTCTGGATCTACTCCTCTTTCAAATCGATGCGAGGCATCAGTTGAAAGACCATATTTTCTTGCTTGATTAACAATTGTTTCGGGTTTAAAAAAAGCTGCTTCTACAGCGATATTAGCAGTATTAGATGAAACTGCAGATCTTTTACTTCCAATAATGCCGGCAATAGCTTGAATGCCAGATTGATCTTGGATAGTTAGAGAGGATGATTGGATATCTTTTAAATCACCTCCTATAACTTCTAATGAATTATTATTCGATTTAGGGAATTGAACATTAATTGGTAAATCTAACTTATCTAAATCAAATACATGCATTGGGGCACCAATCTCTAACATCACATAATTACCCAAATCTACTAGGGGGTGGATTAAAGGTATTCCGGCGGAATCAATAAAGTTTCGCTTTTTAGCATCAAGATTTTTTATTTTTTGCAATTTTTCAACAAGCATTAAGTGATAGTTCCCACAACCAGAATTATCAATTTGATTAATAATTTTGCGGTCTTTAACTGTAATTAGTTTAGTGGTTTCTAATTTTCTGTTGGATTTTTTTGCTTGATAGGCGTGAAACTCTCTTTCTAAGCCTTTAAGGGATAATACATCTCCGCGATTTGGTGTTATATCAAATTCTATCAAGCCTCTATCAGATTCACACTCAAAGCCAACTTGAGTAAACACATCTACTAGTCTATCCAGGCTCAACTTTGTATCAAGAAAATTTTTTAAAAATGAATATTGAATTTTCATGAGGGAAATTGGTTTAAAAAGTCTAAATTTGAAGAATAAAATTCTCTAATGTCTGTTACGCCATAATAAAGCATAGCTAAGCGCTCAACCCCCATGCCAAAAGCAAAACCACGAAATTTTTTTGTATCGATATCACAACCTTTTAAAACATTAGGATGGACCATTCCACAGCCCAAAATTTCTAACCATCCTTTACTTCCAAATTTTATATCTACTTCAGCTGAAGGTTCTGTAAACGGAAAATAGGATGGTCTAAACCTAACATCCATTTTTTCATTAAAGAAGTCTTCTGTGAAATCAATAAGAATCCCTTTTAAGTCTCCAAATGTAACTCCTTCATCTACAGCCAAACCTTCAATTTGGGTAAACATTGGAAGATGAGTATTATCAGAATCACATCGAAAGACTCTTCCAGGGGAAAGCATATACAGAGGTAGATCCTCTGATAACATTGCATGGATTTGAGTATTTGAGGTATGTGTTCTTAACAAATATTCTGATTTGCTATTTGAATTGAGATAGAAAGTATCATGCATTTGTCTTGCAGGATGATTTTCTGGAAAATTTAATGCTTCAAAATTATAGAAGTCCGTTTCTATCTCATTTCCAGAAAAGATTTGATAATTAAGCGGAGTAAAATAGTTAATAATTTTTTGTGAAATTTTAGTTATTGGATGCTCTGAGCCAACTAAAAATGGATCAGCTGGAAGAGTTACATCTAATTTCACAATATCACTTCTACCCTCTATTTCTTCTAAGGCATTTTCAAATAATTTAATTAAGTCATTTTTAAGGATATTCAATTCCTTTGCGGCAATTATCTTTTCCTCTGGCTTGAGATCTCTTAGGGAAGAGAATGAAGAAACAACAAAAGACTTTTTACCAAGATATTGAGCCCTTAGTTGGAAGAATTCAGCCTCTGATTGAACGGATTTTAATTTGAGCGTGGCTGTTTCAATTAAATCCTGAGGGATTTGCATGAGAACATTATACCCTGACTTTTTCTACGATTTTCTTAAAAGTATCAGGATCAGAAAATGCAATCCCAGCCAATGATTTTCTGTCTAATTTTATATTTGCTTTTGAAAGTTGATTGATAAATCTACTGTAAGAAATTTCCATAGGAATTAATGCAGCAGAAATTCTTGAAATCCATAATGATCGGAAAGTTCGTTTCTTATTTCTTCTATCTCTAAAAGCATATTGAAGAGCTTTTATATTAGATTGTTTGGCTGTTCTAAATAATCTGCTTCTAGCACCATAATGTCCCTTAGTCGCTTTAAGAACTTTTTTGTGTTTTGCTTTTGCAGCTAATGCTTTGGTTACTCTTGGCATAATATTTAGATGTTATATAGAAGTTTTTGAGCTATCTTCTTTGTCTCATCAGCCATCTTTATCATTCCACGATTATGACGCTTTCTTTTAGTCGTTTGCTTAGTCAAGATATGAGCACGAGAAGCACTTCTTCTTTTTAAACCATTACCGGTAGCCTTGAAACGCTTTTTTGCACTTGAATGTGTTTTTAACTTATAACCCATAATTATTTCTTTCTTATTTGAGAGAGGACCATCAACAATTGTCTTCCCTCAAGGGATGGTTCCTGATCAACTTGTGCAATATCTTGCAAGTCTTCTCTTAAACGATTTAAGAGATCAAGACCTAAATTACTATTAAGTATTTCCCTGCCTCTAAATCGAACGCTGATTTTAGTCTTATCTCCATCATTAATAAAGCTTTTTATCTTCTTTAATTTAATATTGTAATCGCCTACATCAGTAGTTGGTCTAAATTTAATCTCTTTTAAAGATTGTTTTTTTGGCTTCTTGGTTCCGCCCGTGCTTTTTTTCTTTTCAAATTGGAATTTTCCAAAATCTAAAAGCTTGCAAACCAATGGCTGAGCATCAGAAGATGAAACCTGGACTAAATCAAGGCTTTTTTTCTGCGCCATGTCTAAAGCCTCATCAATAGCTAGCAATCCAATTTTTTCTCCACTAGAGTCGATTAACATAACCTCTTTTGCATAGATTTTGTTATTGATAGGTATCGTAGGTTTTCTTTTCAAAACAATATCTTGAAGCCTTATGTAATAAGATGAAAATTAATCAAAGTAGCATTGATTTAAAAATTGAATTGTTAAATGATTTAACATTGAATTGGATTTTATAGCATTATACGCCAAAAGAAAACACTCTCATGGTTGAAGCAATAGCTCCATCCACTCACCATCTTGTTGCTCAAAGACATGTCTCTTATTTAAGCGATTTTTATGTCCTTGCCAGAATTCAAAATAATATGGGATAAATGAGAAACCTCCCCAATAATCAGGCCTAACTGTGTAAGGAGTAATCGAACTTAAGGTTTTTTGAAAATTTTTTGTAACTTGATCAAACGATTCAATGGACTGAGACTGATTGGAGCTGATAGCCAATGCATTCTTTTCTTTAGTTCTTAATTTAAAATGCTCATCAGAAAATTCTTTGGATGTTTTAGAAATTGATGCCTTCATTCTAATTTGTGTATTTATGGTTGGCCAAAAAATTAGTACAGAGACTTGGCTATGAGAATCAAACTGTTGAGCTTTAGGAGAATTATAATTTGAAAAAAATATCCACTCATTACTAGCAATATACTTAAGATTTACATACCTTGCTTCAACTTCATTCATTTCTTGATTGAAAGATGAAACAGAGATTGCCTCTATTCCTCTTTGATGATTTGCAAGTGCTTTCTCATAAAGTGATTGAAAATGAATATATGGCTTTTCATTACTCAAATTAATAAATTTAATCATGAATATTTGATTAAGCTGGTGCCCAGAGCCGGACTTGAACCGGCACGAAGTTGCCTTCGAGGGATTTTAAGTCCCTTGTGTCTACCAATTCCACCACCTGGGCAATTAATTTTTTTCAATATTTTTGATTTAAGTATTTTGAAAAATTAAGCACTAAGCTTAAGTGATATTCTTTCTCTTTCGGCATCGATCCCAAAAATAATACAAGAGAGTTTATCACCCCTCTTAAAATTTTCCATTGCTTCAGCAGGGTTTTCATCTTCTGTAATATCAGAAAGATGAATAAGACCGTCAATATCGCCCTCAAGTCCAACAAAAATGCCGAAGTCAGTTACAGATTTTATGTTACCTTCAACAGCATCGCCCAATCCATACTTATTGGCAAACTCTGTCCAGGGGTTAGCCTTTGTTTGTTTCAAACCAAGAGAAATTCTTCTTTTATCATTATCAATTTCTAAAATCATAACCTTAATTTTTTCTTCTAAATCGACAACCTTTGATGGATGGATATTTTTATTAGTCCAATCTAATTCTGATAAATGTATTAGCCCCTCAACACCCTGTTCGAGCTCAGCAAAACACCCATAGTCTGTTAAATTTGAAACTATAGCTTCGTAAATGCCGCCAACAGAATATTTGCCTTCAATTGTCTCCCATGGATCTTTTTGAATCTGTTTCAAACCCAATGAAACTCTAAGCTTCTCTTTGTCAAAGCTTAATATTTTTACATCAATTTCTTGACCGAGACTTAAAACCTCAGATGGATTAGTGATTCTTGACCATGAGATATCTGTTATGTGCAAAAGGCCATCTAGACCACCTAAATCAACAAAAGCTCCATAGTCGGTTAAATTTTTCACAACTCCTTTAACTATTTGACCTTCATCAAGATTTTGTAATAATTCGACTTTTTCAGCTGAATTGATTTTCTCTAATACAGCTTTTCTTGAAAGAACAACATTGTTTCTCTTGAAGTCCAGCTTAATCACTTTAAATTCTTGGACAGTATTTTCAAGCTCTGGAGCTTCCTTTACGGGCCTAATATCTACAAGTGATCCGGGCAAGAATGCTTTTACAACATCTACTTCGACGGAAAAACCACCTTTAACTCTAGTTAATACCTTTCCTTCGACAAATTCACCTGTTTCCAGAGCTTCTTCAAGCTTATTCCAAGTAGAAATTTTTCTTGCTTTTTCTCTGGAAATTCTTGTTTCTCCATAGCCATCTTCAACAGCTTCCAATGCAACTTGCACTTCATCGCCAGTTTTAATTTCGGTAGTTCCGTCATTATTTCTAAACTCATCTAGTGCGACCACTCCCTCAGATTTCAAGCCGACATGAACAGTCACCCATTCCTTATCTACATCTAAAACAACACCGGTAACAATTGAGCCTGGTTGCATCTCTAATGTACTAAGACTCTTGTCCAATAATGCAGAGAATGTTTCTGACATATTTATATGATACCTATATGTTATTTTCTATAAAAAATGAATACGTTTTCAAGCGCGAATGTTAACTTTTTGCTGATAATTCTGCAACTTATTATTTTATGTCATGCTTTGATTGACTGAACCTACCAATTATTGAACCAAAAATAAAGCCTGGCGCTTTCGCTAAATCCATAATAACACCAATAAGACCAATTTTTAGCCACGTAAGTGGAAACAAATATTTTAAGTCCTCTTCATTGTGTATTGGTCTGATAATACCTCGCAATATAATTGAAATTGAGATAACTATAAAAACGAAAATCTTTGTAATATGAGGTATATATAAAGCTGTATCTTCTGCCCAAAGTGCTATTTCAGCATTCCATCTAAATACAGAGTAAAAAATAAATATAAATAACAAAAATTTAAGAGTTTTATATCCTAAAGAATTTTTAAAATTGCTTTGAAAAAAAAGTGATACTAAGGAGGCCATTAAAAATAAAATTATGAGTGAAAGAAAATACTTTTTTGTTATATCGGGTATATAAAGACTATTTTGATCCCAGCCATCTAGCATTAAGTTCCATCTAGGAATAATTAAGGCAGTAACCACAAGAATAATAGAAAAATATATGTCCTTTAACTTCTTTTGCGACGATATAAGACCAGTGTAGAAGGAGTAAATGAAATACTTCTTAATTAAACTAAAAATTGTACTCGGAAATCCTCGGTAAGAAATGTATTCTTTGTTAGGTAGATGCCACCTAAAACTTTCTTTTACTCTTTCCCTCCAATCAATGTCGTAACCTGCTCTTAAGTTCTCTTTAAATTTTATTTTTGTAGCAACTGCTTTATGAAATAAGCTGCCAGGCACAGTTTCATGAGGAACAGCGCCATATGATGCAGCCCTTACTGACCGCTGGAATGATGAGGAATATTCAAAAATAGTATTTCCAAAAACAATGCTAACTTTCTCTTTTTTTAGTAGTTCTACACAATCCTTAAGCCACGAAATAGACGGAATAGTCTTAGTATCTAAAAGTGCAATCAAATCATGATTAGACATTTCTACTCCAATATTCGTGCTTAAACCAGCAAAAGCAGGCTTTATTCGCTTATAGTTAATTAAACTTTTAACAGAGCATTCATTAACAAAATCCATGATTTGGTTTGATTTGCTTGAATCTACAATAATAATCTCAGATGGCATTAGAGCTTGAGAGTTTAATGCATCTAATGCAGCAGAGAAATCCTCAATGTCATCGTCTCTGCAAGGAATAACAATGGATACATTATCTGTCATAAGGTAAAAGCTTAAATTGGATTTCAGAAACTTTTAACATATCAAGAAAAGCATTATGTTTAAATTTTAGGTTTTCAGATATAGGCAAACAAATAATATTGATATCAAACTCTTTGCTTATTCCAAAAACAACACTGCTCATGAATGAAAAAATAGCAAGCCTATCTTGGTAGATCAAGTTTAGGAAATTTTCTGCATCGGTTCCTATTTCAACAATAGGACAATTTACTTTTGAAATAATTGAATTTTGTCTAGTTTCACGTGGATGCTTTAAATAAATATCTATTCTTTCATTTTTTATAAAATTAATAATTTGATTTTCATTCTTTGTATCTAAACCCATCCATTTAAAGGGCTGTCCTATAAATATCTTAACTTTTCCAAACTGCTGATCTAAAGATTGCTCCATACAGATAACCTTATTTTTCAAAACAGTATCTTTATAAAGATTCTCATTAAACCATCCAAAATGGTAGACAGATTTATTAAGGAAATATCTAGGAACTTTGGGATAGCTAAAAATTTTCTCTAAGAAAAAAAACAATTTATGAGTTTCTGGATTAAATTTATTCTCTGAGTTAAATCTTGAGAACTTATCTACTGAAAAAATGCCTTCATCTATTGAAACAAAAAAAGAAAATCTGCAAAAAAAATATATTAACTGAAAATGAATTTGATCAACACATGCTGCAATTAAAAAATCAAAATTTTCTTTCTTGAGTCTAAAAATAATTTTTATTAGTGAAAAATAATTTTTAAAATATATGAATTTTTGATTTGAATTCTTTGCCTCTTTTACTAAGATCTTGCTATTGACTAAAAATAATATTTTTGAATTTGAGAGCGTCTGAATTTGTTGAACTTTTTTAAAATGAAGAACAGAATCGACAAAACATATAGATCTTTTTGACTTGTCTAGTTTTTTTAAGAAAGATTGTAAATCAACTTCTTTTGAGGAATGGTTCATGTTAAATCAACTTATTTAGTACAATCAGTATAATATTTAATAGTTAAATCCAATACATCCTCTTCGGTTAGATCTGATGAATCAATTACCAGTGCATCTTTTGCTGGAATTAATGGGGATAGATATCTTTTTTGATCGGCATCATCTCTATCTCTTATATCTCTAAGCACGCTTTTCATTGTTATTGACGAATTGTTTAAAATTAATTCAGCATATCGTCTCTTTGCTCTAACCTCTTCGTCAGCAATTAAAAAGATTTTAGTCTTAGCATTTGGAAATACAACAGTACCCATATCTCTTCCGTCTGCTACTAAACCATTTTTACTAACTAAGTTTCTTTGAATGGAAATCAGATTATCTCTTGTTTCTTTGAAGCTGCTCAATTTAGATGCTGATTTAGCAACACTCTCATGTCGAAGAATTGGAGTAATATCAATATTATTTTCAAATACATGCATTTTATGATCAATAATATTTATTTTTAAATTTGAAAAATATTTTTTTGCATCTAAATGATTTGGACTTTTCTCAAAACAATAAGAATATGCTCGATAAAGTAGGCCGCTATCGAGAGATATAAACTTTAGCTTTTTAGCAAGTACTTTTGCGAGAGAGCCTTTGCCAGAAGCAGATGGGCCATCAATAGTAATAATATTATTGTCTTTCAAGTTTATATCCAATAGAAGAAAGAAGCTCAATGAAATTAGGAAATGATGTAAAGATATTCTTACAATCCCTCACAATTATTGGTTTTGAGCATTTAAGACCAGCAATAATGAAGCTCATAGCAATCCTATGATCGCCATAAGACTCTATTGAAATTGACTGATCCACTAAAAGTTGGTTTGGAGCACCTTGAATGCTAATACCATCCTCAAAATTTTCATGCTTTATACCAAGCGATGTAAAACCCTCTGAAACAGCCATGAGCCTATCTGACTCCTTAAATCTTAATTCTTTTGCGTCTCTAATTACTGTCTCACCATCTGCAAATGCAGCAGCAATAGAAATAATGGGTATTTCATCAATAATGTTTGGAATGATTGTTCCTGAAAGTTCTATACCCCTCAATTTAGATTTTTTAATTATAAGATCAGCGCAAGGCTCTCCTGACTCTATTCTCTGATTTTTAATTTCGATATTTGCACCCATTTTTTGCAATGCTTGAAGCACGCCTGTTCTTGAAGGATTTATTCCAACATTAGTAATTTCAAATCCTGATGAATCACTAATTAAAGCAGCAACTATAATAAAAGCAGCGGAAGAAATATCACCCACCACTGTATAGTTTTTTGCATTTAAATTATTAGATGACTTGAGTTTAATTATATTTTTACCATCAATAGAGTTTGTTTCTATGTTTGCTCCAAAGTTTTTTAACATTCTCTCAGTATGGTCCCTGGTCTGAATGGGTTCAATAATTTCTATACCTGTGCCCGCAGCTAAGCCAGCTAATAAGATACATGATTTTACTTGCGCACTAGCTATTGGAAGTTCGTATGTATATTGTGATTTCAATTTTGAAGATGCTATTGAAATTGGCAATTTACCCTTCGAAGATCTAATGCTAGCGCCCATTTCAGCTAATGGATTTATAACTCTCTCCATTGGTCGAGAAGATAAGGATTCATCGCCACAAAAAGAAGCTTTTAAGCCCATGCCTGAAGTAAGACCAAGCATAAGACGCAAACCAGTTCCTGAATTACCTAGATTAAGCGCATTTTTACAATTATGAAAACTTTTATTTCTTTTGCAAAGGTAAACTCGATCATCTGCATCAGTTGAAATACCTGCACCTAATTGATTAAGTGCATTCATGGTTGAAAGTGGATCTTCTCCATGTAAAAAACCATCAATAACCATATCTTGATTCATAAAAGCACCAAGTATTAAGACTCTTTGTGATATAGATTTATCGCCTGGACATTGAACTTTTCCAAGAATGTGACCATCAGTTGAAGTTGTTAAATTCAATAGTTTGATTCCTTAAAGTCCTTAAGCTCAATTAAAAGATTCCTTAGAACCTCAGGCTCATTTGCTATCAGATCCTTTAATAAATTGAGATTTTTAATTAATTCTTCTATCGCAAGAGATATGTTCTTCTCATTCATTGAAAAAATATCTATCCACATTTCTGGAGATGATGATACTAATCTCAAAAACTCTCCAAGACCACCACCCGAAAAAATCGCAAGATCATCTTTATCAAGTCCTTTAAAGGTATTTAATAATGCATATGCAACAACATGAGGTAGATGACTTGTATATGCAAATATCTGATCATGTAACTCTGCATCCAAAACTGTTACTTTAGATCCAAGCAACTCCCATAAAATTGTTACTCGATTTATATGCATTAATGCCGCAGAATCATGATAAGACAAAACAGTTGATTTTCCCTCGAAGAGACCAGAAACTGAATTTATTTCACCTGAAAGGTGAGATCCTGCTACGGGATGTGAAAAAATAATATTTTTTGGAAAATTTAATTTTTGTAGAGATTTGTGCAATGAATTTTTAGTGCTTGTTGTATCCGTAATGGTGACTGAGGAATTAAATAAAAAATGTAAGGATTGAAGAACTTCAATGCTTACATTTGGGGGGGTAGAAATGATTACTAGCGAATCTTTAAATTCAGCATTTCCTAAATCATCAAGAGCATTTAATGCTCCCGAAATTGATTTGTTGTCTATTGCATTTCTTATGCTGGATTTATCAATATCAAATGCAAGAATTTCATGATTGTTTGAACTTGATAGACTTTTAGCTATTGACCCACCAATTAAACCTAAGCCGATAATAATTATTTTCATAAAAGTTCTTCAATTGCACTAAGAAATTTTAAATTTTCATCTTTAGTTCCAATTGTCACTCTAATAAAATCTTTCATGTCATATAAGTCTACAGACCTTACAATAACTCCTTTTTCCATCAAGCCATAAAATAATTCTTTACCAATAAAGTCTCCTCTAAAGGTTATAAAGTTTCCAACTGATGGAATGCACTCTAGGCCAAGTTTAGATAATTTATTAAATAAGAATTTATATTGTTGTGAATTAAGTTTGATACTTTGCTCGATATGTTCTTTATCATTTATCGCTATGGAAGCCATAGCTTGAGCTATAGCATTTACATTGAACGGTTGTCTAATTCGATTGAGAACTTCTATAAGTGACGGATTAGCAATACCATACCCAACTCTAATGCTGGCTAAGCCATGAATTTTTGAGAATGATTTAGTAATTAATAAATTGTCAAATTCGCTTAATAAATCAATTGGTCTTACATAATCTGCTTTGGTTACATACTCAAAGTAAGCACAATCTAGAACAACTAAAACAGAAGAAGGGACTTTTTTTAGTAAGGTATGCACTTCATCATGACTGTTATATGTTCCAGTTGGATTATTTGGATTAGCAATAAATATTACTTTGGTGTTTTGTTCTAAGTAATTTATAAATAAACCTAGATCATGGCTCCAATTAGATGTAGGAATTTCAATAAGTGATGCCCCAGCAGATTGAGTAACAATTTTGTAAACTGCAAAAGCATGTTTTGAAGCGATGGATGAAGTATTGGAATTAAGAAAAGCCCTTGCAGCAAGTTCTAAAATCTCATTAGAACCATTTCCAATAATAATATTATCAATGGCAACATTCTCATGACAAGCAATCTCCTTTTTAAGTTTTGTTCCATTTCCATCTGGATATAAATGTAAATCATTCTCAAGCTCTTTCAAGACTGAAAGAGCCTTAGGAGAAGCTCCAAGAGGATTTTCATTGCTTGCTAGTTTAACTACCTCATCAAGATCGAACTCATCAATAACTTCATCAATAGAGCGGCCTGGCTCATATGGATAAAGATCAGTAATTCCAGGATTTAAATTTTTGAAAATATCTGAACTCATGAGTTTGACGGATATGAGCCAAGAATACGAACCGATGCGCCTAATTTCTCAAGACTATCAATAACTTTTTTAAGGTTTGCGTCTCTATAATGACCACTACTATCTATGAAGAAATTATGAGCATTTAATGATTCTCTAGACGGTCGTGTTTCAATTCTATCTAAATTAATTTTTCTTATATTAAATGGTTCAAGGATCTTTAAAAGAGCCCCAGGTTGATTATCTGTTTGAATTAAAAATGAAGTTTTATCTTTATTTGTTTGCTCGATATCAATATTCCCAATAATCAAGAATCTAGTATTATTGCCAGAGAAATCCTCAATATCTTTTTGATAAGAATGGAGCTTATATTTATTTATTGCCATTGAACTTACTATACATAAAGTTTTTGGCTGACTTTTTGAAAGCTTAGCTGCTTCTGCAGTACTTGATGTCATCTCTCTTTTTACATAAGGCAGGTTAGCATCGAGCCACCTGCTGCATTGGCCAAGAGCTTGGGAATGTGATGCTACAACTTTAGCATCAGCCAGTTTAAATTTTCTGGCAGAGGCAAGTTGATGGTGGATCGGAAGATAACTTTCACCACAAATCTTAATTTCTTCATCTGCCAAGGAATTCAAAGTTGCGTTTACCACACCTTCGGAGGAATTTTCTACCGGAACAACACCAAAGTTTACCGAACCAGTTCTTACTTGATGAAATACATCCTCGATAGTTCCTCTAGGTAATCTGGTTGGCGAGGACCCAAAATGTTGAATCACAGCCCCTTCGGAGTGGGTTCCCTCAGGACCAAGATATGCAATAGTCAATTCCTCCTCTAAAGAAAGGCAAGAAGATATAATTTCTTTAAAAATATATTGTATTTTTTTTTCTGAAATTGGTCCCTCATTTAGTTTAGAGATATTTCTCATGATCTCTGCCTCTCTATTTGGTTTATAAAAGGAAGCATTTGAGTTCATTAAACTTTTAAACTTGCCAATCTTTTGAGCTAATGAGCCTCTTTTTTGAATAAGTTTAAGAATTTGACGATCTATTGAATCAATTTTTTGTCTGATTGGTTTAATTTTATTTTTACTCACAACTTTATCCATACTTAGATTGAAAATCTCCCATGAAATTTATCAACGCATCAATCGCCTCAATTGGAATAGCATTATAAATACTAGCTCGCATCCCGCCAACCGATCTATGTCCTTTTAAGTTAAGAAGGCCTGCATTTTCTGCTTCAAATAAGAATTCAGTATCTAAATCAGGCTTCTTTAAAAGAAAAGGTACATTCATGATAGATCGATTCTCTTTATTAACAGGATTTAAATAAAAATCTGAATTATCTATAAAATCATATAATTTTTTAGCCTTGAGCTTATTAATTTCTCCAATTGCATCTAAGCCTCCTTTATTTTTTAACCAGGCAAAAACTTTGCCAGAAAGATACCACGCAAAGGTGGGTGGTGTATTAAACATAGAATCTGCATCAGCGTGTTTTACATATTGAAGCATGCCTGGTAACTCAACTGAGGCCGTTTTTAAAAAGTCATTTTTTATAATACAAATAGTTAACCCTGCTGGACCAATGTTTTTCTGAGCACCTGCATAAATCAATGAAAATCTTGATATATCAATTGGCTCACTCAAAATTACTGATGACATATCGGATATTAGTGGTGCATTTGTTTTGGGAGGAATGTGTAATGCATTTCCTTGAATTGTTTCATTAGCAACGTAATGTAAATAAGCTGCATTTTCTGAGCAGTTCCAACTAGTCTCTTTTGGCACATAATTAAAATTAGATGGCTCAGAGGTACAAACAACATTAGTATCAACTATTTTAGAAGCCTCATTGATAGCCTTTTTTGACCAACTTCCAGATAAAACATAATCAGCTACTCCTTTTACCCCAAAATTCATAGGGACCATAGAGAACTGCAAAGTTGCGCCTCCTTGAAGAAAAAGAACTTGATAATCACTAGGAATTTTTAATAAATCAATTAAATCTTGCCTGGCTTTGTTTGCTATATCTGTGTATTCAGACGACCTATGGCTCATTTCCATAACTGACATACCTGAGTCTTTCCATTGGAGCATTTCAGACTGAGCTTCTTGTAAGACCTCCTCAGGAATAGCGGCTGGCCCTGCCGAAAAATTCCATTTTCTCATTATTCCTCTTCTTCTTCTGGAGGAATTCTTACGCCTTCGATTAATTTCTCGCCATCTTTTGGTGATATCACTTTAACTCCTTGAGTATTTCTGCCTAATGTAGGGATTTGACTAATAGCCGTTCTGATTAAGGTACCTTTATCACTGATTAACATTATCCCATCATTTTCATCTACAGCTACAGCAGATACCATATTGCCATTTCTATCACTTGTCTTTAAAGCAATTACGCCTTGACCACCTCTATTATATGAAGGAAAGTCCTCAAGCTTTGTTCTCTTTCCAAATCCATTTTCAGATAAACATAAAATAGTTTTAGATGGATCTCCAATCATTAAAGAGATAACTTTCATGTCATCTTTCAATGTAATACCTTTAACGCCTCTTGCTGTCCTTCCCATAGGGCGAACTTTAGATTCATGAAACCTTATTAATTTTCCAGAGTATGAAGAGAGTAAAATATCATTATCTCCATCTGTTATTACTGTACCAACTAATTTATCATCGTCATCGAGTCGGATCGCTTTAATTCCAGATTTATATTTTTTATGAAATAAATTTAAATTTGTTTTCTTTACAACTCCATTTCGAGTTGCCATAAAAATAAATTTATCTTCTGAAAATTCATCAACTGGCAAAATTTGAGTAACTGTTTCATCGTCATCTAATTTCAGCATATTAACTAACGGCCTGCCTTTAGAGGCTCTGCTAGCAACTGGTATTTCATATACTTTTAGCCAAAAAACTTTTCCTTTAGTAGTAAAACAAAGAAGCTGACTGTGAGAGCTCAATACATAGAGATTTTGAATAAGGTCTTCTTCTTTTACAGATGCCCCAGCTTTACCAACCCCGCCCCTTCGTTGCTCTCTGTACTCATCAAGTGGCTGAGTTTTTGCATAACCACTTCTTGATAAAGTTAATACTCGTGTCTCCTCTGGAATTAAGTCTTCATTAGAAATGTCATGACGGGTATCGTTAATATCTGTTTTTCTATCATCTCCAAAGTTTTCTCTGACTTCTGTTAATTCATCTTTAATTAATTGGAGAAGTGTTTCTTTGTCATCAAGGATCTTTTGAAGCTCTAAAATTGCTTCTAAAATTTCTTTAAATTCATTAGAAAGATTGTCTTGCTCTAGACCTGTTAATCTTCCAAGTCTTAGTTCTAGAATAGACTTAGCTTGATCTGGTGATAATTTATAATTCTTACCTTTCAAACCATATTCAGATGATAGCCCTTTTGGGCGACAGGCATCTTCACCAGCTTTTTTTAGAATTGCCTCGATCGGGCCTGCTTTCCAAGACTTCTTGCATAGATCTATTGCTGCGATCTTAGTATCTTTAGATTTCTTAATTATTTTGATAATTTCATCAATGTTTGCAATAGCAACCATCAAACCTTCGACTATATGGCCTCTTTCTTTAGCTTTTTTAAGATCAAACTTTGTTCTTTTGATAACAACATCTTTTCGGTGTTTGATAAATTCTTGAAGGATTTCCTTAATATTCAATACTCGTGGTTGGCCATCTACAAGAACTGTAAAATTTATTCCAAATGATTGCTCTAGTTGTGACTGAGAAAATAAATTATTTTCTAACACCTCAACTGATTCTCCACGTTTAACTTCAATAACAACCCTAAGACCATCTTTATCAGACTCATCTCTGATCTCACTGATGCCATCAATTTTCTTCTCTTTAACTAACTCAGCAATTCTTTCAAGCATCTTTGCTTTATTCACCATATAAGGTATTTCATTAATTATTAATGAGCTCTTTCCAGATTTGTCTTCTTCTAAAGAAGTTTTAGCACGAACATGGATAATACCCCTTCCAGTTTTATAGCCTTCGTAAATACCAATTTTCCCATCAATAGTTCCGCCTGTTGGAAAATCTGGGCCCGTAATAATTTGAATAATTTCATCAATGCTTGCTTTTGGTTTATCCAATAAAAGCAAGCAGCCATTTAAGACCTCTGTTAAATTATGAGGAGGAACATTCGTTGCCATCCCAACTGCTATACCTGAAGAGCCATTCACAAGCAACGCCGGAATTCGTGTAGGCATAACATCTGGGATTTGCTCAGTTCCATCATAATTAGGAGAATAACTTACTGTCTCTTTCTCAATATCATTGAGAATCATATCAGTGATTTTTGCCATTCTAACTTCCGTATACCGCATGGCGGCCGGAGAATCTCCATCTATCGAACCAAAATTACCCTGACCTTCAACCAATGTATATCTCATAGAGAAGTCTTGAGCCATCCTTACCATTGCTTCGTATACAGCTGAATCACCGTGGGGATGATACTTACCTATTACATCTCCAACCACTCGCGCTGATTTTTTGTAAGGTTGTCGATATGTATTCCTTAAAATATGCTGTGCATATAAAATCCTTCTATGAACTGGTTTTAGGCCATCTCTTACATCTGGAAGTGCTCTTCCATGGATAACACTCATAGCATAGCTTAAATACGAAGTTTTTAGCTCGTCTTCAATATTTATCGGTAAGATTTGTTTTGCAAAATCAGTCATTTTATTGCTCAAAAGAGTGGTTTTTTGTGACTATAGAAAATTCCCTTATTTAAGGGTAAATTTTACCATACTTCAGGGGGTTTTTAGTCTTTAAATTCAGCAACAATTTGGCCAATTGACTCCTTTGCGTCGCCAAATAACATTCTGGTATTTTCTCTAAAAAATAAAGGGTTTTGCACACCAGCAAAGCCAGATGACATTGATCTTTTAAGTACAAATACTGTCTTAGCATTATGTACTTCTATGATTGGCATTCCGTATATTGGACTGCCCTCTTCCTCAGTTGCTGAGGGATTAACAACATCATTGGCGCCAATAACTATTGCAACATCTATTGTATCCATTGAAGGATTTACGTCTTCTGGTTCAGCAAGCAAATCATATGAAACATTTGCTTCTGCAAGAAGAACATTCATGTGACCTGGCATACGTCCAGCAACAGGATGAATACCATATTTTACCTCTGTGCCATTTCCCTCCAAAAGTTCTCCCATTTCCCTTACAACATGTTGGGCCTGTGCTACTGCCATGCCATATCCGGGCACCACTAAGACACTGGAAGCATTTTCAAGAATTAGATATGCATCATCAGAAGTTATTGGTTTAACTTCACCTTGCTCTTCAGAAGAAGCAGCATGACCTGAAGATGCATAACCAACAAAGAGAATATTGGTAATTGTTCTATTCATGGCCTTAGCCATGATGATAGTTAGAATTAATCCACTTGCCCCAACCAATGACCCAGCAACAATTAGCACATTATTTAGCAGCAAAAGGCCCGCAAAAGCTGCGGCAATTCCCGAAAGTGAATTAAGCAAAGAGATGACAACAGGCATATCTCCTCCACCAATAGGCATCACAAAACCAATGCCAGCCATAAGGGTTAAAACCAAAAAAATTACAAAATAAGATGGTAATTGGGGAACTAATCCAATAAGAGAAGGCTCGATCACTACATATATCAATGCTGGCATGCTGAGATAAAAGAAAGATATAAAAACATTGGTAATGATGGAGCCTTTCCCAAGCTTTAACTTTTCAGAGAGCTTGCCATAAGCAATTAAAGAACCAGTGAAAGTTATGCCTCCAATGTATATAGTCAGCATTACCAAAACATGCTGAAACATAGAATTATCAGGTTCGTTGAATTGCGACCATGCTATCAAAAATGTTGCCAAACCGCCAAAACCATTAAATAGCGCCACCATTTCTGGTATGGCTGTCATTTTTACTTTTACAGCAATCAAAGAACCTATAAGACCGCCTAATAAAACTCCAGCAAGTATTATTTTTATGTCTATCTCAAGACTCAAACAAGTTATTGCAACAGCAAAAAACATTGCCAGAGCTGATAAATAATTCCCTTTGACCGCTGTAGCTTCTTTTCCAAGCATTTTTATTCCAAGGATAAACATCACTGAAGACATGATATAAATTATGTTCTGGATAACTTGGATATTGGCTAAATTTTCCATGATTTATTTCTTTTTGAACATGCTCAACATTCTGTTTGTAACAAGATAACCACCAAACACATTGATAGAAGCAAACAAAATTGCACCAAAGGCTAATATATCTTGCATCTGACCAGCGCTTGAAAGCATCAATGCCCCCACTAAAGCAATTCCAGAAATAGCATTAGCTCCAGACATTAAAGGTGTATGAAGTGTACTAGGAACTTTTGAGATAAGCTCAAGACCCAAAAAAATAGATAAAAGTAAAACGAAACCCAACAAAACATACATTTCCATTATGCAAACCTCTCATTCATTATTTTTCCATCATAAGCAAGCACACTGCTTTGAATCACCTCATCCTCAAAATCAAAATTTATTTGAGAGTTTTCTTCATCATAAAAATCGGTTAGCCAGTTAATAATATTATTTGATAGCGCAAAAGAAGCATGGCTTGAGACTCTGGAAGCTAAGTAAGATACACCTACTATTTTAACACCATTGATATCAATTACTTCATCGACTATTGATCCCTCGACATTGCCACCAGTTTCGACAGCCATATCAAGAACGACACTACCAGGCTTCATTTTTTTTATTGTATTCTCATCGATGATTCTAGGAGCTGGTCTTCCAAAGATTTGAGCAGTGGTAATAACTATATCTGATCTCTCACATACTTGGCTTTGAAGATCCTTTTGTTTTGCGATTTGTTCTTGGGTTAGCTCTATAGCATAGCCTTGATCGGTTTGACCGGTGTCGCCTAAATCAATTTTTACAAATTTTGCACCAAGAGATTTAACTTGCTCCTCAACAACATCACGAGTATCAAATGCCTCAACTCTTGCACCTAATCTTTTTGCAGTTGCGATTGCTTGCAACCCTGCAACACCGACACCAATCACAAAAACCTTAGCAGGTTTAAGTGTTCCGGCAGCGGTCATCATCATTGGTAATGCAGAGGATAAATATTTAGAAGCTTCAAGAACTGCTGCATAACCAGCAAGGTTTGCTTGAGAGCTTAAGACGTCCATTTTTTGAGCTCTTGTTATCCTTGGTATGAATTCCATGCTAACTGCATTTATTCTTGATTGACTCAGCGCCTTTAACTCTTCGCCTGCATAAAAGGGATTAATCATTCCAAGAACAGTTGATCCAGATTTTAATTTTGATGATTCATCTATTGACAATGAAGTAGGAGTGATAATTAAATCTCCTTTAGACAAACATTCATCTCTTGAAATTGCTTCTAAGCCAAGATCATTGAAGGTCTGATCTGAAACATTGATGCCTTCACCAATACCTGATTCAAATGAAACAGAGGCTCCTTTAAGAGCTGTAATTTTCTCTACTGTTTCTGGATGTAGAACTGATCGGCGATCTCTTGAATCAGGAGATTTCAAAGCAACTATATGCATAAAATTTTAAAAGATACGTTTGTAGTACATTGCAAATTATTTAAAGGTTATTGTCAATATGTTTAAAAACCTTTTCAAAATATGCATTTATATCAAAAAAGTTATGTAGCTAGGCTACATGAAGAAAAAATTTTATAAATTTAGACTAGCTCCACCATCCACTGTTATAAGTTGACCAGTCATTAATTCACTTGCTTCAATTATACTAAATATAACTTCAGCAATAGATTCAGGCGTGCAAGTCTTTCTTAGTGGAGTAGTGGTTTGAACATGCGATTTTACAGCTTCATACATTTCCGTGCCCATGCCTTTTTCAAGCCACTCTCCCTCAATAAATCCGGGACATATAGCATTAACTCTGATGGGTCCAAGATTTCTTGCCATGGATAAAGTCATTGTATTCAAAGCTCCTTTTGATGCAGCGTAAGCTATAGAACTTCCTATTCCTTTAATTCCTGCAATAGAAGACACATTTACAATGCAAGGATTATTACTTTTTTGAAGATGATTTTTTGCAGCTTTAACCATTTGAAAAGGTCCAATAACGTTAACACCATAAATTTTTTGAAAGTCCTTTGCATCAAGCCCATTTAGTTCAGAGTGATCCCAGACAAACTTGGTAGTTCCTGCATTATTCACCAAAGCATCAATTCTTTTCCATTTTTCAATTGCTTTATTAGTCGTTGCAATGCAGTCCTTCTCATTTGCAACGTCAGCTTGAAATGCAAGGACTTCACTTGCTTTATTAGAGCAGTTTGCTGCTACTAACTTTGCATCCTCAATAGAAGAGGAGCAAGTGATAATAACATTCCATCCATTTGCAGAGAGGATTTTTGCAGTTGCAGCTCCTACCCCTCTACTGCCTCCAGTAACAATTGCAACGGGATTATCTGACATATTTTGTTAGCTTACTTGTGTAAAAGATAATAAACTTGTCTATTCTTGCATGCAATGATTTAATCTGCCACTTTAAAGAAGTAGTTTTTATGACTCAAAATATTGATCAAAATGAAGTAAATAAATTTGCTGATATTGCTGAAAAATGGTGGGATCCAACCGGTGACTTCAAACCTCTTCATGTAATAAATCCCCTAAGAGCAAACTATATAGATAAAAAAATGCCTGTAGATGGTTTAAAAGTTCTTGACGTAGGGTGTGGAGGAGGTTTATTAGCAGAAGCTCTTTATTCTAAAGGAGCAAAAGTAACAGCAATTGACGTTACTGAAGCAAATATAGAGGTTGCCAAATTGCATGCTCAAAAAATGCAAGTTGCAATAGACTATAGATTAGTTACAGCAGAAGAGTTAGCGCAAAAGGAGAGTGAATCTTTTGATGTCGTGTCTTGCTTGGAAGTTATTGAACATGTCCCTGATCCAGCTCAGTTGATAAAGGCATGCTCTGACCTTTTAAAGCCAAATGGTCAAATGTTCTTGTCTACTTTAAATAGAAATCCTAGATCATTTGTTACGGCAATTATAGGTGCAGAGTATATTTTTAATATTTTGCCCAAAGGTACTCATGAGTGGGCTAAATTTATCAAGCCATCAGAATTAGAAAAGTTTATGAGAGATGCGGGAATAAAGTTAATTGAAAGTAAAGGCATGTTTTACAACCCTATTTTTCATACAGCGAATCTAAATAATGATCTTGGAGTTAACTATATGATGTATGGATCTAAAAATGCCTAAAGGTGTTTTATTTGATCTTGACGGAACTCTTTTAGATTCAGCTCCAGACTTTATTGCTAGTCTCGATAATTTGCTTTCAAAACATAATCAACCAAAACTTGATCCTAAAATAATTAGAAGCTATGTTTCTGATGGAAGTTGGAAGCTTACAAGCTTAGGTTTTAACATAGACATTTCTGATCGAAAGTGTGCTGCACTTAGAGAGGAGCTTCTAGATGAATATGAAACTAATCTTCTGAAATATGGAAGAGCATTTGATGGGATTAAAGAAATGCTATTGTCTCTAGATCAGGACAATATTCCTTATGGAATCGTTACGAATAAACCCTTGCGTTTTGCCAAACCAATATTAATGAATGAGGCTGCATTTAAAAATTGTAAAACGCTTGTATGTCCTGAACATTTGGATGCAATTAAGCCAGATCCGGAAGGTATTTTACTTGGTTGTAAAGACTTAGGTATTCAGCCTGCTGATTGCATTTATATTGGTGATCATATAAAAGACCTCGAAGCAGGAATTAATGCTGGGACAAATGTTATTGCTTGTTACTTTGGGTATTCAATCAAGCCTAGTGATCATAATAAAGATATTCTTGGAGCTAATCATCCCAACGAATTGTATGAGTTAATCTATAAAATATAAATGGATCTCACTAATAAGACTATATTAATTACTGGAGCAACTGATGGGATTGGCAAGGTATTGGCTGAGGAGTTTTCAAAACTTGGTTCAAGCATAATTCTTTTGGGAAAGAATTCATCAAAACTTGATGAGGTACATGATCAGCTTGATCATTCTTTTAATTCTCAAAAACACTTAATTTTAGAGGCTGATCTATCTCTATTAAATAATGAATCAGCTCACGAAATCTTAAGAGCAGTCTCTAATGAATATCATGCTTTAGATGGAATCATACATAACGCTGCAATTTTAGGCACTATGACTCCTCTGGAGGATTATGAATTATCAAAATGGGATGAAGTTTTAAACATCAATTTAAGAGCGCCCTTTCTTCTAACAAAAACACTAAAATCAATAGTTGAAAATTCAACCATGCCAAGAATTATTTTTACATCCTCTGGGGTTGCTAATGAGGGTAGAGCTTTTTGGGGCGCGTACTCGGTTTCAAAATTTGGTCTAAAGGGTTTGGCAGAAATTTTTACAAATGAGCTTGAAACCACTTCTTCCATAAAAGTATTTAACTTTGATCCAGGAGCTACTCAGACAAAAATGAGGGCATCTGCAAGACCAGCAGAAGATCCACGCTCATTAAAAACTCCCAATGAGCTCGTGAACTGTTATTTATGGTTTTTTAGTAAGGAAAGTTGTGATTCAAAAGTAAATTATTTTGAATATGATGATCTATCTAAGAAAGTGACTTCCACATAAATAAGCTCAAGTAAGTTCTATAGGGTTTAAAAGGTTCATAGAACTTCTCATCCAACTCATGCTCGGGAAAAAATTTTTTATGTGCATACTTAATACCAAGATCATTTATCGGCATAACATCAGCATCTCCAAGATAAAACATTCTGGCTATATTGACCGACCATGGTCCAATTCCTTTAATATCCGTTAACATTTTTTCGAGTTCAATGTTAGATTTTTCTAGTAAATCTTCTCTTTGCAAAGATGATAAATAAGAATTACCGATCAAACCAATTACATAATTTGCTTTTGATGTTGATAGACCAGCCTTACGCAGTTTGATTTCTAAATTTTCATAATCGGTATAATTTTTGACAATTGGGTGCACTCTTAACCAAATAGTCTTGGCTGCCTTGGTTGAAAGTTGTTGGCTAACAACTACTGAGGCAAGATATTCCACTAAAGGCAGTGATGACAATTTAATCTCAATTGACTCTGATTGTTGAAGATATTTCTCAAGCTTGATGAATTTTTTTTCTTTTGAAACTTTAAGCAGCGATCTATAGGCTCTTTCACTTTCCATAATTCTGGAGTTCTTTTATTTGAGCTTCAGTTAAGTTTTTGCAAGAACCTTCTTTTAAAGTTGAGGGCAAAAAAATTGGGCCAATCCTTACTCTTTTTAGTCTGCTCACTTCTAAGTTTTGAGACTCAAAAAGTTTTCTCACTTCACGATTTTTACCTGTGAGCATACATACTGAAAACCATTGATTAGAGCTTTGTTTTTCACCGGTAACAATATCTGAAAACTTATAAATATCATCTTCTATTTCTATACCTGACAACATATTTTTTCTCTTTTGCTCATTAAAATTACCTCTCGCTCTAACGAGATACTCTCGGTCAATTTCAAATGAAGGATGCATCAACTGATGAGCCAATGTTCCATCATTGGTAAACAACATTAATCCAGAAGTATTTATATCAAGCCTTCCAACTGCAATCCAATCGGGTTCATTGAAGGTCTTTGGTAGAAAATCAAATACGAGCTTTATCTTCTTATCATCTTTTTTTGATGAGAGAACACCTCTCGGCTTATTGAGCATGACAACTTTTAAATCCGCGACTTTTGGAAGCACTCTGTTGCCATCAAAGGTAACTTCATCATTTTCAGATACTTTTGTTCCTAAGACTGCAACTTTTCCATTCACGGAAACTCTATTGTCTTTTATGAACTGTTCGCAAGAGCGCCGTGAACCCAAACCAGCTTGAGCTAAGAATTTCTGCAATCGCAGCATAGAGCTAACCAGCTTCTAGTTTTTCCAGGCTATCTTCTGCAGGTATAGCATCTGCTAATTGAGGCAAGTCATTTATAGATTTGAGATTTAAATCATTTAAGAAAGTTTTGGTGGTTTCATATAAGGCTGGTCTTCCAGGAACATCACGATAGCCACAAACTTTTATCCACTCTCTATCGAGCAAAGATCTAACAATTTGAGTGCTAACAGTAACACCTCTGATGTCTTCAATATCGCCTCTGGTGACAGGTTGCTTATAAGCAATGATTGAAATAGTTTCCATTAAAGCTTTAGAAAGCCTGCTTGAAGTGTCGTTCCATAAAGGATACAAGCAGTCACCATAGCCTTCTTTAATCTGCATTCTAAAACCTGACGCAACTTCTTTTATTTCAATTGAGCTATCAGCATATCTCTCCTCAAGGGAGTTCAAAGCTACCTTTATGCTTGACAAATCTATATCTATATTTTGAGAACTCATTAGGGATTTAATCTCAGATAACCTTATTGGCCTGCCAGCACCAAAAAGAATTGATTCAACAAGGTTTGATAAGTTTTTAAAATGATTCATCTAATGAAATCCTCTATTTTTTAATTTAAGATAAAGTTGATTTGAATCTTCATTCTGAATTAGTTCTACAAATCCATCTTTAGCTAAATCAAGTGATGCTAATAGCGCAACAACAATACCTTGATTACCTTCATTTTTTTTATAAGTTTGAAAAAACTGTATTACATTTCTTTTGTTTAAAATCGATAGGATTAATGAAATCCTTTCTTGTGTAGATAGTTCCTCAAAGAGAATTTCATGATGGGCAGAAAATTTAGGCCGTGTTGAAACTTCGTAAAAAATTGATGCAAGCTCATTTGAAGATATTTCTATAGGTGCACGTTCTTTAAATTTTGGCAGTGAGGTTGATGCAAGAAAAAAATCCCTGTCTAATCTCGGCAAATTTGAGATGGATTCTGATGCACTTTTATACCTTTGATATTCTTGCAGTCTCTTAATAAGCTCTGAGCGAGGATCATGCTCTTCCTCTTCCTCTTCTGACTGAGGAATTAACATTCTAGATTTAATGTGAGCAAGGGTAGCCGCCATTACCAAATAATCAGCTGCAAGCTCTATTTTCAGGGCATCCATTAACTCTATGTACTGGACATATTGATCGGTGATTTCAGACACATCTAAATCTAATATATTAATATCTTTCTTTTGGATGAGATATATCAATACATCCATTGGACCAGAAAAATCTTCTAGGTAGATTTCTAAAGCTTCAGGCGGAATAAATAAGTCGTCAGGAAGTTGCGTTAAAGCCTCACCTTTAAATTGGGGAAATGCTAACTGCGCTTGAGACTTCATAAGTTCTATTTATACAAGATGGTGTAATTATAAGCCCTTTTTAACACAACATCTTGTGATTTTGCATAAAAATATTGATTTACTAGGTTTTAACTGGAAATTAAAAAGAATTAATAAGATCAGTTTAAGCCTATTTTTTTAATTTAATTGCATTAATATTTGAAACATGGAATCTATTTATCACACAGACAACACAAGAATTGTTGAAAAGTTTGATCTTATTACGCCTAATAATGTAATTTCAGAGTATCCACTAACTGACGAAATTTCAAAATTAGTCTATGGAACTCGAAATGAAGCTAGTCAAATTCTTCATGGTAAAGACGATAGAGTGCTGGTTGTCTGTGGACCATGCTCAATACATGATCCAGTCTCTGCAATGGAATATGCACAGCTTTTAAAAGGAGCTAGAGATTCATTAAGCGCTGATTTGCTAATAATAATGAGAGTATATTTTGAGAAACCTAGAACAACAGTGGGATGGAAAGGTTTAATAAATGATCCAGATATTAATGAGAGTTATGATGCTAATAAAGGCTTAATGCTTGCAAGAAAAATTCTAAGAGATATAACTGCAATAGGGCTTCCTATTGGAACAGAATTCCTAGATCCGATTTCTCCCCAATATGTAGCAGATCTTGTATCTTGGGGCGCCATAGGTGCTAGGACAGCTGAAAGTCAGTCGCATAGAGAATTAGCCTCTGGTCTTTCATGCCCAGTTGGGATTAAAAATGGTACAACTGGAGCCTTAAAACCGGCAATTGATGGCATCCAAGCAGCGAATCATCCTCATGTATTTTTTTCAAATACAAAAGATGGTCGTGTATCAATTTATAAAACATCCGGAAATTCAGACGCACACATTATATTGCGTGGTGGAAAAGAGCCAAATTTTAATCCAGATGCAATTCAACAAACATTAACAGCATTGACTGAAGCGGATGTAAATGACTCTATTATGGTTGATGCAAGCCACGGAAATAGTCAAAAACAATTTAAAAAACAAATTGATGTGGTTGAAAACATAGCTGGACAAATTTCTGGTGGTAACAATAGTCTAAGAGGTTTAATGCTTGAAAGTCATCTAGTTGAAGGAAATCAAAGCATTACAGATAACCTTGTATATGGCCAAAGTATTACCGATGCGTGCATGAATTGGAATGATACACTTAATTGCCTCCAACTTATCAGCGAAGCTGTTCAAAAGAGGCGAGGATAATTGGATAAAGACTTATTCACTTTCTCAATTCAAGAAGCAGAAACATTGGGAATAGAATGTGCCATCGTTCTTGCTGCATCAAAAGATCAAAAAATAGCCTCATCTACAAATGATGAAATACTAGTCTTGCTGAAAGAAAAAATTCCATTTCTAGAAGAGCAAGAAATACTTGATCATCTTAAAAGATTGATTAGTTTGAAATTAATATCCACAGAAATAAAATCTAATAAAACTAGCCCATCAAGTAAAAGAAATTTATATAAATTAAAGCTTCCTAGTGACAATCAGAATATTGGTAAAAGAAAGCTCAATGTTAAATGGGCCCCATCAATACAAGCTTATGAGGTACTTGGAATGGGCGGCATAAATAAGGAATTCATAGAAAGTAAGGTCAGTGAATTTAAATTATATTGGCTTGAAAAAAACCAGATAAGAGATAACTGGAATGTTTTATTTGTAGAATTCATAAGAAGAGAGTGGGTTAAAGAAAGATCCGAAAATAAAGGTTTGCCAGTTTGCATTGATGAGGGCTGGTCGCCATCCTCTGATGCATTTGATATTCTAGGATTAGCAAATGTTTCAAAAAATGATGCATTAAAGCACTTGAAGGAGTTTATACTTTACTGGAAAGAAAATGGAGCTGCTTTAAGGTCATGGAACTCAAAATTTGTAGATTTTGTTAAAAGAAAAGAATTTATAGGGGCCTACGAAGAAAGAGATGGTAAAAAAAATAACAGACATAATGAACCAGGAGAGTTTTCTAAGCAGTTCAAAGAAAGAACAAAGGATGACTCCTGGGCAGAAAATCTCGAACTCTGAACGAGAAAGCTTAATCGCTGCAATTGATGATCTATTTTTGAAGCTTGAGCTTTCATATCATTATCAATTTTACAAGGTCTTTGGAACAGACGATAAGCTTTCTGAAGCAAAAAAAATTTGGGCAGAAAGCCTAAAAAAATATCCGTCAGATTGTATAAATTCTGCAGTTGAAATAGTTATCCAGTCAAATGATTACCTTCCAACACTTACAGAATTCCTTAAAGCGTGTTCAGAATCGATGGGTTCAATTAATATTCCAACTCCTGAAGAAGCTTTTATTGAAGCACAAAAATCTTCACCTCCCAGGGATAGCTATCCGTGGACGCATCCAATAACTTACTGGGCAGGTAAAGAGACTGGCTGGGATTTGATTAACTCTTCAAAAGATACCAAAGCTTTTCAAGTATTTGCTAAAACCTATATGCGCCTAGCTATGGAAATAAAAGCAGGAAAAAATTTTGAGATTGCCTCGAAAAGTAATAATGAAATTATTGAGCCTCTAGACATTAAGCTTTTTGAGAGTTTACGAAAAAAACACGGTCTTTAATATTGTAAAGTGTATTTTACAAGAACCTTGAACTATAATCATTCTCCCCCATCTAATGTTAAAGAGTGTGTAGTACTAAAAATTTTATTCTAATTAGGAAATGTCTAAAAACGTAAGAATATCCCTATATATACTCATACCTATAATTGGGTGGGTAATTTCTGGTCAGTTCATTGAAGAAGAAGAAATTCAAAAAAAGTCCTCTCAAGAATTAACGTCAGTAATTGTAGAAAAAAGTGATGCAGAATTCTTTTCCCCAAAAGTAACTCTAAACGCTGCAGCAACATCTGAAAAAAGGGTTAGAGTTATTGCAAAAACTTCAGGTGAAGTAATGCCTAATAATGTAAATCAAGGTCAATGGGTTCAGAAAGATCAGGTTTTATGCAGGTTAGGAGTGGTTGAATTAAATAGAACAGAAGTAAAAGCTCCTTTTAAAGGTTACGTAGAAAAAATAATTAAGCCCGGAAACTTTATCAATAGAGGTGAAGTTTGCGCAGTAATTATTGAATTAGATCCTGTTACTTTTGTTGCTGAAGTACCAGAAGCCGAAATAAAAAATATTGTTAAAGGTCAGAATGTGTCCATCATGCTTGTAACTGGTGAAGTGATTTCTAGTAAATTAAGTTTTGTTTCAAAAAGTGCAACTCCTTCGACTAGGAGTTTTAGAGTAGAAGCAGAGGTTAGAAATCCAGAGGGATTAATTAGAGATGGAATAACTGGAACCCTAGAAATTAGCACAAATAAGATACTTGCCAATAAAATTTCTCCTTCAATACTTCTTCTATCCGACTCTGGTACTCTGGGGATTAGAATTGTAAATAATGATGAGGTTGTTGAATTCTTGCCAATAAAAATATTAGAAGATACTCAAGATGGCCTTTGGGTTAAAGGTATTCCAAATGCATCTAATCTGATAGTTCGAGGGCAAGGTTTTGTAGAGAATGGCCAAAAAGTGATAGCAATTCCAACAACTGAATCATGATCAAAATAGTAGATTTTGCATTGTCTAAAGCAAGAACTACACTTGCCTTAGCATTAGTTGTAATTATTGCAGGTGCATATGCTAGGACAACTTTAACAGTTGCCTCAGAACCAAATATTTCTCTCCCTCTGGTTAGTGTTTCCGTTTTTCTAGATGGTGCCTCTCCTGAGGATGCTTCAAGATTAATTGCTAGGCCCCTAGAAACAAGATTAAGAAGTGTTCCAGGTATTAAAGAGCTGTCTTCATCTGCAAGATTAAGTTATGCGAGAATTGTTGGTGAGTTTGAAGTTGGCTATGACATCGATACTGCACTAAGAGACATTAAACAAGCCGTTGAAGAAGTAAAATTTGAGCTCCCTGTAGAAGCTGAGGATCCTCAGATAAGAGAATATTCGTTTGCAATGTTTCCTGTAATGAATCTGAGTCTAGTAGGTTCAGCGTCAATGAGAACAAAAGTATTTTTTGCAAGAGAATTGCAAGATAGATTGGAATCTATAAGTGAAGTTCTTGCTGCTGACCTTGAGGGGGCACCCGAGGAGGTACTAGAGGGCTTAATTGATAAATCAAAGATGGAAACTTATGGAATCACTTTAAGCCAACTATACAGTGCTATTGCTAATAATAATTTAATTATTCCTGGTGGTGCTCAAGATACAGGTACTGGAAAATTTAATATTGAAGTTCCTAGCGTTTTTGAAACTGCTGAAGATGTATACAACATACCAATTAAAGTCACTCAAGATGCAGTAGTTACCCTTAGTGATATTGGTCAAATCAATAGAACTTTTAAGGACTTTTCCTCATACGCAAAAGTAAACGGAGAGGACGCCGTTACTTTAGAAATTAGAATGAGAGTCGGTGCAAATGCTATTGAGGCAAAAAAGAAAATCTTAAGGGTTAAAGAAGAATTTGAGACCTCTATTCCAAAAAATCTTTCAATAATCAGAACTAACGATGATACGGTTTGGGCTGAAGTAATGATCTCAGAGTTGGAAGGAAATATTATCACTGCAATATTTCTTGTGATGATTTTAGTTATTGCCAGTATGGGAGTTAGGGTGGGCATGCTTGTGGGATTATCTATACCTTTTTGTTTTCTTTTAACATTCATTATTTTAAAAGCACTTTCTATAGAATTTAATTTTCTAGTAATGATGGGTCTCTTGCTTGGGCTAGGAATGCTTATTGATGGCTCAATAGTGGTGACTGAATATGCGGATAGAAAAATTTCTGAAGGATTAAATAGAAAAGAGGCTTACAGACTTGCCTCTAAAAGAATGTTCTATCCAATTATTTCTTCAACTGCAACAACAATTGCAGCATTTACACCCCTAATCTTTTGGCCAGGCTTTACTGGTCAATTTATGAGATTTCTTCCAATTACAGTATTTATTGTACTTAGTTCATCCCTAGTTTATGCAATGGTTGTAACACCAGTTGTAGGTTCCCTTTTTGGTCAGAGGAGATCTTCATTAGTTTCAGGTGAAAGTGAGCAAACTGGTGAAATTCTATTTGATAAACTTTCAGCATTTTATTCAAAAGCACTTAGAAAGTTCGTTAAAAATCCAGGTGAAACCATGATTGCAGTAATAATGCTTTTATGGTTCTTTGGTTATGCGATGTATGGAAACTTTAATAAAGGGACGTTGTATTTTGCAGATGTTGATCCTGTTGCTGCTGAGATAAACGTAAGAGCTAGAGGCAATTTTTCCTCTCAAGAAGCAAAATTAATAATGGAAATTGTAGAGGAAAGACTTCTCAACGTAGAGCATGTTGAAAATCTTTATATGACAACTGGATCCCAGTGGTTCAACTCTGGAGGAGATACCATGGCAAGGGGTTATATGGAGGTCGTTGATACTCAATTCAGAGATATTTCTGGAAATGAAGTATTCATAAAAGCTCAAGAAGCAACCTCGGGCATTCCTGGCGTAATAGTAGAAATTACTGCTGAGGAGGGAGGACCCTCTTTTGGCTCTCCTATTGAATTAGGTATTTTTGGTGATAGTGAAGAATCTGTAGCAAAAACAACAGAAATTATTGAGGAATACATGCTAAATGAGGTTGTAGGTATAACTAATATAAGATCAACTTTGCCATATTCCTTAATTGAGTGGAAAGTTGAGGTTAATAAACAAAAAGCTGCTCAATTGGGAGTCAGTATCCGAGATGTTGGTGCTTTAGTGCAAATGCTTACTAATGGATTTCAGGTTGGTGAATATAGGCCAGACGATTCAAAAGACGAAATTGAAATTAGAGCCAGATTTGATATAGAAAATAGATCTTTAAGTGGCATCGAAGATTTGAAAGTAAACTCAATGAATGGGCTCATCCCTATTAGCACTTTTGTAAAATTAGTTCCTGTAGAAAATCGACAATCAGTTGTTAGAAGAGATGGAAAATTTTTTCATGAAATAGGTGTTGCAATAGACAAAACTCAGCTTGATAGTTCAGGTCAAGTTTATCTTGTGTCAGATAAAGTGAAAGAAATGGGTAATTGGTTGTCCAAACAAGAATTCGATAGCGGTATTACCACAAAATTCAGAGGAATGCAGGAGGAGACTGAGGAAGTAACAGAGTTCCTTTCAATCGCAGCTATTACTGCCTTAGCCTTAATGATGATATTGCTTGTAACTCAATTTAATAGTTTCTACCAATCAACTCTTGTATTAAGCGCAGTATTCATGTCGATAGTAGGAGTCTTAGTTGGATTACTAATCACAGGTAAACCTTTTAGCACAACAATGACTGGAATTTCTATTGTGGCGTTGTCGGGTATTGTTGTTAATAATAACATTGTTCTTATTGATACTTTTAACAGATTAACAGGAGAATTTCCAAACCTATCCAGAGAAGATGTAATTATAAAAACTTGTAAACAAAGATTACGCCCGATTTTATTAACAACTGCTACAACTATTTTTGGGCTTCTTCCGTTAGCCCTTGGAATTAGTATTGATGTTCTTGGAAGGGAGATAGTAGTAGGCAGTCGAGTGGTTGGATGGTGGCAAAATTTAGCTTCATCAATTGTTTTCGGTCTAGCTTTCAGCACAATTCTAACTCTTATTTTTACCCCAGCAGCATTGACGCTCCCTTCAAGAATAAAATTATGGTTAAAAAATCGATTTGATTTCTTAGAACCATCAAGTGAAGTGATGAATAAAAAATCATAAGTTACAATAAGCTATGACAAAAAAAGACACAGTAAATTTTGAAGTTTCCTTACAAAAGCTTAAAAAAATTATTGAGAAACTTGAGGATGGTGATATTAGCTTAGAAGATAGCGTCAAATCATTTGAGGAAGGGATAGGGCTTGTAAAAGAATGTCAAAAACAGCTTTCTCAAGCTGAGCTTAAAGTAAAGAAACTTTTAGATAATGGCAATACAGTAGATCTGGATAGCTAAAATAAAATCTATGTCTGTTAGCTTTCTATCAGAATGTAAAGAGAAGGTGTTAAGTCGAATTGATGCCCTTATTCCAGATAAAAATAAGATTACTGCATCCATGAGATATTCAGCTCTGGCTGATAGTAAATGCATTCGTGCTGGTTTAATTTTTGCTTCAGGTAAGTTGAATAAAGAAATTTCTAATTGTGCATTAATTGATATGGCTACAAGTATTGAGCTGATGCACACTTACTCATTAATACATGATGACCTGCCATCAATGGACAACGATAATATCAGGAGAGGCCAAGCCTCTAATCATATTAAATTTAATGAAGCTACCGCAATTCTAACTGGCGATGCGTTGCAGGCTTTAGCTTATGAGACAATAGCTTCTTCACAACATTTAACTCATGAACAAAAGATTGAATCCATAAAAGCTTTATCGAATGCATGCGGACATAAAGGAATGATTTTAGGTCAACAGTATGATTTAGATGCTGAAAATAAAGAATATAATAATATTCAAAAAATTCATGAACTTAAAACTGGAAAACTTATCCAGGTTGCAATCACATTGCCCCATCTTGGCAATGAAAAACAAGAGAATGAGCTAATGATTTTAAGTGAAATTGGAAAGGGTCTTGGTCTAGCTTTTCAAATAATGGATGATGTTTTAGAAGCTTCCTCAGATTCAATTATTTTAGGTAAAAGTAATAGATCGGACATAGCAAATCAAAAGTTAACCTACGTTAGTGTCTTTGGAAATGATGCGGCAGTTGAACAAGCTCATCTCCTTTCGAACAACTGTATATCAAAATTAAATAATTCATTTATGGCAAAAGAAATAAAAGACCTATTATCTTTAGCAAAGTTTATGGTTGAAAGGAAAAACTAAAGTGAAAATATTTTCTGAAATACCAACAAAAAAACCTAAAACCTTAGTTTTAGATAAGGTAAATGTTCCAGCAGACATTAAAAATTTAACAACTATTGAGCTCAAAACGTTAGCAGATGATGTCAGAGCACATATGCTTTTTAGTGTCGGTCAAAGCGGTGGTCATCTTGGCGGAGGATTGGGAGTGGTGGAGCTAACAGTCGTTTTACATTACCTTTACAATGCTCCCGATGACAAGATTATATGGGATGTCGGCCATCAAGCTTATCCTCATAAAATATTAACCGGAAGAAAAGAAATTTTAGCCTCAATTAGACAAAAGGATGGGCTGGCTCCATTTCCAAGCAGAGAAGAAAGTCCATACGATGCTTTTGGAGTTGGTCATTCAAGTACATCCATAAGTGCTGCACTTGGAATGGCAATTGCGAGTAAAGACTCAGATAAAAAAGTTGTTGCGGTTATTGGCGATGGGGCAATGACAGCGGGTATGGCATTTGAAGCTTTATCTCATGCGGGTCATATAAAACCAAATATGTTAATCATTCTTAATGATAATGATATGTCCATCTCAGAAAATGTTGGTGGATTAAATAATTATTTTTCACGCATTTGGGCATCTAAAGTATACAAAGGGATTAGAAAAAGTGGGAAAAGCTTTTTAGAAAATTTGCCGCAGGCCCACCATATTGCAAGAAAGGTTGAAACTCAAATGAAAGCTATGGTTGCTCCTGGAAGTATTTTTGAAGAATTGGGTTTAAATTATATAGGTCCCATAGATGGCCATGATATTAACGAATTAACTAAAGTTATTGGCAATTTAAAGGATTTTGAGGGCCCGCAATTTTTACATGTAATTACAAAAAAAGGAGCTGGCTTAGATCCCGCTGAGGCTGATCGAATTGGCTTTCATGCAATTGGGAAAATTAAACCATTAGATCTAATTGATCAAAAGAATGGGCCAAAATTTCAAGATGTTTTTGGTCAATGGATTGTTGACATGGCAAAGCAAGATGAAAATTTAATAGCTATTACACCAGCTATGAGAGAAGGCTCTGGTTTAGTGAGGTTTAGCAAAGAATTTCCAGAAAGATTTTATGACGTTGCGATTGCCGAACAACATTCAGTTACCCTTGCTGCTGGAATGGCGTGTGAAGAAAAAAAACCTATCGTCGCAATATATTCAACTTTTTTGCAGCGTGCCTATGATCAGCTTATTCACGATGTAGCATTACAAAATTTAAATGTTCTATTTGCAATTGATAGAGCTGGTTTGGTCGGAGAAGATGGCCCCACTCACTCTGGAAACTTCGATATTGTTTATCTACGATGTATCCCAAACATGTTGATTGCAGTTCCAGCAGATGAAGATGAAACAAGAAAGTTGCTAACTACTGCTTTTCATTACTGTGGCCCTGCTGCTGTTCGTTACCCCAGAGGTGGCGGAATTAATTCAAAAATTGATCCTAATCTTAATACTGTAGATATAGGCAAAGGAAGAGTAATGGATACTAATGACTCAGATTTTCTTGTGCTAAATTTTGGAACGTTAATTGCAACATCAAAGGAAGTAGCAAAAGAGTTAAATGCAACTCTATTAGATATGAGGTTTGTCAAACCATTAGATAAAGAATTGATAAATGAACACTCAAAAACAAAAAAAACCATTATTACAATTGAGGATGGCGCCATTACTGGGGGCGCAGGTTCGGCAGTAAGTGAATGGGCTCAAGAAAATAAAATAAATGCGCAAATTATTATATGTGGCATACCAGATGAATTTGTAGATCACTCAAGCAGAGAAGAAATGATTGAGGCTGTTGGACTTGATAAGAAAGGTATTCTTGCAAGAGTAAAGGACTATTTATCTTAGATGACCCATCTTATCTCTTTTTGTATTGAGATATTCTTGATTTACTTTATTTTCTCCTTCATGCAAGGATGTTCTTTTCGTAACCCTTATTCCAACTTCCTCTAATGCGCTTACTTTTTTTGGATTATTTGTTAATAAATTGACTGAGGTGATTTTAAAATGCTCAAGAATGTCTAGGCATATATTGTATTCTCTTAAGTCAGCTGCAAAACCCAGCATTTCATTTGCCTCAACTGTATCATGGCCTTGATCTTGGAGTGCATATGCCCTAATTTTATTTACTAAACCAATACCTCTGCCCTCTTGGCGCAAATATAAAAGAATGCCGGATTTATTTTTTGCTAACTTCTCCATGGCTTCATGTAACTGGGGTCCGCAATCACATCTAAGACTATGTAACGCATCTCCTGTAAGACACTCAGAATGAACTCTGCACATAACAGTATCCTGATTTTTAATATCTCCAATAGTTAAGGCAATATGATCCTTCCCACAAGGTTCTTCAAAAGTGGAGATAGTGAACTCACCAAACTTTGTTGGCAGTTTTGATTCAGATGCAAACTTACAACTACTCAATTTTTTATGTGTTGATTAAAACAATATAGATTATACCACCAGAAAGTAATCCAGCTATTAAGTCATCAAGAAGAATTCCAAAGCCACCTTTTACATTTTTGTCTACCCAAGAAATAGGCCATGGCTTTAAGATATCAAATAATCTAAACAACAAAAAAGCAAAGAAATACAAAATTGCTTCATGGGCTATAAAAGTTAGAGCAAGAAGCATTCCAGCAACTTCATCAATTACAATTAAAGAATTATCTTTAGATTCGCTGTCTTGATCAGCCTTGATACACACTAACCATGAACATAAAATAAAAGCTGGCACAATAATATAAATATAGGGATGTAAAAAATATGAAAAATACCACAATATGACTGCCGCCAGGCTACCCCAAGTCCCCGGGGCGGGCTTTAACAAACCTATACCAAAAAATGTTGCTAGGAGATGAGAAGGTTTGTTTAGTTCGGGAAAGCTCATGTTACTTAAAATGATCCCAATTTTTTATGGAATCTATCTTGTTTGTTATCTTTAATTTTTTACCTTCCATTACACCAATAGTATGACATTCTTTTCCAATAGATTTCAGGCTAGCCTTAAGAGCTTTTATTTTCTTGGGTGCAACCGTATAAAGTATCTGATAGTCATCGCCAAACTCTAAGCATTTTTTTTTAAATTTTCTGTCTACAACTGGCACTTTATCTAAATTAATATTGCAGCCAACTCCCGAGCTAGAAATTATGTGAGAAAGGTCTTGGAGGATGCCATCAGAAATATCAATTGCAGACGATGCAATATTTGAAATCGCCAAGCCATAATTTATTTGGGGAACGGGATATAGATATGGTTTAGTTACTTTGTTTAATGCACCTCTTTTTTTAAATTCTTTAAATGCAATATAGCCACTTCCTAACTTATCAGATATACACAAAATATCTCCAGCTTTAGCAGACGATCTAAGAAGAGTATTCTTTTGGGGTTTGCCGATCACTGTAACACTTATTTGTAAGGGTCCTTTTACAAGATCACCGCCGATTAAAGGGAACTTATACTCTCTTGAAATTTTTTGAAGGCCCTTTCTAAAACCTTTCATCCAGTCAAGATTTAAATTTGGCATCACTAGGGAAAGATTAAATGCAATAGGCTGCCCACCCATTGCTGCTATATCACTAAGAGCAACAGCAACCGATCGATAGGCAATTGCATCAGAGGGCATGGATTTTAAAAAATGCACATCAACTATTGAAGTATCAGTGCTTATTAATAATTTTGAATTAGCTGCTAATATCGCACAGTCGTCGCCAACAGATAGATCTACTCCGTTGGATTTTAAGTAAGAAGTGCCTATGCCAGATAGATACCTCTTAATGATTGAAAATTCTGAACTTATCTTAACTTGGATATCTTTCAAATAAACCAGTTGCGCCCATGCCGCCACCAACACACATTGTAACAATGCCAAACTGTTTATCTTGGTTGTTAAGTTCACGAACAATATGGCCAACTTGTCTAGAACCAGTCATACCAAATGGGTGTCCAATCGAAATTGAACCGCCGTTGACATTCAGCTTGTCCATTGGAATGCCTAACTGATCTCGACAATAAGCTACTTGAACTGCAAAAGCTTCATTTAGCTCCCAAAGATCAATGTCTTCAACACTCATATTATGAGATTTTAGAAGCTTAGGAACTGAGTAAACCGGACCAATTCCCATTTCATCGGGCTCACAACCCATGGTTGTAAATCCTCTAAAATAAGCCAGTGGTTTTAAATCTAGCTCTAGAGCCTTTTCCTCGCTCATTACAAGAGTTACTGAAGCACCATCCGAAAGTTGCGATGAATTGCCTGCGGTCACAGACCCATTCTCGGGATCAAAAACTGGTTTAAGCGCTGCTAATCCCTCCAAAGTTGTAGTTGGTCTATTACACTCATCTTTATCAACCGTGTAATCAACTTCCGTTGATTCGCCAGTCTCCTTGTTCATGAGCATCATTTTAGTATCCATTGGAATAATCTCATCAACAAATTTTCCCGCTTCTTGGGCGGCCGCTGTCCTTTTTTGGCTTTCGAAAGCAATTTCGTCTTGAACTTCTCTTGAAACATTATATCTATTGGCAACACACTCAGCTGTGATGCCCATTGGATGATAAATGCCGGGATGGCTTTCAGCTAATTTTTCATTAACAAATCCATCCATATTTTGCTTACCGGAAAGCATAGTAATTTGCTCAACACCACCTGCAATTACAGTATCGTAACAACCTGCCATTATCTGACTTGCAGCCATAGATACTGTTTGTAATCCTGATGAACAATATCTATTAACCGTTGTACCTCCAACTGAAAGAGGAAGATTTGAAAGGACAGCTGCATTCCTACCAATGTTATGTCCCATGGCTCCCTCTGGATTGCCACATCCCATAATAACATCCTCAACCATATCGGGTGGAAGATTTGGATTTCTATCCAACATATTATTTATAATGTGTGCCAACATATCATCGGGACGCGTTATGTTAAAACCTCCGCGATGTGACTTAGCTAGACCGGTTCTTACACTATCTACAATAACTGCTGTTTTCATATTTTTAACTCCAAAGTAGTAGTGAGTTATTCTAAACGATCATTATCATTACTTAAAGACTTATACCATTTGGGTATTAAATCAATATTCAATTCTTTTGCTTTTGAAAATATATAAGGTAGCGTGACTGGACTAAATGGAAGAATAATTAAGATTCCCAGACCTAAACTTTTTAAAATTTCCTTAAGTTGTTCGTTTGCATTATCTAATTCCTCTTCACTAGCTCTTCCTTCAGCGTACTTAATATAAATATCTAACATTTTTTTGTTTTGAACATTCTCAGTTAAAAAACTCTGCTGAAGTTTCTTTAGTGTTCTTGAAAAGCTTTTTGTAAAAATTCTCATGTAAATAAAAAAGCCCGAAAGAATCGGGCTTTAGTCTTTAATGTTATCAGTTTAGAAATTCATTCCAAAGTTAATACCCATAATTTTAGGATCTAATGCTACACCATTTGCAAATCCACCAACGGTTGGATCAGTATTGTACTTTGCATAGATATGATCGCTGTCACTTAAATTTCTTATATAAGCTCCAACATACCAATCTCCTTCATTGGGAGTATAGTTCAGTGATAAATCAACTACATCATATTCTTCAATATAATCTCTTGTACGATTATATGTATCTGAGTAATTATCTCCTCTAAAAGAGTAATCTACCCTAAGAGCAAATGTGCCTCCGGGTCTATCAAAGAATTTAGTTAATCCCAGTCTATAGTTATCTTCAGCTGAGCCTGGAAGACGGTTACCAGAAAGATCCTGCTCAACACCATCGGTTACAGGACAAGGCAACGTTGTGCTGTCTAGACCATAATATGGTTGAGTACAAAGACTTCCAAAAGATGAGAAGACCATACCAGCGTCAGTGTTTCGATATTTTACTAAAGCGCCGAGCTGAGCATTTGAAGCAGCTAATCCTAAACTACATTGTGCAGATGGAGCAGCTTGGCCCAAAAATACAAGTGGATTACAGGTTGCAGCTAAAGGAGCAAAATCACTTAAGAATCCTGTTTGACCTGGTCCATAGGGTAAAACTTGTGTAGCATTACCTGGATTCAATGGGTCCACTGTCAAGAAACTATCAATGGTGGCATCTGTCCATGCATAGAAACCATCTAATAGAAGTGTATTAGTTACGAAGAATGTAAATTCTGCTTCAACCCCTTTAATAGTTGCATCTGCATTCTCGTTAATAGAAGATCTTCTAACAATCTTAGAAAGTTGCAATCCTGTGATTTCGTTTTGATATGCGGAAACATTTAGTTGTAATCTGCCATCCATAAGAGTATTCTTCATGCCCACCTCAAAAACTTCTACCTCTTCAGGAGCATAATCTGTGATACCGTCATTATCTCCACTGGTTGGATTTGATCCTCCTGGTTTGAAGCCAGTTGAAAAAGTTGCATAAAAAAGTTGGTCATCATTCAAGTTATGATCTATTCCAACCTTGTAGGTGAATTCTTCACCCTCAAAAGTTCTTGTTACGGGCGCAGGTTGAACTGCGCTGATAACACCTGCACCTTGTCCAGTTAAATCTGCAAGTGCTGTATAAGCGTTATCAACGATTCTATATTCACTGAATCTTCCACCCAATGTTAAACGGGTATCATCAGTAACATCATAATAGATTTCACCATATGCAGCGTTTTCATCTCTGTTAAGGTTACTGTCATTTCTGTATGTTTGTTGCCAAAGTGGCAGGCCACCAGATCTACCAGCTGCAATTGCAGTCTGAGTAGCACTACCTGAAGCTATTCCAAGACCTGTGCCTAAAACAGCACTAGGAGGTATTAATCCTGCTTGAGCCATTCCAGTTGCAGTTGCAACACCACCAGGTAAAGCAGCAAAGAATGTACCCCAGTAAGGAATTCCACCTAAGTTACATGTTGTAGCAAAGACCGCACAGTGAGGACCATTACTGGTATTTCCATAGTACATTAAACTAGGTGATTTAATGTGATAATCTGTTTCTGAGCTTGTTTCGTAATAGTAATAACCAGCAGTAAAATTAAATTTACCATCAAAATCTGAGGAGAATGTTACCTCTGTCTGAGACCACTCTGATTCGTTAGCAGAATAGTCTATGTTTTGCTCACTGTCATAACTTCTCATTCCAACACCTGGATTACCAGTCGTTGGATCAACTCCTACATTTGTTACGATAGGGCCAAGAGCATACGGTACAACTGAGACTGAATGGTCATAATCAGCCCAATCCTCAAAATCTCTAGTATGGTAAGAATATGTGAGGTCCATGCTGACATCATCGGTAAGCTGATGATCAATTTCAAGCAAAGTACTTTCAAGCATGGTTTTATGCTTAGGTGTAAAGTCTAAGTCAACTGTTCTTAGATCGCTTGACGGATTATTTCTATTATATGAAGTTTCTAAATCGGTATAAGTGAACATAAAATAGTTGATCCAATGAAAATAACTTCCAGTTGAGTGAGGCGCATCTAATCCAGTTTCAAAAGGGCTACAACCAAAAAATGAATCTTGCTTACAAAATTGTCTAGCTGCTCTTAGCCTATTGTCATCTGCTGTGGTATTTTCATAAATAAGAGAAACAGTAGTATCGTCTGAATAATCCCATTCAAAAGATGCTCTTCCAGCCATAGTATTTCTATCGTCAAGCATCTCCCCATTATAATTGTTGGTTACAAATCCATCTCTTTTTAGGCTTGCAAAGGCAAATCTAGAACGAAGATTATCTGATAAAGGGACGTTTATAGCACCAGTAAGTCTTCTTGAGTCGTAATCAGCCATATCAACTTTTACGTTTCCACCAAATACTGCATCAGGTCTTTTTGTAACAAGTTGAATCGCACCACCTGTGGTTCCTGAGCCAAACAAAGTTCCTTGAGGCCCTCTGAGTACCTCAATCCTCTCAACGTCAAAAAATTCAGCTTCATATAACCCAGATTGTGATGCTGTTTGGCCATTCCAAAAGTAACCAATAGCATTACTTGAAGAGTTTCCAACTGCAAAGTTGCCAATACCCCTTAAAGAAATGCCAGAGCCTGAATAAGCTCCTTTAGCGAAAGTAAGAGTTGGTACAGCAAACTGAAGATCTTCAAAATTTTCTAGCTGTTTTGTTTCAAGATCAGCTGCAGTAATCGCCGTAATGGTAATAGCTGTATCTTGCAGATTTGATTCCTTTCTCAAACCCGTAACCACTATTTCTTCTACCACTCTTTCTGCACCGTCTTGCGCAAAAGCTGGCATGATAGATAAACTAAAAATTATCCCGATGGATAGCAAATATTTGTTCATAATCTTCCCCCTTTAAGTTGATTAATAAAGAACAAACTTAATGATATACCCAAAGATAAGCATATGGCAATTTTTTTAAGTGATAGTAATAAGAATATATAAGCTATATTTATATGAAGTTTATGTGCAAAAAAACCTCAAAAATATCTACTTCAGATCTCTTGAACTTTTTCCTAAAACTTGTCTTGCAACTATTAATTGTTGAATTTGTTGCGTACCTTCAAATATATCGAGAATTTTTGAGTCCCTAGAAAATTTTTCAAGCAAATGATCTTCTGAAAAACCTTGCATGGAGCATATCTCAACACATTTTAATGAGATTTTATTACCTATTCTTCCTGCCTTAGCTTTTCCCATAGAAGCTTCTTTAGAGTTTGGCATTTTATTATCCATCATCCATGCCGATTTATAGACTAGTAATCTAGCAGCCTCTAATTCTGCCTCAAGCATTTCAAGTTCTCTTTGGACAGCTGTTTGATTATGAATGGATGCTCCAAAATTATCTTCATAACCTTCCTCAGCAAGGAGTGCTCTTGTCATATCTAATGCAGCTTGACCTAAACCGATCGCCATACCAGCAACCATTGGCCTTGTATTATCAAAGGTTTGCATTGCTCCCCCAAATGACTTCTTAGCAGCATTAACATCCGTTTCAATTTCTTCCTTACCACCGAGCAAATTCTCTCTAGGAACCCTGCAATTATCAAAAATCAGTGTTGCTGTATCTGAGGCTCTGATCCCTAATTTCTTTTCTAACCTAGCAACTGTAAATCCTGGCGTGCCTTTTTCGACTAAAAATGATCGAATCGCGGTTTTTCCCATGTTTTTATTTAGCGTTGCCCACACAACAACACAATCGCATCGATCGCCGTCAGTCACATAAATTTTTTCACCATTTAAAACCCATTCATCGCCTTCTAGGACTGCAGTTGTGGAAATATTTTTTGAGTCTGATCCTGCTGCTGGCTCAGTGATTGCCATAGCAGCCCATCTTTTTCCCCACTTAGATTTTTGTTCTTGATTGCCAACAGCCATAATTGCAGCATTTCCAAGACCAGTTCCAGGTCTTGCAAGAAATAGACCAACATCACCCCAGCACATTTGCTCTAAGGAAATTACAGCCCATAAATTTCTGCCGCCTAAATCCATCGACTTAACAGAATCATCAGTCATACCTGTCTGTTTTTTTTGAGCTGCGGCAGCTTGATTTAACTGTTCCATTTCTACAGGAGGCTCATGTTCAGCTTTATCATACTTTCTTGAAATTGGGCGCAAAATAAATTCTGCCGCCATTCTCATGGTCTCTTGCGTTTTTTGTAACTGATTTGGTAATAGTGGATGAATCATTTTATACTCCTGCGCCTCCTTCAAATATTCCGATTGCTCTTAAATTTCTGTACCAAAGCTCGACAGGATGCTCATGTGTAAAACCATGGCCTCCAAGCAATTGAACTCCGTCTGTTCCAATTTTCATTCCGTGGTGAGTTGCAAATCTATAAGTCAATGAGGCTTGCTTATGAAAGTCCTCTTCAAGGTCTTTTAAAGCCGCGGATTTATATACCATTAGTCTTAATGCTTCGATTTCTATTGCCATATCAGCAATCAAAAAAGCTACGGATTGTCGGTTTGAAATTGGCTCATTAAATGCGACTCTTTCGTTTGTGTACGGCACAACATAATCTAGAACAGCCTGGCAAACTCCAAGCGCCAGAGCGGACATACCAATTCTTGAGGAATCTATCAAAGATTGATAATTAATAGAATAATTATGTCCCCCAAGTTTTTGAGAAGCGCTTATTTTGCAATTTGAGAAACTAGTATGTGAGAGAGGAATACCTTTCAAGCCCATATATTCTTTATCTTCAAATTTAAGACCCTTCTGATCTTTATTAACTAGATAAAGGTCGCACTCACCCGATTCATTGGATGCAGAAATCAAAAAATATTTAGCATCCTTTGCAAAGGCGATCCCTGCTTTAGATCCATTAAGAATTATTTCTTCACCTTGCTCTTTAGCGGAAACGCTTGATTGATATGAATCAGTCGAAATCATTGCATTGTTAATACCCAAGCCTACTTGAAAGATTGATCCGGTAACAAACTCAGGTAAAAGCTTAGCTTTTTGTTCTTCACTGCCATGCTCAGCAATAATCTGAGCAGTTAATAAAGGAATTGATACCGACATTGCCAGCGACAGATCTCCGTATGCAAGTGCCTCAAGGGCTAAAGCATTTGAGACAGAATCCTGTTTTAACCCCATGCCACCATATTCCTCAGGAATTATTAAAGGAATAAGATCTAAGGATTTGATCTTTTCAAGTAATTCATCGCCTGGCATACCATCAGCTTCTGTGTTTCTAGCTTGCGGTCGAAGCTCAGTTTCAGCAAACTTTCTTAACATATCCCATGTCATTTGTTGCTCCTCAGAAAGAGTAATATCGAATGGAGATTCTGTTTTATAGTCTTGCATAAGTTTTAGTTTGAATTTAAGTATTGATTACTTGTAAAAGTAGGACAATGTGTGAAGATATTATAGGTATTAAATCAGTCAAATCAATGGCTATTAATACAACGAATATTCTAAATTTTGAATTATAAAAATATAGTATTATTTAAAAAATTTTAAAAATGATAAAAGCTGAAAGAGCATTAATTGTAAAGAAGATTTTAGATGAATATTATCCTGAAACCCCCGTTCCACTTGATCATAAAGATAATTTTACCCTTCTAGTTGCTGTCCTTTTATCAGCACAATGCACAGATGAAAGAGTTAATAAAGTAACGCCAAAACTTTTCAAGCTTGCTGATAATCCAAAGGACATGAGTACTAAAAGCCCTAATCAAATATATAAAATTATAAAACCCTGTGGTTTGGGACCTCAAAAATCTAAAGCAATACATAAACTTTCAAATATTTTGTGCGAATCATTTAACGGAGAAGTTCCAGAGGACATAAAGGCATTAGAAAAGCTTCCAGGTGTCGGCCATAAAACAGCCTCTGTAGTAATTAGCCAGGGTTTCGGGCATCCAGCATTTCCTGTAGATACTCACATTCATCGACTGGCTCAAAGATGGGGACTTTCGAAAGGTAAAAATGTAAAACAAACTGAAAGGGATTTAAAAAAAATTTTTTCTAAGGATTCATGGAATAAACTTCATCTCCAAATAATTTTTTGGGGAAGAGAGTTCTGTCAAGCAAAGCAATGTCATGGGATTACATGCAAAATTTGCAAATCAACTTATCCAAAAAGATCTCGTCCTTTTTCCCACAACAAGCCCTAGATAATTTAGAATAAGCATCTCGAACTTTTAAAAAATACTTTTGGAGCAATTAATGGAATCTAAAGCTGATTCAATCTTCGCTAATAGACAAACTATTGAGAAATATGATGTTGAGCTTTGGCAAGCGCTCGACAAAGAATCAGTGCGCCAAGAAGAGCACATAGAGCTCATAGCATCTGAAAATTACGCCAGTAAAAGAGTTATGGAGGCGCAGGGAGGTCTACTTACAAACAAATATGCTGAGGGCTATCCAAATAAAAGATACTACGGTGGGTGTGAGTATGTAGATGTAGCAGAAGAAATTGCAATCAGCAGAGCCAAAGAGCTTTTTAAGGCAGATTACGCTAACGTTCAACCTCACTCAGGATCATCTGCAAACGCTGCTGCATTTCTTGCCATGCTTGAACCTAACGATTTGATTCTTGGAATGAGTCTCGATCATGGTGGTCACCTAACTCATGGTGCAAAAGTAAATTTTTCAGGCAAAAACTATCAAGCTATTCAATATGGCTTGCATCCTGAAACATTTGATATTGACTACGATAGTGTAAGAGATTTAGCTAGAAAACATAAGCCTAAGATGATCATTGCTGGATTTTCAGCTTTTTCTGGAATTATAGATTGGAAAATTTTTAGAGATATTGCTGATGAAGTAAATGCTTATTTTCTTGTTGATATGGCTCATGTTTCTGGACTCGTTGCGGCGGGTTTATATCCCTCGCCAGTACCATATGCTGATGTAGTAACTTCAACGACTCATAAAACTCTTAGAGGTCCTAGATCTGGCATCATTATTGCTAAATCGAATGAAAATTTAGAAAAAAAATTAAATTCAGCAGTATTCCCTGGATCTCAAGGCGGGCCATTGATGCACGTCATAGCAGCAAAAGCAGTGTGTTTTAAAGAGGCTTTAGAGCCTGATTTCAAAATATATACTCAGCAAGTAATAGAAAATGCAAAACTGATGTGTAAGGTAATTCAAGACAGAGGAATTGATGTTGTGACAGGTAAAACTGACAATCATATCGTCTTAATGGATTTAAGAAAAAAAGGATTAACGGGTAAAGATTGCGAACATGCATTAGGTCATGCAAATATAACTGTTAATAAAAATGCAGTCCCCAATGATCCCCAATCACCATTTGTGACTTCTGGTATAAGATTAGGCACACCAGCTATTACCACAAGGGGTTTTGGTAGTGATGAAGTAGAAATATTAACTAATTGGATTTGTGATGTTGTTCTTGATCACAGCAATGCTGATAAGATTAATACGGTTAAAAACAAGGTAGTTGAAATGTGTAAAAGGTTTCCAGTTTATCAATAAAAATGTTTTGCCCTTTTTGCCAAGCCCAAGATACTAAAGTAATCGATTCTAGGCTTGTTGGTGACGGCTCACAAATTAGAAGAAGAAGAGAATGTGAAGTCTGTCATGCCAGGTTTACAACTTTTGAAACAGCAGACCTAGCTTTACCAAGAATAGTAAAAAGCGATGGAGAGAGACAGCCTTTTAATGGTGTTAAGCTCAAGGCGGGCATGCTTAGGGCCCTTGAGAAAAGACCTTTATCCTCTGAAGAGGTTGATGGAGTTTTTGGAAGTATCTTGACTGAAATTCGTCAACTTGGTGAGAGAGAAATTGCCTCTCGTCAACTCGGTGAAATTGTAATGCGAAATTTAAAAAGAGTAGATCAAGTTGCATATGTAAGATTTGCTTCTGTGTATCGAGATTTTCAAGATATCAAAGAATTTGCTGATGAAATTTCAACTCTTTCGAAAGAAAAGTCAACGTTATCTAAAAAGAAAAACAATGAAAGACATTGACTTTATGGCTAAAGCCATTGAGCTTGCTAAAAGGGGCAAATTAAAAACCCAACCAAATCCTATGGTCGGGTGCGTTATTGTAAAAAATAATAAGATTGTTGGCGAAGGCTGGCATCAAGAATACGGCAAAGACCACGCAGAGATAAATGCAATCAAAAACTGCAAAAAAAGATTTGGTCTAAAGAAAGCTATAAAAATTATTGCCGGGTCAGATTTTTACGTAAATCTTGAACCTTGCTCAATAGAGAAAAATACGCCTCCGTGCACAAACGCGCTCATAGAACATAAAATCAAAAAGTTATTTTGCGGCACTCTCGATCCGAATCCAAAAATCAATGGACAAGGAATTAGATTGCTAAAAAAAGCTGGAATTAAGACAAAAGTGGGACTACTTAAAGAAGAGTGTAGAAAATTAAATAAAATATTTTTTATAAATCAAAAAAAATTACGTCCTTATATTATTCTTAAAAGTGCACAATCAATTGACGGAAAGATTGCTCTCAAAAATGGAGACAGTAAATGGATTTCAAATACCGAATCCCGAAGAGATAGTCATCATATTCGCTCAAGAGTTAAAGGTATTCTAGTTGGCAGAGGTACTGCTGAAAAAGATAACCCTTCACTTACAGTACGATTATCGAAAAAAGAATTAGGTATAGATAAAAATGAAACTATTGAGCAACCAGTAAAAATAATTATTGGTAATCTAAAAAAATCTAAAAAAAATAATAAACTTTTTTCAAATAATGCCAAGGTGATTATTGGATCAAGAAATTCAGCGAAACAATCCAAAAATTTAGAATACATTGAATATAAAGGAAAAGACTTTCTTGATAAATTTCTTAAAGACCTTTTAGCTAGAAATATATCAAGTATTTTGGTTGAAGGTGGCCGGAAAACTTTAAATACTTTTATTGCTAAGAATTTATTTGACGAATTAGTAATATATACTGCGCCAATATTTTTAGGTGATGGAAGCATCAAGGCATTAAGTGTAAAAGCTCCAAACAGTATAAAAAAATCTAGCAAACTTAAGAAGGTTAAAATTGAAAGATTCAAAGATGATATAAAAACAACTTATTACAATGAAAATATTTAATTGTTTTTAGACTTTTAATGCTTATATAAGAAAAAAATGAAATTTAATTCAACAGAAGAGATCATCCAAGACGTTGCTGCTGGCAAAATTGTAATTTTATTAGATGATGAAGATAGAGAAAATGAAGGCGATTTGGTCTGTGCTGCCGAACTTATTGATGATAAAAAAATAAATTTTATGATCAGTAAAGCTAAAGGCTTGGTATGTTTGCCCTTATCTCCTCAAAAGTGTGATCAGCTAAATTTGCCAATGATGACCAATAATAATAGAGCTAAGCATGGAACAGGATTTACTGTTTCTATTGAAGCTGCAGAAGGTATCACTACAGGAATCTCCGCTGAGGATAGAGCGAGAACTATTAAAGCAGCAGCAAAAAAAAATGCTAAGCCTCAAGATATAGTGCAGCCTGGACATATTTTTCCGCTTCGTGCATTTGAAGGAGGAGTTTTAAGCCGTGCAGGACACACTGAGGCTGCATGTGATTTAGCCCGATTGGCAGGTCTGGAGGAAGCTGGAGTCATTTGCGAAATAATGAATGATGATGGAACGATGGCAAGGAGGGATGACTTAATTAAGTTTGCAGAAATTCATGATTTTAAAATTGGGACAATAGCTGACCTAATTCATTATCGAACATTGAAAGAGAAGTATGTTCACCTTGAATACTCAAAATCAGTAGAGGTCCATGGGGTTCAATTTGAACTTTCTGCCTGGAGAGATAGTATTTTTGACAATTTACATTTGGCTTTCGTAAAGGGGGACCTAAAAGTATCCAAAACACCTTTAGTGCGTGTTCATGTTCCGAATACATTACATGATTTAATCGGCATTGATGAATTTGGTGAAAGAATAAATCTTGAAGAAGCTTTTAGAAAAATTGGTGCTGAGCAATGCGGTGTTTTGCTTTTGATTGGTAATTATCAAAATGCTGATGGAGTTTTAAATGATCTGATGGGAACAAAATCATCAATAAAGCCTGAAACGAAAACTGTTGGAATTGGCTCCCAAATATTGAAGGAGCTTGGTTTGACAGAGATCAAGCTGTTAGCAACTCCTTTAAAATATCCTTCATTGTCAGGATTTGATCTTGAAGTTAAAGGATTTGAACAATGAGTAAAGAGGGTTTTACATTTTCAACAGATAAAGTAAATGTTAATAAAAAAATTACTTTAGTAGCTGCTAAATGGAATGCTGAGCTTGTTCAAGAACTAGTTAAATCAGGGACTGCACATCTAGAAGGTTTGGGTTTAACTAACCTGAAAATTGTTTATGTCCCTGGAGCATGGGAATTAGTTCATGCTGCACAAAAAGAATTAGCTCATGCTGATGGTGTGATTGCATTTGGAGTAGTTATTAGAGGAGAAACAACTCATTATGAGCTGATATCTGAATCAGTTGCTCAAGGTTTGATGCAAATAAGTATTGATACCAAAAAACCTGTAGCCTTTGGGCTCATTGCTACAGAAAATTTACAACAAGCTGAAGATCGAGTCAGTTCTTTAAAATTGAATAAAGGTAGAGAGATCGCTCAATCATTGGTTGAAATGTTAGATTAAGACTATGTCTAAAAATCTTGGTAAATATAAGCAGGAGCTCAAAACACGTGAATGCCTAGTTCAGGCTATTTATCAGTTCATATTTCAAGAATCAAACTTGAATTGTTTAATAGATCAATTCTTAAAAGAAAACACTCCAAAAAAAATTAGCTTTAACTATTTTAAAAAAAGATTGGAGAATATTTTTGAACATTCCGATGATTTGAAGAGTATTACTAGAAGTACCAAAAAGACAAATGGCGAAAATATTGAAAAAATTGATGAGGCAATTATCTGGCTTGGAATTGTTGAGATTCGTGCCAATGAACTAGACCACCCAATTATAATCGATGAATGTATTCGATTAGCAAAGAAATTTTCTAATCCTAATTCTTACAAATTTGTGAATGCAAAACTAGATGAATGGCTAAAGAAAGCAAAAATAAGTTAATTTATGATGAATAGTTTACATAAATTGGACTGGACCAAGCTCTATTTTCAGCTGGTGCAAGACAGTCTCCCCTATTCTCATGAACTCCTACTCTGCAGATTTCAGTTTTAATACATTTTCCATTTTCGTCGAACTCACATCCTAGTGGGTCTGCTGAAAGCTTAAGAGCAGGCTCCTCAATAGCTCTAACATAATAAACTGCGTCTCTTTGGCCAATTGAAAATTGCTCATCCTCAAATGAGATTTGACAACTGGAGCTATTACAAGGGAATGTCTTCCAAACATCATCCACAAGTCCCTCGACTGGTTCATTTTCAAATTGCTGAGGCAAAATTTTAATAACCTCAATGCGAGTAATAAGTCGTCTTTCATTGCTAGGGTTGTAACATTCAGAATTACATATCCTTTCTAGCCGCTCTTTGGTTAACCCATTATTGCTGTAATCTGGACAACCAGGTTTCTGCTTAAGTGAGCCTGCTGCTTTGACAGTAAATACTGGTGATTTATTGCTATTAACTTCGGATCCCATTGATAAGGATTGAGATTGAGTCTCTGCATCAAACCAAAGAAGAATTCGTGGTCCAGAAGTTGCGTAAACTTCTTTTCTATCTAAAGCTTCCCAAATAGATTTTCTATTCCTAGATGTTGAATGAGCAGCTACTAGTCCTCCAGACATAAAATATGCGCTTTGCCTTTCTGCATCTGTAGCTATATTCAAGTCCATGATACTAGTTAAATTATTATTATCTAGGTCTACATAAGAGGGTTCTAGTTCACCTTTAGGACGTCTCAAATTACTCATTTTTTCATAAAATGGATCATTAAAACCATTAGCTTCAGTATTAAAGAGTCTATCAATCTCTTTATACCCAGTTCCTGGTCGAGCACCATGATTATCGCTTGAACCGATAAATCCGAACTTAAAACGTTGTGGATTATCCTTATCAGTAAAATCACTTAACGCTAAGACATATTGAGCAGAGCCCAGTGGCCTGTAATTAAAAGAAGGTAAGAAACAATCATTGCATTGCCCTGCATTTAAAAAGTCATCTGGATGAGTCTCATTAACTGCTGCATATCCCGTTGGACCCATCTGAGCAGCAAATAATTTTGTTTGATCGACAAGATATTTACAGGTTTGGTTATCCATACCAGAAATTTCACATCTTTGAGCCATAATGTTTCCTGCTTGTTGGCAAGTTGGTAAAAAATCTTCGGATTCCTCAGGACAAAAGAGGTCAACGTTTATATCTACATCTGCATCGTTCCATGTTCTGTATTCTTCGGAGTTACCATGACCTGAATATATCTCAAATAAAAATTGAGATTCGTCATCATTATATTCTTCTAATTGTTTTTTCCAGTCTGAAGTTGGGGGCGTATAAAATCCCCAAGTTGTACCATGCGGAATGACCATATATGGTGAATCCCATTCTTTCAATTTATCAAACAAAATACTTGGATTAGTAGCCTCCTCATAACAATCAACAGGCAAGTCTCTTGTATTAACTCCTTGCGGGCATATAGGTGTTGCCTGAATTTCATCAAAAAATTTGTCGAATGCAAAAAATCTGTCGCGGTTTTTTAAATCTAAAGTTGCTGGCAAGGCAGACATGGTCCAAGGCAGACCCAGCCTCATTACCAATGGCGCAACCCCTCCTGAACCAATAGCTCTAGGAGGCACCAAAGAGTCATCAGTTTCTAAAAAAATAACATTTTTATGCCCATAATGATTTTCCGGATTTGGATCAACTTGGGTCCACTCCCATCCTAAGAAACTTACTAGATCGTCTGTTCCCTCTGATATATTATTACACTGTTGAATACTTTGTTTTGTGTCCTGCCATTTTCTTGGAGTACTAGCTTCAGCATGGTCATTGATAGACCAAAAATCTAAAGCTGAGCAAAATCTTGCATAATCACATGCATCAGCTAATGGAGAGGCTCCTTTTCCATTCATAAATGGTAAAGACCACATAAACGCATCTGTTGAATAAGTTGTATGGACATGCAGATCACCAAAAAGAATTTGCTTTTCATCCAAAACATCTAATTCCGCTTTAACAGCATTGATCCTGGCAGCTCTATCTTCAACGGCTTTTAGTGGAAGAACTTTTCCTTCAATTATTCCAGGGCCATCTAAAGTACCAAAGAGTTTTAGAACAGCGCCACCAAAAAAAATTGCTGCACAAAAAATGATTAGCATAATTATTGAAGTTATAAGTTTTTTCATATCTCTCCAGAATTGATAAATCTAATCTCTGTAAATTGTTTGATCTCTGGAAGGTCCTACTGAAACTATGCCAATTTTACATTCCAAGGTCTCTTCAATAAATAGTATATAGTCCTGAGCCGCCTTGGGTAAATCTTCAAAAGATCTGGCCCTAGATGTGTCCTGCTTCCAGCCAGAAAAAGTTTTATAGACTGGCTGTTGCGTGTCATCATAATCAATACATACTTTAATTTCTTCAAAGCTATCTAATACATCTAGTTTTGTTAGGCAAAGATTTGAAACAGAATTAATGAAAACTATGGTTTCTAAAGCTTTTAGATCAAGCCATCCACATCTCCTTGGACGACCAGTTGTTGCACCAAATTCATGACCAACTTTTGCTAACTGTTCTGCATTAGAATCAAATAACTCAGTAGCAAAAGGACCTTCACCAACTCGAGTGGTATATGCCTTTGTAATTCCAATAATAGAATCAAGGTGTCGCGGACCAACTCCCAAACCTGAAGATAGACCACCTGCAGTTGTACTGGAAGAAGTGACATACGGGTAAGATCCATGATCAATATCTAACATCGAGCCCTGAGCACCCTCAAAAAGGATCTTCTTTCCCTGTTTTATCCACAGCTTTAAAAGATCTTGGGTTTTGCAATTGTATTTATTGTATAAATCTATGTTTCCAGTCAACTCTTCCAAGACATCCTCGAACTTGATGGGTTGAACACCATATAAGTTCTCTAAAATTTGATTATGATAATTAACTAATTTTGACAATTTAACTTCTAGTTCTAGAAAATCCTTTAGATCTCCAAAACGCACTGCTCTTCTAGCGATCTTGTCCTCATAAGCCGGACCAATTCCTCTGCCAGTTGTGCCAATGCCCTCAGATTTATCTCGAACTTTATCAATTGCAATATGAGTGGGAAGAATTAAAGAGCAATCTTCACTAACGTAAAATCGGTCCTTAAAATCAATTTCACTTTCTTGCAATTCCTTAATTTCTTTTGCGAGTGCTGGAAGAGATAAAACGATACCATTACCTAGGACACAATTAACATAAGGATGGAGAATTCCAGATGGTACCAAGTGGAGAACTTTTTGAACACCATCAACGTTTAGAGTATGGCCTGCATTATGACCACCTTGAAAACGGCAAACTGCTTCTGCAGTTTCTGCGAGAGCATCTACGATCTTGCCTTTGCCTTCATCACCCCACTGTAATCCTAAGATTAGGGTGTTATTGCTCATAATTTACTAATTATCGCCTTCAGATTTATTGAGATATTTGAAGAAATCTGATTTTGGATCAATTAATAAAACATCAGACTTGTTATTAAAAGTAGCATCATAGGCTCGCATGCTTCGGGTAAATTCGTAAAATTCAGGATCTTTTGAGAAAGATTCAGCATAAATTGCAGCCGCTTTTGCATCACCGTCACCTCTTATTTGCTCTGCTGTTTTGTATGCTTCAGCTAAAATAATAACTTTTTCTTTATCTGCAGTGGAGCGAATTTCGTTCGAAAGTTCATTTCCTTCTGCTCTTAATTCTTCTGCTAATCTATTTCTTTCTGAACGCATTCTTTCATATACTGAATTGCTAAGTTCAGGGGGTAAATCAATTCTTTTAACTCTGAAATCAATGATCTCTATGCCTAAATCAGAAACAGAATTACCTAAATTCTCACGCATGTCACTCATTAACTGATCTCGCTCACCTGAAACAAGCTCAGTTACTGTTCTTCGACCAAATTGATTTTTTAATTCAAATGCAGTTCTTTGTCCTAATAAATTATTTAAATTTATAAAACTTCCACTAGTTGCATCGTAGAAAGTCCTGACGTTAGTAATTCGATATTTAACAAAAGAATCGACAATTAAATACTTGCTTTCAACTGTTAAGATTCTATTAGGCTCCTCATCTAATGTTTGGAGCCTAGAGTCATACTTCTTGACATTTTGTATGATGGGTAGCTTAAAATTTAGACCAGTTGGTAGATCTGATCTTATAGCCTCACCAAATTGAAATACAATTCCATCTTCTTTCTCATCGATGACAAAAAGGCTATTTAAAATCAATGCAAGGATAAGCCCTGCAAGAATTATGAGATTCATTCCTTTAGGCATTAGTCTTCCTCCTGTGATCTATTTTGTTCAAGAATTTTATCCAAGGGTAGATACATTAGGTTATTACCTCCCTCCACGTCCATTAAAACTTTAGTTGAATTACTATAAAGACCCTGTAAAGCGTCTAGATAAAGCCTGTCACGTGTTACTTTCGGCGCTTTTTGATACTCTGCTAATAATTTATCAAAACGAACGGCTTCACCCTCCGCATTAGCAACAACCTCCTCTCTATATGCTTCAGCTGCTTGGACTCTCGCATATGCTTGACCTCTAGCCTCCGGAACAATCGACAGTCCATATCTATCAGCTTCATTTTGCAACTTCTCTTTATCCTCTCTTGCTGCAACAACATCATCAAAAGATGCTTTTACAGCAGAAGGTGGATCTGTTTTTTCTATATTTACCTGTTGGACGACAAGTCCAGTTGCATATAAATCTAAATAACTTTGGAGCCTAGAATTGACGTCTTGAGCAATTTTTTCACGTCCAGTTGTAAGTGTCTCCTCAAGGGTATTGTCTCCAACAACATGTCGAAGAGAACTTTCCGTAGCTTCTCTTAGACTGCTTTCAGGGTCACGAACGTTAAGAACAAAATCTTTTAAATTTTTAATCCTGTATTGAACAGAAATTGTAACATCCACTAAATTCTCATCTTTTGTAAGCATATTAGCTGTCTGCGAGTAACGCCTTGTCAATGCAACATTCTCTACATATCTCTCATCAATTCCAGCAAACATAAAATTAAGGCCTTCGCCAGTCTCAGCATGATATTCTCCAAATCTTAATACCACTGCCCTTTCAGGTGAATCAAGCTGATATATTGACATGCTTGCGTAAATAATTAAGAGTCCAAAAAACCCATACAAAATGGCCTTATTCAACGGAAAATTAAATCCACCACCATCGCCACTTGAGGAACCGTTAGAGCCAGACCCTTGCTTGCCAAACATGGCAGAAAACTTTTTAATTAAATCGTCGAATGAAACCTCATCTTGATTTTTTCTTCCCCAAGGATCTTGATTATTTTGATTATCCCAATTCACTTATTCACCCTTATGTAAATTATTTATTATAATGATAATTGGGGTTAAATTCTTAGAATTAAATGATTTGATGTAAATTAAGTTGTTTTTTTAAATGTTCAGATGCGATCTCCATTTCATTAAGGTCATAACATTGGAGGCCTTCCCATTTTTTCATCCAAGTACATTGTCTTTTAGCTAATTGACGGGTTGCATATAGTGATCTATCAAATAACTCTGATTTTTGAATTTGCCCATTTATTACCTGCAATCCTTGTCGATAATTAATGGCTTTCATTGCAGGATGTTCATCAGAAATTTTAAATGTATGATGTATGCTTTCTATTTCATTGAGTAGCTTGTCTCCAATAAGACTCTCTTGCCTTTCTTCAATTCTTTGATGAAGTTCTTCTCGTTTTTTTGGATGGATTCCAAACTCGAATAAATGATATTTTTCTGTGAGAGGTTTTCGCAAAGACTGATTCACACTTATATCAATACTTTTGCCAGTAGAAGAAATAATTTCAATCGCCCTAATAATTCTTTGAGAATCTTTAGAATTAATTTGCTTCGCTGATTCAGGATCAAGCCTAAAAAGATCCTCATGTAAACTTTCTACTCCCTCATTATTGATTTTTTGTCTAAGTTTGTCTCGCAATTTTTTGTCAGAAGAGGGTAGAGAGCTAATTCCATTTTTGAGTAGGTTGAAATACATCATGCTTCCCCCCACCATTAACGGTATCTTGTCTTGAAGATGAATATCTTTGATGAGTTGAATGGCTGTGTGGTAAAAGTTTGCAACTGAAAAAATATTCTCTACAGAAACATGATTAATTAAACGGTGAGGATGTTTCTTTAAAACTTCATTTGAAGGTTTGGCAGATCCAATATTACATTCCTTATAAACCATCACAGAGTCTACGCTAATTATTTCCAAAAATTGAAATTGACTTTGCCAATTAGTCGCCCAGTCAGTTTTGCCTGCTGCGGTTGGACCTATTAGAAATATTACAGGTTTTTTGATTTGCTTCAATTGCTTCTATATTGCGTCTTGATCAGTTTCACCAGTTCTAATCCTAATTACTTTATCAAGTGATGAAACAAATATTTTTCCATCTCCTATCTTGCCAGTATTAGCACAATTTGTTATCACATCGATTACATCATCTAACTGATCAACAGATACAGCAATTTCTACTTTAATTTTAGGCAAAAAATCAATGACATATTCTGCTCCACGATACAATTCGGTATGGCCTTTTTGTCTACCAAATCCTTTTACCTCAGTTATGGTCATTCCAGTTATTCCAAGTACATCGAGTGATGCACGCACTTCTTCAAGTTTAAAAGGTTTAATAATGGCTGTTATTAGCTTCAATGCTTTTCTCCCAATTGCTTAATTATATAAGATGCTTGGAATTCTGTTGAGCCTTTATTCTTTTCAACAACCTCCCTAGCTCTTTGGGCATATTTATCTGCTAGTTCTCTTTCCCTTGCAAAAAACTCAATGGCATCATTAAGCTGTGTTTGATTAGAAACTCTGATGCATGCTTGATTGTTAAGAAACTCTTGAACAATATCTTCAAAATTAAATGTATGTGGTCCAACAATAATCGGAGCTCCAAGAACTGCAGGCTCGATTAAATTATGCCCACCTCTAGCAACTAAACTACCCCCAACAAAGGCCATGGAGGCAGAGGCATAAAACTCTGACAGGAAACCAGTACTGTTAATAATACAGACCTCATATTGCTCATCTGTTAACTCTGAAAATAAAATAACTTTGAAGCCCATTAAAATTGCTTTTTGCGCTATTCCATCAGCTCTCTCTTGATGTCTAGGGCAAATAAAAAGTTTAAAATCATTTTTGGCTGAAAAATTATCGTAAGCTTTTAATAATTTTTCCTCTTCACCTGGATGAGTGCTTGCAGCCAGAATAAATTTGTCAATGCGTTTGGGCTGAATGTCTTTTCGAGCAATATCAAATTTAACTGAACCAGCTACTTTAATTCGATCTTCCTTAATTCCAAGCTTTAAAAACCTTTCTTTGTGCGCATTTGTTTGTACAAATAAAAAAGTAATCCTCTGCAAGACCTCACTAAAGAGCGAGGACAATAATGCATATCTTTGATAAGACTTTTCACTAAGCCTGCCATTCATGAGATAGAGTGGAATATTTTTTTTATTAGCTATAGAAATCATAGTAGGCCATAACTCTGTTTCAAAAACTAAAATCGCATGAGGCTTATAAAAATTTACGAATCTTTTAATAATGAAAATCAAGTCCCATGGAGCATAATGAATAACAATATTTTTGTGATAAATGTCTTTTGCTTTTCTTAAGCCTGTCGGAGTTGAAGTAGTCAGCACAATGTTGAAATGTTGCGAAAGTTTTTTTATTAGTCCCTGTGATCCTATTACCTCTCCAAGGCTAACTGCATGAAACCAAATAATCTTTTTTTTGCTTGAAGGAAATCTTTTCAAACTAAATCCAAACCTGTTTAAAAAAAAATTTCTATAGCCTGAATCAGCTGTACTTTTGAAAATTATTCTCAATACGAATATCGGTATGGAAATCAAAATAAAAAAGTTATAAATTGCTAACTTCATTTCAAAGGTATATTTAAATTAATGTAATAATACATTTATTAAGTTGATTGATTCACAATATTAATGAGAATAATAATGACATTATGGCAAGGTCTTTGCCATCTACCAACTTCGTGGCACCCGCCTATAGGAAAGTTGCTTGGCAGATTCTTATTTATTTTCGCAAATGATCGAAAAAAAATAGCTCGAGCAAATATTTCTCTTTGTTTGTCAAGTCTATCAGTAGCTGATCAGAAAAAAATTTTGAATAATAATTTTGCGTTATTAGGAAAATCAATAATAGAAACAGGAGTAGCTTGGTTTTGGTCTGATGCAAAAATAAAAAAATTAATTGAATATGAAATTTTTGGTCTAGATCTTCTTTCAATTAAAGGTTCTTCAAAAGGAAATTTGATAATTTTTAAACACTCCCAACACCTAGAATTAGATGCTCGTCTTCTAGCCATCAATTCAGAAATATATGGGGTAAGTAGATCGCATAACTCAACATCAATGAATAAAATTCAAAATAAAGGACGACTTTCAAGCATCAAGGATACAGCTGATAAAAATAATCCAAGGCAATTCATGAAATGGCTTAAAGAAGGGAAAAATGTTTTGTATGCTATAGATCAAGATTATGGATGGGATCATTCTGCAAGATTAAAATTTTTTAACCAAGAAACAGCCACAATTACTACCCCCAAAAAAATTATTGATATTACTGGATCTAATTTAATATTCATGAATTCCTATTATGAAAAAAATAAAATCGTGCTTAAATTAGAAACATTAAATTCTTTTGGGGTTGATGATAAAGGGTTAGCGCAGAAAATAAATGACTTAATGGAAGAAAAAATTCTTCTTCATCCTGCTGAATATCTTTGGGCACACCGAAGATTTAAATCTACATTAGGAAAGAGCTTTTACAAGTAAGATGGATTTTAAAAAATTAGATCAATTAAAAGGCTTTATGCCAAAAGATGAAGGTTTGGCCTTAGCTAGATGGGCCGAAAAATTTACCTGCCATGGACCTGCACTTGAAATAGGTACATTTGGAGCGAAGTCTACTTTATACATAGCAACTGGAACTTTAGTTAACTCTCAATTTGTATTCACAGTTGATCATCATTCAGGCTCAGAAGAGCATCAGCTAGGAGAGGAGTATTTTGATTCAGAAATCTATGACAATAAATTGGGACGAATAAATACAGTTCCGTTGATGCAAGAAAATCTTGAAAAATTTGATGAAAGCAAGTGGGTGATTCCAATTATTGCTAATGCAAATTCATTAGCTCCTTCATGGACAACAAAATTAGGACTTATATTTATTGATGGAAGTCATACTGAAATCTCAGCAATGAATGATTATGATAGTTGGTGCACAAAAATTCATCCTAAAGGAGCTTTAGTTATTCATGATATATATGAAAAACCAGATGAGGGTGGTCAAGCTCCTTTTTTAGTCTATCAAAGGGCCTTACAAGAGGGTTTTAAGCTTTTCGATCGAGTTAATACCATTGTTTGTTTAACTAGGACTTAAATTGTTGTATCAAAAATAAATCTGATGCGCTAGTAAGTTTATAATTTGCATCAGCAGCTAGGATGCATGCCCCAGAAGTCCATGAGGGAGTTTCTTCCGGCCAATAAATATTTTCAATGTATTGCCAGCCCATAAAGGGTATACTTCTGCTATCAACGATTGCAATTGCGTTATGTAAAAGTTCCAATGCAATTTTATCCTCGCCCATTTTTTTAAATGCTATTGAGCACTCGCTTGTTTCAGCCACTGTAACCCATGGCTCATCAGAAACACATTTAATTCCCAACCCTTTAATCCAAAAGGTTGTTTTTATATTTCTCATCAAAGAAGAAGCCATTTTTTTTGCATTTATTCCTCCCAGGATTGGATAATATGAATCCATAGAAAATTTACTACGATCTTTTTTTAGATCAAAAATTCCTTTTGGGCTTTCAATTGCTTTAATTAACTTTGCATGAGCAATTCTCCACTCTTTTTCCTGGTTCTTATGGCCAAGAACTTGGCAAATGGCAATTCCACATTCAAGACTTTTTGTTATCGAGCTACAACCAGTTAGAAGATAGTCATCGTCAACCTCGCCTTTATCATCTACATTCCATGCTATTGCCCCATTATCGTTTTGCAGAGACAAAGAGAAAATTATTCCTCTCTTGATAGGCTCCCAATGATTCTGAAGAAAATCAATATCTTTATTCAAAAGAAAAAAATGCCAGGCAGCTACTGCAAGATATGATGAATGATTTGTCTGCTTATTTAACTCTATTGGCTTTTGATCATCGTATAAGTTGTACCAGCTACCATCTACATTTTGATTAGAAATCATCCAATTGAAACCTTTGGCAGCTTCAGTTTTATAGCCTAATGTTGTTAAGCCCATAACAGCTTCTAAATGATCCCAAGGATCATGAGTATTGTTTTTATTAGATGGAATGGCTCCAGAAGATAGTTGAATTCTCTCTAAGAATTTTCCTAGATGATCTAATCCTGAAATAGAATTTGGACTTATAAGAGAGACATTTGGTGGTTGATTCATTTTTTTTCAAAATAAAATGCAACACTTTTCCCAAAAATTGGATTAATAATTTTTTCGAATCTATTTAGCCAAGCAGGATTTTTGAGGATATGATATTCAAGAAATTTTTTATAGATATTTACTAAAAAATTTGAGTCCTGATTTTTCCAAAATAAACATCTAAGCCACCAATACGCGCTATGTAAACCGTGAAATCTTTCAGAAATACTGTAGTGAAAACCATAACTAGATATTTCATTAATAAGTTGATTTTTCTTAAAAATCCTTACATGGCCACCCGGCATATTTTGATAACCTTTAGATAGAAGCCAACATATTTTTTCTGGCCAATATGAGGGAACACTTGTTAAAAACTTTCCAGTGGGTTTTAAAACTCTGTAAATTTCTTTTAAAGCAGCATGATAATCGTCAAGGTGTTCTAAAACTTCTGAGCAAATTATAAGATCAAAAAAATTGTCTTCATATGGTAATTGATAAACTGAGCCTTGCTGAAAAATAGTTTCATTTGAATCAAGCTCTTTAAAAAATTCTAATCCCTCTTTGCATTTTTCTAAGGAAGGAATATCTTGGTCCAAACCAAAACAATGCACATTTTTAAATTCATTTAGGATACCAAATATATGACGTCCCTCACCGCATCCAACATCGAGAACTTTAGCCCCCGGTAATAAATTGATTTTTTTAAAATCAAAAGTAAGCATTAAAATTCTTCCATTGTTTGATAGATTAAGCTCTCATATTTCTTTGCAATTTTTTGCCAATCAAAGTTTTCTATTATATGCATTCTGCCTGCATCTGCTCTAATTTGATACTTCGAGGGATTTAAAAAAATTTTTCGAATTGCTTGCTCGATGCTATCAACATCTTCCTCAGAGATTAATTCAGCAAAGTTTGAGGTAATTTCAGGAATTGAGGCTACATTTGTTGCAATTAATGGAATACTGCAGGCCATAGCTTCTCCAACAGGAAATCCAAATCCCTCATAAAGTGAACTTACAATAGCGATATTGCTATAAGCATATTCAATTGCAATCTCTTCCTTTGTTAGATTGGTTTTATATACAATATTTGCTTCTAAGTTCAATTTTTGAATCAAGCGCTCAGTATGTCCACCTGGCCTGGGTGCTCCGATGACAACCAATCTTATCTTAGGAAAGTCTTTCTTAAGAGAATGAACAGCCTTTAAAGTAAAATCTAAACCCTTAATAGGAACATCGGCGCTTGCAGTGGTTATAAGTTGTCCAGGATTTCTTTTGATTTTCTTTTTCGGAGAAAACTTTTTATGATCTATTCCATTTGGGATAACAAAAATCTTCTTTTTTGAGACATTAAAATCCTTAACAATATCATTTTTTGAATTAGCTGAGGGTGTAAAAATCACCTTTAAAAGGGGGGCAACTTTTTTTTGCATTTTTAAGAAAGAAAACCAGCGCCACTTTGAAATTTTTTGAATAATGCCTTTAGAAAATTGAATATCGTAGTCATAATCTTTTGTGATTGGATGATGAACTATTTCAATAACAGGCATCTTATTTTGTATCTCAAGTAGGCCAAAGCTCAATGATTGATTATCAATCAAAATATCATAAGAACAATTTTTTAATAAATGACTTAACCTATTTCCAAATGTCTTTATTTCAGGGAATCCCCCCAATAAGACAGAAATAAATTCATACCAGTCATTTACAGATTTATTTTTTTTATTTAAAAATATTTTAAGTCTTTCTTTAAAAACAAAAGTACTAAATAAATCCAATCCAGGTGATTTGATTAGATTGATTGTTGGTTCTAGATTCGGATATGGAGGACCAGAAATAACATTAACATTATGACCCAACATCCTTAAAGCTTTAGACAGTTCGTATACAAAAATACCTTGACCTCCTCCAAATGGAGCGCTCCGATAGCTTGAGATCGCAATATTTAGTTTTTTCATTCAATTTAAATTTAGAATTATATTGCCGTAAGCCAATCTGAGTAATTTTGGTCCTGACCACAAACAATTTCAGAATATTTTTTCTGAAGAATATCAGTAATCGGTCCGATTGATCCTGAGCCAATTATAGATTCATCAACTCTAGTTATTGGTGTAATTTCTACAGCAGTGCCTGAATAGAATGCTTCATCAGCCTCCAAAAGATCATCAAAAATTAGATTTTTTTCTTCTATTTCATAGTTAAGATCATTTGCTATAGATATAACGCTTTGTCGAGTAATACCATTTAAGCAAAAATCTGTTGTAGGAGTAACCAAGCGAGAATTCTTAACTATGAAAATATTTTCGCCACTTCCCTCAGATATATGCCCATTTTTGTCCATGAGAATTGCCTCCTCTGCCCCTTTAGCAATAGCATCGTTAACTGCCATAATTGAATTAACATATGTCCCAATAATTTTATTATTCGAATAAAGAGGGTTATCGTATTGTTGATATGGTGATTTAATTACTGAAATGCCATTCTTTTTTGCTTCAGGATCCATGTATGAAGGCCATTCCCAACAGGCAATAGCAACATTTACAGAAAGCGAATCTTGAGATCTAAGTCCCATGGATTCACTTCCAAGAAATACAATTGGTCTAATATAACCTTCAAGAAGATTGTTTTTTGACATTGATTCTTTTTGTGCATTACATAATTCATTAATTGAGTATGGAATAGATATGTTCACTTTAGAAGCAGCATCAAACAACCTTTTTGTATGATCGTACAATCTAAAAATTGCACCTCCCTCACTAGTTTCATATGCTCTTACACCTTCAAAAACTCCCATGCCATAATGAAGAGTATTTGATAAAAGATGAACATTTGTTTCATTAAAAGGCTGAAAGTTGCCGTTAAGCCAAATAAATTTAGAATTAGTATTTAGAAACATGTTGTGCAAGGTTTTAAGTCTCAGTTATTATGACAAAACAAGTCATATAATGAAATTAAATTATTATGATCGATGAATCAATTTTTCGAGAATATGATATTCGCGGAATTGTTCCAAATCAGATCAATGATCTTTCAGTCAAAGCTATCGCAAAAGCCATAGCAATAAAATGCAATTATGAAATGGTTGACGAGGTCGCTCTTGGACGAGATGGGCGTTTATCAGGGAAAAATCTTTTGCGATCCCTTTCAAGAGAATTACTCTCTTTGGGAATTAATGTCTTAAACATAGGAATTGTTACAAGCCCACTTCTTTATTTTGCAGCTAAAAAAATTAAATCTAAATCAGGAATAATGATTACCGGAAGCCATAATCCAAAAAATTATAATGGTTTTAAAATTGTAATTAATGATTCGCCAGTTTCTGGAATAGAAATTCTTGATTTGCTTTCAAATGAATTTTCTAATTCAAAAGATTCAGGCAGTGAAATTGTCAGAAAAGACATCATGGCTGACTATATAAATGAGATAATTTCTCAGTCAAGTTTGAACAGCAATCCAATGAAAGTTGTAGTAGATTGCGGTAATGGCTCTGCCGGTGAAATTGCTCCTAAATTAATTCGTAGCCTTGGACATCACGTAATAGAATTATTCTGCAAAATTGATGGAAATTTCCCAAATCATCATCCAGATCCTGGAAAAATTGGGAATCTTCAAGATTTAATTAAAGTTGTTAAAGGCGAATCGGCTGATATTGGTATTGCATTTGATGGCGATGGGGATCGACTTGGTGTTGTATCAGGTGATGGAGAAATAATATATCCAGATCAGCTTATGATGATATTTAGTAAAGAGGTTTTAAAGAATAATAAGGGTAAGGAAATAATTTTTGATGTGAAGTGTACAAATTTACTTAACAAAATTATTGCTGATGCTGGAGGTATTCCCATGATGTCACCTTCAGGACATTTTCATATAAAAAATGCTTTGAAAAAAACCAAAGCCCCTTTGGCTGGTGAAATGAGTGGCCATATTTTTTTTAATGATAAATGGTATGGTTTTGATGATGCTCATTATGCTGCTTTCAGGCTTTTAGAAATTCTTAAAAAGTCTAAATCATCTCTTGATGCTCTCATAAAAAATTTACCAAAGGCTTTCTCTACTCCTGAGATGAATCTAAGTGTTGAAGAAAGTAAAAAATTTCAAATTGTTGAAAACTTTATTTCAAAAGCTAACTTTGGGTCTGCTGATAAAATTACAATTGATGGATTAAGAGTAAACTTTGAGGATGGCTGGGGTTTGCTTAGAGCATCAAACACAACCCCTAAACTTGTGTTAAGGTTTGAAGCTGACTCACCAAAAAGACTTAATGAAATAAAAGATATGTTTCTTACACAGCTTAAAAAAATTGATGAAACAATCAACATTAAGCTAAGCTAAAACAATGTCAAAGGATAGAAAGCAAATTATTCTTCAAAGCTTAGCAAAACTCTTAGAGGAAAGAGATGCAACCAAGATCACAACTGCTGTTCTTGCTTCAGAGAGTGGTATAACTGAGGCAGCGCTTTATAGACATTTTCCAAGTAAAAGATCTATCTTCTTAGAATTATTTACCTTCTGTGATCAAACTATCTTTCAAAAAGTTGGAAAGATTAAAAAAGAAAAAAATATTGAGCCTGTTGAAAAAGTTCGTTTAATATTTTTTTTCTTTGTAATCTTTTTAGAAAAAAATAAGGGTTTTGCTAGAATATTGTCTCGAGAAGCATTAGGCCCGAATGAGCAAAATGTCATAGATGCAGTTAATCAGTTTTACGAAAGATTAGAGCTCTCAATAAAGCAACTCTTATCTTCAAAAAAAGATTCTTTGAAATTAACTTCCGGACAAAGCGCACATTATATAACCTCAATTATGGAAGGCATTATATCCAGGTTTATTAGAAATAAATTTAAGGAGATACCTAGTAATTATATTGAAAATTATTGGTTTGCAATTGCAAATAGCATATTTAAAGGTTAATTTTCTTCATTTAAAAAAAGTTCGAAATATGCATTTTTACTTGTCTGATCGGTTGGCTTTCCGGTGTCTTTATCAACCCTAACATATGAAAGACCTTCTGGAGATTTCCATTTTTCATTGGGCAAATCTTGCAAAGCAGTTTTCATGAAATCGACCCAAGTAGGAAGCGCAATGCTTGAACCAAACTCATTATCACCAAGTGAAGAAAAATCATCAGTTCCAATCCAGATTGTTGTAGCTAAGTTATTATGAAAACCTGAAAACCAAGTACTAATTGCATCATTGGTAGTTCCAGTCTTTCCAGCAACATCCTGTCTGTTTAACACTCCAACTTTTCTTGCATTACTTCCTCTTGAAAGAGCTTCACGAAGAATATCCTTTGTAATAAAAGCAACCCTTGGATCGATTGGATCTAAAAGTTTACTCAATGGATCTAAAAGAATAAAAGGTTTTATTTCATCAGCAATCTGAGTTTGAAACCAAGGAAAGGCATCAACTGAATCCTGAGAATTTTTATCCTCTGTTGGGCTTACATGTTTGTAAATAATATCTCCATTTCTATTTAAAATTTTTTCGATAAAAAACGGGTCTTTTGGATTATCAGAATTAGCTAAAATTGAATATGCTCTAACCATTTCAGCTGGTGAAAAACTTGACGATCCTAATGCTAAGGAAAGATCTGGAGCCAATCTAGATTTTTCAAAACCAAATTTAGTCAAATAAGCTTGGGTATCTGAAATGCCTATTTCTCGCAGCAATTTAATAGATACTAAATTTACTGACTGAACTAATGCTTCTCTTAATCTAATTGGGCCATAAAACTTGCCAGTATAATTTTCAGGACGCCAACTACTTTCTAAGTTCACGTCTTCAAAAATAATAGGCGCATCATTAATTTTATCCGAGGCATTGTAACCATTTGCAAAAGCTGAAGTATAAATAAAAGGCTTAAAGCTAGATCCAGCTTGCGGATATGATTGTCTTACTCTATCAAAGTTACTTTTTGAGAAATTTAATCCGCCTATATAGGTTTTAATGGCTCCGTTTATTGGATTCACTGAAATAAAAGCCGCTTCTGCCTCTGGAATTTGATTAAGGTAATTTTCACCATTGATATCAGTAAGATAAATTAGATCTCCAGAACGAAGTATGTCGTAAAAATTTGATGGAACTGGTCCAAGCTTATTAATATTAATTTTGCGTCTCGCCCATTTGTACCGATTATCCCAATACAAACTCTCTAATTTAAAGGAGTTGCTCAAGTAAATAATTCTCTCAGGTTTAACATCTATTACTATTCCACCTATGTGTTTATCTAGATTATTTGAATTCTCAAAGTAATCTCTGATTAAAGAAATATATAATTGGTTCATACCGAGCTCATCTTGAAGATTGGATTTCTCATACAAAATGTCAGTGTTTTGATTTCTTAACTCTGTAAAAACAATTTCAGGGATTCTATCTGATAGATTGATCGGCTCCCTCCAACCATGTCTTTTATCATATGCATATAAATTTTTATCAATACTTTCCAAAGCTGCTTGTTGTAATTTAGAATCTATTGTTGTGTAAACTGAAAATCCATCTTTATAAACAGATAACCCATACCTATCAATCATTGCTTGTCTTGCAATTTCTGCTATGTATCGACCATCAAGAGAAAACCTTGCTTTTACTTGGCTTAAAGCAATTGGCTCATCTCTAGCAAGAAGATATTGTGCTTTACCAATATAACCAAGCTTAAACATTCTACCTAAAATCCAATTACGTCGAACTATTGATCTATCAGGAGAACGAATAGGATTAATTCTAGACGGAAGCTGAGCAGAGGATGCAATGAGAGCTGACTCAGCAAGAGTTAGCTCATTGATGGATTTTGCAAAATATTGATTTGCTGCTGCTTCAACACCATAAGAACGATTACCTAAAAAGATCGTATTTAAATACAAAGAAAGAATCTCTTCCTTGGTAGCAATACTCTCTAGTTCAAATGCTAAATAAATTTCTTTTATTTTTCTAATAATTTTTTGTTCTCTGGATAATAAATATCCACGAACAACCTGCATTGAAATTGTTCCACCACCACTGACAATTTCTCCTGACTTAACCATTTGATAAAAAGCCCTCACAAGAGAAGGAACTCTTATGCCATTATGTTGAAAAAATTGATCGTCCTCAGCTGCTAAAAATGCATTTTTGAGATTTTCAGGGATATCTTTATATTCAATTGTTCTTCTTTTCTGCTCTCCAAACTCACCTATTAATACACCATCAGCAGAATACACTTTTAAGGGTATTTGTAAGACTTCTTCATCTACAAGATTAATTTCTGGAAAGCCGGGCTTTAATAAAAGATAGCCTCCTCCAACTAAAAGTATTGAGATAAGAGTACCTATCAAAGCAAATATTAAACTAATATTTATTAATCTAATTAGCATAAAGTTGATATCTTAGATTGAAAATTTAATTTTAAAATATTTTGATACATCAATAAAAATTATTTTACTCCTATAAATGATAGAATCTGCATTCTAAAAAACTAAGTATGAATATTTTTATTGTTGGCCCTATGGGCTCAGGAAAAACCACTGTTGGAAAAATTGTAGCTTCTGAGCTTTTTCTTGATTTTCACGATACAGATTCAACAATTGAGAATAATACTGGAGTATCAATAGATTGGATCTTTGATTTAGAGGGAGAAGATGGTTTTAGAAAAAGAGAAACCTCTGTATTAAAAAACTTGGTTGCTTTGAATTCAATAGTGCTTGCAACTGGTGGCGGCATTATAATTGAGGAGCAAAATAGAGAATTATTAGCATCCAGAGGAACTGTTTTTTATCTTCATACACCGCTTGAAACTCAGGTTGAAAGAACAGCTAAAGATAAAGATCGACCTTTGTTAAAAGATCAAGATCCAAGAAAAGTTCTTAAAGGACTTCAACAAGCTAGACAATCTCAATATGAGGAAGTGGCAGATCATATTATTGATACAGAAAATAAAAGTGGTTCCGAAGTTGCAAATGAAATAATCAAACTTGTAAAAAACTATGGCTAAAGAAATCCTCTTAGGAAAAAAAGATTTGAAATACAAGATTTTTATTTCAAAAAATGCTATTTCTAAGAAAAATCTTGGGCCCGTTCTAAAAGATCATAACAAAGTACTTATAATCTCAGATAATGGAGTTCCATCTGGTATTAGAAACAAAGTTCAATCTATTGCCAAAAACTTTTCCAAAGTATTTTTAGTTATTTTGAAAAAGGGAGAAAAATCAAAATCCATTCAGAACTTTCAAAAAATCTTAAATTTTCTTGCCGATAATAATTTTGACCGAACCGACATTATTATCGCAGTTGGTGGTGGAGTTGTTGGAGATATTTCTGGCTATGTAGCTAGCTCGTACCTTAGAGGAATTCAATTTGTCCAAATACCAACAACTCTTCTTGCACAAGTAGATTCTTCTGTTGGCGGGAAAACCGCTATCAATATCTCTGCTGGCAAAAATCTTGTAGGTGCCTTTTATAATCCAAAAAGAGTCTTAATAGATATTTCGGTTTTAAATTCACTACCAGAAAGAGAATACAAAGCTGGGCTTGCGGAAGTTATAAAATATGCACTGATTAAGAACAAATATCTCTTCTCTCTTCTAAAAAATAATCCTCAAAAAATCATTTTAATGAATAAAAATATAATCGAAGATGTAATTTTTGAATCCATAAAAACTAAGGCTGAAATTGTTTCAAAAGACGAAAAAGAAAATGGTATCAGAGCATTATTAAACTTTGGACACACTTTCGGTCATGCTATTGAAGCCCATGGAAAATATAAAAAAATTCTCCATGGAGAGGCAGTAGCCAAAGGAATGTTTATTGCCTCTAAAATTTCATATTTAGAAGGTCATATTTCTCAAAAATATTTCAATATCATTAAAGATTTGCTAAATACATACAAATTTGATCTTTCTGTCAGTCAATATCAATATAAAGATCTTAAGCCTTTTATATTAAGGGATAAAAAAGTTAGATCAGGAAGATTAAATTTAGTACTTTTAGGTGGCCCATCAAAAGCGATTATCACGAGTTCATTTGACTCAAATAATCTTAAAAAAAGCTTAGCTAATTAGGCAGCATTTGCTGTAGTTGCTTTCAATAAATCCTGGATATTTAATGCAGCTGGTGAAACAAGCCAGAACGAAGGCTCATATCTGTCAAATTCATCCAGAATTAACTTAGCCCTTTCACTTTTTGTTTCTATTATGTGGCGAGCAATTATTTGTTTTAAAAATTTCCTATGGGATTCCATCTCTTCACTAACAATTCTTTCTAAATTAACTAAACTACGGTTGCATCGATCAAAAAATCTTCTATTCGTATCAAGCACGTAGGCGAATCCACCCGTCATACCAGCTCCAAAGTTTGAGCCCACATCTCCTAAAACAGTTACGTGACCACCCGTCATATATTCACAACAATGATCTCCGGCACCTTCAATAACTGCGGTCGCGCCTGAATTTCTTACAGCAAATCTTTCTCCAACTAAGCCTCCTACATATAACTCTCCACCAGTTGCACCATACAGTGCAGTATTGCCAGCCAATACAGCTGGTGAATCTTTTGATGCATACTCACCTGTACTTGAAATCACAATCTTGCCTCCATTCATGCCTTTGCCGACATAATCATTCGCATCACCATTTAATCTAAGGGTTAGTCCTGATGCATTCCATGCTCCAAAACTTTGTCCAGCTGAGCCAGTAAAGTTAACATTTTGTTTTTGTTTACAACCTTCTTCGCCATATAACGAAGCGATTAAACCAGAAACTTGAGCCCCAACAGATCGATCACGATTAGAAATTGTGTAAGAAAACTCTGAGGATTTACTCTTAGAGATTGATGATTTTAAATCTTTAAGCATCTTCCTATTTAAATCTGCTTTGTCCCAAGGATCGTTAGACGGGGTATTACAAAAATGAGGAGCTTGGGATTTTTTATCAGAGAATAAAATAGGAGATAGATCAATATTTTTTGTCGAAGGATCCAACTGAGTTATATCTTTTAAATATTGAGTTTGTCCGATTATTGACTCTAAGTTAGCGACGCCCAAATTAGAAAGAATTTCTTGGACCTCATTTGCAATAAACGTAAAGTAATTTATTACTCTTTCCTTTTCACCAACGTAATGATGATCAATAATGTCTCTTCGTTGAGTTGCAACGCCAGTAGCACAATTATTTAAATGACAAATTCTTAAATACTTACATCCCATCGCAATCATTGGGCCAGTTCCAAATCCAAATGATTCTGCGCCAAGTATTGCTGCTTTGACAACATCCATGCCTGTTTTGAGACCGCCATCAGCTTGCAATCTAACCTTATGTCTTAAGTTACTTGCCCTAAGTGCTTGGTGTGCCTCTGATAAACCTAATTCCCATGGGGATCCTGCATACCTTATAGAGGATAATGGGCTTGCGCCAGTTCCACCGTCATGGCCAGAAATTGTAATTAGATCTGCATAAGCTTTTGCAACTCCAGCTGCAATTGTTCCTACTCCTGGTTCTGAAACCAACTTTACAGAAACTAGTGCATTAGAATTAACTTGCTTGAGATCAAAAATCAATTGAGCTAGATCTTCAATCGAGTAGATATCATGATGAGGTGGTGGAGAAATTAGGGTAATTCCAGGTGTTGAATATCTCAGCTTTGCAATCAATGGATTAACCTTTCCACCAGGTAACTGGCCGCCTTCTCCTGGTTTAGCACCCTGTGCAATCTTAATTTGTAAGACCTCTGCATTAACTAGATATTCTGGAGTCACACCAAAACGACCAGAAGCAACTTGTTTAATTTTGGACATTTTAGAAGTTCCGTATCTCTCCTTAGCCTCACCACCCTCTCCAGAATTAGATCTTGCTCCCATGCTATTCATTGCTTCAGCAAGGGTTTCATGAGCATCTGGTGACAAAGCACCAAGACTCATCCCGGCAGAATCAAATTTTTTTAACAATTGGCTAATTTCAACTGGCTTAACTTTCTTAATCTTTTTTGGATAATTGATCTCTAATAAATCTCTTAACATTGCAGGCTGTCGATGATTCACCAAATTGGCGTAGTCTTCATAGGCATCTTTAGATCCTGTTTTAACTGCTTCTTGCAACTTTTTAACTACCTCAGGATTATAAGCATGGTATTCACCCCCATGAACGAATTTAAGCAATCCTCCAAGACCTATTTCGCTAACATTGGAGTCAGCATATTCTTTTAAGGATCTCATTTCACTATCTAAATCTTCAAATGTTTTTCCACCAACTCTGCTTACTGTATTAGTAAATGAATAATTTACGATATCAGCATTGAGGCCAACAATCTCATGCAATTGAGACCCTCGATAACTTGAAATCGTTGAAATACCTATTTTGGAAATAATTTTTAGAAGGCCTTTATTAATTCCTTTTCTGTACTTAGCACAATTTGCTGTTGGACTACCCTTTAACTCTTTGCGATGTGTTAAATCTAAAATAGTTTGAAATGCAAGCCATGGATATACAGCAGTTGCACCAAAACTCAATAGGCAAGCGATTTGGTGAGTATCTCTGGCTGTTGCTGAACTAACAATTAAATTTGCATTCGATCTTAAGCCTGTTTTTACTAACTCTTGATGAATGCAACCGATTGCAAGCATAGCATTAATTGAAAGTTTATCGCCTTCTGGTAAATTTTCGTTTAAGTGGATAATCACATCTCCTTTTTCAACCGAACAAACAACTTTAGCAGTTAATGCAGCAAGAGCGTCCTTAAGGTTTGATTTAGGAGAATAATGAAGATCAAAAGTTTTTGCAGGAAAATATGTGTTTTTAAGCAACGATGAGAGTTTCTTATGAGATAAAACTGGAGATGTACTTACAATCCTTTTTGCATGTTCCTGAGTTTCCTCAAAAATATTTAATTCAGGACCAAAACAAGCCTCTAAGGACATAACGCTGGTTTCTCTCAACGAGTCAATGGGTGGATTAGTGACCTGGGCAAATTGTTGTCTAAAATAATCATATATAGATCTTGGCATTGAACTAAGCATTGCAAGAGCAGTATCATCTCCCATTGAGCCAGTTCCCTCTAGGCCATCTAATGCAAGAGGCTTAATCACTGAGACTCTTTCTTCATTGAACAAAGAAAAGAGCTTGGCAGACTTAATTAGGTCTGAATGAGGAATTTTTTTAATGCCTGGGCCCTCAAAAGCATCAAGCGTTGATTCAAGGTATATAGCAGATTTTTTTAACCAATCTCTATAAGGTTTATTTTTTTTGAGCCTATCATCAATAATTTTTTGATCAAGAATTTCTCCTGAATCACTATTTACTGCAAAAATTCCGCCGGGGCTTAAGCGTCCTTTTTCTAAAATTTCATTATCCTCAACTGGATATATTCCAGTTTCTGAAGCAACAGTGATCATGCCATTTTTTAAAATTTGATATCTAGAAGGCCTAAGTCCATTTCTATCTAGGACACATATAGCCCATTCACCGTCAGACATGACAATACCTGCTGGACCATCCCAAGCCTCCATATGCATAGAATTATATTCATGAAAAGCTCTTACATCAGGATCCATGGTATGAATGTTCTGCCATGCTGGTGGCAAAACCATTCTGATAGATCTAAAGAAATTTATTCCACCTTTAACTAATAGCTCAATCATATTATCAAGGGAAGATGAATCTGAGCCGGTTTCATTTACTAAAGATTTGAAATCACCGATGCCTGGAATAAGAGGAGTGGAGAATTTAGATGCGCGAGCTTTTACCCAGTTTCTATTTCCTCTGATAGCATTAATCTCACCGTTATGAGCAAGTAATCTAAAAGGTTGCGCTAAGTGCCATCTGGGTTGGGTGTTTGTTGAGAATCTCTGATGAAAAAGACAAATCTTTGCAGTAAATGATTTTTTATCTATGTCTAAGTAGAACTTACTTATTGCGTCTGGCAACATGAGTCCTTTATAGACAATCGTCTGGCTCGACATACTGCATATATACAACTTTTCTTCGTCGTTATAGATCTCTTCGATCCTCTTACGAGCTTGCAAAAGGCATGATTCAAATCTTTCTTTATTAAAATCTCTTGAAGTAGGAACTATGAAAATTTGATTAATTTTTGGCAGTGATTCCAATGCAATCTGGCCCAAAACTGATTCATTAATAGGTACTTTTCTTTTACAAACAAATGATAAATTCTCTGATTTAAGAATTGAGATAATAGTATCTTTATCTTTTTTCAAAGCATGAGATGTAAATATTTGTGCAACTCCAAACAATTCAGGCAGCTCTAAGCCAAATTCTTTTTTAATTCTTTTTTGAAAAAATTTCCGATTCAAATCAAATAGAAGGCCGCAACCATCGCCTGTTTTTCCATCTGAACCAATCGCACCTCTATGAGTCATACTTGTAAGACCAGCAATTGAGCCTTCAACTACATCTCTTAAGCGTTCACCATTTCGATTAACAATAAGACCGAAACCACAATTATCTTTTGCTTGTGATTCAGAATATAGCGATGATGTTTTAATTTGTTGTGGCATAAAAATATACATATTAACACAAAAATGTCATACTATGTCATACATACCACGCACAAACCTTAATTTTATGAGCATGAAGAATAAACAATATAAGATTGATAAAGGACTCATGCTATTTACCCAACCTCGCTCACCATTTTTTTACGGAAAAATTAGATTAAATAGAAAATACGTAACAAAGTCTTTTGCGCCAATAACTGATATAGATGAAGCAAAAGCTATGTTATTTGATTGGCAGAAAGAACTTCTTAGCAAAAATACTATCTCCGTCTCAACTGTTTCCTCTTCAGATAATTTTAAATCGCGATCAGAATATGTTGAGCACGTACCTATCGAAAATGATTTTCAATTTTTAGAAGTTGGCAGGTTTGATCCTAATAAAAAAAATATTGAAGAAAGGAAAATAAATTTTGTTGAGATATATGGTGACTACAACCAGTCAGAAGCATCTAATCAATCTCATAGATGCTTAGATTGTGGTAATCCATATTGCGAATGGAAATGTCCCGTCCATAATTATATTCCTGATTGGCTTAAACTTGTTAATGAAGGCAATATTTGGGAGGCTGCTGATTTATGCCATCAAACAAATTCACTTCCAGAAATGTGTGGCAGAGTTTGTCCTCAAGATCGCCTATGTGAGGGAGCCTGTACATTAAATGATGGTTTTGGCGCAGTGAGTATAGGTAATATTGAAAAATTTATTACCGACAAAGCTATTAATATGGGTTGGAAACCTGACCTAAGTAACAGAATTTGGACTAACAAAAAGGTAGCAATTATTGGGGCTGGACCCGCTGGGATAGGTTGTGCAGATATTCTTATTAGGGCAGGAATTCATTGCGATGTTTTTGATAAACAAGCAGAAATAGGTGGCCTGCTGACATTTGGAATTCCTGAGTTTAAGTTAGAAAAAAGTGTCGTACGCAGAAGAAGAAAAATTCTTGAAGAAATGGGAATTAAATTCCATTTGAAAAAAGAAATTGGAAAGGATATTCCCTTGAAAAAATTATTTGATAAATATGATGCTATTTTTCTGGGCATGGGAACCTATACCTCACTTGAAGGAGGCTTCCAAGGTGAGAACTTGCCTCAAGTGCATAAAGCAATTGACTACTTAATCGGTAATACAAATCATCTGTTAAAGTTTAAACAAAAAGATTCCGATTATATTAATTTTAAAAATAAGGATGTAGTTATCTTGGGTGGCGGAGATACTGCTATGGATTGCAATAGAACTGCTATTAGACAAGGAGCTAAATCTGTTACTTGCCTTTACAGAAGAGACGAAAAAAATATGCCTGGCTCAAGAAGAGAAGTTATAAATGCTAAAGAAGAAGGAGTCCAATTTGAATTTAATATCCAACCAATTGAGATTATTGGAAGCGACAATGTTGAGGGGGTAAAAACAATCCAAACAAAACTTGGAGAGCCAGATCAAAATGGACGACAGGTACCTGTTCCAATCCAAGGTAGCGAAAAGATTTACTCTGCTGACGAAGTTGTGATTGCTTTTGGATTTAGAGCAAGCCCAGCCGACTGGTTTAAAGATTTTAAAATTCATACTGATGAAGCTGGATTGGTAATAGCTCCGGAAAAGCAAAACCTAAAATTTCAATCATCAAATCCAAAAGTTTTTGCAGGTGGTGATATGGTCAGAGGTTCTGATTTGGTCGTCACGGCTATTTGGGAAGGAAGAGAGGCAGCTAAAAGTATCATAGAATTTATTTCGTAAATGAATGATTCAAAATTTTTAAATGCTTTAGAGCTAAAACCAAATTCAACTCCTCCAATATGGTTCATGCGCCAAGCAGGCAGATACCTCCCCGAGTATCAAGAAATTAGAAAAAACTATTCAAATTTTCTTGATATGTGTAAAGAACCTAAAACATGCGCGAAGTTAGCATTGCAACCTATCGAGCGATTTGATCTTGATGCGTCAATTTTATTTTCAGATATTTTGACAATACCAGATGCATTAGATCTTGGGCTTGCCTTCCATGAAGGAGAAGGTCCTAAATTCAGTAACCCAATCTCAAAACCCGAGGATATTAAAACTCTAATCTCATTTGACGAAAACACACTATCATATGTATTCAATGCTGTAGAGGAAACAAAAAAATTACTGCCTGCAGACCTTCCATTGATTGGATTTTGTGGAAGCCCATGGACTCTAGCAGCATATTCAATCGAAGGTAGTGGTTCGAAAGATTTTAAAAAAACAAAGAATTTCATGCAAGATCATCCATCAGCATTGCATGATTTTCTGGAAATTCTTTGTGATGCTTGCTATCGATATTTAAGACAACAAGTCTTAAGTGGAGTAAACGCCTTGCAAATATTCGATTCGTGGGCAGACTTGTTAAGCGCACAAGAACTAGAAATATTTTCTCTACAATATACAAAAAAGATTACTCACAAGTTAAAAAGTGATCCGATTACAAAAAATATTCCAATTATTTTATTTGAAAAGGATCCTAAGCAGAAAATAACTGATCTTATATTTGATGATCTGTCATGCATAAGTCTGCACTGGAAAAATGATATTGAGGCTATATCCAAAAGCGTAAAAAATAATATTGCCATTCAGGGAAATTTAAATCCTATGATATTAAATGAATCTGACCAGATTATTCATCAAGAGGTGCAACGAATATGCTCTATAATGTATGAATACCCCGGGTTTATATTCAACCTTGGTCACGGAATTACTCCAGACATTAATCCTCAAAAAGTACAGACAATGATCAATGCAGCTAGAGAATAGACTTTCGAAATTTTTTATCTTCTTAACTTATTAAATAGTAAATAATATTATTCATTTGTTATGATGATTTTATGAATAAAGAATCAAAACTAACGAAAAGTCTTCATTGGACCACTATTGCAAGTGAGAAAGTACTTTTAGCCATCATAGGTATTGCAACTTGTATAGCCTCTGCTTTATATATTTATGAAATGTTTCTTGCTCAAAGTATCACTTTGCCTGATCTATTTATGTTGTTCATCTATGCAGAAATTATTGGAATGGTGGGAGCTTTTTATAGCACTAATAGAATTCCAGTGACCCTTCCGATCATCATTGCAATCACTGCATTATGCAGGCTCATAGTGATGCAAAGTAAAGAAATGGATGCATTAGTAGTTCTTGGTGAAGCTGGAGCAATACTTGTGCTATCAGTTGCTGCAATTGTTATGAGTTTTAAAGACCAGGTAAGCTTAGAAAAAATTAAGCGCTTAAGGGATTCTATTTCCTCAGATTAATTTCTAAGTATTTTGCATATATATTTCTTTAAAAATAAGTAAATATATGGAGACTTATAGCTTTGATAAAAGAGTTGAAAATCTTATAAAATCATATTTTGCTGATAATAAGAATGTAAGCTATAAAATTGATGCTGAAAAAATAAATATTTATTTAATTGAAGTAAACAATGTTGATTGCGCATCTCTGGATGTTCAAAAAATTAATGGTTGCTTTAAAATTTATTTTTGGGATGGTTACTCTCAATCAGAGGTGATAGAGGTTAACTCTGAAAAAGATGCTGCAAAGAATATAAAAAGATTTTTAAAAAAACTAGTAAAAATTCTTAATCGATAAATGAAAAACTTAATTAAAAAAACCTTTGGTAAGTTTTTTAAAGATAATCCAAGTAAGCTTTCCTCAAAGGCATTAAAACGCGCCAGTGAAATGGCAAAACCTAGAGCTGGAACTCCCCATGATTGGGAAGATTATGAAAAATATCTAAAAGAAGTAAATAAACAATCGGATAATAATTAGTCAATGTAAAGACTGATGTCCTTAATTTTTAAATCTACATTAAAATTTCTTCCATAGCCTGCAATACTAATGTCCCTAATATTGCTTACTTTCATCGAAGCAGCAGAAAATCCAGAGCTTGCCTTTAAATCCTTAAAATCAATTCTGTATTCTTGCCACTCATTTATCACATCAAATGACTTGCTAAAATATGACCAAGGCGGCATTTTTAGCCCTTTAAGAGTAACATGGACCTCATAGGATTCGTTGTTTCCTTTGGCTTGAAATTTGATACCCTTAAAATCATTATTAGTGATATCTATTCTATTTGAAAGCCTTACAAATCCGCCATTGTTTTCAGTTGAGACTTCTCCTGTCATTGTAAACACGCCATCATTGTGTGAGATTACTAACTTAGAGATTCCTCCCATTACTTGATCGGTGATTGGTCGCCATGTATTAGGATCATCAAGTTGATTTGAATAAGCATTCATAGAAAGAAGGATTAATAAAAATAATTTTAGCAATATTTCAATCATAAAATAGATTCTAAGCTAAGATGAAGAAAATAAGGAGAGCTTTTCATTTTCAAACATTTTCTATAGCCTATATCTTTTAAGGAGAAAAAAATGAGTATTCGTTATATCTTTATAACTCTATTTTTAATAGGATCTTTTAATGTATCAGCAAATAACTTAGCCATTGAGAGTTATTGGGATATCCAATCTGTAAGAAGTCCATTGGTAAGTCCTGATGGAAAAAATGTTATCTTCACAAAAAGATACATAGATAAAAAGAATGATGATTACATCACTGAACTTTGGATTATGGATGGTAGCGGTTCCAATAAAAGATTTCTCTTAGATGGATCTAACCCTAAGTGGTCACCAGATAGTCTAAAAATTGCCTTCATAAAAGAAGATGAAAATGAAGTGCCTCAAATATTTGTTAAGCATTTAAAAAATCAATCAGAATCGAAGATCACTAACTTCAACGATGGTGTTGAAGATTATGCTTGGTCAAAAGATGGTAATTTCTTTTCATTTTCATCATTTAATGAATATGAAAAAGAGTGGGTTATTGAAATTCCAGGAAAAGATGAGGAAATTGATTATAACTGGACTGATGATCCGACTGTCGTAACCTCGATGCATTGGAGATCCGATGGAGTTGGTGAACTTGAAAGTGGAGAGAATCATTTATACCTTGTAGATTCTAGTGGGGGATCTGCGATAAAAATTTCAGATTGGGGGTTAGATTATGTTGATGATTTGCAGTGGCTCAATGATTCCCAAGTATTATTTACCGGTAATGACTCATTAGATGATTTAGGAACTCCATGGAAACAATTGTCAGTTTTTATACTGAATGTAAAAAATAAAAAATTAGAAAAAATAACGAATCCTAAAGGGGTGTTCTCAACTCCAAAAGCATCGCCAGATGGAAATAAAATTGTTTTTACTGGTCATCCAAGCAAAAATTATTCCTCGGTAGCATCAGATATCTATGTAAGAGACATTGCTCAAAATAAAAATGAGTTGTTAACTAAAAATCTCAGTTCTTCTCCTAAAAATCTATTTTGGTTAAACAAAAATGAAATAGTTTTTGATCACGATCATCGGGGATCAGCAAGAGTTATGCGTCTGAATCTTTTAAACAAAAAATTGTATGAAGTGATTCCAAGTTTCAAAGATCAATTCTATCTATCATCAACTTATCAAGATTCTTTATATGGGGTATATATAAACTCAAATAGACCTAGTGAAGTAGGCATGATTTCTAACTCAAAATTAGAAACTCTCACACAACATAATGAACTAATTCTAAGTCAATATGAACTTGGGGTTACAAATGAGATTAACTATCAATCTCCAGATAAAATGGATATCCAAGGCTGGTACATAACACCTCCAAATTTTGATAAATCTAAAAAATATCCCCTTATATTAGTAATTCATGGTGGCCCACACGCAATGTACAGGCCTGCATTTAATTACTCATGGCATCAGTTTGCAAGCGATGGGTATGTAGTTTTATATACAAATCCAAGAGGCAGTACTGGGTATGGAAGTGAATTTGCAAATATAATTGATAATGATTACCCAGGTGCTGGGGACTTGTCAGATTTACTTGCAGGCGTTGATCATCTCACTGAAAAAGGATTTATTGATGAAACAAAGATGTACGTGCAAGGTTGCAGTGGTGGTGGCGTGTTGACAGCTTGGGTTGTGGGTCATGATGATAGATTCGCAGCAGCTGCATCACTATGTCCTGTTACAAATTGGATCTCGATGGTTGGAACAACTGATATTCCTGCATGGACATTTGAATGGTTTGATAAGCCATTCTGGGAAGATCCCTCAAATTGGTTAGACCGATCCCCTATTATGAGAACTGGATATATAAAAACTCCTACTCTCTTTATGACAGGTGTTCTTGATATAAGAACGCCAATGCCACAAACAGAAGAAATGTATGTTGCTTTGAAAGAAGCAGGGGTTGAAACTGCATTAATAAGAATGAATAAGGAATGGCATGGAACAAGTTCAAAACCTTCAAACTGGTTTAGAACTTATGGATACCTAACTGAATGGTATGAACGCTTTCAAAAATAAATATTAGTCTTTTAAAGTGGCCCTTCAAAAGAAATTCCTGCGTTTATAAGTCTTTTGATTAATGCATCTCCTAGCCCAGAGGCGCTGGTCAAGACACCTCCATACTCTTTTCCTCCAGGAAGAGTATCAATGTCTTTAACTAGGCATAATGCGCATTCAGATACTAGCTTTGAAGTAACTTTGTAACCAGGATCTCCTTTCGCATGCATATTAAAAACTGATTTCTGTCCATCCTCAGCTTCAACCAAATATTTACAATCAAACCATCCATTTTCTTGAATATCTTCTGAGGGGCCCTCTCCAGGTTTTGGTAAAAATGGTTTTACTGCTTTCTTGAGCGGTGACATTAAAATTAAGACTGATATTCCTGTAACAATTAAAGATTTGAATGCTCTCCACCAAGATTTATGAAAAGCATGCTCCTGATAAGTAAAATTTGCTCCATAGGATTCTTGTCTTAAGCTTAACAATGCTTCGGTGCGTCTAACTACTCTGGTATTAGCATTTGCCATAATAAAAGGGCCTGACCAAGCATTGATTTCTTGCTTCTTTGCAATTCCAACCTTATCGCTACTCAAATCTAGTTGCTCTTGAGAATATGAATCTTTTGGATTTAATAAAAACGGATCTAGTAAATCTTTGCCAAGATCGAGTTCGCCCATTGAAAACATGGTTTCAAGAGTTCCCCCTGAGGCGCCCCCTTTCCATGAATGAAATGATTCAATTCTTTTAATAGGCTTTTTGAGAGCTTTGGCTGCATAAAAAACTCCTAAATCTGATGGGATGGAATCATAGCCACAAGATGGAATAATTCTGATACCTTTTGCAGATGCTTCTTCATGATGTTTCGCAATAATTTCTTTAACCCAGAAATTTTCTCCTGTTATATCTACATAATGTGAGGAGTTCTTGACACAAGATGCGACAAGTTTAGAACCATATTTATGAAATGGTCCCGTGGTAGATAAAATGACCTTTGCCCTTGAAGTGAGCAGATCTAATTGAGCTTCGTTATCTGAATCGGCAATCAAAATCTCAACTTCAACAGAATTATCTTCACCTACTTTTTGAAGTTTTGTTTTATCTCTTCCTGCAATTGCCCATTTCACCGATGAATCCAGTGACTTAAAATACTTCACACATAACTTGCCCGTAAATCCAGTTGCTCCATATATAATAATATCTATGTCATTTTTCATATTTCAGTTAATTTCGAATATATAATTTATAGATAATAAAGGAACTTAATCTCTAGTAAAGCATGCGAATTTTAGCAATCGGCGGATCAGGAAGTATGGCACGATATGCTATGAGAGCAACTCAGAATTTCAAAGCTGTAGATCAAATAATTATTGCAGATGTTAACAAAGAAAGCGCACATTCATTTGCATCCACTCTAAATAATAAAGTTAGCGCTATTCAACTCGATGTAACAGATACCGAAGCTCTTAAAAATTCAATGAAAAGTGTTGATATTGTAGTGAATACCTGTGGTCCATTTTTTAAGTTTGGAACACCCATCTTAAGCACAGCTATTTCCTCAGGATGTAATTATATAGATATTTGTGATGACTGGGAGCCAACGCTAGATATGCTAAACCTCGATTCAGCAGCAAAATCAGCTGGGATATCTGCCACCATTGGTCTTGGAGCTAGTCCAGGGTTAACTAACCTGATGGGATTGATTGCTATTCGAGAATTAGATAGTGTTAACAAGGTCTACACTGGATGGGATGCAGGAGGAACATCCATAGATGAGACCGCAAAAAAACAATCTCTGAATGCGGCGATGATCCATGCAATAGAACAAATCACTGGTAAAGTAAAAATATATCAAGATAGCACTTACAAAATGGTTAAGCCTCTCAAAGGTATAGATGTAAATTACCCAGGTCTAACAACTTTTACTGGGAATATAATTGGCCATCCTGAAGCATTAACCTTTCCGCATTATTTTAAAGATCTCAAAGATTCAATTAATCTTGCTCATGGAGGAAGTGTTGGCTCATTTGTCATAAAGGCAATTGCAGAGCTTGTTAATGTTGGTTTGCTTAGCAAAAATAAAGCAGCTAATTTATTTGCATGGATGGAAAATCAAGGATCCTCTGAAAGAAATTTATCTTCCAGCTATCTTCCTGTAATGTATGGTTATGCAGATGGTCTAAAAAATGGTGCTCCTGCAAGTGTAGGAGTTTGTCTATCAAATGAGCAAAGAAATTCAGCATCAACTAATAATTATGATGCAATTGGCATGGGTGAAATTACAGGGATTCCTCTAGCCTGTGGAATAAAAATGCTAGCTAAGGGAAAAATTAGTAAATCAGGAGTTTTTTCACCTGAAGCAGGTCATATTAATCCACATGATTTTATTACTGATGTGTTAGATGAACTATCAAAAGCTATCAATAAACCACTAGGTAATTTTGAGGAAAATATCAGAATTAATAGATCATGGGAGTAAGGAAAATCCTGATTAATTTTCTACATTTTAAGTAAAAAAAAGGTTTAAATCCTCAAAATATTAAAATTAATTATATAAAAAAATTGCTTATTTTTTATACATAAATTGAGGAATTTTTCGATAGACAGACATATATACAGGGTTTATATTGTAGCTATATTCTAGAATACGAAAAATTATAACGAGGTATTATGGAATCTTCTAAATTTCCTACAGATGCTGAAGTAGTAATCGTGGGAGTTGGTGGCATAGTCGGATCTATGTTGGCATATTGGCTGACAGAATTAGGTCAAAAAAATATTGTTGGATTAGAAAAATCAACAATCATTCCTTCTGATATTGCGTCCACTGCGCATGCCTCAGATTTTGTATACAACACTACCCATGACAAGTTGGGCTGTTGGACAACAAACTTTAGTAGAAAGTTCTACGAAGACAATGGCTTTTTTTTAAAAAAAGGTGGTCTTGAAATCTGCCGAAAAGGTGATGATGCAAGATGGGAAGAACTGAAGCGAAAAGTTGCATCAGGAAAAGCATTTGGTACCAATGTTAAATTAATATCAGCTGCTGAAGCAGTTGAAAAATTACCCTTGCTTGAAGAAGAATCTTTGATCGGTGCTATGTGGGATCCAGATGCAGGTCTGGTAGTTCCAAGATCGCAAGAAGTAGTTAACTTTGCTGTAGAAACTGCCAAAGAAAAAGGTGCATTAAAAACATTTACAGATACTCCAGCAATAGGATTTGAAACAGAAAATGGAAAAATTGTTGCTGTACTGACAGAAAAAGGAACAATTAAAACGGATAAAGTTGTGATTGCATCAGGGATCTGGGGACCTTTATTGGGCGATATGGCTGGAGTTGGAGTTCCATTAATGCCTCTTGAGCATCCACTGTTATTTTTTGGACCATACGAGGATATTCAAGGTACTAAAGAAATGCTTGTTCATCCATTGCTTAGAGATCAGGGAAATTCAGCTTATGTTAGAGACACAGGAAAATTTCATGGTGGTATGATCGAGTGGGGATTTTATGAGGACAAAAATCCTCGATTAGTTGATCCCGCAGATATAGGGAATCCTGATAAAACTATGCTATCTGATTCTATGAGATATTTGGATCTTGAAGAAATTGCTGAGCCCCTTGAAAAAGCTTTTGAAACAACACCAATACTTAGTGAATTAGGCTGGGATGAAAAAAGCTCATTTAATGGACTACTTTCTGTGACAGCTGATGCAGGTTCATTGATTGGTGAAAGCCCTGAAATTAGAGGATTTTGGTTATGTGAAGCTGTTTGGGTTAAAGATGGTCCAGGTTGCGCTAGACTTTGTGCTGAGGCAATGGTCAATGGTAAAACACAAGTAGATATGCATTCATTCGACATATCTAGATTCTATCCACATCAAAAAGAAAAAGAATTTGTTAAATCAAGAGCATTTGAAAACTCTCAAACCATCTATACGCCTGCTGTTCATCCAAGAGAACCATATATTAGTCATAGAGAAATGTTTATAAGTCCATTCTATGAAAGAGAAAAAGAGCTTGGTGGTCATTTTGAAAATGAAGTTGCTGGTTGGGAAAGAGCTCTTGCATATTCTACCAATAGAGAAAAACTTGAACAGTACATTAAGGAAGTGCCGGTAAGAAAGAATGAATGGGATAAACGCCACGTGCCCTATGACATCGCTAATGCGGAGCATCTAGCTATGAGTGATTCAGTTGGCATGATTAACTTGTCTCACTTCCCTATTATGGATGTGAAGGGTGCAGATGCTGAGCGCATGTTGGAATACTTGTCAGTAGCAAGGGTTGGAGGCAATACTCCCGAAGGTAAAGTTATTTACACAAATTTTCTAGATGAAGACGGTGGAGTTCATGCTGACCTTACTATTTCACGTTTAGGAAATGATAGTTACCGAGTTGTAACTGGTGGTGCTGACGGGAATCGAGATTGGGTTACACTGCGAAATTACAGAGATGACAATGGGTTAAATGCAGAAATAAATATTAGAACTCATGATATTGCAACTATAGGTTTATGGGGACCAAAAGCATTACATGCCCTGAGTAATTTTATAGACCCAAATGAAATTGATATTAAAAACTTTCCTTTTGCAACCTCTAAAAATTTAACTCTTAATTTATCTGGCGGTAGAAAGGTTGATGTTTGGGCAGCTAGAATTTCATATGTTGGTGAGAGTGGATGGGAAATCTACTTTAATAACGATAAAGAAGATGGTTTATCATTATATGATTCATTGCTTGATGTTGGGGTAGTGCCAGTCGGCATAGAAACATATGCAAATAGCAGACGTCTTGAAAAAAGCTTCAGACTTCAAGGGGCTGATCTTGAAACAGAATATAATGCTATTGAGGCAGCCATTCAAAGACCCATTGTAAAAGAAGCAGATTTCCATGGCAAAGCAGCTCACTTATCTCATCGAGAAAAGGATCCATGTGCAATTCTATGCACCATGACATTGGATGATTTAAACGTGTCAGGTGAGCCAAGATATCCTGTTGGCATCTCACCAATTATTGATCCTGCCAACGGAGAAGTGCCTTTAGATAGTAAAGGAAGAAGATCCTATTCAACTGGAATGTCTTATTGTCCATCGATCAAAAAATTTGTCGTAATGGGATATTTACCCAAGAACATTGCAAAAGTTGGCAAATCACTATCATTAGAATATTTTGATGAAAACGGTGATGGTATATATCCAATGACGGTACAAATAGTTGGTAAGGGGTCTCTTTATGATTCAAAAAATCAGAGGGTACGCGCATAAGTAATTTACAATATAATATTCATTTATAGGGGGAAACAAAATGGAACATCCAAACCATCCAAGTGTTGATCAAAGTGATCGAGTGGTACCAATCAATCTTAGACAAAGTGGAAGAACGCCTACTGAACTATTGATTTCTACAAGAGTAAGAAAATCGCCCTTTTGGCATTTATCTCACGAAGCTGGGTGCTGGAGAGCCACCGTATATAATCGTATTTATCATCCCCGTGGTTATGTGAAGCCTGAAGATGGCGGAGCAATGGTCGAATACGACGCGCTAGTAAACAGAGTTACCATGTGGAATGTGGCGGTTGAGAGGCAAATAAGAGTTAAAGGTCCAGACGCAGAAACATTTACAGACTATGTAATTACAAGAGATGCCACAAAAATAGTTCCTGGTAATGGAAAATATGCAATTTTATGTAATGAAAAAGGCGGAATTTTGAATGATCCAGTCTTGCTAAGATTATCTGAGGATGAATTTTGGTTCTCTCTTTCAGATAGCGACTTATTATTTTGGCTACAGGGTGTAAATGTAAATAAAAAATATGATGTCGAGATTGATGAAATTGATGTCTGCCCTCTTCAAATTCAAGGCCCTCTTTCTGAGGACCTTATGGCAAAACTAGCAGGAGAAGAATTAAGAGATGTTCCTTATTATGGCCTAATGGAAACTAAAATAGGTGGGGCGGATGTTGTAATAAGTCAAACTGGCTTTACTGGCGAGAAAGGTTATGAAATATATGTTCGAGATTCGCATGAAAATGCGGAAACTGTTTGGAATGGAGTTCTTGAAGCTGGAGAAGAGTTTGGCTTAATGGTAATTGCACCAGCTCATCATCGACGAATTCAGGCAGGTATTTTATCTTGGGGCCAAGACTTAGATCATGAAACATCTCCATTCCAAGTTAATCTCAGCTATCAGGTGCCCAGGAATAAAAAAGCTGATTATATTGGTAAAAAAGAACTTGAACGTCAGCGTAATGTAATTGATGCCGGAGATTTTCCATTTAAGATGAAAATGGTTGGGATGATTTTTGGCGGGAAAAATATCACAGACTATGCTCCGGACTTCTGGATCGTAGCTGACCAAGACGGAAATGATATGGGTTATGTTACATCTCCATGGTGGTCGCCAGAATTAGAGACTAATGTTGCGCTTGGATGGGTACCATGGAACTTATCAGAAATTGGTACAAAATTACAGGTAAGACTGCCTGATGAATATTCTGAAGAGTCCGGTGTTGCGGCTCAAGGTGAAATTGTCGATGTGCCGTTCAGAGAGTCTGTTAATCCTAATAAAAGGGAAGTTCAAAAATCTAAGGGGTTAGATTACGCTGATTAAAGACTATTTTTAATCTGGGAATTGTGGAAAATAGCTCTTGGTTCTTTTAGTAATGAAAAAACCAAGGATCATGATAATAAAATTGAACTAATAAGAACTGTGATTGTCTTGATTAATGCGATGTTTGTATTTTTTATAATGCGAAACATTATGAAAATTGGTAGCTTAATTAATTTTTTCTCGCTCTCTTTAACCAAGGAATATCTACTACTTTCGCTTTAAGATCTTCATCAGGCGCAGAAATTAATATTTCTTGACCGACTTTTGCACACTTGATATCTAAAAATACATAGGAAAGATTTTTCTCTAGCCTTGGTGAATACGTCATGGTATTCATAGAGCCAACAATCTCTCCGTCAACTAAAACAGGGAAATGTTCCTGATTTGAAAAATTTATTGGATCGCCCTCAATTTCAGCTCCCATTAATTTTCTTGATGGGCCCTTGAATTTTATTTCACGAAGTGCCTCTTTGCCAATAAAATCATCTTCTTGATTGAGATCGATCATCCACTCTAATCCAACCTCAAAGGGGTTATTTGATCTATCAAAATCTCCTCCATAGCTTAAAATTCCTCCCTCCAGTCGAAGAATGATGTTTGGACCTCCAGGTGAAATATTTAGATCCTTGCCGGCTTCCCATAAGATCTCCCATAGCTCGTCACCCTTGGAGTGATCCTTAAGAAAGAGTTCATAACAGAGTTCTCTGCTGTATCCCATTCTTGCAACTACCATAGGAATGCCCTTATGATTCACTTCTTTAAATTTATAGAAGCCAAGATCATCAATCCAATCTCCAAATACTTTAGACATTAATTTTGCTGAATTTGGTCCTTGAACTTGCAATGGAGAAACATCTGGCTCATCAACAACTACATCAAATTTATATCCAGCAGCTAAAGCTTGGGCCCATAATAGTGAGTCCCCATCAGCAATCGAAAACCAATAGCAATCCTCACTTATCTTAAGCATAACTGGATCATTCAAAAATCCTCCATTGAAATCTAAAAATGGGGCATACATTGCTTGACCTATTGCACATTTTTTAATATCTCTAGGTGTCAAAAATTGTGACAGTGCCTCTGCGTCAGGTCCTTTAATTTGGATTTGTCTTTCAACTCCAACATCCCACAATTGAACGCCATTTAGCACATTATTGTAATCTTCAATAACCCCTTTATAGCTAATTGGTAAATACATATGGTTATATACTGTGAAGGCACTAGCACCGTGCTTTATTGTTGAAAGAAAGAATGGTGATTTTCTCACTCTTGGATTAAAAACTAGTTGTGAAGTCTTAAACATACGAGCATGCTATCATGGTTTTTTGGGATAAAATAGTCACTTTTTTCAATGAAAAAACGGCTATTTTTAATAGGTTTTAGTTGCAGTATTCTTCTGCCCACTTAGCAGCTTTTTTTATTCCACCTAAAGGAAAAAAATGAACTTGCTCGATGTTAAAAGATGGATCTTGAGATTTATACTCTGCTAAATCATTTAATATTTGAGTTGGTTTATAAGGTAGCAAAAGCTTTGTAATGTCTTTTGCACGTTTTGTAAGAACTTTCATTGATGCGCCTACTCCACACTCAATTGAAAATTTAATTAATGTTTGTAGTTTTGCAGGTCCTGCAACACCAATGTGGATAGGTATATCAATTCCATTACTTTTAATATTATCTGCCCACTTTTTGACAACAGCTGCATCGAAACAAAACTGAGTAGTTATTGCCATAGAAGCATCTGTCCTATTTGAAAATTCCTGTTTCCAAGAGAGAGCTTGTGAAACATTAGTTTCTCCTCCGTCTGGATCTATATCTTTGTTACCTTCTGGATGACCAGCAATATGTAATCTTTTAAAACCGGCTTGGTCAAATTTGCCTGATTCAATTAATTCAATCGAGGATTCAAAATCTCCCACTGGTTTTGATCGTCCGCCAGCTAATAAAAGCGCTTCGTCAACTCCAGCCTCATTCTTATACATAGAGATCCAATTATTCAATACAGCCTCATTTTTGATAGCTCTTGCAGGAAAATGGGGCATAGCGTGGAAACCCTCATCATTAAGTCTTTTTGCAGTATCAACCATTGCCGCGATATCTTCATTTTCAATATAAGCAATATAGACTCTCGTATTTTGAGGAAGCACATCTTTGAAAGATTCAATATTTGAAGCAGACCTTGGTGTCACTTCAATTGAATAGCCCTTTATGAGTTTTTGAGTAATTGTATCTATTCTTTGCTCCATGATTTTCCAGTTGGAAATACTCATCTATAAAAATTTTAAAATCTTATAGAGTAAAATGTTTCCTTTGCAACAATTTATTATAAATAGCTGCAAATAGCACTACAAAAAATCAAATTCAAGGCAACCAATTTCATTTGTTTTATTGCCTAAGTTGTATGAAGCTATTTTTTAAACTTGGCCGCCTCTTCTGATCCACCTGTTGCTGTTCCTTTGGTATATGAATGAGCTCCCATACCTGCAAGATCTCCATCTTGAACAATTAAATACTGGTTCCTGATTTCACCTCCATCAAAAAAACACTCTAATATTTCTCTTACGCCGTCTGCATATCTTGTTTGTGCAGATAGTGAGGTACCTGAAGTGTGAGGAGTCATCCCATGATGCGGCATGGTTCTCCAAACATGATCATTTGGCGCAGGTTGAGGAAACCATACATCACCTGCATATCCACTCAATTGTCCTGACTCTAATGCTCTTACAATTGCATCTTTATCACATATTTTTCCACGCGCAGTATTGATGATATAAGCTCCAGGTTTGCATTTACTAATCAAATCATCATTAAATAAATGCTCAGTTTCAGGATGAAGAGGACAACTGATGTTAATGACATCACAAGCTGCAACTAAAGATTCAACTGAGTCATGATAAGTGAGATTCAATGCCTCTTCTTTATCTGAGCTCAATCTGTGTTTATCGAAATAATGAAGATGTACATCAAATGGATGCATTTTTCTTAACATATCATAACCAATACGCCCGGCTGCAATAGTACCTATGTGCATTCCTTCCACATCATAAGATCTCTTAACAGCGTCTGCGATATGCCATCCACCTTCATTCACTATCCTGTGCTGGTTATGATAATCCCTGACCAATGCTAGTATCATCATAACGATATGTTCTGCAACTGACCGTGAATTACAGTATGTTACTTCAACTACGTCAACCTTGTTATCCATTGCAGCTTGTAAATCTACATGATCTGAGCCGATGCCTGCAGTAATGGCCATCTTTAAATTTGGCGCACTTTCAATTCTTTTTCTTGTTAAGTAATATGGCCAAAATGGCTGAGAGATAACAACATCTGCATCAACTAATTCTTTGTCTGCTATACAGCCATCGGCATCTTTATCAGACGTAACAACCAATGTATGTCCCCTATCTTCTAAAAACTTTCTGAGTCCAAGTTCACCAGACACACATCCCAGAAGCTCTCCTGCATTAAAATCTCTTCCTTTTGGACAAGGCAATGTCATGCCATCGGGGTATTTCTCAAGTTTAGGCAATTGCTTTAGCGGATAGCTTGAAGGCATACCCTCTTTGGGGTCATCGTACAAAACGCATAATATTTTCATTTTTTTCTCCTCTTAAACTTTTGATTACTATTAAAATAATCCCTGAATTAATCCATTTTCATCAACATCTATATTTTCTGCAGCAGGTATTCTTGGAAGACCTGGCATGGTCATAATATCTCCACAAACAACAACAATAAATTCAGCCCCTGCTGATAATCTTACCTCTTTAATGGGAACATCATGCCCTGAGGGAGCTCCCATCAGCAATGGGTCAGTTGAAAAACTATATTGGGTCTTTGCCATACATATTGGATAATCGCCAAAACCATCATCTTCTAACTTCTTGAATTGGTTTCTTACTTTTTTATCTGCGATGATCTCAGAGGCTCCATAAATATTTTGAGCTATATACTCAGTTTTATCCCAAAGAGACATCTGATTATTGTACAAAGTTTTAAATTCAGAGGTTCCTGAGTCAGCTAATTTTGCAACTTCTTTGGCAAGATCAGCTGCACCCTCACCACCCTTTTCCCAATGTGAAGAAATTTTGCATGCTACGCCCATCTTTTTACAAAAATCAACGATGGCAGCATGCTCATTTTCTGTATCAGTTATGTAATCATTTATCCCAACTATAACGGGAACCCCAAATTTTCTAATATTTTTTACATGTCTCTCAAGATTCTTACAACCACCTATTACTGCATCAACATTCTCTGAACCAAGATCTTCTTTTTTAACACCACCATGCATTTTTAAAGCTTTAGTTGTTGCAACTAAAACTACAGCATCAGGTTTAAGGCCAGATTTTCTACATTTAATGTCAAAAAATTTTTCAGCCCCTAAATCTGCACCAAATCCTGCCTCTGTAACAACGTAATCAGCAAGTTTAAGAGCTGTTTTAGTCGCAACAACAGAATTACATCCGTGTGCAATGTTTGCAAAAGGACCTCCATGAATAAATGCTGGATTATTCTCGAGAGTTTGAACCAAATTTGGTTGAAATGCGTCTTGAAGCAAAGCACTTAAGGCGCCATCAGCCTTTAATTGTTTTGCTCTTATGGGCTCATTAGATCTTGAATAACCTATGACTATATTTCCTATTCTTTTCTTCAGATCATCAGCATCAGATGCAAGACAAAATACAGCCATAATTTCAGAAGCAACAGTTATGTCAAATCCATTGTGTCTGGGTATTCCATTTCCTGTCCCGCCTAGCCCACATATAATTTCACGCAATGATCTATCATTCATATCAACCACTCTTTTCCAAGTAATTTTTCTAGGATCAATATCAAGATCATTGCTCCAATGAATATGATTATCTACGAGCGCAGAAAGCAAATTGTGAGCCGCGCCAATAGCATGAAAATCACCTGTAAAATGCAGATTAATATCTGTCATGGGTATAACTTGAGCATTGCCTCCACCTGCAGCACCGCCTTTCATTCCAAAACATGGACCAAGGCTTGGCTCTCTAAGGCAAATCATTGCTTTCTTTCCAATATGACAAAGCCCATCAACCAAACCAACACTTGTAGTGGTCTTACCCTCCCCAGCGGGAGTAGGAGATATTGCCGTAACTAAAATCAGTTTGCCGTTATCTTGATCTTTTAGTTTTTTATCATTAATTGAAAGGTTAACTTTGCCTTTGAATTTACCATAATGCTCAAGATATTCCTCACTAATACCAATACTGCTAGCTATTTCTTCAATTCTTTTTGGTTTAGCTTCTCTGGCTATTTCAATGTCTGTTTTCAATAAAGTCCCCTATGATTTCTTTAAAAAAATGTACTCATATCCGTATCAGATATTTAATACAGCAATGGTTACATAAAAAACATTTTCATGCACTGATTTTTACTCCTGCCAGTCATTAGAAAACTATAAGTAAATGCTTGAAATCATTATATCTAAGAGCTTTTTAATGAGAACAAAATGTATAAATTGATCAGAATATGATAAATTCAGCACCTCAAATGAACTTTTTTCAAAATTTATTATCATCATTAATGAGCCGATCTCGCAAGGGAGGTTATTTTCGTTCGAATAGTTTTGGGGTTCTCCATAAAGATATAAATAAAGCCCTAGAATCAGTTATGTCTAAAAGTGGCGAAGTATCCTCTCTAGTTTTTGCAGAACATCTTTCCAATTTAATTGAAGAATCAGATGATAAAGAATTTATTAATTTTTTTGATACAGTTTTAGAAAAATATGACATTGATGAAAAAGCTTTGTTGAGGGCTACTAATGAATATACAAAAAATAAAACTCAAAGAAACCTTGAGATCATTTCTCAACTTTCAGAACCGGGATGGAGAGAGCTTTTTAGAAGACTAAATACTATTTCTGAGGGGACTCTAAAACTAGTTAGAATGAGAGAACGAATTAGGTCTCTCAAGAAAGATAGCCCAAATCTTCAATTTTTTGATAGAAGTCTTCTAATACTATTTAAGTATTGGTTCAATCCATCCTTTTTAGTATTGGAAAGTATAGATTGGACAACGCCCGCTAATATCCTAGAAAAAATAATTGCTTATGAGGCGGTTCATGAGATTAATTCATGGGATGACTTAAGGGCTAGACTAGCTCCAGCGGATAGAAAATGCTTTGCTTTTTTTCATCCTCTCATGCCTGATGAGCCTCTTATATTTGTTGAAGTTGCTCTCACAAATAATATACCAAATTCAATAAGTGAAGTTATCAAAATTGATAGGCCTATTACTGAAGAGCAAGATATAAATACAGCTGTTTTCTACTCAATATCAAATTGTCAGGAAGGACTATCAGGAATCTCTTTTGGTAATTTTTTGATTAGGAATGTTGCTCATAAACTTAAAAAAGAGAATGATGGTTTAGACAAATTTGTAACCCTTTCACCTATGCCTGGCTTTTCTAAGTGGCTTGAAAAAAAATCTATAGATGAATATCAAGATGAAGATGCTTTAATTAAGCAAGTATTAGTTTATCTTTTAGAATCAGACAGAGAAGACGGATTGCCCAACGATCCGGTGGCTAAATTTCATCTTGGCAATGGAGCTATTTTAGAGAGAATAAATTTAAATTCTGATCTATCTCTAAAGGGAATAAATCAATCAAAAGGGATCATGATTAACTACCTATATGATTTGGACACATTAGAAGAGAATCATGAGTTATTTTTTAAATCAAAAGAAGTAAAGCTATCAGACGGTATAAAAAACCTAAAAAGGAAACTACAAATTCATTAAAATAGTTAAATATTTGCAACGTCAAACTAATAGGATTTCATCATGAAAGATAAATTAAATTTTTATATAGATGGCTCGTGGGTTAAGTCAGAATCAAAAGAAAAAATTGCAGTGATTAATCCTGCAAATGAAGAGCTGATAGGTCATATTGCATCCGGAACAAAAGATGACATTAATAAAGCAGTGTTAGCAGCATCAAATGCCTTTAAGACTTATCAATTAACTTCAAAGGAAGATCGTATTGAGCTTTTAAATAATATTATTTCTGAATATGAAAATAGATATGATGATCTTGTGCAAACCATTACAGAAGAGATGGGTGCTCCGGTTTGGCTTTCTCAAAAAGCTCAAGCATCCACAGGAATCAAAAATTTATATGAGACTTTAGATGCTTTGAGAGATTATGAATTTGAAAAAAAGGAGGGAGATTACACATTAGTAAGAGAACCTATTGGAGTAGTAGGAATGATTACTCCATGGAATTGGCCCATGAATCAAATTACGACCAAGGCCTCTGCTGCACTTGCAGCAGGTTGTTCTATGGTATTAAAACCCAGTGAGATTTCTCCATATTGCGCATTACTGCTTGCAGAAATATTTCATAAAGCAGGTGTTCCTGCCGGCGTATTCAATGTAGTAAATGGATATGGTCCGATAGTCGGTGCTGCCTTATCAGATCATCCTGATGTTGCGATGATGTCTTTTACAGGATCGACTGAGGCTGGTATAGCTGTTGCTCAAGCCTCTGCAGTATCTGTTAAAAGAGTACATCAAGAGCTTGGCGGTAAATCCTCAAATATCATTTTAGATGATGTTGCAGATCTAGAAAAATCTGTAAAAGGAGGTGCCGGGCATTGTTTTTTGAATTCAGGACAATCATGCAATGCACCAACAAAAATGCTTGTTTCTAAAAAAAATTACGATAAAGCTGTTGAGGTTGCAGTCCAGGCCGCAAATAGTACTTCTGTTGGAGATCCTCAAGGAGAATTTAGGATTGGACCTATTGCTAACAAACCTCAATATGAAAAGATCTTAAAAATGATAGAAATTGGGATTAATGAGGGCGCAACTTTGGTTGCTGGAGGTCTTGAAAAGCCGGAGGGATATGACAAAGGTTATTATGTTAAACCAACAGTGTTTGCAAACGTAACTAATGACATGACTATTGCCAGAGAAGAAATTTTTGGTCCTGTCTTATCAATTATCAAATATGATTCAGAGGAAGAAGCAATTGAGATTGCAAATGATACTGAATATGGTTTGGCTGGATATGTTCAGGGTGAGCCAGAGCATGCTAACAAAGTTGCAAGAAAAATTAGAGCCGGACAAGTGATTATTAATGGGGGCGCACGAGGTACTGGTGCACCTTTTGGTGGTTATAAATCCTCCGGCAACGGAAGGGAACACGGCATACATGGTTTAGAAGAATGCTTGGAAACAAAAGCCGTTATAATGCCTTAAAGTATATGCAAAAATAATAAAAAATATGCAAATACAAAATTTAAAATTAATCATATGAAAATCTACCTTTTAACACTCACATTTGCACTGACAATATCCGTATTTTCTTCTGAGTCTGAAATGCCAAACACTAATGCTCAAACTATGCTGTTGGTTCACAAGACTCCAACTTGTGGTTGTTGTAAGAAATGGATTAAACATTTAGAAATGAGCGGCTTGAACACTACAACTAAAAATCATGAAAGTCTTGAAGAAATAAAAGCAACTTATAATATCAAGCCTGAATATAGATCATGTCATACAGGTGTTTCAGAGGACGGTTATATTTTTGAAGGTCATATACCAAGCCAATACATAACTCAATTTCTCTCAGAGGATCATCCCAATGCTATCGGTCTATCAGTCCCGGGAATGCCTGTAGGCTCTCCTGGTATGGAAATTGGCAATCGTTTTATGCCTTATGATGTTTTGATTCTTTATAAAGATGGGACCAGTCAGGTGTTTGCAGAAGAAAGAAAAAATTAATTATTTTCTAAATAATCTTTGAACGCCTGCTTATCAGCTTTGGTATCTTTTCGTAAAGCGTTAAATAACTTTTGTTTGTTATCGGGCATCAAATCTTCTGCCATTCTTTTAATTTGCTGGTAACACCATGCCATGGCACCAAACGCATTAATAACTTGAATTAATTTAATGGGGCTTTTAGCAGAAAAAATCCAAGGCCCTAAGGACAAAGTTTTTTCAACACTTGGCAGCATCTCTAGCTCTCCATCCATCATTTTTTTTATGCAGTAAGGATCTGCACATAAGGGTCTACCCACTCCTACAATTTGACAAATATTACTTTGTAAAGCATTTTCTATGCCATCTTTTGTTCTAAAACCACCTGTTACCATCAAAGGCATCGTTACGGCTTTTCTAATGTTGTCAGCATACTCAAGAAAATATGCTTCTCTTGCAATAGTGCTTTCTCTTCTCGTTTCGCTTCTGTCTGGATTGATGCTAATGTGATCTGCGCCTATTAGTTTTGGCTGCTCATAGGTTCCACCTGAAATTTCTAAAAGATCTAATCCTGCTTCCTCTAGCATTTTTGCAACCTCAATGCTTTCATTTTCAGTGAATCCACCTTTTTGAAAATCTGCTGAGTTTAACTTCATTGAGATAGGAAAATCTTCCCCAACCTCTGCCCTGCATTTTTTAATGATTTCTAAATGCATTCTTGCTCTGTTCTCTAAGCTCCCGCCCCATGCGTCATTTCGTGTATTAATATCTGGTGAAAGAAATTCAGATAACAAGTAACCATGAGCTGAATGAAATTGAACTCCAGTAAACCCAGTCTCCCTAGCAATCTTTGCTGTGAAAACAAACTTATCAATAACACTTAGTATCTCTTCCTCGCTCATAGGAATTGGCAAGCCATAACTGCGACCAGGAATTTTTAATTGGACGTCTGATGGCGCTGATGGAGATGCATTTATTTCTCCAGGAGTTTGTCTTCCTGCATGAGATATTTGCATCCACAATTGAGTATTGTAGTTTGTTCCTACAGATGACCAGTTTTTTAATTCGTCCATATGATCTTTGTAATTTTGGCTATCAATCACAACATTCGCTGGACCTTCCATGTTTTTACGATCAACCATTACGTTGCCTGTCAACAAAATGCCAATATTGCCTTCAGCCCATTTGCGATAGAGATTCATATGGCCTTGATGAGCTAAATTATTTCCTTTTGCAATTCGTTCTGTCATTGCAGCTTTGCAAATTCGATTTTTAATCACTTGACCACAAGGCAAGGTGAATGGGCTGTTCATAATTAAAGACATTTTAAAATTCCTCTCAGTAAAGATCTGTAAATCAAATAATTAAGTTTAAGGTATGTACTATAAATTAGTGAAATTCTTTTGGAAACTTATCTCATGGATGCATATAAAATAGTCTTTCTTCAAAAGTATAAATGCTTGACAAGTGTGCTAGTCTGAAAACTCTATATAAACTTAATGATTTAATTTTTAATGAAAAAAGATAAAAAACTAATGAATAAATCTTTATTGCATTGGAGTACTTCAAGTCGAATATTTTTAATACTGGTAATAATTATAATGATGAATACATTAGTATTTTTGGTAACCTAAAATGAGTATTAAAATTCAAAATCTTACTGTTTCATATAATTTTCACCCAGCAGTTCATCATTTAAGTGCAACAATAAATCAAGGTCAGTGGTTAGCTATTGTTGGTCCAAATGGTGCTGGAAAATCAACCCTACTTAATGTTCTTGCAGGAATTATTACTGAATATGAAGGCTCCATTAAAGGAATAAATCCAAATAATGTTGCATACCTACCTCAGCAAACTAAATTGGATAAAGATTTTCCAATTACAGTACTTGAACTTATTTCAACAGGACTTTGGCAAGAAATAGGTTTCTCGGGTGGTCTCTCTGATACTCAAATAGAAAGATGTATGAATGCTCTGGAGGCTGTTGGATTAGATGGTTTTGAAAACCGACTAATAAATACACTTTCTGGAGGACAACTTCAGAGAAGTTTATTTGCAAGAGTTCTTATGCAGGATCAGCAAGTTATTCTTTTAGACGAACCGTTTAATGCAATCGATACAAAAACACTGACTGATTTAACGTTGGTAATAAAAGAATGGCAAAATAAAAATAGAACCATAATTATGGTTACTCATGATCTCGAATATGTAAAAGATAATTGTCCTACCTCTATGCTTCTTGCAAAAGAATGTATAGATTTGGGCTCAACAAAATCGGTTTTGACAAAAGAAAATTTAGACAATGCCAAAAAAGTTTCTGAGGCATTTGATGAAAATTCGGCTTGGTGCATCAGCTAAAATGATAGATTTTCTTATAAGCCCTTTCATAGATTATGCTTTTATGAGGCGAGCATTTATAGGGAGTTTTGTAATTTGCTTTGGCGCCATTCCAGTTGGTATTTTTATGACACTCAGAAGAATGAGCTTAACAGGTGATGCAATGGCACATGCTATTCTTCCCGGTGCTGCAATTGCATACCTCATTTCCGGTCTCTCACTTTTAGGCCTCGCAATTGGTGGTGTAACAGCAGGTCTAATTGTTGCTGCTTCAGCAGGATGGGTTTCTCGCGTATCGCAACTTAAAGAAGATACTAGTTTTGCTGCTTTCTACTTAATTTCTCTTGCATTAGGTGTTCTTATTATTTCAATGAAAGAAGCTAATGTAGATTTATTCCATATTCTATTTGGAAATATTCTTGCTTTAGATAATGATACTTTATGGCTACTTGCAATAATTAGCTCTTTAAGTGTTTTCATTTTAGCTATTTTATATCGTCCCCTTATAATTGAATGCGTAGACTCCATGTTTTTGAAATCTTCAGGAATTGCCAGTGAAGCTGCACATTATGGTTTTTTATTTCTAATGGTTATAAATTTAGTTGCGGGTTTTCTGGCCTTAGGCACCTTAATGTCAATTGGTATGATGGTTCTTCCAGCCACAGCCGCTCGGTTTTGGGTAAGCTCACTTGATAATTTAATTATTATTTCAATAATTGTTGGCATCTCAGGTTGCTACATTGGTTTAATGCTCTCATTTTATTTTGATATGCCATCAGGCCCAGCAATAATTGTTTCGGTTGGCGCAATGTGCATTCTCTCAATGCTTTTTGGTTCAAATGGTGGATTTCTAAGAAGCCTTTTACCATTACGCCACCTTAAAAGTTAGATCTGATGTATAAATTAAGGCTACTTCAATTAGCAATATTATTGCTTTTAAATGGATTTCCAATTTTTGCTAAAGATGGCCAGTTTAAGATAGTTACAA
>CABZRR010000001.1 GCA_902528215.1 uncultured SAR86 cluster bacterium | reverse complement strand
ACAATAATTTTATAGTTTTAAGTCAAAGAAAATAAATGAATGATAAAACACATTTCGGCTTCCAAGAGATTGACGTAAGCAAAAAAGCTGAGCATGTTGGCGATGTTTTTCACTCAGTAGCTGAAGAGTATGATTTGATGAATGACGTTATGTCATTTGGACTTCATAGACTATGGAAGAGAATCCTACTTGAGCTTGCTGAGATTAACGAAAACTCTGTAGTGCTTGATATTGCTAGCGGTACTGCTGATATCCCAAAATTGATCAGCGAAGAATTTAAATCTGCATCAATTCATGTAACTGATATTAATGCATCAATGCTTGTCAGGGGAAGGGAAAGATCTATAAATGAGAATTTTTTTCATAATTGTAACTTTGCACTAGCATCTGGAGAAAAACTTCCATATCAAGATAATTCTTTTGACTTAGTAACAGTTGGGTTTGGGATTCGAAATTTCACTAACAAGTTTAATGGATTGAAAGAGATGAAAAGAGTTCTCCGACCAAACGGAACCTTGTTAATTTTAGAATTTTCAAAACCAACAAATTATTTTTTTTCTAAAATATATGACTGGTATTCATTCAATGTAATCCCTAAATTGGGTGGTTTTTTTGCAAAAGATACAGAAAGTTATCAATATCTTGCTGAATCAATCAGAATGCATCCTGACCAAGAAGAATTAAAAAATATAATAATAGATGCCGGGTTTAAGAAATGTAAATTTTATAATCTTCAAAATGGTATTGTTGCAATTCATAAAGCAAAATAATCATGAGCATCTGCCTTAACAAGCTATTCAAAGAGATAAATTCTTTGTCTCCAGTTCTGATTAAAAAAATCGAGGATTTGTATCCAATCAATTTTAATATTGAGATTTCTACTTTACCTAATTTTTCATTAACCTTAAATAGCAATTATCAAAAACTAAATTTTTTTAGACATGAGGATCCTCAATTTTCATTAAGATTAGATATTTTTGAAGCATTAAATGCTTTGAAAAATAAACAGATCCCGACAAAAAGTATTTTAGGAGATACGGAAACTGCTTTAGTATTTTTTGGTGTTATTGCAAATTCTAATATTGATATTGAGTTGCTCGTTTATAAATATTTTGGAGATATTCCCGCTTTAATGTTGAGAAAAATGTTCATTAAATCTCAAGAAAAAGAGTCTACAAATAATAATCAGATTAATGAACTTCTAAAATCCTTTAGAGATATTTCAATAAGACTTGATAGAATTGAGCAATCATTGCTTAACGGATGAATATTTTACTCTCGATCATCGACTGCCTAAAAATCTTAGCTCAAGCTATAAGATTTAGCATTCTTAATATTGCAATTGAAAATAATCACTCTTTACATATTCGAATTCTTGGATACATAAATCCTTTTTATATATTTAATCGCAAAATTCCGCCTGGACTAAGGTTAAAAAATTTTTTAGAAAGTCTCGGTCCTATGTTTATTAAATTTGGTCAATTGTTATCAACAAGAACAGATGTTGTTCCTGTAAAAATAACTTCTCATTTAAAAGAACTTACAGATCAATGCAAACCATTTGCAACAAATGATGCAAAAAAAATAATTGAAAGAAGTCTTAATATAAAAATTGATGAGGTATTTAAAGATTTTGAAGACACGCCATTAGCTGCAGCTTCTTTAGCACAAGTCCACAAAGCGAAGATAAAAAAAACAAATGAAAAAGTAGTAATAAAAGTTTTAAGGCCTGGAATTCATAAAAGAGTTAAGAGAAATGTGAGGGTTATGAGGACCGCAGGATTTTTGATTAACTTATTCTATAAAGATAGTAATAGATTAAATCTAAATGATGTAATTGATGATTATGAGAAAACGATTTTTAGAGAATTAGATTTAAAGGTTGAAGCAGCAAATACAACGGTTACCAAAAAAAACTTTGCTGACTCAGATTTATTGTTTATTCCAAAGGTATTTTGGGACCATACAAGAGTTAATATTTTAACTCTTGAAGAGATAGATGGCATAGCCTGCACAGATGTCGAATCTATGGATAAACTTGGTATAAATCGAAAAGCTCTTGCAGAAAATGGTGTAAAGATTTTTCTAGATCAAGTTTTTAGAGATAATTTCTTTCATGCAGATATGCATCCAGGCAATATTTTTGTAAGTAAAGAAAATATTGAGCTACCAAGTTACATAGCTATTGATTGCGCAATAGTAGGCTCACTTAGTAGAGAAGACCAATATAATTTAGCGAGAATGCTCCAAGCAACTTTAAAACAAGATTATGTAAAGCTATCTGAACTTTTTATTGGAGCAGGGTGGGTATCTAGCCAAACAAATATGTCAGAATTAGAGCAAGCATTGAGAGCTACCTGTGAGCCAATTTTTGAGAAGCCACTATCAGAAATAGAATTTGGAAGTTTGTTGCTCTATTTATTTGATTCGACTAGACAATTTGGCTTGTCAGTTCAACCTTCTTTGATTCTTCTTCAAAAAACACTTATCCACATTGAAGGAATGGGGAGAGAAATTTATAAAGACCTTGATTTTTGGGGTCTGGCTGAGCCCTATTTAGATAAATGGATTAATAAACAATTTAGTCCAATCAAATTAAGAGAATTTCTAGAAAACAACCACTATGAAATTTTGGAAAAGGCATCCTCATTTCCTGGAGAAATTTTTGATCTTCTTGATAATATAAAATTTTTAGCAAACGACGGCAAAAAAAATGCTGATCGCGTAAAAATTCTTGAAACTGGACTGCAAAATCACCGAAAATGGCAAAATCTAACTATACTTACTCTTGTAGGTATTATTATGTTTCTTTTAGGGACAATATTGTCATGAAAGATAGGAGTAAATTATGGGTATAGGTGGAATAAGTTTTTGGCAAATACTAATTATATTGGTTGTAATACTCATTCTTTTTGGCGGTAAAAAAATTAGAACCATGGGTTCCGATTTAGGTGAAGGGCTAAAGGGATTTAAAAAAGCTATAAAAGATGAAGACAAAAGCTCTGAATCTAAACAAGAAGATCAATAACAATTGTTGCAAATAGGATTTCTTGAGATATTGATTATCCTTCTTATTGGGATAGTTCTCATTGGTCCTGATCAACTGCCTAGCTTCATTAAATTCTCAATGAAATCTCTCACCAGATTCCAAAATAAATTATTTGAATTTAGATCCTCTATAGAGAGAGACATCGGTGCTGAAGATCTCAAACAAGATATTTATAACGAACTTAAAATGGAAGAATTTCAAAAGGATAAAGATGAGCGATCCAAATGAGATGTCATACATTGAGCATTTAAAAGAATTACGATCCAGAATAATCAGAATGTTTTTGTTTGCAGGTTTTATCTTAATCTGTTGCTTACCTTTTACTAATGATATTTACACATTGATTTCATCTCCAATGATTGATCTTCTACCCTCCGGAAGCTCTATGATTGCTACTGAAGTGGCATCACCCTTTATCGCTCCACTAAGAATAACTATTTACACTGCATTATTAATATCGGTTCCTTACTTCTTTATTGAGCTTTGGGGTTTTATCTCTCCAGGTTTATATAAGAAAGAAAAAGCTTTTGTTATTCCTTTAATTATCTCTTCAATCATTCTTTTCTATGCTGGAATTGTCTTTGCTTACTGGATTGTTAATCCAATTATTTTGAGTTTTTTTATTTCTGCAGCTCCAGACTCTATTCAAGTGATGACAGACATCAATAGATATCTAGATTTTATTTTAAAATTGTTTTTTGCTTTCGGTTTTGCTTTCGAAATTCCAATTGCAACATTTCTTGTTATAACCACCGGATTAATATCTAAAGAGCGGATAAAAAAAATGAGGCCTTATCTAATAATTAGTTTTTTTGTTGTCGGAATGTTTCTCACTCCTCCAGATATCTTCTCTCAATTATTTCTAGCAATACCAATGTGGCTTCTTTTTGAAATAGGGTTGCTAATATCTAGAGATCCAATAAGTTAATCTATTGGAAAATCAACATTGAGCCTTTCTATCCAGGTATCTGATGAAGGCATTTTAGCTGACAAAATCATTTCTAGTAGCTCTTTAGGATTTTCACTTACTTGGATTTGTCTTTGATTTTCTTCAGATACAAACTCATCATCCACTGAGCGTTGTAACCAGTCTAAAAAACCATTGTAGTAGCCATTGGTATTCAATAAACCGACGGGTTTATTAATTCCGCCTAATTGATTGCTTACCATAACCTCTAGGAGCTCATCCATTGAGCCTACTCCTCCAGGTAAAACAATAAATGCGTCGCTCATACTTAAAAATCTTTCTTTTCTTTCAAATAGCGAATGAGTAATGATAATTTCATTAATGTTAGGGTTAGTTAATTCAAATTCATGCAGTGACTTTAAAGTAATTCCTATAACACTTCCACCATGCTTGATTGCGGTATCGGCAACGATTTTCATTAGCCCAACATTGCCGCCACCAAATATTAATTCAAGACCTTTTTCAGCGATCAGCTTCCCGATTTGCTCTCCAGCAGTTTTATAATTTATGGATTTGCCAACATGCGCACCACAAAAAACAGATATTTTTTTGATTGTCATGATGGTAAGCCTAAAATATGTTTAGAAATTATATTCAATTGAACCTCTGAACTTCCCCCAGCAATAGTGTAAGCCTTAGAATAAAAAAATGACTTAGCTATTTCTTTTTTAACTCCACTGCTGTTTTCAACTTTTTCTAGACCGCCGGCTCCAAGACTTGCTACATTAAGCTCCCATCTTGCTTGTGTTTCTTCTGTGCTGATGAACTTCAATGAGAGCGCAGCAGGTGAAAAGCCATTTTTAGATTCAATCTGAGTTCTTATCATAGTTAAGTCAATTAAATGATTACGCATTTCGTGTTTTTTTATTTTTGTTAGTAAGTTGAGTTGTCCTGGAGCACTTAAAGCATCACTAGTTTTAAAAATTTCAATGGGTTCAATATCAACGGCTCCTTCACTGCCCATATCTGCCATCATGGTTCTCTCAAATTCAAGCAATCTTTTTGCAACTTTCCAGCCATCATTTTCATCAGCAATTCTATGAGACTCGCTAGCTATTACATCATCAAAAAAAACTTGGCAAAAAGGAGATTGTCCACTGAGTAATTTTATTGGCTTAATATCAATTTTAGGTTGTTTTAAATTTATTAAAATAAAAGATATACCAGCTTGTTTCTTTTCTGTTTTTGCAGTTCTTACCAAGCAATACATCCAATCTGCCTTATTCGCCTCTGATGTCCAGATTTTAGATCCATTTATAATGTATTCTCCATCTATTAATTTTGCGGTAGTTGAAAGGTTGGCTAAATCTGAACCAGCGCCAGGCTCAGAAAAGCCTTGGCACCACCAAATCTCTCCTCTTGAAATTTTAGGCAAAAACTCTTTTTTTTGATCATTGGTTCCAAACTCTAAGATCACTGGGCCAAGCATTGAGATGCCGAAGTTAATTTGTGCTGGACGACAGCCAAAAAATTTGAGGCGGCTTTTTAAAATTTTTGATTCTTCAAATGATAATCCTCCACCACCATATTCGACTGGCCACTCAGGAGTGCACCAGCCTTTTGAAACCATAGCATCGAACCATACCCTAGAATCGTTTGAAGGAAATTCAATACTTGAGGAAGCCCAAACTTGCTCACTAACAGGCATTGGAGTTCTCATCGACTGTGGGCAATTATCTTCTATCCATGCATCGACTTCTTTTGTAAAGCTAATTAATTTTTCTTCCATAGTTTTATATCTCAAACAAGAATGTAACTGGACCCTCATTAATTGATTGAATATCCATATCTGCTCCAAAAACTCCTGATTGAAATCGTATTGAGGAGTCTGAGAGCCGTTTTAACAATAAATTATAAAGGGAATTAGCTTTCTTTGAATCCAATGCCCTATGAAAACTGGGTTTATTACCTTTTTTTGTAACTGCAGCCAATGTAAATTGACTAATTATTAATAACTCACCTTCAACATTTTTTAGATTTAATGACATCTCATCATTTTCTCCACGAAAAATTGAAAAGCTTCCAATCTTTTGAATAAATTTATCAATAACCTCGCCTTTGTCGCCTCTTTCAAAACAGACGTAAGCTAAAATGCCTTTATTTATGGAAGCATGAGTTTCTTTGTTAATACTTACTTTTGCAGATGAAACTCTCTGAGCAATTACTTTCATCTGATTAATAAAATTATTCTAAATCTAAGTTCCAAGCTCCATTTGCAGCAAGCTTATTCATTAAGGCTCTGTGAGAGAATGCCTCTTGAGCTTTAGGTATATTTTCTTCTTTACCAAGCCATGCTTTTAGAGAGGGTTGCTGAAGAGCCCTTCCATAAGAAAAACTCAGTTTCCAAGAAAATCCACCAATTTTATTCATTGCATCTAAATGAGCTGTAGCATTTACATCAGACTGCCCACCCGAAAGAAAAGTTATTCCTGGAAGATCAGATGGAACATTTTCATTAAGGCATTGAACGGTCATCTCTGCTACCTGTTGGATTGATGCTTGAGACTCAGCAATTGATCCAGAAGTTACCATGTTGGGCTTAAGAATTGTGCCTCCTATATTCACCCCTTCATGTTTTAAACATTTAAAAAGCATTTTCAATGATTTGCTGGTAACCTCATAACACTCCTCAATAGAGTGATTACCATCCATCAAAACTTCAGGCTCAACTATAGGCACCATATTATTATCTTGAACAATTTTTGCGTATTTAGCCAAAGCTTCCATGTTGGCTTGGATACATCCATCTGTTGGGATATCATCACATATCTTAATAACCGCTCTCCACTTTGTAAATTTTGCTCCAAGTGTGAAATATTCTTTGCATCTCTCATCTAAACCATCTAGTCCTTGTGTAAGTGTCTCTTCTGGCGATGACTCTAAAGGTGCAAGGCCCTTATCAACTTTTATACCTGGCAATGCTCCCTGATTCTTGATTAAATCAAGAAGAGGAGTTCCATCTTGAGCATTCTGTCTTATGGTTTCATCAAATAAAATTACACCTCCAATATTGTCTTTCATCCCACTTGATCTAAATAGCATCTCTCTATAATCACGTCTATTAGACTCAGTTGATTCGACACCAATAGAATCAAATCGCTTCCCACATGTTGGATTACTCTCGTCTGCTGCTAAAATTCCTTTTCCATCTGAAACAATATATTTAGCTATTTCTTCTAAAGTATTTAATGACATAATTCTCTCCCTTTTAAAATTTAAAGCCTAAAGCAGACAATGATGGTAGCTCTTTTCCTTCCATAAATTCAAGAAAAGCTCCTCCTCCAGTTGAGCAATAGGAAATATTGTTTTTTTCAACAAACATCTTAATGGCTAAAAGAGTTTCTCCGCCGCCAGCAAGGCTAAATGCCTGTGATGATGCAATTGCCTCAGCCAAGGCTTTGGTTCCTAATGAAAATGGTTGACGCTCAAATACACCAACAGGACCGTTCCAAATAATTTTTTTTGCTTGGATTATTTTTTTAATAATTGCAGGACTGAAAATTTGATCAAGAATTATCTCATCGTGTTGCACAGAATTAACTTTGGTGATCCTTGTATTATTTGATTCAATATCTTTGCTTACAACCACTTCATCGGGTAATAAAATTTTGCCAGTATCAAGCAATTCTTTTGCATAATTCAGCATTGAGTCTTCATGCAGAGAGAGTCCAATGTTATGTCCCTGAGCTTTCAAAATGGTGTTTGTGATCCCTCCACCTGTCAAGACATCATCAGAAATTTTTGATAAATTTTTAATTACTTTTAATTTAGAAGATACTTTTGATCCTCCAACGATTGAAAGCATGGGTGAATTTTTTGAGCTAATTGCTTGTTGAAGTGCATCTATCTCATTTTCCAGAAGCAGTCCAGCGCATGACACTTCAGAGGCTTTAATGGCTCCATAAGTTGATGCATGAGGACGATGCGATGTTCCAAAAGCATCAAATACATAAACATCGGCTAAGTTAGATAGTTTTTTTCCAAACTCCTCATCATTCTCAAGTTCTCCTGGAAAAAATCTTATATTTTCAATTAATGAAATATCTGACGAGAAATTAACTTCGTCTACAGATGAGAATAATTTAATCTGCTTATTTATAATTTCCTCAAGTCTTTTAACTATAGGTAAAAGAGAAAATTTAGAATCGAATACTCCTGATTTTGGCCTACCAAAATGCGAAATTAAAATTATTTTTGTATTTTGATCTAATAGATATTCCAAAGTAGGAATAATTGCAAGAATCCTTGTATCGTCAAGGACTTTATCATTTTCAACAGGAACATTTAGATCAGCTCTAAGAGCAATTGTCTTATTTAAGACATTTGTCTCTGACAATTTTCTCATTTTGCAGTTAGCTTCTTCGCTTGGGTAACAATATTGTTGACTGTGAAGCCAAACTCATTCATTAACTCATTTCCTGGAGCACTTTCTCCAAATGTTTCCATACCAATTACAACATCATTTAGATTTACTAAACAATGCCAAGAATTCGGATGAAGAGCCTCAATTACAAGTTTTGGTATTTCAGGATTAATAATACTTTCTCTGTAAGCTTTATCTTGTAATACAAATTTATCAAGACAGGGCATAGAAACAACATTGGCTTTTAAACCTTCTTTTGAAATTGTTTTAGCTGCCTCAATAATTAACTTAACCTCACTCCCTGAACTAATCAATGTAATATCAGCTTTATCATCAGAAGATAACAAATAACCTCCTTTCTCAATCATCTCTATCTGTTCTTTTGATCTCTCAATGAAAGGAAGGTTTTGTCTCGATAATATTAAGCTGTGAGGTGTATCTTTAGAGCAAATAGCTTCTTTCCAACTTACGGCAGTCTCTATAATGTCTGCAGGTCTCCAATTATTTAAATTAGGGGTAGCTCTCAATGTAACAAGGTGCTCAATTGGCTGATGAGTTGGCCCATCTTCACCAAGACCAATTGAGTCGTGAGTATAAACAAAAATATTTGGTATTTTCATAAGCGCAGCAAGCCGGACAGCGTTTCTAGCGTAATCCATAAAAACTAAAAAAGTTCCACTATAAGGTTTTATTCCACCATGCAAAACCATCCCATTTGTCATGGCGGTCATCCCAAACTCTCTGACTCCATAAAATATATGATTGCCCTGTGGATAATCAGGAAGCATTTCAGTGCTAAATGATGAGAAAGTATTGTTAGAGCCAGTTAAATCAGCAGATCCACCAATTAACTCAGGAAGTTTTTCACAAAAATGATTTAAACATAGCTCAGACGCTTTGCGAGTAGCTAGATCTTTTTGATCACCTAAAGATAATTCATTTATAAAATCTTTGTAAGTGTTTTCAAAGTTTATTGGAAGTTCATTGTTGATTACCCTTATCAATTCATCAAAAGACTTTGGATGCTTTTTGGAATACTCCATCATTAATCGATCCCATGATGCATTGAGCTTAGCTCCCTCATCTTTGCCGTCCCACTCAGACTTTATGTCATCTGGTATATGAAATGGTTCATGCTGCCATCCGAGCTCGTCCCGAGTTTTTTTAACTTCGTCCTCTCCTAATGCAGCGCCATGAACACCAGATGTTCCTGATTTATTAGGCGATCCAAAGCCAATAATTGTTTTGCAGCATATCAAAGTTGGACGCTCTGTATCTTGTTGAGCTGTTCGAATTGCTTCTAAGGTTTCCTCAACATTGTGCCCATCTACCTCAAGCACTTGCCATCCATAACTTTCAAATCTTTGTGATGTGTTATCTGTGAACCAATTAGTTATCTCCCCATCAATTGAAATTCCATTTTGATCATAAAAACATATTAATTTTCCTAAACCATGGGTTCCTGCAAATGAACAAGCTTCATGTGATACTCCCTCCATCAAACAACCGTCTCCCAAAAATGTATAGGTGAAATGATCAATTGGTCTTAGTCCATTTTTTTTATTAAATCTGCTTGCTAGCATTTTTTCTGCTAAAGCCATCCCTACAGCGTTACCAATGCCTTGGCCTAGGGGACCAGTGGTAGTTTCAACGCCAATATCTATATCAAATTCTGGATGACCAGGTGTTTTAGAGCCCAATTGTCTAAAGTTCTTCAAGTCTTCAATTGAGAGTTCATAACCAGTTAAATGAAGCAAGCTATATAACAACATCGACCCGTGCCCATTTGAAAGGACAAACCTATCTCGATTGAACCAAGTTGGATTTTGAGGATTATGTTTTAAGTTATATTTCCATAAAGCTACTGCAATATCAGCCATTCCCATTGGCATTCCTGGATGACCTGATTTAGCTTTTTCAACAGCATCAATTGATAGAAACCTTATAGCATTAGCAAGTTCTTTGTGCATTTTGTTTGCAAATAGTTTAGAACATAACAATCATAATATGTGGGTTAGATTTTTTATAGATAAATTTGTGTTTATTTGACAAAACTAATAAGATTTTTACTTACATGAGTGATTTGTTCCTGCTTGCATACTAAAACTGCTAAATAGGACACCTTACCGAGGTGGAAAAAATAAAATATAAATTTTCCTCCATAGAAAAATACGTTATAAATAATAAAGTAAAATTATGAGTTATATTTTCACATCCGAATCTGTTTCAGGAGGCCATCCTGATAAAGTGTGCGATCAAATATCCGACGCTGTTTTAGATGCATACTTAGCAGATGATCCAAATAGCAGAGTGGCTTGCGAGACCATGATAAAAAATAACATGGTTTATATAGCAGGAGAAATAACTTCCTTAGGAAGTCCTGACCTCGAGCCTGTTGTTCGAAAAACAATTAACGACATTGGCTATAACTCGGATGATTATGGATTTAATGGAGATACATGTGAATTCACGAATCTTGTCTTTGAGCAATCGCCGGACATATCTCAAGGTGTTACAGAAGGTGAGGGAGAAAACCTTGAACAAGGGGCTGGAGATCAGGGGCTAATGTTTGGATATGCGTGCAAAGAAACAGAATCATTAATGCCACTTCCCATAGATCTCTCTCACAGATTGGTAAAAAAACAAGCAGATGTAATGAAGAGTGGAGATATTAAATGGCTGCGACCTGATGCTAAGAGTCAAGTTAGTGTGATTTACTCTGATGATGGTAAGAACATTGAAGGCTTGTCTGCAGTCGTACTTTCAACTCAACACGATGATGAAGTTAGTCAGGAAGAAATAAAAACCGAGGTAATGGATAAAATTATCAAACCAATTGTTCCTGAGGAATGGTTGCTAGACTCTACAAATATATTTATTAATCCCACTGGGAAATTTGTTATCGGCGGGCCTGTGGGTGATTGTGGTCTCACTGGAAGAAAAATTATTGTAGATACATACGGAGGTATGGCAAGGCATGGTGGAGGAGCATTTTCTGGAAAAGACCCCTCCAAAGTAGACAGATCTGCAGCATATGCATCAAGATATGTTGCTAAAAACATAGTTGCCGCAGGACTTGCAGACTATTGCGAAATTCAAGTTTCATATGCTATCGGTGTGGCCGAACCTACATCAATACACGTAGAAACTTTTAATAGTGAGAAAATCTCTAAAGAAGCAATTGTCAAAATTGTCAAAGAAAAATTTGATCTCAGGCCAAAAAGTCTTATTAATATGCTCGATTTAAAAAGACCTATCTATCTTCCAACTGCTGCATATGGTCACTTTGGAAGGTCAGATATTGAGCTATCTTGGGAAAAAACAGATAAAGCAGCTGATATTTCAGAATAATCAAAGATATGGTTGCTAAAAGGGTGCACTTGCACCTCTATTTTATGTAGAATGCCTTCTTAAATTCATTGGAGTGAATAATGGAAAACGATTATAAAGTTGCTGATATGAGTCTTGCTGAATTCGGTAGAAGAGAGATTTCTCTTGCTGAAAATGAAATGCCTGCATTAATGGCTCTAAGAACAAAATATAAGGATGCACAACCTCTTGCCGGTGCAAAAGTTATGGGATGCATTCATATGACCATCCAAACAGCTGTATTAATTGAAACATTAGTGGATCTTGGTGCTGAAGTCCGTTGGTCTGGTTGCAATATTTTTTCCACTCAAGATCATGCTGCTGCAGCTATTGCCGCAGCTGGAATTCCTGTTTTTGCCTGGAAAGGTCAAACTGATGAGGAGTTTGATTGGTGCATTGAGCAAACAATAGTTAAAGATGGCATATCTTGGGATGCAAATATGATTCTAGATGATGGTGGCGATCTGACTCATATGGTTCACTCTAAATTTCCTGAAATGCTTGAAAACATTCATGGAATTTCAGAGGAAACTACAACTGGCGTACATAGATTAAAAGCAATGCTTGAAAAAAATGAGCTTAAAGTGCCAGCAATTAATGTAAATGATTCTATTACTAAATCAAAAAATGATAATAAGTATGGTTGCAGACATAGTCTAAATGATGCGATTAAAAGAGGCACAGATATGTTTCTTTCTTCTAAGAAAGCATTAGTGATTGGATATGGAGATGTTGGTAAAGGTTCTGCTTTAAGTCTTGCACAAGAGGGAATGATTGTAAGAGTTGTAGAGTCTGATCCCATATGCGCTATGCAAGCGTGCATGGATGGTTTTGAGGTAGTATCTACTTATGACAATGGAATCGTAACCAGAGACGTAAAAGACATCAATATAGCAGTCCTTGAAGATACTGACCTTATAGTTACAACCACAGGAAATGTAAACGTTTGTGATGAAGCTATGTTACGCTCGGTAAAAAATACAGCTGTAATATGTAACATTGGACACTTTGATAATGAAATTGACACTCAGTTCATGCGAGACAAATGGTATTGGGAAGAAATTAAACCGCAAGTTCATAGAGTATTTAGAGATACTTCTCCATCAGGTATACCAGACCTTCAAAGCAAAGACTATGTCATACTTTTGGCTGAAGGTAGATTAGTCAACCTTGGGAATGCGACAGGTCATCCTAGCAGAATAATGGATGGATCATTTGCTAATCAAGTTCTAGCTCAGATGCACTTGTATAAACAAGGTTTTGCAAACGTCAATGATGCTGATAAGCAAAATGAAATGATAACAGTCGAGGTTCTCCCAAAAAAATTGGATGAGGAAGTTGCCGAGCTCATGGTTCAAGGTTTTGGTGGGACGATAACTAAGCTTACTAATGAACAGGCCGATTACATTAATGTTCCAGTTGATGGTCCATTTAAAGAAGAAGAATATAAATACTGATCCAATTAGTTTTTTTTTAATAAATTAATCATAATAAGCGTATGCAAATTCGCCTGTTACTTTTTTTAATGCTAGTTTCCTTAATTATTGTGGGATGTGGAATGAAAGCGCCTATTCCCCAAGAGATAATTTTTTTAATATAAATTCCGTCATGGATCATTTTAATTATAAAAAAGGTAAGCTTTTTGCAGAAGAAGTTTCTCTAGAAGAAATCGCAAATAAATTTGGTACGCCTTCTTATATTTATAGTAAAGCAACGCTTGAGAGGCATGCAAAAGCTTACATAGATTCCTTTGAATCAATGAAAGGTCTTATTTGTTTTTCAGTAAAAGCTTTATCGAACATATCGATTTTAAAAATATTAAAGAAAGCAGGGTGTGGATTTGATATTGTTTCAGGTGGAGAGCTTCATCGAGTAGTTTTAGCTGGAGCAGATCCAAAAAAAATTATTTTCTCAGGAGTTGGAAAGTCGAGGGCTGAAATGGCAGCTGGGATTAATCATAATATTCTTTCATTCAATATAGAATCTGAACCAGAGCTTGATCGGCTAAACAGTGTAGCTAAAGAAATGAATAAAATTGCACCAGTTGCCATTAGATTTAATCCAAACGTGGATGCTGGAGCACATGAATTTACTAAAACAGGAAGAAAATCAGATAAATTTGGCGTCAGCATTGAGACGACAAAAAATCTAGTTAAAAAGTGCAATGATTCAGATAACCTTAATCTTGTTGGCCTAACATGCCATATTGGATCACAAATAATGGAGTTAGACGGCTTTGAAGATGCAGCTAGCCAAGCTTTAGATCTGTTGATTGGGCTAGATAAGCTGAATATTAATATAGATTTTATAGATATGGGTGGTGGCCTAGGAGTTAACTACGTTGGTGAAGAAACTACGCAGCCATTTGAACTAATTCAAAGCTATGAAAAAATTTTTAAAGGCAGAGATGAAATATTAATACTGGAGCCTGGTCGATCAATCTCAGCTAATGCTGGCATCATGCTAACCAAAGTTGAATACAAAAAAGATGATTTCTTAATTACAGATGCTGCAATGAACGACCTATTGCGTCCTGCTCTATATAATGCTCATCATGATATCTGGCCTGTGGACAAAAATAATAATCTGGCATCAAGTGTCAATGTGGTAGGCCCGATTTGTGAGACTGGTGATTTTCTTGCAAAAGATATCAAGATTGATGCTTCTGAAAATGATCTTTTGGCGGTGAGAACGGTTGGTGCATATGGTTCTGTTATGAGCTCAAACTATAATTCTAGACCAAGAGCTGCTGAAGTGCTGGTCGATAGGAAAGATTTTTACTTAATAAGGAAAAGAGAGGACCACTCAATACTTACTTCTCTAGAAGAGGGATTAGATGATCAAATTTAAAAAAATGCATGGCAATGGTAATGACTTTATCATCATTGAAAATTTAACAAAAGTTAATGCATTATCAAAATCTCAAATAGTTAAAATAGGAGACAGAAATAAAGGAATAGGATTTGATCAACTTATTACCATTAATCCACCAAAAAAACCCTATTATGATTTTCATGTAAACTTTTTTAATTCAGATGGTTCTCAGGCAGATATGTGCATGAATGGAGTTAGATCGGTTGGAGCTTTTCTTTGGGATGCCAGACTTGCTCCAAAAAAATCTCTTTTAATAGGAACAAAATCAAAACCAGTATTAATAAAACCAACAAATAGCAAAAAAATAAAAGTTGTCTTTGATTGCCCAATACAAGAAATGATTCCCAAAGTTGAAACTACGTTTTTAAAAAATTGTGGTTTAAAAAAATATAACTTTGTTAACGCAGGCAATCGCCATTTAATAATAAAGACTAATAAATTATATTCTTTCGATTTGGATGAACTCTCTTCAAAATTAAGAAGGCGACCCTTCTTTCAAGATGTAAATATTTCTTTATATAAACAAAATTTAGGAGATCTCATTTTAAGAACCAATGAAGCTGGTGCTGGTGAAACCCTGTCTTGTGGTTCTGCTTCTGCTGCATGTGCAAGCTTAAATGGAAAGAACAAATCTATTTTGAAAATTATCTCTGCTGGAGGTGAGCTGAGCATTAGAAAAATAAATGATAAGCTTGAGATGACCGGGCCAGCTGAATTTATTTGTGAGGGAATATGGCTAAAAAAATAGATGCCAAAGAAGTAGAGCTCTATCTTTTAGAAAATACTGATTTCTTTCTTACAAGGGAATCTCTCGTTAGTGAATTAAGCTTTAAGCATGACAGTGATGGGGCTACATCTTTGCTAGAAATGCAAATCCGAAAGCTAAGGGACGAACAATCTAAATTAAATGATATGCTTTCAGGCTTTCTTTCTACTGGAAAAGAAAATGAAGAACTGTTTTTTAAATCTAAAGACCTTGCACTGTCATTAATCACCGTGAAAGATTTTGCAGCAGTAAAAAAATTAGTCGAAGAATTCTTCATAAAAAACTTTAAGATCGATTCCTGCATTTTAGAGATACTTTCAGATAGTCAGCTTAAAGCTCTTGAAGATGAAACAAAGATGGGCATGAACAAAAATGCTATTCACATGGGACCTCTATCAAAAGAAAAAATGGCAGCTTTTTTTAAAACTGACTCAATTAAATCTGCAGTAATTAGTGTCATGAAGTTTGAGAATAACTTTGGCCTACTCCAGATTGGATCTAATGATCCAACCAAATATCTTGGTGACGGAGATACAGCGTTTATAGAGTATATTCGAGATATTATTATTAAAGTTCTTGAATCAAAAGAGGCATGAATGCAAACCAATATTTTTTTGCTGTCTTAATTTTTGATTATTTAGACTTTTTAAAAAATATTAAAGGTCTGAGCGAAAATACGGCAAAAGCATATCAAAGAGATTTAAACAAATTTTCAAAATTTTTAGAGTCCATTGCTATAGACAGTTTAGAAAGCATTTCAGAAGAAAAATGTTCAGCCTGGGTTGCAGATCTTTTTCAAAATGATGTAAGCGCACGGAGCATTCAAAGACACATATCCTCTGCCAGGGGTTTCTTTAGCTATATGAAAAAAATTGGTTTGGTTCAAAGCTCACCATTTGAATTAATTAATTCGCCTAAGTCTCCAAATCATCTCCCAAATATTTTATCTCCTGAAGAGGTATCGCAATTGCTGAATTTTAAGCCTAAAAACTCTCAAGATAAGAGAGATTTTGCGATAATTGAGCTGATTTATTCGAGTGGCCTAAGAGTATCCGAAGCTGTAAATTCAAATCTGTCTGATTTTGAAGATAATTATAATTTTTTACGAGTCATTGGCAAAGGCTCAAAGACACGATTAGTCCCCGTCGGCCGATTTGCACAAAATGCAATTAAGGAATGGATAAGTGAAAGAAAGAAAATTTTAACAAACAATGATGCCCTATTTGTAAACCTAAGAGGTAGCAGAATTTCTACCAGAAGTGTTCAGGAGAGAATAAAAAATATTGCTTTAAAGCAAGGATTGCCTCCAGTAAATCCCCACATGCTAAGACATAGCTTTGCTACTCATTTACTTGAATCTAGTGGTGATCTTCGAAGTATTCAAGAGTTGCTTGGCCATAGCTCTCTATCAACTACTCAAATATATACAAGACTCGATTATCAGCATCTCATAAAGGTGTACGAAAATACTCATCCTAGGGCTCACAAGAAAAATGTCTAAAATTAAACTCATAACCTTTGATCTAGATGATACATTTTGGGATATCAAAAGCACCATTATTAATGCAGAAATAAATTCTAGAAAATGGATCGAAGATAAAATTGATAGAAAAATAGAATGGGGCACTTTTGATGATTTTTTAAAAATAAGAAATAAGCTTATTAAAGAGGATCCATCCTTGGATTATGATCTCGGATTATTAAGAAAAAAAATGATTTCTTATCATACTCATAAATATTTTGTGAACCAACAAGACTTAGATGAATTTCTTGAAGAAGCCTATATGTTTTTTTTAGAAGAAAGGCATAAAGTAAATTTTTTTGATGACGTCATTCCAGTTCTAGAAATATTATCTTCAAAATATAAGCTTGGCGTTCTAACAAATGGTAATGCTGATATAAAGAAATTAGGCATCAATCACCTATTTGATTTTTCTATATCTTCGGTGGATGTTAAAAGTAATAAACCAGATCAAGGTCATTTTATAAAAGCTAAAGAGCTGTCTCAAATAAATTTTAAAGATACGCTTCATGTTGGAGACCATCCAATGAATGATATTTGGGGGGCTAGGGAGCTTGGAATAAATGTTATGTGGTTTAATATTAATAATCTAAATTGGGATATTGATGGAAATCCTCCAATTCAATTTAAGAATTGGGCTGAATTCATAAATTTACTTGAAGAAAATTATGGCAAATAAAGATTCATTTGATGCCTTTGTAAGTATAATTCGAGACAAAATAAATGAATTATCCGAGCACACCGATCAGTCTCGCATCCAAGTTTTTCAAAATGAGTTGAAAGAAAAGTTTGATGAACTAGCTAAATCTCAAGGATATGTTTCTAGCAAAGAATATGACGCCCTAGAAAACTTGGCTGCAAGATTGGAAGAGAGAATTACAAAGCTAGAAAATCAATTAAAGAAGTAAGCTATCTATTTAAAAAATATTAGAGTTGGGCCAAGTACTCGTCCAATCTTTCAGAATTCAGCATAAATGCAGATTTTTTGTCTGCAGCGAAAGCCTTGATATTATCCAAATTTACTGCGTCACCAACCTGTATTACACCAACCATTGCCATCATTACATGAGGATCACATTGATAAACATAGACGCCCTCTGTATCCATTATGACACTGATATCTTGACTAAGTGCACCTGCCCATGAACTAGCTCCATCAGGAACCATGCCTTCAATCGAGGCTGAATTATGCGCAGCATCTGTAGCTTTAAAATGAATAGTATCACCTACAGAAACTTTCAACACCGCTGGTTCAAATATCATCTGTCCGCCAGCTCCACTGTTTAGCATCTTGACAGTATGTTCTGGTCCCTCTGAAAGCTGAGCCTTTACAATTGAACTTGATGAAGCGCTTGGAGAAGAAGTTGCAGAGGTTACAGCTCCACATGACTCGCCTTCCAGGCATATTGCAACATTAGTTGTAAGCCTTTGTGTAACTAGTTCATCATACTTTTTTCCGTTAAAAAATAAGATGAAAGTAAATAATATTGTAAAAAGGGGTAAAGTATTTTTTATTTTCATAATGATATTACTTTGATAAGTGTTAAATCCTAAATTTAATTAATAATAAAATATTAATATGATATATTATAAATAAAAATTATAATTAATAAAGCTTTTAAGAGAAAGGTTTTTGAAGCTCAATGACATGATCGACAACTTGTAACATCCTCATACTTCCACCTTTTGCTTCGACTCTGTATTGACCATCTACAAAAAACATCGGGGTAGCTGTTACTTTGAACTGCTTTGAAATTTCAATTGCACGTTTAACCTTTTGTTTAACTGAAAACGAATTCATGTATTTAATGACTTCACTCTTCTCTATACCAAGTTTTTCTAAGAAATCTATAATGGCGTTTTCACTTGATAAAAAATTACCTTCCTTATGTATAGCTTGAAAAACTGCTATATGTCCTACTTCTCCAATCCCTAGGGCCTCGATAGTATAAAAAAGTTTTGCATGAAGCTGATGAACTGGGCCCCAAGTAACTGGCATCTTTTGAAAGTTTACGGTTGAATCTTTTTGCTTTGCCCATCTTGATACAACTGGAGCTAGATTAAAACAATGTCCACATCCGTACCAAAAGACCTCAATTACATCAACCACTCCGTCTTCTTTCACTGGCAATGGCCTTGATAAAGAACCGAAATCTTTGCCCAATTTGTAATTTGCTTGTATGTTTGAGCTAAATGCAATTAATGCATATCCAAAAATACATATAAGTAAGATTTTTTTATTTTTCATTTTTCATATAGTCCATGCATATAGTTTGCGAGAGCTTCAATATCATAATCTTTCAAATTTTGAGATGCGGATTGCATCACCAGTGAGTAATCACCAGCATTTCTTTGAAGAGAACGATATTCCTTAAGAGTAGAAATTAAGTAGTTTTTTTGTTGCCCAGAAACTTTTGGGAAACCAGCCTGAGCATTACCCGCTCCATTAACTGAATGACATGCTGTGCATGCTGGAATTCCTCGATTAAGATCACCTGCTCTATATAAGCTTTCGCCTAAAGCCAAAAGTTCCTCATCATTTTTTGCTTGCCCAACTGCAGGTTGTTGAGCACTGTAAAATGCAGCAATATCTAACAACTGAGAATCAGATAGTGATTTTAAGTATGGAATAACAGCCATCATTAAAACGTTTTCTCTTTCACCTTGTTGAAAATATTTAAGTTGTTCAGACAAATACCTTTGATTTTGACCAGCAAGATTTGGCCAATCAGAGCTTATGCTTTTACCATCAGCACCATGGCATGATGCACATGTTGAAACCAGCTTTGATCCAGCATTTGCATCCCCAGTGGAAAGCAAATCTGGCATCTTTGTATCAGCAGCAAACATGACTGTTGAAGCCATGCTCAAACTAATTATTAAACAAGTTTTTAACATAAGTTTTACGTTGTGGTTAAGAACGCATATTATATGTCGTGCGTGCTCTGAGATAAATGATCTTATGAAAAATCCTTTCAAAAATACTGCCTTTTTATTTGGTGTTACCAATGCAAAAAATCTTCCTAATGATTGTGGAATAGAGGTTTTATTATCCGGTAGATCAAATGCAGGAAAATCAAGCGCTTTAAATTCTTTGGCTGAAAATAAAAAACTCGCCAGAATTAGTAAGACGCCTGGAAGAACTACAGAAATTAATTTCTTTGAGGTTGAGGAAGGATATAAACTTTTAGATCTTCCTGGATATGGTTTTGCAAAATCAGGACGATCAAGGATAAAAGATTGGGGGTCATTATTGGGTGAATATTTTGCAAATAGGAAGGCTCTCAAGGGAGTTTTAATCTTTATGGACATTAGACATCCACTTAAACCGATTGATCTTGAGATGATCAAATTATGTGAAAGCTTTGATACAGACTATGTTGCTGTATTAACTAAATCGGACAAGGTTTCAAAAAATATTTCAGCAAAAACAATTCAACAAGTTTCAGAGGCAATAAATGCCAAAGAAATCCTGGCAATTTCTTCTCTAAACAAAACAGGATTTGAAAAACTAAGGAAAGTTCTGATAGGATTCAAATATGAATAGCTTATCTTTTCAATCTCAAGATTGTGAAATTACACTAAATGAGGGTCTAGAGGAATATAGAGCGTATTTAAGAGCAAATGGCAAGAAACAGCTCACAGACGCACCGGGATCACAAGTTATAAGGGATCATGATGCAACACATGTAATATTTGGTCTTGATACCTCAATAGAACAAGAATCAATGCTAGATTCTTGGGTGCTCTCAGCTACCAGTTGGAAACTTAAACAATTGTTAGCCTATAACCAACTTCCAGAAATTAAAGAACTAACAAAGGGTTTTAGAAATGATCCAGGCTATCTTAGACTTGTATTGACCGCTATAAAGTTAATTCCAATAAAATTGAAAATATGGAAAAGATCAAAACAGATGAATAAAAAATGGCCTTTTGCTTCGCCTGATCACTTGATGGATCATAGGGTTTGTGATTTAAGAAAAGAGTATGGAATAAAGATACTAACTCCAGATGAAAGAATGGTTAAAAAACCACTTATTTGGTCTGGTACTTTGAAGAATTAATGGGCTTCATTCCAATTAGTGCCTTGGTTTGCATCAACAATTAATGGTATCTTCAATTCCACCGAACATTCCATCAGATTAACAATCTCATTTAGTGCATCCGCTGCAAATTCTTTTTTTACCTCAAAAATTAACTCATCGTGAACTTGCATGATCATTTTAATATCTGGATTATTCGCACCTATCCATTGATCAACGTCAATCATTGCTTTTTTAATTATGTCAGCAGCGGAACCCTGTAATGGTGCATTAATAGCAGCGCGCTCAGCGGCTTGGCGTCTTAAACCGTTGGAATCATTAATGGCTGCAACATGCAGTTTTCTTCCAAGAATAGTTTCAACAAAAAGATTTTTTTTTGCTAGCTCTTTGGTTGAATCCATATAATCTTTAACACCGGTATACCTTTTGAAATAAGTATCTAGGTATGCTTGTGCCTCATTTCTTGGAATACCTAACTGCCTTGTTAAGCCAAAGGCAGACATCCCATAAATTAATCCAAAATTTATTGCTTTTGCGCTTCTACGATGATCGGGAGTTACGTTCTCTAATGGAACATTAAATATTTCTGAGGCCGTGGCGGAATGGACATCAATGTTATTCTTAAATGCATGAGTCAAATTTTTATCTCCAGATAAATGAGCCATTATTCTTAACTCAATTTGAGAGTAGTCTGCTGAGATTAATATATTTCCTTTTTCAGCAATAAAAGCTTCTCTTATTTTCCTTCCTTCTGAAGTTTTAATAGGGATATTTTGAAGATTTGGCTCTGTTGAAGACAATCTTCCAGTTGAGGTAACTGCCTGTTGATAAGAAGTATGAATCCTATTAGTGATTGGATGCTGAATTTTAATGAGGCTATCTGTATATGTAGACTTTAATTTGGCTAAACCACGATATTCAATAATAGTTTTCGGAAGTTCGAACTCTTCAGCCAATCTTTGCAAGGTATCTTCATTTGTAGAAGGCTGACCTTTAGGGGTTTTCTTAAGAACTGGCAAATCAAGTTTGTTATAGAGAATCTCAACCAGTTGCTTTGGTGAATCCATATTAAACTCTTCGCCAGCTACCTTATATGCGGTTTTTGATAATTCTTCAATTTTAGTTGATAGTACATCTGAATATTCTGATAGCATTTTTGCGTCAATTTTTGCACCATTTCTTTCGACTCTAATTAGTGAATTCAGCATGGGATATTCAATATTTTTTAGAAGATTCAAAAGCTTTGGTTGATCTGCAAGCATTTTATTTAAGTGATTAAACAGCCTTAAGGTAATATCAGCATCTTCTGCTGCATAAAATGTAGCTACAGAGATTTCAACTTGTGCAAAATTTATTTGCTTTGAGGCTGAGCCTACAACCTCTTCATATTTCATTGGTTCATAATTTAAATAATGCTGGGCCATTCTATCAAGACCATGCCTAGTTCCAGTACTGTTTAAAACATATGACATTAACATTGTATCTCCTAGGAAATCAGTAATATCAATTCCATGTCTGTTAAGCATCGGTAAATCAAATTTTAGATTTTGCCCAACTAGTTTTTTTTGGTTTTTTGAAATGACGCTGCCTAACTTTTTTTGAATTAAGTCAATGGATAGTTGATTTGGCATCCCCTCATATGAATGATTAATAGGTATGTAGCAGCCTTCACCCTCATCGCATGCCAATGAAATACCTATAAGATCTGCAGTCATTGTGTCCAAGGATGAAGTTTCAGTATCAATGGCAAAGACTTTACATTTTTCAATTTTCTCAGCCCATGCTATTAACTCCTTCTCTTTTAATACTAATTGATACTCTTTTTTTGTATTAGTATTTTTGGGTTTTTCATCACTTGAGTCGGACGATGACTTAATCCAAGTTTTAAACTCGAGAGATGCGAATAATTTATTTAACTCTTCTTGATCCTCTGATGCGTTTAACAAACTTTCTAAAGACACTCCGATATCTACATCCCTTTTCAAAGTCACAAGCTCAATATTTCTATCTAAATCTGGAATAGAATCTCTGAAATTTTGGCCTACCACACCAGTCAAAGAATCTGCATTTTTTATTATACCTTTAAGATTTTTAAATTCTTTAAGCCACTTAACCGCTGTTTTAGGACCCGCTTTTGGAACGCCTGGAATGTTGTCAGAAGAATCGCCTACGATAGCTAAATAATCAATTATTTGATTTGGATGAACTCCAAACTTTTCTTGGACTCCAAATACGTCATAAATTTGATTGTTCATTGTGTTCATCATCTTGATTAAAGGATCAGTAACAAGCTGCATAAGGTCTTTATCTAAAGAAGAAATTACTATAGGAATACCCTGCTTTGAGCCTAAATCTGCCAAAGAGGCTATAACGTCATCAGCTTCTACTTTTGGAATCTCGATAACCGGCATGCCCATGGCATTACAAATTTCTTTTAATGGAGCAAGTTGCTCTCTTAAATCTTTGGGCATAGGAGGACGATTAGCTTTATACTCTTTATAAATATCATGACGAAAATTTTTTCCCTTGGCATCAAAAATTGAGAGGTAATGTGCGTTAGGATTTTCTTTGCGCAGGTTACGCAACATATTTACAACTCCTTTGACTGCACCTGTTGGCAAACCGCTAGAGGTTGAAAGCGGAGGCATTGCATGAAAAGCTCGATATAGGTAAGAAGATCCATCTATCAAAAAAATTTTTTTTGCCTGCGTATTCATTAAAATTTATTATGTCATTAGGTTTTTGTATAAGCCATGCATAATATAAAATCATCATAGATTTAATGCTGCTTTAAAAAAAATGAACTTAGTAAAAAAGATTATAAATTTACCGCCTCTTATCAACTTTGTTCTCGGGATAGGGTTGGTAATAGGCGCTTATATCTTTGAAATTTTTGGGTATTACGATCCTTGCCCACTTTGTATTCTTCAAAGATGGTCTTTTATCTTAATTGCTATATGTGGAGCATTAATGGCAATTCCTGGCTTACGTGTATTTTTAAAAAAAGTCCTGTTTATTTTAGCGAGCTTATTTGCCTGTTGTGGAAGCATAATTGCTGGCAGACAAATATATTTACAAAATCTTCCCTCTGACCAGATTCCAACTTGTGCTCCTCCATTGGATTTTTTAATGGATACTCTTCCATTCTTTGAAGTAATACAAACAATACTTCTTGGTGATGGTAATTGTTCTGAATATGAATGGAGATTTATCTTAAATTTTGCAGAGTGGGCTCTGGTATTCTTTATTTTGTTGTTTATTTATAACATTTTCTTTCTATTAAAAAAGTCATAAAAATAGTTATTTTGTAGTATTGCTACAATATGAAATCTCAGATAATACCTTAAGAAAGCTATTTCTAGTTTAATTGACAATTTTTATTAAATATTTTCAAATTCACTACAATAATCAACTTAAGTATAATATTTTTTCAAACAAGGAATGTTGTAGAATCGAATTAGTTAAGAATTTTATGGATACCAACGCATTAAAAGAAATATTCGAGCTGGGCACCGAGGAACTTATCAAGGCAGCTATTGAAAATAATGAGGGTGTAATTGCGGGCAATGGGGCTCTTTCTTTAGAGACAGGCATAAGAACAGGCAGAAGTCCAAATGACAGATTCATTGTTGATGAAGAGAGCACATCAAACCTTATTGACTGGGGAGAAATTAATAAACCTTTTGATGCAGAAAAGTTCAATCGTCTTTGGGACAAAGTTGAGGCATATTTAGCTGAAAAAAATCGCTATCTTTCAAAGGTTCATGTAGGCGCACACATTGATCATTACATACCGGTCAACGTAATAACGGAAAGTGCTGCTCATAGCATGTTCTCAAAATTAATATTTATTGATCCCGTTGAATTTAATCCACAAGCTAAAAAAGAATGGCAGATAATGAGTGCGCTTAATTTCGAATGTACTCCTGAAGAAGATGGCACCCACTCTGATGGCTGTGTAATTATAAATTTTGCTGCTAGAAAGGTTCTATTGGCAGGTATGAAATATGCTGGTGAAATGAAAAAATCTATGTTCTCAGCTCAAAATTTTTTGATGCCTGAAAAAAATGTTCTGCCAATGCATTGCTCTTCTAATGTAAATAAAGAAGGTAAAGTATCATTATTTTTTGGCCTATCTGGAACTGGGAAAACCACTCTGTCAGCTGATCCAACATGCTCACTAATTGGTGATGATGAACACGGATGGGGTGAGGGAACAGTATTTAATTTTGAAGGAGGTTGCTACGCCAAAACAATAGATCTTTCAGAAAAAAATGAACCTGTTATTTGGAAAGCTATAAAACACGGTAGCATCATTGAAAATGTATTCTTAGATGAAGAAGGAACTCCAGACTATTCAAATACATCATTATCTGAAAATGGACGCTGCTGCTATCCTCGCACACATATTGATAATGCTATTGAGTCGAATGCTGCAGGTGAGCCAGAAACAGTGATATTCCTTACTTGTGATCTTACTGGAGTTATTCCGCCAGTTTCTATATTGTCGAAGGAAGCAGCGGCTTATCATTTTTTAAGTGGTTATACAGCAAAAATTGGATCAACAGAAGTTGGTTCAACTGAGTCAATAGGTACAACATTTTCTACTTGTTTTGGTGCCCCATTTTTTCCAAGGCCAGCTGGTGTATATGCTGACCTTTTAATGAAAAGGATAGAGTCTTTCAACTCTAAAGTCTTTCTTGTAAATACTGGCTGGACAGGCGGACCTCATGGTATTGGATCAAGATTTGATATACCTACAACAAGAAGAATTATTAATGCAATTCAGAATGGCGAATTAAATAATGTTGAAACCGCTCATATTGATGGTCTTAATTTAGAGGTTCCTAAAGAAATTAATGGAGTTGATGCCAAAGTTTTGATTCCAAAAAATACTTGGTCAAATCATGAGCTATATGAACAATATTTAAAGAATCTTATAAAACAATTTAAAGATAATTTTAAAAAATTCTCGGTAAGTGAAGATATAATTGCTGCAGGCCCCTCCTAAACAAAACAAAAATCTATGACTTCTTATGCGTTTAATAGCTCCTTAAGAGCCTATAGAGATAAAGGGTTTTTTAGAGAGATAAAAATTCTTAGAGGCATCGAGAGAGAATCTTTAAGAATAAATAAGGATGGGAAAATTTCGCAAAAAAGCCATCCTAAAAACCTAGGCTCTCCTCTTACCAACAAAGATATAACTACCGATTTTGCTGAAGCCCTTATAGAGCTTGTAACTCCAACTTTTGAATCACCTGAAGAGCTCTTTGATCACTTAAATCTTCTTCATAGATTTTTGTACAGCGAATTAGGTGATGAGATTTTGTGGAACTTCTCAATGCCATGTGCATTTACAGATGAGAAAGAAATACGAATAGCTGAATATGGAAACTCCAATAATGGAATGCTTAAACATATTTATAGAAAAGGGCTCAAATTAAGATATGGATCGATCATGCAATGTGTTTCTGGTATCCACTATAATTTTTCGTTTTCAAAAAATTCTTGGAAAGCTCTAGATAGCAATCCAGATCAAAGCTATATAAATGAAAAATATCTTGGCATGATAAGAAACATAAAAAGAAATTTTTGGTTTATCTTAGAACAATTTGGTGCATCTCCTATAATGCATAAGTCTTATTTATTTGACAGAAAGCATTCTCTAGAAAAATATAATGTCAATGATTTGTTTTTGCCCCATGCAACCTCTTTGAGGATGAGTGATGTAGGTTATCAAAGCAACATTCAAGACTCTCTCAGAATCAGTTATAACAGTTTAGATGAATTTATAAATGCATTAGTAGAAGGAATTAAAACTCCTATAAAAAAATTTGATGATATTGGTATGTTTGATGATGCTGGAATTGCTCAGCAACTTTCTACAGGAATATTGCAAATTGAAAATGAACTTTATGACATTGTTAGACCTAAAAGAACTGGGCCAAGTGGATCTCGACCGGCAACATTATTAAAAACTGGAGGCGTAGAATATTTGGAATTAAGAGGAGTTGATATCAACCCATTCATACCTGAGGGCATTGATGTAAACAAAATCAAGCTTCTTGATATATACATCACGCATTCTTTAATCTCTGATAGTCCATTAATCTCAGATGAAGAGAATAAGGAAATTAGAGCGAACCAAAAAATTATGGTAAGCAAAGGAAGATTGAAAAATCTAATGCTAAATAAAAACGGAGACATGGTTTCTCTAACTGAGCTAAGAAAAAATTTTTTGGAGGAGTTAGAGCAAACTGCAGAGGCATTAGATGAATATTCAGAAGGATATTTAAAGGCGTTTCATCTGGAAGTCAATAAGAAGGAGCTGCTAAGTGAAAAAATATTAACCGACATGAGTGCAAAGGGTTTTGAATTTCAAGATTATGCCTTAAATCAAAGCAAAAAAATTTCTGAGAGTTATAACCCCTCAGATGTAAATGATTTTTACACATTAACTAATTCTGCAAAGACCTCAATTGAAAATTTACGAAATCTTGAACAAAGTTCGAGCACGGACATAAATAAATATGTAGAATTATATAATTCAAAAATTTAGGAAGAATAATGAAAGCTTTACAGTGTGTAGAATTAGCTGGTCCTGAAAAACTAATCTTATCTGAGTTAGATGATCCAAAACCCGGTATTGGTGAAGTATTAATAGAGATTAAAGCTGCTAGTGTTAATTTTCCAGATGTCTTAATGATTCAAGGTCTATACCAAGTTCAGCCGTCAATGCCGTTTATTCCTGGAGCAGAATGTTCAGGTGTTGTATCAGAATTAGGTAATGGAGTTGAGTCTTGCAAGGTAGGCGATCATGTTTTTGTTATGGCTGGAAATGGATGTTTTGCTGAGAAAATTGTTGTTCAAGCTTCAAGGATAGCCTTGATACCAAAAGAAATGGATTTTCCAGTTGCTGCTGCCCTGCCCATGACATATGGGACCTCTTTGTATGCCTTAAAACAAAGAGCAGAACTTAAAGCTGGAGAGACAATTTTAGTACTCGGAGCTGCGGGAGGTGTTGGTTTAAGCGCAGTAGAAATTGGTAAAGCAATGGGAGCTAAGGTCATTGCCGCTGCTTCTTCTAATGAAAAAATAGAGATTTGCTTAGAGCATGGTGCAGATGAAGCCTTTGTATATCCATCAGGTAATTTAGATAAAGAGCAGCAAAAAGAACTTTCAAATAAAATTAAAGAGCTCACTGGAGGGCAAGGAGCTAATGTGGTTTATGATCCAGTCGGGGGGTCTTTTAGTGAACCTGCTTTGAGATCAATAGCATGGGAAGGTAGGTTTCTTGTGATCGGATTTGCAGCTGGTGAAATACCAAAGCTACCTCTTAATCTTGCTCTTTTAAAAGGCTGTCAGATAGTTGGAGTTTTTTGGGGGGCATGGACAATGATGTTTGCTGATGAAAATGAAAAAAATTTTAAAGAGCTTTTTGATCTTTATGCTGCAGGAAAAATCAATCCTGAAATATCAGATAGGTTTAATCTTGAGGAATCAGCGGCGGCTATTGCTCACGTAAAAGATAGAAAAGCTAAAGGAAAGGTAATTATAGATGTTTAAGAAAGTAACTGGTGTTTTATTTTTTTGCTTAGCTTTGACACAATGCTCGAAAACAACTGATTTAATGAAAAGACCTATACATAAAACTGATGATGCTTTTCAAAATGAAGAGCACAGATTACTTCCTATGGATGGAGCCCATAATACAAGAGAGCTGGGCGGATATGAGACAAATGATGGCAAATCAGTGAAATGGGGTATGCTATTTCGCTCAGATAAACTTAGTGATATCTCTAAAGCTGATCAAGAATATTTACAAATTCTTGGTATCAATAAAATTATTGATTTTAGATCCAAAGAGGAGAAAGCAGAGAACCCAAACTTAATTCCAAAAGGCATAAGGTATGTTGAAATGCCAATAAGTGTTGATGGAGCTATGCGATCTAAAATTGAAACTGTCTTAAAAGGTGAAACTAATAATGAAGTAAAAAGTTTTCTCATTGAAGCAAATAAAGAATTTGTGTCAGAGTATACGGACGTATATGAAGAATTTTTAAGAAATCTTATCGATGAAGACGGTCCCGTCCTATTTCATTGTACTGCTGGAAAAGATAGGGCAGGATTTGCTGCTGCAATTACACTAATTGCTTTAGGGGTCTCAAAAGAAAACGTAATTCAAGATTACATGAAAACAAATCAATTCACACAAGAGAGAATTGAGGAAATCATAGATCAGATAGAGCTAATGAGCCTATATCAAGTAGATGCTGAAATTTTACGTCCTTTGCTTGGTGTGGAGAGGGAATATATAGAAACAGCATTTAAAACAGCTGAGGAAAAATTTGGAAGTTTAGAGAACTTTATTAGAGAGGGATTAAATATTACTGATAAAGATATCCAAAAACTTAGAAATAAATACCTTGAGAGTTAGCGTGGTGTTACAACTGATTGATAGGTAAGCAAAAATTTATCCTCGTCAAAAGGCGGTCTAAAAAAGCCAGCATATTTTCCATCTGGATTAATAAGCAAAATGTTATTTGAATGATTTTCTAAATGAGATATGTGATTAGAATTCATATTTTTTGGTGGTTCAATGACCATGACATTTAATTGCGTCGCAAGACTTAGTAGCATTGGTCTATCACCTCTTGCGCCAATAAATGAATTGTTAAAAGCTTTCGCATATTTATCTACATCATTTGAAGAGTCATTTTCAGGATCAATAGTGACAAGAAGAACCTGTTTATCAGTTAAGTCAAAACCTTTAGATGCTAATTTAAAATATAAATTTTTAATTAATGACATCGCGACTGGACACTCCGCGGGACACCTGGTGAAGCCAAAGTAAACCAAAGTCCATTTTTCTCTAAAAACCTCTTTATTTACAAGTAAATCATTAGACGAAAAAAATTTAAAGTTGGAGAATTCCTTTGGATTTGGAAATTGATAATACCCATTTACTAGTAATTCATTTGGTGACAAATATCTTGGAGTTGTTAGCTTATTAATGAACAAAGAAAGTACTGCAGCCATAAATAAGATTATTAGAGTTAAAGAAATTTTAATATTTCTACTCATTTTTAAATTAAATAGTGATCGATCAATAAGGCAGCAAAAATAAGAAAGATGTAATAAATTGAATAAACAAATGTTGGAAAAGCATGTTCATCTTTATCATCGAAATATAATGCAAAAGAATAATACAAAAATATACTCCCTAAAACTAATGCTGATATAAGGTAAAAAAAACCAGACATCATCACCACAAATGGCAATACGCTTACAAGGATCATAATGATTGTATAAAGTATGATCTGAAGCTTCGTGAACTGAACGCCATGAGTAACAGGCAACATTGGAATATTTTCTTTTGCATAATCATCTTTTCTATGGATAGCTAGGGCCCAGAAATGTGGTGGTGTCCAAGCAAAAATAATTAAGACCAAAAGTAGTGAATTAGGATCAATTGAATTAGTGACTGCGGTCCAGCCTAATAATGGAGGAGCAGCACCAGCAAGTCCTCCGATAACAATATTTTGAGGAGTGGCTCTTTTTAAATATATCGTGTAGATAAACGCATAGCCAACTAAGGAACCTAAAGTAAGAATAGCGGTAAGTGTATTGACATATAAAATTAGTATAGTTGAGCCTAAAAAGCCCAAAGATATTGCAAAAATTGACGCTTTTATTGGAGAAATTTCTCCTTGTGGAATGGGTCTATTCTCAGTTCTAGTCATATTTGCATCTGCTTTTCTATCAATAATTTGATTAATAGCCGCGGCAGAGGAAGCACATAAACCAATGCCAAGCATTGATATACCAATTAATGAAAGTGGGGCCATGGTTTTGCTTGCCAATAATGAACCGACAAATGCACAAATTAGCATCATCAAGACTACATTAGGTTTACATAATTCGTAGTAATTTTTAATCGTGCTATTCATTTTTCCAAATCACAAGATTAACCATTAGAGTTGCTAATAGTAATAATGCTGCGACCAAATTATGCGCGATAGCGATGTATAAAGGAAGAACGTAGACAACATTCATTATTCCTAACGAGATTTGTGTAATTAATATTACGCCCAAAGTTGAAGCTAAAGGAGCTGCACTAGAAAACCATAGCCTTGAGATTAATATCAAAAAAATTATCGTTAATGCTATTGCGCTTATTCTATGAGTGTAATGAATGGCCACTCTTGCTTCATTGTCTAATAATCCATACAAGTAGTTTGGGCCTACCTCTTGAGCAAGGTTAAATCCCTCACGAAAATCCATTTCTGGAATAAACTTACCCTGACAAGTTGGAAAATCTGCACATGCTAAGGAAGCATAATTTGTACTAGTCCAAACGCCTAAAAATATTTGGACAATTAATGCAAATAAAGCAACGCCTCCTAGAACCTTCAAATGCTTAATATTATGATTTTTAATACCATTAGTGGTGTTTAAGAACAAGTAAAAAAATAAGCTCAGTGTGATAAAGCCGCCAAATAAATGGCCTGTAACAATAATAGGTAGTAATTTTAAGCTTACAGTCAAATAACCAAATAAGCCCTGACAGCAAATAAAAAATAAAAGAAAAGAAGTAATTGCTTTTATTTTTTTGGGTAATTGATATTTAAATGCAAAATAAACTAACAGTATTGCAAGGAGGCCCAACGCAGCTGCAAAATATCTATGAACAACCTCTGGAATTGCTTTATCGATTTCATAAGGAAATTGTGGATATCTTGATTCAGCTAATTGAATTTCAGCCTCGGTAGTTGGAAAAACCACAAATCCATAGCACCCGGGCCAATCTGGGCAACCGAGCCCAGCATCAACCAGACGCGTCCAAGCACCTAATGCAATGACAACAAATGCAAAGCAAATTCCAAACAATGATAATCCTTTCATTATTTTCATATTAAGACCTTTAAATCCTTAAGAATTAGTTTCGGATCCAGAGAGACTGGAAAAAACATAACTGCTCTTCCGTATGGATCAATTATAAAAATTTTTTGTTCCTCAAAGAAGCTTTCATTACCAGCTTGAAATAATTTTTTTAAAAGTTTACTCTCAGAGTCAATAACTATCTCTACCCTTGGGTAGTCAGATAATAAGCCAACTAAAGTATTTTCATCAGAGGTAAAAATTACTCTTTTAAGCTTATTAATATCTCTATTGAGCGCAATGTTAAGCTGTCGCATTAAATAAAGGGCTTCTTCTAGGCCGTCACTCTTAGAGGCATAAGTGGCAAATGTCCACTTGCCATCGTCAAATGCAATAACTTTTTCATCATTAATTAGGTTAAGGTCTTTCACATCAAAATATTCACTAAAAAATACTCCATTGTTTTTAGTATTAATTGGTGAAAATCCCGATTGAAATGATATCGTAGAGATTAACAAAACCAATGGTGGAGTGAATAATAGAAAGGCTAACAGAATTTTGCTCTTCATGATGTTCTTGTAACTGCAAATACATACATGCCAGCTAAAACAATACTCATAGTGAACCATTGCAAAGCATAACCATAGTGCTTAGTAGGAGTGATAACAAAAGGGTTGAGTGGAACAAATTCAGCAATAAATTCTGATCCTGGCTCCAACATTAAGACCATATTTAAAAATTTTTTTTCATAAGCAGTTTCGATGACCTTCGGAGATTTAGTTTGTGAAACCATCGGCCAATTATTCGTTAACAACTCGTCGCCAGCTAAAACTTCTTGTTCTGGCTTATAAAGGCTACCAACTATGCGAACTTTATTAGAGATGAAATCAATATTTGGATATTCACTCCTAGACTTACCTTGAGAAACCCAACCCCTGTCAACAAAGATCTGTTGATCTTTTCCAAAATAAAATGGGGTATATATTTTATAGCCAACCCTTCCATTAAGGATTTGATTATCGATTAATACCTGTTTAGATGAATCGTAAACACCTTCAATAAAAACTCGGCTCCACTTGACTGAGTTTTCTGAAATATATTGAGGTTGAGAGGATTGTTGAATTTCAAAATTTTCAACTAAATTTAACTTTTCAGATGCTCTTTCAATTTGCCAGAATCCTAAAAATATAAATACAAGCACAAAGAAAACTGAAAAAATAGTTAGAGCTTTATTATTTTTAATGTTTTCTTTTTTTAAAAATTTGATCATTTTTATAATGTTATAATTTTAGTATGTGGCTTAAACCTCTAATTGCAATTGTCATTATCTTAATCTTTATAAGCTTATTTAGTAGTTTGTTTTTCCTTTTCAAGGACCAAGGCCAAGGCAAACGTTCTGTTTATAGCCTTGGTTTTAGAGTAACTATGGCAGCATTGCTATTGATTTTAGTATCCTATGGGTTATATACGGGAGAACTTGGAAATAACGTTCCTTGGGGCTCTTGATTTAAAGTATATAAACAAAAAGAAATAGCATCACCCAAACTACATCAACAAAGTGCCAATACCAGGAGGCTGCTTCAAACCCAAAATGATTATGAGGATCAAAGTGATTATAAAAAACTGATCTAGAGAGCATCACAGCAAGCATAAATCCTCCCATCATAACGTGAAAGCCATGAAATCCAGTCAACATGAAGAAAGTTGAGCCATATATTCCAGAGTTGAGTGTTAAACCATAATGTGCATAGGCCTCATAGTACTCGGCAGCCTGTAACCCAACAAATATTAGAGCAAGGGTTACAGTAACTCCAAGCCAGGTGTTAAAACTTTTTTTGTTATCATTTTTGAGAGCAAGATGTGCAAAGTGAACGGTTACACTTGAACTAAGAAGTACAATCGTATTCCATAATGGCAACCACTTTAATGCATTACCCCAGCCTGGCCAACTCATACTTTTATCTGCAAGAACAAATGCCGATCCAGCGTCAGGAGTTGACATCACAGGCCATGAGGCCTCAAAACCCTCCCATAACATATTAGCTAGTCCTTTCTCGCCATCGCCAGCGAGCCAAGGGACTGAAAAGTTTCTAACGTAGAAAAGTGCTCCAAAAAATGCAGCAAAGAACATTACTTCAGAGAAAATAAACCAACCCATACCAAAAACAAAAGATTTTTGAAGCTGAGCACTATCCAGGCCAGCAATATGTTCTCTGATCACTGCTCTAAACCATAAATATAAGGTTATTGCAAAAACGGCAAAACCAGAATACAAAATATATACGGAATTGCTATTAGGTTTTCCTAAATCATTAATCGTCCCAGCCGCTCCCATCACTAGTAGAAAAAGTGCTGTTGCGATATATATGGGATATTTACTTTCCTCTGGTACATAGTATTTTTGATAACTCATATTGAAGGCTCCATTTCATGGTTACTGTGATAGTCACCATTGCGTTGGGCAAACTCAATATCATTGTAATCTGTAACATCAAAAATAGTGTATGAAAGAACAACGCTATTAATAGATCTTGGTAGCTCATCATCAAAAATAAGCCTTACCGGTAAAAGTGCTTCCTCACCCGGGGCAAGTTCTTGTTTTTCAAAACAAAAGCATTCTAATTTTTTTAAGTGCGCAGCTGCATTTGAGGGCGCAACACTGGGTATTGCCTGAGCGACCATTCTTTTCCTTGTTGTATTTTTTACGTAAAAGGTAGCTGTGTGATACTTACCTGTCTTAATTTGAATATTATCCTCAGATGGTTTGAACGTCCAAGGCATTTCTTCATTGTTATGAGAAACAAATTGAATTGAGATATCTCGACCATTATCGATCTCGATATTCTTATTGCTCGTTGCTCTTAATTCAATTTTTCCATTCAGGCCAGTTACTTCGCAAAAAACATTGTAAAGAGGGACCAAAGCAAATGAAAATGTGAACATTCCTAGAACGGCAAAACATAGGGTTTTAATAGTTTTTTTCGATCCTTCGTTCATTAATTGACTTTCGGTGGAGTTGTGAATGTGTGATAGGGAGCAGGTGATTCTACTGTCCACTCAAGACCTCTTGAGCCTTCCCAAACCTGAGGAGTTGCTTTTTTACCGCCCATTACTGTTTTGAGTACTATAAACATGAATAAAATTTGTGAAGCTCCAAATAAGAACGCTCCTACTGATGAGATCATATTCCAGTCGGCGAATTGAAGTGCATAGTCAGGAATTCTTCTAGGCATTCCGGCTAAACCGATCCAATGCTGTGGGAAAAATGTTACGTTAACACCAATGAATGATAACCAAAAATGGAGTTTGCCAAGTCTTTCATCATACATATTCCCTGTCCATTTTGGAATCCAATAATAAACAGCGGCCATTATTGAGAATACTGATCCTGGAACAAGGACATAATGAAAATGTGCAACTACGAAATATGTATCATGATACTGGAAATCAGCTGGTGTTATTGCGAGCATTAACCCGGAGAAACCGCCTATGGTAAATAAAACTACAAAGGCTATAGCAAATAGCATAGGTGTTTCATAAGAGATTGACCCCTTAAACATTGTTGTTACCCAATTAAAAACTTTAACTCCAGTTGGGACAGCGATTAGCATAGTTGCCCACATAAAAAATAATTCTGCAGCTAATGGAAGCCCTACAGTAAACATATGGTGCGCCCAAACAACAAATGATAAAATGGCGATGGATGCCATCGCCCAAACCATAGAGGCATAGCCAAATAGCTGTTTTCTTGAGAACGTTTCAATAATATGAGATGCGATACCAAAAGCTGGCAGGATCATTATATAAACTTCAGGGTGACCAAAAAACCAAAAGATGTGTTGAAATAAAACAGGATCTCCTCCACCCGCTGCATTAAAGAAACTTGTTCCAAAATGAATATCCATAAGCATCATTGTTACTGCCCCTGCAAGAACAGGCATTACGGCTATCAAAAGATATGCTGTTATCAACCATGACCAAACAAAAAGTGGCATTTTCATCAATGTCATACCAGGTGCTCTCATATTCATGATGGTTACAATCACATTGATAGATCCCATTATTGATGATGCACCCATAATATGCACAGCAAATATGAAGAAGGTAACACTCGGAGGCGCATAAGTTGTGGATAGTGGGGCATAAAATGTCCACCCAAAATTGGGAGCTCCACCCTCCATAAAAAGAGATGATAATAAAATAAAAAATGCAAATGGGAGTATCCAAAAACTTAGATTATTCATTCTTGGGAGCGCCATATCCGGAGCACCCACCATCATAGGCACGAGCCAGTTTGCAAGACCAACGAATGCGGGCATAACTGCACCGAATACCATTATCAGTCCATGAAGTGTAAGCATTTGGTTGTAAAACTCTGGTTCTACAATTTGCATACCAGGTTGAAAAAGCTCAGCTCTTATTACCATAGCCATAGCTCCACCAATGAGGAACATAGCGAAGCTGAACCACAAATATAAACTTCCTATATCTTTATGATTAGTTGTGTATAGCCAGCGCGTTAAGCCCTTAGCTGGTCCATGGTGATGATCATCATGACCATGGGATTCAATTACTGCACTCATATTTTTGCCTCTGTACTTTTACTATAATTTATAATCAACAATATCTTTGGGAACAACAATCTGTCCATCCCCTTTTTCTGAATTACCCCAAGCTTGTCTTGTGTATGTAATCACAGCAGCTAAATCTACCTCAGATAGCTGGTTAGCATATGATGCCATAGCCGCTCCTTGAACACCCTCCATTAAGATTTCTATGTGCCTTGGTTTATTATTAAGCGCAATATCACTACCTGCAAGGGCTGGGAATATACCAGCGATGCCTTGACCGTTAGATTGATGACACGCTACACAGTTCCTTTCGTAAATTGCTTCACCTCTCTGGACTAGCTCAGAGGCAGACCAATCTTTAGTCGTAAGCTCAGCCATTCTTATGGCAGCATCCTTCTTTTCTTTGACCCAAGTATGATATTCATCTTCAGGCACTACTTTAACAACAACTGGCATAAAGCCATGATTTTTTCCACACAGCTCCGTACATTTACCTCGATAGGTTCCTGGCTCATCTACAACAGTCCAAGCCGTATTTATGAAGCCAGGAATAGCATCTTGCTTAATTGCAAAATCAGGCATCCACCAGGAATGAATAACATCATTTGCTGTTATTAAAAACCTAATTTTTTTTCCAACTGGAATAACAACTGCTTCATCAACTTCTTCTAGATAGTGCTCGCCTTTTGGAGTTTTATTATAAATTTCATCCCAATCTGTGGTGAGGTTTTGAAAAAAATCTATGTCGTCCTCAAGGTACTTGTATTGCCATTTCCACTGATATCCGACAACCTGAATATTTATATCACCTTCAGTATCGTCATAGATTTTTGTAAGTGTATTTGAAGCTGGGATCGCCATGAAAACTAAAATTAAAAAGGGAACGATGGTCCAAGCAAGTTCAAGTTTCGTATTTTCATGAAATGATGAGGGATTAGGATTTTTCTTTTTTGTAAATGCAAACATTGAATAAAACATAACACTAAATACAACTAGGCCAATGCCGACGCATATCCAAAAAATCAACATATGCAGATCAAAAACCTCTTTGCTGATTGCTGTGACTCCTTCGGTCATATTTAAATCATTCCAAGCGGCAAACGTATTACCAGAAAAAAGAAATGCCATTCCTGCAAAATATTTGGCGAAAATGCTAGCGGTAGCTTTTTTAAACATTAGATTTTTCCCTTAGTAAATAAGAATTTTTTAAAAATAAAAAATTAATATAAGCAATTATAACTAAAAATTATGTTCATGAGAAGTTTTTTGACTCTTTTTTAATTGCTTTATGGAATTTTATTTGTCGCCATAATAGCTTTAAATGATGATAAATTCTATTATTTTTTAGGCCTATAATCATCAATTTTGAAGATTTTGGGCTTATCAGATTTTAAGTTCCCTAAGCTATCTTCATCAGGTCTATGCTCCTTATAATTGCAACTTATGCAATATATAGTTTTATCGTCTGGGGTAATGGCAATTTTGTCTTGAGCTTTGCAAGAAGGACAAACTGCTCCAGCAATAAATCGAATAAACCCTTTAGTCATTTATTAAGTCCAATTTAGTGATATTTGTTTTAGGCACTTCACCGGTCCATAATGCAAATGATGCTGCCGCCTGGTTAATTAACATACCAAAACCATCGAAATATTTTTCAGAGCGTTGACTACCCCATTTTAAAAAAGGAGTTTGATTATGATCTTTGCTGTAACTAAGATCATAAAGCACTGTCTCGTTATTTATTTTTAATACTCTGTGCCAATTAAATGAGCCCGAAAAACCTGTTGATGTCGCATTGATAACTAAATCTATATTTTCATTAAAGTTGTCAAGATTAAGTATTCTTGAGTGGATTTCATTTGAATCAGAGAAGCGTTTAATTACTCTTTCGAGATTATTTTTAGACCTATTATCTAAAATTATGTTTCTTGGTTTACACGCGTCAAGCGATGGAATAATGCTTAAAGCAGAGCCTCCTGCGCCTAAAATTAAAATATTAGCTGAAGAAATTGAACACTTATTTTTTAAATCTTGCACTAAACCAATGCCATCAGTTGATTCTGCAAAAATTCTACCTGAACTATCTGAACACAAGGTATTAGCAGCTCCAATTAATTTAACAAGGGATGATTTAGTGTTTGCAAAAGGCAGACAGTTAATCTTATGTGGTAGTGTGATGTTAAGACCATCTCCCCCATTACTAAAAAAATCTTTTAAAAAATTATCAAGGCTATTTTCTTGGACATGATAAGCCTGATAGTCAATATTAATATTTGTCTGCTTTGAGAAGATGTTATGTATTTTTGGAGACAAAGAATGCTCAATTGGATCACCAATAACTCCTAATTTATATTTCATAATCTATATGTTGATTCCAGTTTTTATTTATGAATCTTAAAAGTTTACTTTCATTTTTAATGATGTTTTTAGAAAGCCGAAATGGCCAATTTACAGCTGGAGGCATAGATGCAAGTATTGAATCAGTTCTGCCATTTGATTCAATTCCAAATTTTGTACCTCTATCAAATAACAAGTTAAACTCAACGTATCTTCCTCTCCTGTATAACTGAAACTCTCTGTCATCAGCTGTAAATTTTTGATTTTTATTGGAATTGACAAGACTTACATAAGTTTCAATATAGCAATTTGCAATAGCATTAAGTAAATCTAGGCTATCTTCTATTTTTTTATGCTGAAGCTGATCAAAAAATACCCCGCCTATGCCCCTTTTTTCCTTTCTGTGAGGCAAGTAAAAATATTCATCGCAATTTTTAGCAAATTTTTTATAATACTTTGGATCAAAATTATCCAAGCAACCTTTTGCATTCGAATGCCAAATAGATGACTCATTTTTAGTTGGAAAAAACGGAGTTAGATCAAAACCTCCTCCAATCCACCAATTTTCAATTAAATTATTTTTACCTAGCTCTAGAAATATCCTAACATTCATATGACTGGTTGCACAAAACGGATTCATGGGATGAGCAATTACAGAAACCCCCATGGCATGGAATTTATGAGACTTTGTTTTGAGTTCTTCAGCAATTGATGATTGAGGTAGTTGTTTACCGGATATTGATGAAAAATTAATAGCAGCTTTTTCAATTGTATCGCCGGTAATTGAAATAGACTTTCCTCCACCTCCTTGATCTCTTTTCCACACCTTAGCAACTCTAATTGGGGGAGAAGTGAAAAGAGTATTTATCCCATTTTCAATATCTCTTTGTATCTTGGTGAAGACAGATTCAAGCTTTTTGAGTTCTTTATTTGTGAGCTTATTCACGAATATATTCCATGGTATTTAGATCAATTATAGAGGAAGGTTTTTTTAATCCTCCATTGTTAAAATAATAAAATGCTACGTCTGGATCATCAAAGGTCTTAGCAATGTCTTCAGGCCTTTTAGGAGTTGGCAAATTGCTTATATTGGCAGAGGTAGAAACCATTAAATTATTAAAAAAAGATAGCAAACTCACTAGTGGTTTGTGATTACTTACTCTCACTGCAATAGTATTATCTATAGATTTTAAATGAAATGGAACTTTATCACTTGAATTAAAAATTATAGTTGTGTGTCCAGGCCAGTGATCCCTTACAAATGAGTTTTGTTGCTCTGAGAGTGGTTGAAAATACTGGAGTGCATTTTGCATTGAGGAAGCCAGTAATATTAAACCTTTGGATGGATCTCTTTGCTTAAGAGTATTCACCTTTTCTACTGCTAATGGATTAAAAGCATCGCAACCAATCCCCCACACTCCCTCTGTAGGGTGTATTAATATTTTTCCTTGATTTAACCATTTAGTGGCATCCTCAGGATTTAAAAATTTGTTCAATTTTTACTGAATAGATTCGTTAGCTTCTGTTACATCTGCGTGCATTTTTAATTTGTACTCATCTAATTTCTTTGCCATTTCATTATCACTTGTGCCTATAATCTGTGCTGCACAAATTGCTGCATTAATAGCACCGGATTTTCCTATTGCGAATGTTGCTACAGGAACCCCTTTTGGCATTTGCACTGTGGCTAGCAAGGAATCCATTCCGTCAAGATCACCTCCACCTAAAGGAATACCTAAAACTGGTTTTTTTGTTTGAGCAGCAATGGCACCAGCTAAATGTGCTGCCATACCAGCTGCAGCTATAAATACTTTCACTCCATTTGCCTCTGACTCTTTTACTCTTTTTACAACTTCTTCTGGGGTTCTATGTGCAGATAAAATAAACATTTTATGCGATATTCCAAAATCTTTTAATGTATCTGATGCTGCTTGAACGATGGGTAAATCAGATTTTGATCCCATAAATATTGAAACTGAAAGGCTGTCGGACATAAAATAGCTCCTATTTATAAAAATTAGTGCTGTTGATTATAAAGAATCAACATATAATGTATATATGACTAGATTAAAAATATTAACATTTCCCGACCCTAGATTGAGGAAAGTTGCATCTCCAGTAAAAGAATTCGACAAAAGTCTTATAAAAATTACTGAGAACATGCTTGACACGATGTATGAAGAAAATGGTATTGGTTTAGCTGCAACACAGGTTGATATTCACAAAAGAATTGTAGTTATGGATTTATCTGAAGAAAAAAATAATCCGAAAGTATTTATTAATCCTGAATTTAAGGTATTAGACGACAAAAGTTTATTTTCATGCGAGGAAGGTTGTTTATCAATTCCAGGAGTAAGGGAAGAAATTACTAGACCAGACAAAATAAAAGCTTATTGGCAAGATATTGAGGGAAAAAATTACGAAGATGAGCCAGAGGGTCTTCTTGCTGTATGTTTTCAACATGAAATAGATCATTTGGAAGGCAAGCTGCTTGTAGATTATATTTCACCACTAAAGCGAGACAGAATTAGAAAAAAACTCTTAAATCAGTAATTTAAAAGAAAATATACGAAAATAAGGTATTGTTTACAGATTTTAGAAGATTTTAGAAGATTTTTCATATGAAGATTTTATATGCGGGCTCATCTCAATCCTCCTCCTTAATCCTTGAATCGTTGATTGATGGATCTAATGAGGTTATTGGGGTCATAAGTCAACCAGATAAGAGGTCAAAAAGACGTACTTCAGCAGAACCTTCTTATGTTGCATCCGTAGCAGAAAAAAATGGTATAAATGTATATAAACCCCAAAATCTAGATGAAAGTTTTAAGGAGACAATTTTACAACTCAAGTTTGATATTTTATTAGTTGCAGCATATGGGAAGATATTGCCTGAATGGCTGCTGAAAACTCCTTCCAAAGATTCAATTAATATCCATTATTCATTATTACCAAAATATAGAGGTGCGTCGCCAATTCAATCTGCTCTTCTAAATGGTGAAAAAATGACAGGAATTTCAATTATGAGAATGACAGCCGGATTAGATGAAGGACCAGTTTTTGTTTTCCATACTCAAGAAATCTTGAATTCAGATAATAAGAATACTCTTGAAAAAAAACTTACATACTTAAGTATCAAAAATATTGAGAAAGATCTTTCTAACATATATCTCGATAAAATAGTTCCAATTAAACAAGATGTAAAAAACATAAGTTATTGCAAAAAGATAGATAAACTTTCTGGCAGGATAAATTTTGATCAAGAGGGAGCTGATAACATTTTAAGAAAATTTAAAGCTTATTATGGTTGGCCGGGCCTATATTTTGAATGGAAAGATTTAAAAATTAAAATTCACGGTATAGCCATTAATAAAAATAATAATATGTCTAACACAAATAAGAAGTTTTATTTTATAGACAATTTATTAATTGTGAAAACAATCGATAAGTCCATAGTGATCACTTACTTACAATTTCCTGGAAAAGATATCATATCTTCAAAAGATGCAGCAAACTCGTATGCTGATTTTTTTCAAGACTAATTAAATTTTGCCAATTCTTTCAATTATATAAAAAGAGGTTTAATTTATAACAATGAAAATTTTAATACTTGGGGCTGGAAGGGTTGGAAGCAGTCTTGCCTCCACTTTATCAAAGCAACAATATGAGGTCAGCATTGTTGATTTAAATAAAGATAGACTTCAGAGACTTCAAGAAGATCTAGATCTGGCAACTGAAGTTGGTCATGGATCATATCCTAATACTTTAAAAAAAGTAGGAGCTGATGAAGAAACTATTTTGTTAGCGGTTACAAATAGCGACGAATGCAATATTACCTCATGTCAGATAGCAAAATCAAAGTTTAATGTAAAGAAAACAATTTGCAGATTGTCGGATGCGCAATATTTAGACTCTTTAAGTGCATTCGGTGAAAATAATATTGATATTGCAATAAGTCCTGAAAATGAAGTCACTGAGCACTTAGTGGATTTAATCAAACATCCTGGTGCAGAGCAGATTGAGTCATTTGCAAATGGATCAATAAAAGTTGTATCTGTAAAAGCTAAAAAAGATGGAATGTTAGTCAATAGAGAGTTAAAAAGCATTGAAAGCGATATGCCAGATACAAATACTTTTGTTCCTGCTATTTATAGAAAAGGAAAACCTCTAATACCTGATGGCAAAACAATTATTAAAGAAAATGATGAAATATATTTCTTAGCAGCAGAAAGCGATATTGATAGCGTTGTTCAAGAAATGAGGCTTCAAGATAATTCATCCTCGAGGATGATGATAGTAGGTGGAGGTAAAATAGGCTTTGCGCTTGCAAAAGCCCTTGAAGAAAATTACAAAATTAAAATCATTGATCCAAGTGAAGACAGATGTGAAATAATATCAAATAAGCTAAATAGAACAATTGTACTAAAAGGGGAAGGCTCTGATGAAGAGCTGCTTAAAAGTGAGAATATTGAGAATATTGATATTTTTTGCTCCTTAACGAATGATGATGAAACAAATATTATGTCCGCTTTTTTAGCAAAAAAACTGGGTGCTAAAAAAACTATCATTATTTTAAATAACTATACATATATAAATATTCTACCGAAGAACTTTGTTGACTTAGCTCTTTCTCCACAAAGATTAACTGTATCTATGGTGCTGCAACATCTTGCTAAAGGAGATGTTCCCCAAGAAGTAATGCTTAAGATGCAAAGTGGAGCAGAGGCAATTGAAGGAGTTATCCATAAAAATAAATTTACGGAAAACTTCTTTGATCGACCAATTTCAGAAATACCTCTGCCAAAGAATTGTGTAATTGCCGCAGTAATAAGACAGGATGAAATTTTTATGCATTCTAAAAATTTACTTCTTAAACCTAACGATAAAATTATTGTTTTTATACTCGGCAAAACTGAAAAAGAAAATATAGATAATCTTTTTCTAAAGGATTAATGAATTACAAATCGATTTTAAATCTTATAGGTATTCTGCTTGCTATATTTAGTTTTGCATTTGTTCCCCCTTTAATAGTTACCTTTATTTATGATGAGCCACTTAGTGAAATATTTTTATACTCATTTTTATTTTTAATTTCTTTAGGTGGTCTTATGTGGTTTATCAGTCGGCAAAAAGGTCTTCCACTAAATATTTCAGATGGCTTTATTATCACAACTATGTTCTGGGTTGTTTTAGCTTGCGCTGGATCAATACCATTTTACTTTTTTGGTCTAAGTTTTAATGATGCTATTTTTGAATCAGTATCTGGAATAACTACTACTGGAGCAACTCTAATCGTCGGTCTTGATGACCTACCAAAGTCTCTGCTCTTATACCGACAACTTCTGCAGTGGATTGGTGGAATGGGATTAATAATTTTAGCTGTTGCAGTTATGCCAGCTCTCGGGATTGGAGGAAGTCAATTATATAAGATGGAACTTCCGGGCAGTCATGGTAATCAAAAGCTTACCCCAAAAATAACAGACAGTGCAAAAGCTCTATGGAAAATTTATTTTGGTCTTACCCTAGCTTGTGCTCTTTTATACATTCTTTCAGGCATGGATTTATTTGATGCAATTGCGCATAGTCTAAGCACAGTAGCTGGAGGCGGTTTTTCAACTCATGATAAGAGTATAGGTTTTTTTGATAGCGGTCTTATAGAGGCTGTTTGTATTATTTTTATGCTGCTTTCTGCAGCTTCATTTGCTGTACATTATGCAGCAATATTTGGTGGTAAACCTCTAAGATACTTTTATGATTCAGAGTTTCGATTCTTCTTGACAGTTGTCATGTCAATAATTTTAATAACATTAATATTTCATACTATAAGTAACTCATATGAGGATCTTTTTTTAACTTTTAGGGCATCGATTTTTCATACCGTTTCCATAGTAACAACCTCAGGTTTTACCACAGAAAACTTCTCTCTTTGGCCAAGTTTTTTACCATATCTTTTGCTGGTTGGTGCTTTTATGGGAGCCTGTTCACAGTCTGTTGGTGGAGGCATAAAAACCTGGCGAGTTTTAATTATGCTCAATCAAGCTTATAAAGAAATTTTAAGTATCATCCATCCAAATGCTGTTCTTTCTACAAAGATTGGAAATAAAGTAATAGACTCAAAAATTGGTGGGAAGGTTTGGGGATTTTTCTCTATTTATGTAATTATTTTTATGTTCTTACTAATGGCAATGCTGGGAACTGGATTAAATTTTGAATCTGCATTTTCTGCAATTGGAGCATGTTTAAATAATTTAGGCCCTGGCTTGGGTGATGTTGCTAGCAACTATAAAAGCGTAAGTGAAGTTGGAAAAATAATTTTATGCTTTGCGATGATTTTAGGACGACTAGAAATATTTACTCTACTTGTATTGTTTACTCCAGCTTTTTGGCGGCGTTAATTTTTATAGATATCTTTTATATCTCCTGAAAGTTTTCTAAATTTTTTATATTCCCAAGCATACTCTAAAGGTGATTTCATGATCTCATCTTCTATTTCTTTATTCATCACATGAACACCATTTTTTTCATAAATTTCGACACTAGGTTTTTTTAAATTAATAATATGACCAATATCTCTTTTATATGAAAGATAACTTAAAAGAATTTCTTTCTTTGTTTTTCTTGCCAATTTTGGAGCCAAAGTAAACGAATAACATTCATGTCCAAAAAATTTAGAATAGGTTCCAAGTCCATCAGCTGGGACTTGGTCTGATGCCATACATGTCATCTGATTTTTTTCTAAAGCATTCAGAATTGACTTCACGCCCCCTATTCCAGTTTCAACCATTTTACAATTTTCTTCCTCTCTAAATTTTTTTACGAATTTATCAATTGGACTAAACTTAATTTTCTTGTAAAGGGATGTGTGTGATCTTTGCGTGCTTATCCATCTCAACATAAAATCAATACTTCGATTATGGGGAGCAAAAATAATTAATCCATCTTTATGATTTGAAGCGTTTAATAAAAATCTGTTATTAATCTTTTTAACTTCTAGAATAATTTTATGAGACGACCTTGACCATGTATATAAAGTTTCATATAAACTTTTAATTGTTTCTTTGTAACTTTCTTTTGCAAGCATGTCTAACTCAAGGGAAGTTGTATTCGGGAAAACAATAGACAAATTTTTTCTAGTTATCTGGAAAGGAGAGAATATTCTTAAAAAACTTAGCGGTAAAAATTTAAAAAAAATATCTAAAAAAGAAAATATAAACTTTAAAGGCAGAATCGATAAAATATAAAAAAATATTTTCATTTCAGATCATTTTGTCAATTATCAACTCTTAATTAAATATTTAATAGGGTTGTGAGTATAGAGTTCATAAAAATTCTATAGATATTATTAAAATAGCTGCATAATATAGTTTCTGAAATATTAAAATAAAGGCTAATTTTGACAGCAAAAACAATGGATGAACTCGTAGCTCTTTGCAAAAGAAGGGGTTTTATATTTCAATCTAATGAAATCTACGGAGGTCTTCAAGGTTTGTATGATTATGGGCCATTGGGTGTTGAGCTTAAAAATAACCTAAAACAAGCTTGGTGGAGGGAGATTGTATTTGATAGAGATGATGTTGAGGGCTTAGACGCTTCAATTTTAACAAAACCAAGTGTTTTAAAATTTTCAGGTCATGAGGATACTTTTTCAGATCCAATGGTAGATTGTAAATCTTGTAATCAACGTTTTCGCGCTGATCAAGTTCCAGATCATTGTAAGAAAGAAGATCTTACAGAACCAAGACAATTCAACCTAATGTTTAAGACGGCTGTAGGGCCAGTTGAGGATAAAGATTCTTTTGCATATCTAAGACCTGAGACTGCTCAAAATATATTTACAAACTTTAAGAACGTTGTTGATTCTACATCTAGGAAGGTCCCGTTTGGAATTGCGCAAATTGGTAAAGCATTTAGAAATGAAATAACGCCAAGAAATTTTATATTTAGAGTGAGGGAATTTGAGCAAATGGAACTTGAATTTTTTGTTGCTCCTGGAACCGATGAAGACTGGCATAAAAAATGGATAGATGCCCGACTTAAGTGGTGGGATGAACAAGGGATAAGTAAAGATAATATTGAACTGTACAATGTGCCATCAAACGAGCTTGCTCATTATTCTAAAGCCACAGTAGATATAATGTACAAATTTCCTCACGGTCTTGAAGAATTAGAGGGCATTGCTAATAGAACAGATTTTGATCTTGGGTCACATAGTAAAAATCAAAAAGAACTTGATATTCATTCAAACGTATCAGATAACAATGAATCAAATGCAAAACTTGCACTTCAAGACATAGAAACAAAAAAATGGTTTATTCCATATGTTATTGAGCCTTCGGCAGGAGTTGATAGAGGCGTACTTGCTATTTTAAATGAGGCATACAAAGTCGAGGAATTGGAAGACGGTAAAACAAGAACAGTCCTAAAGCTTAAACCTCATTTATCACCAATTAAAGCGGCTGTTATTCCTCTAAAGAAAAATAAAAAGGAATTAGTTGAAATTGCATTAAAAATTAAAAAAACTTTACAAAGTTTGAGGCTAGGCCGGGTTTTACTAGAGAACTCAGGAAATATTGGAAAGAGTTATAGAAGACATGACGAAGTTGGAACCCCTTTATGCATTACAGTAGATTTTGAAACCCTTAATGATGATTCAGTAACCATTCGCGATAGGGATACAATGCAACAAAAAAGAATAGCGATCTCAGAACTCTCAAAATATGTGGAGGACTTGATAGTAAACTAGACAAAAGTTTATATTTAGTAAATTCATATAATTAGTATCTTAATATTTTATTTAGTTTTTCTAATAAGCTTAATTTTTGTCTCTTTAATTATTATTACTACATCGATATTCCTCTCAACATCGAAACTCCAATATATTTGTAAAATTTGGATTTTGCTTATTTTAAAAGTACTTAAGCTACTGTGTGGAATAAGTTGGAATCAAAGAGGAATAGAAAACTTACCAAATACTCCTTTCGTTATAGCATCTAATCATCAAAGCCCATGGGAATCATTTTTTCTTCAAACACTATTCATTCCTACAAGCAGTATTATGAAAAAAGAAATTCTAATGATTCCTTTTTTTGGTTGGGCAATTGCAAGACTTAAACCAATTTCTATAAACAGAAAAATGAAAATTGAGAGTTTAAAAAAAGTTATCCAGGTAGGTGGAGATAGAATTAAAGAAGGCTATGCAATATTAATCTTTCCTGAGGGCACTAGAAAAGAGCCTGAAGATGGAATAGGAAAATTTGGAAATAGCTGTGGACTTTTAGCATCTAATGAGGCAGTTCCAATAGTACCTATATGTCATAACTCAGGAAAATATTGGTTAAATAAGTCTTTTAAGAAAAAGCCTGGTGAAATTAATATAATTATTGGAAAGCCTATATATGGAAATGATCCAAAGGAGTTAACAGAAAAAGCTCATCAATGGATTAAAGAAAACTACTCTAAAATAAACTAAATATCTAAGTTTGAGACAGATAGAGCATTAGTTTCAATAAATTCTCTTCTGGGCTCTACATCGTCACCCATTAGAGTTTCAAACATGTCTGATGCGTCTCGAGCATCCTTAATGTCCACTCTCATCATTCTTCTATTTTCAGGATCCATTGTTGTTTCCCATAGTTGATCAGGATTCATTTCTCCAAGACCTTTATATCTTTGAACATCTATACCCTTTGAACCCGATTTTGAGAAATCTTTTATAGCCTTATCTTTTTCATCTTCATCTGACGCATAGACAAAAGATTTTCCTTTGGTTATTTTGTAAAGAGGAGGCATGGCAATATATACATGGCCTTTTTCTAGAATATCATAGTACTGTTGATAAAAGAAAGTTAGCAAGAGAGTTCTAATGTGAGAACCATCAACATCAGCATCGGTCATTATAATTATTCTATGATACCTGAGTTTATCGATTTCAAAGTCTTCGGTCCCAATACCACAACCCATAGCCTTAACCAATGTTCCAATTTCTGCAGAGGACAAAACCTTATCAATCCTGGCTTTTTGTACGTTAAGAATTTTTCCTTTTAATGGCAATATGGCTTGATATTTCCTATTTCTACCTTGTTTAGCAGATCCTCCAGCTGAATCACCCTCAACTAAGTATATTTCCGAAAGCGCTGGATCTTTTTCTTGACAATCTGCTAGTTTGCCTGGAAGTCCAGCTAGTTCTAAAACCCCCTTTCTCCTTGTCATTTCTCTTGCTTTTCTTGCAGCCTCTCTAGCTAATGCAGCCTCAGAAACTTTAGATAAAATACTGTGAGCTTCTTTTGGATTTTCTAGTAGAAATTCATTTAATCCTTTATTCAGTACGCTGCTAACGATGCTTTCTACTTCTGATGAAACCAGTTTTTCTTTAGTTTGAGAGGAAAACTTTGGATCAGGTACTTTTACTGATATTACAGCTATCAACCCCTCTCTAACGTCTTCTCCAAGTAAATCTACTGGAACATTCTTATTTAATTCCTCTTTTTTAATAAAGGCTTTCAAAACACGCGTTAAGCTTGATCTAAAGCCTGACAGATGAGTGCCGCCATCTTTTTGGGGTATATTATTCGTATAACACAATACATTTTCGTTATATGAATCATTCCACTGCATTGCTACCTCTACAGTTACTCCATCCTGACCACCCTCACATTGTATTGTCTGACATAATGGAGGCTTTCTTCCTCTTAAGTAGTCAACATAGCTGGAAACTCCGCCTACATTTTTAAACTTTTTAGATTTTCCTGTTCTGGCATCTTTTACTTCGATACTAACTCCAGCATTAAGGAATGAGAGCTCCTGAACTCTTTTATTGACTCTATCAATTTCAAAATTAATAGAAGTAAAAATTTTATCAGAGGCTGAAAATGTAATCTCTGTCCCTGTTTCATTCGAGGCTTTAATTTTTTTAAGCTTTGTTTTAGCCACACCTTCACTATATTTTTGTTGATACATGCCCCCATCCCTGCATATAGTTAAAGTTAATTCTTTTGATAGCGCGTTTACAACTGATACACCAACTCCATGTAGCCCTCCAGAGACTTTGTATGAGTTATCATCGAATTTACCTCCAGAATGAAGGGTTGTCATTATCAGCTCAGCAGCAGGAACACCCTCGCCTTTATGGGTATCTACTGGAATGCCTCTTCCGTCGTCTTTAACAGTAATAGACTCGTCTTTGTTAATAATAATATTGATTTTCGAGCAGTGTCCAGCCATGGCTTCATCAATACAATTATCAACAACTTCAAATATCATGTGGTGAAGACCTGAGCCGTCATCTGTGTCACCAATATACATCCCGGGTCTTTTCTTAACAGCTTCGAGACCTTTAAGGACTTGTATATTTGATGAATCGTATTTTTTGCTATCAGACTTCTTTTTTGACATAAAGGTTAGGTTAGTTGTTCCACATGGAACTTTTTAAATGATTGTTCACTAAAATCTATTTTACTATTAAAAGAGTCAATAATGTTCGAAAAAATAAAACGATTATCAATATATTTTATAATTGGTAAAAAGCAATTTAACATTTCAGCGTCGAGCTCGGATGAAAGATCATCCAGTAAAAGAATTGGGCTTAGTTTGAAGTATTTTTCTAGATAAATATTTTGAGAAAGTGACCAAAGTATTGAAAGCATTTTTTGCTCTCCTCTTGAAAAAGTATCTTTTACAAGTAAGCCCTTACTTTCAAAAATTATATCAGCTTTATGAGGTCCAAGTGTTGTCGACCCTCTTCTAAGATCAACTGATTCTGATTGAATAAAAGAATCTTTTAATCCCAATTCGTCATTAAAACCTGATTTTAGACGTATATCTATTCCTGAAAATAGTTTAGCTCTTTTGTTTTGTTGTTCTAGTATTTTTACAAAATCTAAATATATTTTTTTGACCTCAAAAACTAAATTATTTCTCAAATAATTGAGCTTTGTACCATAATTAATTAAGGTCTCATCGTAAGCTTTTGCTTGAGAAATATCTCTAATTTTCAATGCTGCATTTCTTTGTTTTAACCCCCGAAAATATCCGAACCAGTCTTTTGCATAGTCAGTTGAAGCTATAAAAAGCCCCCTATCTAGTTGCTTTCTTCGATACTGGGGAGCATTATCATTATAAAAAAAAGTTTTACTATCTATCGAAAATGATGGAAATGTTCTGACTAACTCGCTTGTTGTAACTACAGAGTCATTTATTTTTATGTTAATTGCCTTAAGTTTTGTCTTAATAACCTCTAAAATCGAGCCTGTACTATCATCATATGCCTTTATTTTAAATGAATTAGAACCATTTTTGATAAGAGATTCTAAATTTGATGTTCTAAAAGACCTTCCACAACTAGCAACATATATAGATTCAAGAATTGATGTTTTTCCACAGCCATTTTTTCCATAGAAAAGATTAGATTTGCTAGAAATGTCTATATTTAAGGCATCAAAACACCTAAAATTACGAAGCTCTATTCTGGAAAAAGCCACTTCCTAAATTAGGAGTGGCATTACAACATATTTAGGACTATCTGCATTGGGAGGAGTTAGTAAGCAGCTTTTTTCAGATCCAAAAAAATTTATGTGGCATATATCTGTTTGCATGTGAGACATTATTTCTTGCAAATAGGTCACATTAAAAGCGATATCTAAATCATCCCCCTTATAAGATGCAGGGAAAAATTCTTCCGCTTCTTCTTGCTCTGGATTGTTAGCTGAGATTCTTACTCCATCCGATGAAGTAATCAGTCGAATGCCTTTATATTTTTCACTAGATAAAACTGAAACTCTACTCAAGGTTTCAGAGAAATCTTTCACATTGATTTCCAACAAAGAGCTTTCACCAGATGGAATTACTTTTTGATAATCTGGAAACTGGCCATCAATTAATTTGCTTTTGAATATTAAATTTCCAACCATGAGTTCAAGAGAGGCATCATTAATTTTAAGCTCCGCATCTCCTGACTGATCAGAAAGAAATTTCGCCATCTCATTGATAGACTTTCTAGGTATGATTCCAGAAAATGAATGATCAGAATGAATGGGAATGTTGGCTACAGCCAGTCTATGAGCATCTGTTGAAACAGCAGTTATTTGTCCATCACTAATTGAAATATAAAGACCATTTAAATAATGTCTCCAATCTTGATTACCCATTGCAAAAGATGTTTTTTTTATAAGCCCTAACAAGTCTTTAGCAGGAATTATCAGTGGCATGTCACCTGAATCAATATCAAATACGGGGAAGTCAGCACTGGGCAGTGTTGATAGTGAGTACTTACCATATTTAGTTTTTATGTTTAATTTATCAGATATTAAAGAAAAATTAATTTCCTCTCCATCAGGAATCAATCTACAAAGCTCATTTAATTTCTTGGCAGATGTTGTTAATTTTCCTGGTGCTTCACTGCTTGAGAGAGAGCCGCTAGTCGTGACCTCTGACTCCAAGTCTGTTGCTGTTAATTTAAATGAATTTTCATCTACTTGAAATAAAACATTTGCGAGAATTGGAAGTGTTTGTCTTTTTTCAACAACCCCTAGAGTAATATTAAGAGCAGAAACAATATCCTCTTTTTTTAAGGTTATTTCCATTTAGTTTGTAAGTGTCCTGTTTAGGTTTCTGTAGTCTTCTTCGAGGGACGGAATTTCTTTTCTCAGTTCTTTTATTTTACTACACGCATGAAGCACAGTGGTGTGATCTCTTCCATTAAATGCCTCGCCTATTTCTGGTAAACTGTGATTGGTTAATGATTTCGTAAGGGCCATCGCTAATTGTCTTGGTCTAGTAATTGATCGGCTTCTTCTCTTTGAAAGAAGATCAGATAGTTTAATGTTGTAATACTCAGCAACAGTCTTTTGAATATTATCAATGCTTACCATCTTCGCCGATATAACGAACAAGTCTTTTAGCGCTTCTTTGACAAAAGGAATATCAATCTCTTGGTCAGCAAACCTTGAGTTTGCCACAACCCTTTTCAGAGCCCCTTCAAGCTCTCTAATATTGGATCTAATTCTTTGAGCAATATAGAAAGCACAATCGTTTGGTAGTTTAACCCCCATGGAATTAGCCTTACTTAACAAGACTGCTGCTCGCGTCTCGAGCTCAGGAGGCTCAATTATTACCGGCAATCCCCAACCAAGCCTTGATTTTAGTCGCTCTTCAAGACCATCTATTTCCTTTGGATATTTATCACATGTGAGAACCATTTGATGATTTCTATCTAAAAGAGTATTAAATGTATGAAAAAACTCCTCTTGCGACTGCTCTTTGCCAGCAAAAAACTGAATATCATCAATTAATAGGGCATCAGCATTCCTATAAAATTCTTTAAATTCACTCATAGCCCCCAATTGAAGGGCTTTTACCATATCTGCTACAAATTTTTCAGAATGAACATAAACTATCCTTTTTGAGGTATCTGCACTAAGTATTTCATTTCCTACGGCATGCATAAGATGTGTTTTTCCTAGCCCAACCCCACCATAAATAAAGAGGGGGTTATAGTCTCCCTTGGGATTAGCTGCCACTTGTTTTGCCGCAGCAAGCGCCATATGATTGGATTTTCCTTCTACAAAGCTATTAAATGTAAAGTTTTGAACAAGAGAAGCTTTGTTTTGTTTAGAAACTTTTAATTTATCAACAAATGTTGACTTATCCAGTGTTTTAAATTTTACACTAAGCGATTCGTTAGATTGATTTACCAGATTTTCTATTATTTGTCCGAGATTCTCTTGTACATAATTTAAAACAAAATCATTCGGTGCACTTATCTCTAAATTATTTTCGCGAATATTTGCTCTTAAGGGCTTAATCCATGTATTAAATTCTTCTTGTGACAGCTTAGCTTCTAGTTTTTCAGCACATTCAGACCAAAATTTCAATTTTATAGACCTCCGGTAGAAAAGTTAGTCTAACAAAAACTAACAAGATATCTACAGCATAAGCATATGTATTTTATGTGGATATCTTGTTGATATGTTATGTATTTATTTTTTATTCTTTTTTCTTTCATTTCATACGCAATGTTATATAATTTTTTGCTTAAATTTTGAGTAAATATGAAAAGAACATTTCAACCCAGTACGCTAAAAAGAAAAAGGGCTCACGGCTTTAGAGCGAGAATGGCAACTAAGGCAGGAAGAGCTGTAATTGCAAACCGAAGGAAAAAAGGTCGCAAGGTTTTAACCGCTTAATTATTTAGGCTTCACTATCTCAAAAAAAATATATCACTCAAAATTTGCATCAATTTTTTATGATGAAGAATCACTTAACGCAAAACTTAGGATTATAGTTAAGAAGAAAGACTATTCATTGGCGGTACATCGGAATAAAATTAAGCGTTGGATTAAAGAAATTTTTCATTTTAATGGTCTCAACGGAGGATATGTTGTGGTTGTAAGATTTGGTTTTTTGGAAATGGGTTATAGAAATGTTTTTAATGAGTTTCATCCTGTTTTGGAAAAGTTTGGTGATAGTAAGAGGGTTTAGATATGAAAAATTTTTTTATATTCACGATTGACTTTTATCAAAAATATTTAAGTTTTTTGTTCGGCAAAAATTGTAAATTTGAGCCAACATGCTCGCAATATGCAAAAGAGAGTATTGAAGTTCATGGGGTGATTGTTGGTAGTTTTTACTCTTTTGTAAGGATTTTAAAATGTGGGCCGTGGTCAGCTGGCGGCGTTGATGAAGTAAAAAAATGAATTGGAGATATTTTTACATAGCTTCTGTTGTTGCTCTATCATACGTTTTGTTTTTATCTTGGAATGCTGAAAAGGAAATCAAGCAAGAGGTTGCTGAAGCAACCGCCATAGACTTAAGCAAAAATCAGCAAGTTCTCCCAGCCGGGGAAACAGAAGATTTTATAGAAATACAAAATACTAAATTGGTTGTAAAGATAAGCCCTGTTACCGGAAAAATTTGGGAAGCAAGACTTAAAGAGCATACCTATCTTAACAATGATGACTCTTTGGGTGTAAGGTTATTTGGTTTTGATAATGCTACTGGATTTAAATTCTATCTTAATAGTGGTTTTGCTTCCGAGGATCAAAAATTTGAGATTGTAAATGTGCGGCCTTCCTCGGTTGAGCTTGTATCAACTGATGGCAAAATTAGTAAAAATATAGCTCTAAAAGAAAATGATTACGAATTAATAATAAAAGATGTTTGGGTTGGAAATCTTCCTGTTGATCTGCCTACTCCATACATTGCAATGTATAGAACAGATGGGCGGGCATTAGACGCTAGGGATAATTTTTTTGAAAACAGCAGTTATACAGGGGTCGCTTTTAATACGCCTGACGAACCGTATGCAAATAGCAGGCTTAGGTCTATTGACGAAAGAATAGAGTATTTTCAAAGGGGTGGTTGGGTTGCCTTCATACAAAAATATTTTATGGCAGCAATTCTAACTCCCTCAGAAAGAGTTCAGACATTGATTGCCCTTCCTCCGACCTCTGGCTCTGATACATACGTAATGGGGGCCATGTCTAGAGAGGCAAAAGCAAGCGATCTTATTTCTGGTGTAGATCATAGGGTTTTTCTTGGGCCTAAAATTCGTTCTGATTTGATCAGTCGGGCGTCTGATCTGGAGCTAACAATTGATATGGGTTGGTTTTGGTTTTTAGCTCAACCCCTTATGATGTTGTTGAGTATGATCAATGTTTTTGTGGGTAATTGGGGTGTCTCGATTATACTTTTGACAGTATTGGTTAAGTTGTTGCTTTGGCCAATTTCTGCCAAGGGTTTTTCTAGTATGGCTAAAATGCGAACAGCGCAGCCAAAGTTAAAAGAAATACAAGAGAGGTACAAAGACGATAGGACAAAACTTGGAACAGAGATGATGGCACTTTATAAAAAAGAGGGTATAAACCCCGCTGGTGGTTGTTTTCCATTGTTTCTTCAAATGCCAGTTTTTATAGCTTTCTTTTTTTGTTTGAGAGAAAGCGTTGAGCTAAGGCATGAATCTTTCTTTTTCTGGATACAGGATTTGTCTGCTCCTGACCCATTTTTTATTTTGCCGGTTGTATTTGCTGCTCTTATGTATCTAACACAACAGCTTAACCCTCAACCACCAGGCATGGATCCAACTCAAGCGCAAATCATGAAATTTATGCCGGTAATGATCGCTGTTATTTTTGTAATCATGCCAGCAGGTCTTGTTTTGTACTCTGTTGCAAACAGCGCAATATCTCTCATTCAACAAAGAGCTATGTATAAAAAATATGGTGCATCTATTTATTCTGGATCAGGTGGCGGTTAGGAGTTTGTGTTTTGATTTTTGCACTAGCAACTCCAGTGACACAATCTGCAATTGCCGTTTTTCGAATATCTGGTGAGGGTTGTTGTCAGAAATTTAATAGTGTTATCAATAAATCCATCACAGATTACCGGAAAGTTTTTTTAAGAGATATTATTTGGGAGGGGGCTCTGGTTGATAGATGCTCTGTTGTCTACTATTCAAGCCCTAACAGTTATACGGGTGAGGATTCTGTAGAGGTTTACTGTCATGGAAGCCTTTCGGTTATTAGGTCATTAACAGAGGTTTTTTTATCGCTAGGTTTCAGGGAGGCTGATCCCGGTGAATTTTCAAGGGTCGCGTTTGAAAACGGTAAGCTTTCTTTAAATGAGGCCGAGGCAGTTGTTGATTTGATTAATTCAGAAGACGCTGTAAGAGGCCAGCTTTTCTCAGAAGCTGTGGCTGGCAAACTAAGCGAAATTGTTTATACACTGGGTAATGATGTTGATGCCCTAAGGGTTTTTGTCGAGGGAAGTATTGATTTTTCAGATGAAGACCATAATTTTATTGCAGCAGGAAACGTTGAAGAAAGGCTGGTTAAAATAAAATCTTCTTTAGCCGGTTTAATAGATTCTTCATTAGTTTCAAGCAGAAAACTATCAAAAAACAGGGTTTTGTTTTTTGGGCCCCCTAATACGGGTAAATCATCTTTGTTTAACCGTATGCTGGGCTTTGATAGGGCATTAGTATCAAAGATTCCTGGGACAACCAGAGATCTAATTGACTCTGAGATTTTTTATAATAGTGTAAATATGGAGTTGGTAGACTCGGCAGGTATTCGGGAAACGGATGATTTGGTCGAGAGAAGCGGTGTAGCCCTTTCTGGTGATGAGGTTAAGAGTTCTAATTTGATTCTTATAATTTTAGATCACGATACAGAAGAGCTATTATCAAGATTTAAATCTAAATTGTCTGATAAAAAACATCTGGTTGTTTTTAACAAGTCTGACAAGCAACATCCAAACGGCTTTTATGACTGTGTCGTTTCTGCAAAGTCAGGTGATGGTGTACAGGAGTTAAAGAATAAAATTTTTGAATTGATACAAGAGGATAAAGATGTTACAAAAAAAACATTTGTTATTAGGGATCGACACCTTAAATGTTTTAAGTCAGCCCTATCAAGCCTAAATGCTTGTATTGAGAAAATTTCTAATGAGTATGATGTTGATATTGCGGCAGAGGATTTAAGACTGGTTAGATCCTCCCTTGATGAGTTTTTGGGCATCAAGCATTCTGATGATTTGCTTGGTGATATTTTTAAAGATTTCTGTATAGGGAAGTAGATAAAATGTGGGAAAATTGTGATTAGTTTTTATTTTATTTTTATCCACATCTTATTTAATAGAAAACTACAATTTACGGTGTTGGGTTTACATAACTTATTAGTTTCAGTTAGTCTTTTAGATACTAGACTTGTAGGCTTTATACACAAAAAAAATTCCCTTAATAACAACAACAATAATATATTGTTGTTATAACATTCTTGTATATGTTTGATGTAATAGTAATTGGTGGTGGACATGCTGGTGTTGAAGCGGCGCACGCTGTTTTTAGACAGGGGCTTAAATGTTGTCTTGTCACCTTTAAGAAAGACACTATTGGCCAGATGTCCTGCAATCCAGCTATTGGTGGGTTGGGAAAATCACATTTAGTTAGGGAGGTCGATGCGTTAGGGGGGATTATGGCTCAAGCTACAGACGCATCCGGTATTCAATCGAGAACTCTAAATACAAGAAAGGGTTTTGCAGTACAGGCACTTCGAGTGCAATGCGACAGAGATAAATACAAAAAAGCAATTCAAGACGCTTTGAATAAGACAAACATTTATATTAAGGAAGGGGAGGTGGTTGACATTCTTATTCATAACGACAATATCAAAGGCGTTGTGTTAAAAAATGGTGAGAAAATAGAATCACTAAAGACCATCTTAACAACAGGAACTTTTCTTAATGGTGTTATGTATAAAGGTGAAGAAACTTCTCTAGGTGGGCGTGTAGGCGATGGTTCGTCTGTCCCATTATCCAAAAAACTCTATGATTTGAAACTACCTATGGGAAGGTTGAAAACAGGAACCCCGGCAAGAATCAAGCTGTCCAGCATTGAGCTCAGCGTTATGGATGAACAACCGGGAGACCCAAATTCGCCCTCTATGTCAGTTCTGCAGCCTCCAGCAAAAAAGCTCCCACAAATATCATGCTATATCACCAGAACAAACAAAAAAACACATCAAATAATTTTAAACAATACACATCTTTCTGCCATGTACTCAGGAAAAATATCAGGAATAGGCCCTCGATATTGCCCATCAATAGAAGATAAAATTAATAAGTTTAGCGAAAAAGATAGCCATCAAATATTTATAGAACCCGAAGGTCTAAATAAAGATTTGGTTTATCCAAATGGTATTTCAACAAGCTTACCAAGCGCTGCTCAGAAAGATTTTATAGAGTCAATAAATGGGCTTGAGAATTCAGAAATAGAAGAGTTTGGATATGCTGTTGAATATGATTTTATTGATCCGAGATCCCTTCACCCAACCCTAGAAACAAAATTTCTTAAGAGTTTTTATCTAGCAGGTCAAATTAACGGAACAACAGGATATGAGGAGGCAGCGGCTCAGGGCTTAGTTGCTGGTATAAATGCAGGCCAAGCAGTATTAAAAAAAGCTGAGGTTATATTCGATAGAAGTGAGGCATATATTGGTGTATTAATAGATGATTTAACACTTAACGGGGTAACAGAACCATATAGAATGTTTACCAGCCGAGCAGAGTATAGACTCATGTTATCTCAGGATACAGCATGCCAAAGACTGACCAAAAAAGGCCACTCTCTAGGCCTTATAAGTGATAAAGTTTTTCAGTCTTTTGTAGAGCTAGAAAATAAATACCAAACATTTTTAAACCACATAAAAAAACTAAAAATTAATAAAAACGGCAAATCAGCTTCGGGTGACGAGCTGCTAAAAAGAACCGACCTTGATAAAACAGAGTTAAAAAAAATATTTAAGATTTCAAAAAAAGAAGAGAAGTTTTTCAACAGAGCATCAAATGAAATTAAATACAAGGGCTATATAGCAAAACAACAAAGAGAGGTAGAAGGCTCCAAAAAAAATGAAAAAACAAAAATACCGAAAGAAATAGATTACTCACTTATAAAGGGGCTATCAAACGAAGTGGTTGAAAAATTAAACACGCACAAACCAGCATCCCTTGGACAAGCCAGCAGGCTTGAGGGGATCACACCTGCAGCCATAAATCTACTTGCCATAACAATTAAAAAACACCAATTATTAGAGAAGGCATAACCCAATCAAAAGATACGACCAACAAGACAATCTCATAGAAACATATGTGGAGGAAATATTAAAATTCAACAAAGCTCATAATATAGTTGGACGACACACCAAAGAAGAAATCTATTCACAAGATATCCTCGATTGTCAGATGGTTCTTAAACACATACCACCAGAAAAAGAAATACTTGACATTGGAAGCGGAGCCGGGCTTCCAGGCCTGCTTATAGCAATTCTGCAACCCTCATCATACATAACAATGTCAGAAAAAAATCAAAAAAAAGCATACTTTATAAAAAAAACAATTCAAATGCTTGGGCTCAGTAACGCTAGAATCAAGAATAAAGCTATAAATCCCAAAACAACAACAAAAAAACTCTTTGATATTATTACTGCAAGAGCTCTAGCACCAACACCAAAAATAATTAGTTGGTCAGAACATTTGCTATCAAAAAATGGTAAATATGTTCTTATGAAGGGAACATTAGAAAAAACCAAAGAAGAGGTTGCTCAGTTGGATAATAATACATACTCTTACAATATCCATAAAACAAACATCAAAGATAAGCACAGGCACATTTTAGAGATAACCAAAAAATGAAACACATTATCGCTATTGCCAATCAAAAAGGTGGAGTTGGAAAAACAACTACAGCAGTTAACCTTGCCGCAGCCCTCGCAGCGACTAAACGCAGAGTTCTTTTAATTGATCTGGACCCCCAAGGAAACGCGAGCACAGCAGCTGGAGTGTCCAAAAATGAAAAAACCCTTTATAAAATTTACTCTGAAGGTCTTAACATCAAAGCGCACATATCGAAGTCACCCAGTGGATATGACGTCATACCAGGGGGCGAGAATTTAATTGCGTTGGAAGTTTTTATAAGAAGTGATAACAAACAAGGCGAACTAAAAAAACAATTAAGCCCTCTAGAGTACGAATTTATAATAATGGATACACCGCCGTCTTTAAATCAACTAACACTAGAGTCGCTTTTTGCCGCGACAGCAACTCTTATACCTCTCCAATGCGAATATTATTCCCTTGAAGGCATATCATCTCTTATAAACACAATAAATACTCTCAAAAACAAAAACCTTACAAACAACGAGGTTTTTGGAATTGTCAGGACAATGGTTGATATGAGAAACAATCTAGCAAAAGAGGTATCCGAAGAGCTAGAAAAACATTTCCCATCCTTGGTTTTTAACACACTCATTCCAAGAAATGTTAAATTAGCAGAAGCGCCCAGCCACGGAACTTCGGCAATTCAATACATGCCGTCGTCATTTGGTGCAAAAGCTTATTTAGCTCTTGCTGGCGAACTTATTAGGAGAATTGAAGGTGGCGGACAAAATACTTAACACAGGCCTAGACGCACTATTGGGAGATGTTGCGTCTCCCGACAAAAAAACCATCAAAGAAATAGAGTTATCTCAAATTAAACCAAATAGATTTCAACCCAGGCAATCATTCGATGATCAAAAAATTTCAGAACTCTCACGGTCAATTTCAAAGCACGGTATTTTATCACCCATTCTTGTGAGGGAAACAGGCGCTGGAGGCTATGAGCTTATAGCGGGTGAAAGACGATTAAGAGCAGCAAAAGAAGCTGGACTGCAAACCGCTCCATGTATGATTGATTCAGCAGAAGACCAGCTTTCACTTGAACTTGCGCTTATTGAAAACCTTCAAAGGGAAGACTTAAATCCAATTGAAGAGGCTAGAGGTTATGATCGTTTAAAAAAAGAGTTTTCTTTGACGCAAGATAAAATTGCGGAAGTTACAGGAAAGGCCAGAAGCTCTGTTGCCAACTCAATGAGGCTTTTAAACCTCCCATCGTCTATTATTGAGCTCTTATATTCTGGTGACTTAGAAAAAGGGCATGCAAAAATCCTTGCATCAATGGAGCCCAACGAAGCTGAGGAGCTGGCACAAAAAATAGTTACTTTAGGCATGACCGTAAAAGACGCCGCCTCTTCAACAAAAACTAAAAGCATTAAGAGCTCCGTCAAAACAAAAAATAGAGATCTTTTAAATATCGAGGAGGAGCTATCTGAAAACATTGGTCACAAAACCCAAATTGACCAACAAACCACTTCAAAAGGAAAAATTTCTATTTCATACTCATCCAAAGATGAGTGTGAAGCAATTATAAGCAAATTATTAAAATTAAAGAAAAATTAAGCTTGTCCTAAAGACCATTAATTTTTATAATCTGCCTCGTAAAAAAACATACTTAGCTTAAAATTAACACTTTAAAAAAAAATCGGTTATCTGCCATAGGTCTATTGATATCATTGGCGCTATTCCCAATATTTGCCCAAGCAATATTTATAGGATATTTATTTGCTTTGGCAGCGGTTCTTTTCATAGCAAGCAAAGCCAAGAGCGAGATTTTAAACTTATATTTGGTTTTTGTGCTCAGGTGGTCAGCCTTTATATTTTTTACTGTTCTTTTATTAATATACTTACCAGAAAATACTCTTATAGCCATCTTTCTGCTTGTATACTTTAATACAACCTTTAACCCCAAATTTGTGAATACATAAAATGGCTTCAGCATCCGGCGAACAGACAAGCGCAGAATACATTCAACACCACTTAACTAACTTAGTTTGTGGCAAAACTCCAGGTGGATGGACTTGTGATCATAATGCAGTAGATCAAATGGGCTTCTTGGCATTTCATGTGGATTCTTTGGGCTGGTCAATATTTCTTGGACTGGTTTTTGTAGGGCTATTTCGCCTAAGTATTCCCAAACTATCAACTGAAGCACCAAGCGGAATTCAAAATTTTGTGGAAATGTGCATCGAATTTGTTAATGATAATGTACAAAGTATCTTCACATCTGCAAAAAATAATTTAATAGGCCCCATGGCATTAACAGTATTAGTCTGGGTTTTTCTAATGAACTTAATGGATCTAGTGCCTGTTGACTACCTGCCAACACTTGCTGGCGAAGTTGCAGAAGCCACTGGCATGGTTGAAAATTCCAAGGATGCATATTTCAAAGTGGTTCCAACCACTGATCCAAATATAACGCTAGGAATGGCACTGGCAGTTTTCGTTTTAATTATTTTTTATAGTATTAAAATCAAAGGCTTAAAAGGATTTTTAGCGGAGCTTACACTCCACCCTTTTGGCAAATGGATGATGCCTATTAATTTGGTTTTAGAGGGCGTTAACCTCATTGCTAAACCCATATCACTAGGATTGAGATTATTTGGCAATCTTTATGCTGGTGAAATGATCTTTATTTTAATAGCCTTAATGCTAACTTTTAGTTCTATATCAATTGGTTTGCTGGGAGTGGGGTTACATTTAATATGGGCCCTTTTTCATATTTTGATTTTAGCCTTACAGGCTTTTATTTTTATGGTGCTAACCATTGTTTATTTGGCAATGGCGCATGAAACAGAAGACCACTAGGTCTTATTTTTAGGAGAAAAGAATGGAACAGTCACTTATATACATAGCTTCGGGTCTTATGATTGGTCTTGGTGCTGTTGGCGCTGCTATTGGCGTGGGCGTCTTGGGAGGCAAGTTTTTAGAAGGCGCTGCTCGCCAACCAGAACTTATTCCAATGCTCAGAACTCAGCTTTTTATTGTTATGGGTCTTGTTGATGCTGTCCCAATGATTGGCGTTGGTTTGGGCCTTTACTTAATGTTTGCTGTTTAAATAAACAATGAATATTAACGCAACTCTCTTAGGTCAAACATTAGCATTTGTTATTTTTGTAGCAATTTGTTGGAAGTATGTATGGCCTCCTATCATTGCGATAATGGAAGAAAGAGAGAAGCGAATAGCGGATGGTTTAGAGGCAGCAAAAAAAGCAGATGATTCTTTGGAAGAAGCTCAACTCGCCTTTGATCAAGAGATGAGCAAGGCAAAAGCAGAGGCCGCGGAAATATTAGAAAAAGCCAACCTTAGAGCCTCTCAAATTGTTAGCGATGCGACAGCAAAAGCAGAGACAGAAGCTGAAAAGATTTTATCCTCAGCATCTAAAACCATTGAGAATGACGTCAATAAAGCCAAAGAAGAGTTAAGGCAAAAAATGTCAGAACTTATTATCGATACTTCTGAAAAAATATTGGGAGATGAAATTAGCCCAGAGAAACATCAAGAGTTGCTTAAAAAAGCAGCTTCTGAGTTATAAAAAATGATAGAACTTTCACCACTCGCAAGACCTTATGCCAAAGCTATTTTTACCGCAGCTTTAGATGAAGGAAAGCATGAGGCAGTTGCACAGGATCTTGCCTTGTTATCAGCTGTGTCTCAAACCAAAGAGATTGCCAATTTGATTCAAGATCCACAACTTTCAAAAGAACAAATAGCTAGCACTATTATTGGTTTAGCAGACGGAGAAGTGGGCGATTTGTCTAATAAGATGTTGGAACTCCTTGCGGAAAACAAAAGACTTAATCTTATTGAAACAATTTATGTAGGTTATCAAGAACTTTTAGAGCAACATAATAAAACAAGCTCTATTCTTGTGAATGTTGCCGATCAACCTTCTGAGGATAATAAAAAAATTATCGTAGAAAAACTTCTTGAAGAACACGGAGAGGGTTCGAATGTAGAATTTTCAAAGGACCCCTCTATCATGGGCGGCCTGTCAATCAAAATCGGAGATGAAACTCTGGATCTATCCATAAGAGGAAAGGTCAAAAAATTAGTAAATCAATTAAATTTTTAAGGTGAAAAAATGAGCCAACTTAATCCATCAGAAATTTCCAGCGTACTAAAGGAAAAAATTTCAGGTCTTGATCTTTCTGCAGAAAGGAAAAATGAAGGTATTATCGTTAGCGTTTCAGACGGGATTGTGAGAATTCACGGTATGGGCGACGTCATGTATGGTGAGCTAATAGAGTTTGAAAATGGTGTTCTTGGATTGGCGCTTAACCTCGAGCAAGATTCTGTTGGAGCAGTGGTTTTAGGAGATTATTTGGGACTAATCGAAGGCCAAAAAGCTGTTTGCACTGGAAGAATTTTAGAGGTTCCAGTGGGTGAAGAGTTATTAGGAAGAGTGGTAGATGCTTTGGGCAGCCCTATTGATGGTAAGGGAGAAATTAAAACAAAGATGACTGCTCCAGTAGAAGTTGTAGCCCCTGGTGTGATTGCAAGACAGTCAGTTGATCAACCTGTTCAAATTGGTTTAAAAGCAGTTGATGCAATGGTACCAATTGGTCGTGGTCAAAGAGAGCTAATTATTGGTGATAGACAAACCGGCAAGACTGCTGTTGCGGTTGATGCAATCATCAATCAGAAAGGAACTGGTATCAAATGTATATATGTTGCTATTGGCCAAAAACAATCAACCGTGGTTAATGTTGTTAAAAAGCTTGAGGAACATGGAGCCTTAGAACATACAATTATTGTCTCAGCATCAGCATCTGATCCCGCACCTATGCAATATCTTTCTGCCTACTCAGGTTGTTCAATGGGTGAATATTTTAGGGATAAAGGTGAAGACGCATTAATTGTGTATGATGACCTCTCTAAACAAGCCGTTGCATATAGGCAGGTATCTTTGCTTTTAAAGAGACCCCCAGGAAGGGAGGCCTACCCAGGAGATGTTTTTTATCTTCACTCAAGATTGCTAGAAAGAGCCGCTAGGGTGAATGCAGATTATGTAGAAACAATTACCAAAGGAAAGGTGAAAGGAAAAACTGGATCTTTAACCGCACTTCCGATTATCGAAACACAAGCAGGGGATGTGTCAGCCTTTGTTCCAACAAATGTTATTTCAATTACAGATGGCCAAATTTTCTTAGAAACTGACCTCTTTAATTCAGGTATAAGGCCTGCTATTAATCCGGGTATTTCTGTTTCTAGGGTAGGTGGAGCAGCCCAAACCAAGATTATGAAAAAACTAAGCGGAGGCGTAAGAACTGCATTAGCTCAATATAGAGAACTCGCAGCTTTTTCTCAATTTGCGTCTGATCTAGACGATGCAACCAAAGCTCAGCTTGCAAGAGGCATTAGAATTACCGAGCTTATAAAGCAAAAACAATATTCTCCAATGAGCATAGCTCAACAATCATTGAGTATTTTTGCTGCTGATAGAGGTTACATGGATGATGTTGAGGTCGAAAAGATTGGCAGATTTGAAGAAGCATTGCATGGCTACTTTTCGTCTGAAAAAGCAGACCTCGAAAAGAGCATTAATGATACAGGGGACTGGAATGATGATATTGAAAAACAATTCACTGAGACTGTTGAACAATTTAAAAAAACCCAAACATTTTAATTGACAAGCAATGGCTAATACCAAAGAAGTAAGAAAGCAGATTGCGAGCATTAAAAGCACGCAGAAAATTACTTCGGCCATGGAAATGGTCGCGGCCAGCAAGATTAAAAAAACACAAAATGAAATGCAGCTTGGCAGACCATATTCTGAAAAAATTAAAGAGGTTATCTCTCATATTGCAAATTCCAGCTCTGAATACTCACACCCATTTTACGAACATAGAGAAACCAAGAAAGCATGTTTTTTGGTTGTTAGCTCAGACAAAGGTTTGTGTGGTGGCCTAAATATTAACCTTTTTAAGCAAGTTATAAGTAAATCAGCTGAGCTAAATGCTCAGGGTATTGAATCGAATTTTGCCCTAATCGGTTTAAAAGCAGCCAGTTTCTTTAAATCTGTTGGCGGCGATGTGGTTGCTAATGTTCAAAAGCTTGGCGACAAACCCGATCCTGATGCTTTGATTGGTGTAACCAAAACAGTTTTAGATTTGCATAGAAATGGCGAAATAGATCAAGTGTATCTATGTGGAAATGGTTTTGTAAACACCATGACGCAAGAGCCAAAAGTTGAGCAATTGATACCTTTGCCGGCTGAAGAGAAAGATGAACTGACCGCAACACATTGGGATTATATATACGAGCCAGAAGCACAAGATTTGTTGGAGGGTTTAATGACAAGATACATCGAGTCATTAATTTACCATGCCGTTATTGAAAATAGTGCATGTGAACAAGCAGCAAAAATGCTGGCAATGAAAAATGCCACTGAAAATGCTGGAGATTTAATTAAAGAACTGGAACTGTTATACAACAATGTAAGACAAGCAGCCATAACTCAGGAGTTATCTGAGATAGTTGGTGGAGCGGCTGCGGTTTAAGGAGAAAGAAATGAGCAATGGTTTAGTAACACAAATTATCGGAGCAGTTATCGATGTTGAGTTTGAAAAAAACAACATTCCTAAGGTATACGAAGCTATCAAAATTACAGATACTGGCACAGTTCTTGAAGTTCAGCAGCAACTTGGTGATGGAATTGTCAGAGCAATTGCGATGGGTACGACAGAAGGACTAAAAAGGGGGCTAACCGCTGAACGAACAAATGCTCCTATTTCAGTCCCGGTGGGTGAAAAAACGCTTGGTCGAATTATGGATGTATTAGGTAATCCTATTGATGAGTGCGGCCCAATTGGTGAGGATGAGCAAATGCCCATTCATAGAAAACCACCAAGCTATATGGATCAATCTTTGTCAGACGATCTTCTTGAGACAGGCATTAAGGTTATTGATTTAATATGTCCGTTTGCTAAAGGTGGAAAAATTGGTTTATTTGGAGGAGCGGGTGTCGGTAAGACCGTGAACATGATGGAGTTAATTAATAATATTGCAACCGAGCACTCTGGACTTTCAGTTTTTGCTGGAGTTGGTGAGAGAACTAGGGAAGGTAATGATTTTTATTATGAAATGCAAGAATCGGGGGTGGTAAATGTTGAGAAGCCAAGCGAATCTAAGGTTGCCATGGTTTATGGACAGATGAATGAGCCTCCTGGAAACAGACTCAGAGTTGCCCTAACAGGCTTAACAATGGCTGAAAAGTTTAGAGACGAAGGAAGAGATGTTTTATTATTTATTGATAACATTTACAGATACACCTTAGCTGGAGTTGAGGTTTCAGCATTATTAGGCAGAATGCCATCAGCTGTTGGATATCAGCCTACATTGGCTGAAGAAATGGGTGCTTTGCAAGAAAGAATAACTTCAACAAAGGATGGGTCTATTACTTCAATTCAAGCTGTTTATGTGCCAGCTGATGACTTAACTGATCCATCTCCAGCAACTACGTTTGCACACCTAGACGCAACTGTTGTTCTTTCAAGACAAATTGCTGAGCTTGGAATTTATCCAGCGGTAGATCCGTTAGACTCAACAAGTAGGCAGTTAGATCCTTTAGTTGTTGGAGAGGAGCATTATAATGTTGCCCAAGGGGTTCAAGGTGTTCTCCAAAAATACAAAGAGCTCAAAGACATCATTGCTATTTTAGGTATGGATGAATTATCTGAAGAAGATAAGCTTGCAGTGGCAAGAGCTAGAAAGGTAGAAAGATTTCTTTCTCAGCCATTTACCGTTGCAGAAGTTTTCACTGGTTCTCCTGGAAAATATGTCAAGCTAGAAGATACCATCAAATCATTTAAAGGCATTCTAGCTGGAGATTATGATGATCTCCCAGAGCAAGCTTTTTATATGGTTGGAACAATCGAAGAAGCAGTAGAAAAGGCTAAAACTTTATGATTAATGTCCACTATTAAAGTCAGCATAGTTTCGTCAAGTGAGGAAATTTACTCTGGTGAAGGCACTATGGTCTTTGCAACCGGATCCTTGGGTGAAATAGGCATTGCACCAGGGCACACGCCTCTTCTAACCGGCCTTGCTCCAGGGCCTGTGAGAGTTCAAAATGGCGATGATGAAAAAACCTTTTTTTGCTCAGGTGGATTTATTGAAATACAGCCTGATTTGGTGACATTTTTGTCTGATACAGCTGAACGAGCTGAATCCATGGATGAGGCTGAAGCCATTAAATCTCAGGAACTTGCCGAAAAAAACATGCAAGACAAAGAGTCAGAATTAGATTACACCAAAGCAGCTGCACAACTAGCTGAAGCTGCCGCTAGAATCAAAACCATTCAAAAATTAAGAAAAAACAAGTAAGGTACTTGTATCTATATTAATTCGTATTTGTTTTGAATATTCATACTATTATTCTTGCGGCTGGTCAGGGCACTCGAATGAACACTAATTTGCCAAAGGTTATGCAACCCCTTGGGGGACAAACTTTAATTTCGCATGTTATTCAAACTGCAAAAGAGAATAGTGAAAATATAACTATTGTTGTCGGTTATAAAAAAAATACCTTAAAAACACACATTGCAAACATCGATCCTAATATAAAGACATCAGATCAAGATGATCAGCTGGGAACAGCACATGCAGTTAAAATGGCTTCGCATTTGATTAAGGATGATGAAAAAATATTAATTTTGTATGGCGATGTTCCATTGATTAGCTCCAAAACTATAGAGCGACTTATAAATTCTGGACACGAGTGCACGCTCTTAACCATGCAATTAAATGACCCAACTGGCTACGGCAGGGTGATTACAAATGGGCAAAACTTAGCTTTAAAAATTGTAGAGCAAAAAGATGCATCAGAAGACGAACTTAAAATTGAAGAGGTTTTTACAGGTATTTTATTAATTGATGGAAGTTTGCTTAGACCTGCATTAGAAGAAATTAAGAACCAAAATTCAGCTAACGAATATTATCTTACAGACTTGGTGGAGATACTTTCTGGAAAAGGAGTTAAAATAAAATGTACTCAAGCAAATCCTGAAGAAGTGTTGGGTGCAAACAATAAGCATGAATTACATGAGCTAGAATTAATTTTAAGAAAAATGAGCGCTGAAAAATTATTAGAACAAGGAGTAACACTTATTGATAAAACTCGTGTTGACGTTCGTGGCAAAGTCGTTGCAGGAAAAGATTGTTCTATTGATGTCAATGTTATTTTGGAAGGCCATGTTACCTTTGGCAATAACGTTACAATTAAATCAAATGTTGTTTTACAAGATGTCTTCATTGGAGATAATTCGATCATAGAATCATTTAGCCATCTTTCATCAGCATCTATTGGTTCGAATTGCAACATTGGCCCATATGCCCGCATTAGGGAGGGCTCAGAGATAGGCAATAATGCAAAAATTGGTAATTTTGTCGAGACCAAAAAAACTAAACTCGGAAATGGCGTCAAAGCCAATCATTTTTCTTACTTAGGCGATGCAAACATTGGCGATAAAACTAATGTTGGCGCCGGAACCATTACATGCAATTACGATGGTACCGATAAACATAAAACTACTATCGGTGAAGATAGTTTCATTGGTACAAACTCTTCCTTAGTTGCACCAGTCAATATTGGTAAAGGTGCTTATGTAGGAGCCGGCTCTGTAATTACAAAAGACGTTCCCGACAATGCTTTGGCTGTAGGTCGAGGTAAACAAGTTATCAAAGAAGATTGGGCAAAAAAAAAGAAATAGTATGTGTGGAATTATTGGGGCGGCCTCATCTCGTAACGTAGGAAAGTTATTAGTTCAAGGCCTTCATAAAATGGAGTATCGTGGTTATGACTCAGCAGGTATAGCTCTCCATCAAAAAAACAGTATTTTTAATTTAAGAACTTTGGGAAAAGTAAGTTTACTCGAAGATGGGATGATTGAGCATCGGCCAAAAAGCAAACTTGGAATTGCTCATACTCGCTGGGCAACTCACGGTCAACCTTCCGAAGAAAATGCACACCCACACGCATCAAGTGGAGAGGTTCACATTGTTCACAACGGAATTATAGAAAACTATCTTGAGCTTACAGAAAAATTAAAAAAGGCCGGATATGTTTTTCAATCTAAAACTGACTCAGAGGTCATAGCACACTTACTTCATCAACACATACAATCAAGCGGCGATTTGCTGTCGGCCATGCATAACGCTGTAAAAGAGCTTAATGGCGCTTATGCCATAGCAGCAATTCATATTAAAAATAAAAACAGATTAGTTGTTGCAAGAAATAAGAGCCCATTATTGATTGGGCTAGGCTTAGAGGAAAATTTTGCTGCTTCGGACCCTTTAGCTTTATCACAGCTTACCAATGAGTTTGTATTCCTTGAAGATGGCGATGTTGCAGAAATTACTAAGCAAAGTTATCAAGTATTTGATGGAAATAGTTCCCCTGTTAAAAGAGATGTAACTGAAATAGACATAGCAGTTAATACGGTTACTAAAGGAGAATATTCTCACTTTATGGAGAAAGAAATATATGAACAGCCTGATGCTGTTGCCAATACCATAAATGGGAAACTTGGAAACGAGGACGTATTAGACAATATATTTGGTTTAGGCTCAACAGAGCTTTTTAGCAAGATTAAAAGAATTCAGTTTGTAGCATGTGGAACAAGCTTACATGCAGGCAAAGTAGGAAGGTTTTGGTTTGAGCGAATTGCTAAAATTCCATGTTATGTAGATTTTGCGAGTGAGTATAGATACAGAGAGCCTCTCGTAGAAGAAGGCACATTGTTCGTTACCATTTCACAATCTGGAGAAACAGCAGATACATTGGCTGCCCTCAAATACGCAAAAGAAAAAGATTATTTAAGCACATTGTCAATTTGCAACGTTCCAACCAGTTCTTTGGCAAGAGAATCAGAGCATGTTCTTTTTACCAACGCTGGACCAGAAATTGGTGTCGCATCAACAAAAGCTTTTAGCACTCAACTCGCAGGTTTAATGCTATTGGCAATGTCTATTGCAAAAAGCTTAAATCAAGATAAAGAATTAAGAAAAAAATTGGCTAGCGAACTAAGAAATTTGCCAAAGGTGATTGATAAGACATTGAAACTAACAAATGAGATCATGAAGATCGTTCCCAATATTGCTGATAAACACAATGCTTTATTCTTAGGAAGGGGAATGTTTTTTCCAATTGTTCAAGAAGGCGCATTGAAATTGAAAGAAATTTCATACATTCACGCTGAGGCTTACCCTGCGGGAGAACTGAAACATGGGCCATTGGCATTGGTCGACGATCAAATTCCAGTGGTGGCATTATCTCCTGAAAATACTTTAACTGAAAAACTAGTCTCCAACCTGGAGGAGGTAAAGGCAAGGGGCGGCACGCTTTATGTATTTGGTGGAGAAAATTCAAAAATTAAAATCGAAAGAGGTGAATACATTCAAATGCCAGAGTGTAGTGAGCTACTGGCACCAATTATCTATACTATTCCACTTCAGATTCTTGCATATCAAGTTGCATGCCAAAGAGGCACTGATTTAGATCAACCAAGGAACTTAGCAAAATCAGTTACGGTGGAGTAGATTTGGTTGTACCAGTTAAAACGGTAAGTTGTGAGTAATTCTGGAAATTTTATAAGTCCATTTTTAGATAATAGAGAACGTATTTTTGAAAATTCTTCAGGTTTTGTTATTTTCGACAAATTTCCAGTAAGTGAAGGTCATTGTCTCGTTGTTCCTCACAGAGTTTATTCAAACTATTTTGATTCAACTGACGATGAAGTTATTGGACTCAACCGTCTCCTTTTTCAAACAAAAGAATTTTTGGTAAAAAAATTTGATCCCCCCGGATTCAATATTGGAATAAATTGTGGAGAGGTAAGTGGTCAGACAGTTGATCACTTACACATACATATTATCCCGAGATACCATAATGATGTTGAAGATCCAACAGGTGGAGTGAGAGGAGTTATTCCCACTAAACAAAAATATTAATGAATCCTTATCTAAAAGATGTTTTAGATCTGATAAATAACGGGTCAATGGACAATACATATAAAATGTCTTGGATAAGGTCTATTGTAGAATCTTGTGAAAAATCTCCAAAAAAAAATATTCATTTTGATGAGTTATCAAGATTGATTTTTAAGTATTATTGGAATCAGTGTATATTTTTTAATCTAAATCAAAGTCACAACAGAAATAAGAAACCAGAGATCATACAAATTGTTGAAAATTCAATTAAGGAATACCAATTATCAAGAGGTTTCAAAAAAGAAACTTTTATAAGAATAGAAAATGAAATAGATATCCCGTTTACAAAAATAAGTTCAGTCTTAAAGAAAGACGTTTGTAAAAGATTTTTAAATCTTGGAGGTAGAACACACAAAATTTATGACTATGACCTCACTAAAAGAGAGATAAAATTAATTAACCCTAGAGTTCTAAAAACTTATTCAGAAATTTTATATAACTCAATCAATTATCGATGGACACAAGAATTAGAAACTATGGATGGATCCCCAAGAATTTCAAAAAAAATAAAAGGGGTTGATAGAGATCAATTTCCTAAACGAGGAAACCTGAACAAATTTCGAAAATTTATTGACGAAGAAAATCCAAAGAAGGAGTGTTTTTTGACTGGAAAAAAAATCTCAGGAACTCCTTCAATAGATCATGTTATTCCATGGTCTTATATGTATTCAGATGACTTGTGGAATTTGGTATATGTATTACCCAATGAAAATAGTTCCAAGAGTAATAGATTACCAAATAAAAAGTTGATAGAGAGACTAAAGACCAGAAACATAAAATTATTTAAAACTTTGAAAAAGAAAGGAATAAATAATAAATTCACAGAAGAACTTAAATTATCAATTGATAATAATTATGTTGAAAAGTTTTGGATTGGATTCAAGGGTTAACTAAATGAAGAAAACAGGTACAACCAATTCAACTTCGTTACGGTGGAGTAATTTCGAATGGTGCATTAATTCGGCAGAAAATAACTATTGAATTCACTCTAATTCATAGAACTAACAAATTAATACCTCTTAAACAACTAACTAACAGACAAATTGCTATTCATAAATTGATCCAGTTCATGCACAAAGAAGGCATGGGATATCGAAGAATTTCAGATTTTCTAAACCGGTCTGGTATAAAAACTCACACAAACAAAATTTGGTCTAATTCCAAAGTTCATGGCAATGTCAAAAGAATGCAAGAAAGAAAGGAAAGAATTTCATTAAGAAATAAGACCTATACTAAAGTAATCACAAAGTTTAGGATTAATTAAGGTTAAAATATGATAATGAATAAATATCTTCTAACATGCATTCTTTTCTTTTCTTTTGCTAACGAACTTTATGCAAAACACTATATATTGGGTACTAATTCATACTTAACTTCTGGAAAATACGAAATAATTTCTAATATAGAAGTAAGCAATTTAAAAATTCGACACGTCAGACAAATAGATTCAACAGATTGTCAAAACAGATCTCAACATGACGATCATATTGAAATGAGTGGTCCAATAAACCCGGACACACCATTTATAATAGAAAGACTATTAAATAGAATTGAAGACTCACCTAATAGATGTCGTAATACTGACGGTATAAGATTAGCAATAATTGTTTACATGAACTCTGGTGGGGGTTACATGGAAGATGGTTACAAGTTAGGTAGTTTATTTAGAGATGAGCAGGTAAAAACACGTTTAGTAGGTACTGCCGAGTGTTATTCATCTTGCGCAACCGCATATCTTGGGGGTTATTACAGATCGATGACGGAGGGAGGAAAATTAATGTTTCATGCTCCTTATTCCTATTCTTCAAGATATGATATTTCTTGTGCTAGAAAAGATGACCGACTTCTTTCCTATATGAAAAAGATGTTAAATAACACAGACGGGGAATTTTTATATAAACGCACCATGAGTTACTGCTCTCAATCTTCAGGATGGTCTCTTAATAGAGATGCCGCAGAAATATTTGGATTATTGAAATAAAGTTTATTTATTGGAAATACGATTTAGGAGAATTTCAAAATGAGCAATCTTAATGATGATCACTCTTTGTCTAGTGCAGCATTAATTGCAACAAATAGAATGGGATTTAATTGGAAAACAATTGCTGGACCTTTAAATTGGAAGTTTGAAGGAGAGGTGCTTGATGAGAGAAGGAGTAGACTTGAAGAGGAAGAATAAAATGCACCAAAGAAATCTACTCAGTGACGGTGGAGTAGATAAAGGTGTCTAATTAAAAATGAGGCAATTAATTCAAATTCTCCATTCACCATTTTGGGGTGCAGCAATAGTAACGATTATTTTATTAAATGCAGGTGACTATAAATGGTGGTTAATTGGTTTATTTGGTTTATTTGCCATTTTTGGAAAAATTTACATTAAAAATAATGAGAAAGAAGCACCTTGATTTTTTGATTAAATTTCATAAACCAATAAGTAGACACCTTTATACACTTCGTTACGGTGGAGAAGAACAAAACAGATAATTAAATAGGAGAATTTTTATGAATTTTACACAGGCAGTTAAATCATATTTTTTAAAATGGAATGATTTTAGAAGCAGATCAAGTAGATCAGAATATTGGTGGGCAACTCTCTTTGTAACTTTAGCAAGTTTTCCTGTGGGACTTATTGTTGGTCTTGTAATTGGTTTTTTATCTGTAACTGCAGGATTTTCAGAAACCGCAATGGATATTGTGCTTGCAATTGTAATGTTGCCAGTGCAAATTTTTATTATTATTGCTTCAACATGTCTAGTCATAAGAAGACTTCATGACGTTGACAAGTCAGGTTGGTGGTACTTAATAATATTTACCATCATAGGAATGATTCCTTTACTTATATGGTACTGTTCAAAGGGAACTGATGGAGATAACAGATTTGGAAAAGACCCCTTAGAGCAACTAAATAATTTCGAAATATAATTTAAATTGGAACAGAAATATATAAAGTTATATCAGAGTTTTCACAAAGGATTTCAGGATAATAAATCTAATTCTCTGTTTCATTCAAGTCAGTCACGGCGGAATAATTTTAAATATTTCAAAGATAGCGTTAAAATGGATAATAGTACTATTAAGTTGTGTGAGTAAAATATGAAGATACTTTTAAGAAACGCATTTTTATTTGTTTCTTTAAGTCTAAATATACAGGCTAATGAAGCCTTGTATATCATGTATGCGGATAAATCTATAAATTCGTCATCACTTGTTGAAAGACAGGGTTTGAAATATCAGGTAAATACTAATACTCCATTTTCTGGAAGATTTGTAACCTATGAGGATGAATATGGATTTTGTGCATTAGAGGCAGGGTCATACAAAAGGGGGCTTCTTCATGGCCCTTTTGAGGCATATGAGGGCTGTGGGACTTTATTTTCATTCAAGACTGGATATAAAAATGGACTTGAGCACGGAAAATATATTGAGTTTATGGAAGGCTTTCCATCCATGGAAGGAAATAGAGTTAATGGTGTTGACGAGGGTGAATGGATTGGCTATGAATATGGTCAAGTAAGCTGGAAAGAAAATGTTAAAAATGGTGTGACCGTTACTCTTACAGCATTTTCATATTTTGACAACGGTCAAATAGCAACGAAGGAAGTATATAACAATAAGGAAGAATTACATGGTATATCTGTGACATACCATCAAAACGGACAACTTAAGTCAAAAATAGAATATCAAAACGGAACTATACTTAGGGTGATCGAGGAGTACGACTTTAATGGAAATCAGATTAACTAGAAGATTCAAATTAAATTAAAAAATTACAGTTAATTCCGACTTAATTGGTAATCTTCTATTTACAAAAATATATCGATAAAGTGAATTTGGTTAATGAGACTCTGTTAAATTTAAACCAGGTATGAACAGTGATTGGAAGAGGGCGGCTTTATAATTTTTAAATTACTTCCGCAAGAGAGTTTAAACAATATTCAATATTCTTTTTATTGGAAGATTGTCCCATAAGTCCAATGCGCCAAACTTTTCCTGCAAGAACTCCGAGACCAGCTCCAATTTCGAGATTAAATTCGTTTAAAAGTCTTTGTCTTGATTCAAGATCATTTACACCATCAGGAATATAGATAGCATTTAACTGAGGCAATCGGTCCTCTTCTTTTACTAAAAATTCTATATTTAATTTTTCTAAGCCCTCTCGGAGATGAAGATGGTTTTTTTTATGTCTTTTCCATGAATTTTCTAGGCCTTCTTCACTTAACATTATCAAGGCTTCATGCAGTCCATATAATGAATTTATTGGTGCAGTATGATGATAAGATCGGCCACCTTCCCCTTCCCAATATGACATGATTAAGTTTAAATCATGAAACCAACTCTTCACTTTTGATTTTCTATTCTTAATCTTTTCTCTTGCATCATCACTAAAACTAATTGGCGATAAACCAGGAGAAGCGGACAAACACTTCTGTGTACCAGAATAAATTGCGTCAATTCCCCATTCATCTACCTTTAAAGGAACTCCAGCCAAACCAGTTACAGTATCTACAATTGATAAACATCCATGGTCATGTGCTAATTTTGTAATTGATTCTGGATCTGTAAGAGCCCCAGTAGAGGTTTCAGCATGAACTGAAGCAACAATTTTTGCATCCTTGTGTTCATTTAATGCTGATTCAATTTTATTTAAGTCTACTTTTGTTCCCCATTCATCATCAATAACTATGGGTATTCCACCAAATCGTTCGACATTTTCCTTCATTCTTTCGCCAAAGAACCCATTTTTAGCAATAATTACTTTGTCATCAGGCTCAACAAGATTTGCAAAGCAAGATTCCATACCTGCCATACCAGGAGCCGATAAGGCAAAAGTTAACTCATTCTGTGTTTGAAATGCATATTGAAGTAACTGTTTTGTTTCATCCATCATTTTTATAAAAATAGGATCTAGATGACCAATAGTTGGTCTAGCCATAGCTTCCAAAACTCTGTCACAAACGTCAGATGGACCTGGACCCATTAAAATCCTATTTGGCGGCGTGAATGAATTTATTTTCATGGCGATATGATACTAGATAAACACTTTTCTTTTAAAAAAATGGATAGGAAAAAGTTTAAAAAAAAGTACTGTAAGTATAATGAGCATGAGGATTAATAAAAGTAGATAGTTTAATATTCTCAGTGACGGTGGACTACAAAAATAAAATTAGATTTTTTAGGGTTTAATAATGGAAATAAATTGGGTGATTATAGGTTGGCTAATCGACATGACTCTTAATGGTTTTGTGTGGCTTATCATTGCAGCATTTTCATTGTTGATAATTGATGTGACTGACAAATGGACAAGAAAAGCTGTTAAGTTGATGGGTAAAGCTGATGATTGGATAAGAAAATTTATAGAAGACGACTTATTTGAATTTATTCAACAGAAGAACCTTAAAACGCTTACTAGCATTATATTATTAATTATCTTTGGTATTCTGGCTCAACTAGGAATAATACCAAAGCTTATAACTTAATATATTAAGACAATGAAAGTGATTTCAAATTTAATCCATTACAGTGGAAAAGATTTATAGGCATGTTTTTTTAATTTCATAAGTTGAAAAGAATAATTCTAAGCAGAAAAGGATTTGATGCTAAAGCAGGGGGTAGCGCCTCACCTATATTCAGTGATGGAAGAATTTTTTCTATACCGATTCCTCAAGATCATCCCTCTCCAAAAAAGTATGAAGATTTAAACTTTTGTGGAACATCAGGCACAGAATTATTAAAAGAGGTGTCATCTAAGATCAAACCCTCAGATTATTGTCACAATGACCCACTTCTAAATGAAGATATCGGTATTTTCGGTCAAGCAAATTCCTCTCAAACTGAATTAAAAAATAATAGTGTTGGTCCAGGAGACTTATTTCTATTCTTTGGATGGTTTAAGAACTTTTCAATTAAAGGAAGAGATTTACATCATCTGTTTGGATGGTTACAAATAAAAGAAATCATAGAAGGATCAGAGGCAATTATCACATATCTCAAAGAAAAGAACATTGCTCATCCTCATGGATTTGGAGACACCTCTAAATTTTCAAATAATACTATCTATGTAGGAAAAAAAACTTTAGAGATAAATGAAAAAAAGGTTTTTGACAGGGGCCATGGTTTATTTAAAAAAACACATGATGATTTAATTCTGACCGAAGCAAACAAAACACGATCTAGATGGAAAATGCCCTCAGAATATTTCTCAAATACAGAAGGATTATTTTTAAATAGAATGCAGTGGGAAAATGAGAAGGAATCTAAAATCTTCTATAAAGGGTTTGGGCAAGAATTCATTTTTGATACTGAGAAAAATCCAAATGTAATAAACTGGGCGATAAATTTAGTAAAAAAACATGGATAACTTTTAAAATAAAATTAAATCACCATATAAACTTTATAGTCGCAAATTTGTTTCGTTTGCAGAATAAATTTTAGGAGTATCAAACATGGTTTTAGCAGCCGGCGCGCTCATAGTTCTAGCACTAATATTTGGGCCATCTTTATGGGTGAAGCTGGTTATGAGGAGGTATTCAACTGCAAAGCCTGAAATGCCTGGCACGGGAGGAGAACTTGCTAAGCATTTGATTGAGCGATTTTCTTTAAAAGATGTGACCGTCGAAGTAACTGAGTTGGGAGATCATTATGATCCAATTGAAAAAAAAGTTAGGCTTTTGCGAGAGCACTATGAATCCAAATCGTTAACAGCAATCGCAATTGCCGCACACGAGGTTGGACATGCCATTCAGGATCAGCAAGGTGATAAACGTCTGGCCACTAGAACAAAGATGGTTCCCGTTATTGACAAGGTTGCCCGTTGGAGTGCTTTAATTATTTCTTTATCACCAGTGATCGGTATTATTACTCGGCATCCAATGCCATTTTCTTTGTTGCTTGTCGTTGGGCTATCCGGATTTATCGCCCGCATGATGGTTCATGCAGTGACTCTGCCGATTGAATTTGATGCAAGTTTTTCCAAAGCACTTCCTATATTGAGGGAAGGGAATTACGTATCACAGTCAAATGAAAGAGCCGTTAACAACATTCTGAGGGCAGCAGCCCTTACGTATGTTTCGGCTGCGCTAGCCGACATTTTAAACCTTGGTCGTTGGATAGTTATTCTATCAAGACGATGAAACGAGTTAGATACTAAAGTATAGTATTGTTTATGCTCAAGTTTCTTCATATTACCGCTGTTGTTGGGCTCGCATTGTCCATTCTATTAATATACTTAGATAATTATTTCTCTCCATTATCTTTATATATTTTGGGCCTTGTGTATTTGTTAATTGGATGGAATGAGCATAAAGCAAAATCCAAATCATATAAATTCTATTTAATTGTTGGGCTTCTAATAACAGTAATTACTTTCTTAGGCGAGTTCATTTCAGGATATATATTGTTTAAAGCAAATAACTTTTAATGGAAAGTACAAAAATGAGAAGTTTTCTTGAGAAGAGTGCTCTGCCGTAGAGTAGATTTAAAAAAGTGAATTTAATTAGCAAAAAAATTAACACCTTAGCTTTGCTTTGCTTGTCTTTATCGGTGCTATCAGAGTCAATGACAGAGCATGCGATAGATCATGAATCAATCAATAGAACTTACCTAAAATATATTCCAGTTGACCTAGATCTAAAAAATGAAGTTGATTTATTTATTGGCATCCATGGTTATACAGGAACAGCTACCGGATTTGAAAAGCAAACCACTGGCGGATTTAATGATGCAGCAGACAAATATAAATTTTTAGCAATTTACCCACAAGGGCTTTACTTTAATAGCATTGAGGATGATCCTAGCTCATTTGTTTCCTCTTGGAATGATCTGGCAGGCTCAAGGACCCAAACACCAAATGGTGAAATATGTGCTATAGATGCAGATATTTATCCCCAGTATCCTAATTGTAGTGGAGGAGGCCGCTGTGCTTGGGCAAGCTGCAGCGATGACCTTGGCTTCATAAAAAAAATAATTGATCGCGCAAGGGAAGATCATAAGATTAGAGATATATATTTATTAGGCATGAGCAATGGTGGCATGATGGCCCAAGCACTGGCCTGTAAATATCCAACTGTTTTTAAAGGTGTTGTAAATGTTGTAGGCATGCAACAAAAAGACCTTAGTTGCATTCCTAAAGAGCCAGTGAATTTTATTATCTATGGAAGCGTTAAAGACACGGTCGTTCCTCCAATTAATATCAGAGCATCAGACGGCTATTTTTATGAGCCAATGGAGGATACATTTAATGCCTGGTCAAAACAATTTGAATGCAAGACCTTCAAACAATCAGATTTTAATTTATATGATGATTTTGAAAAAAATATAGCTTCAGGATGCAAGAATGATGTTCAGGTTATTAGCCTTTTAAATAAAGATGCAGGACATTTTTGGCCTGGCATTGATAGAAATGTAGGGTTTTGTTACTCTCCACCTCAATCAAACCTCAATTATTCAGAGTGCAATTTTTCAATCGCTAATGAATGGGGCAACGATTTTTTAATAAATCTGTTATTTGACTTTAAAAATTAAGCTGGCAGTTTTAATGTGCCAACAAACTTGTGTTTAAGACCTAATTACATTATAAAATAATAAGTTAAATGTATTTCGGGGGGAAGACATGTCATCTATTTATTTAAAACCGCTTTTTGAAAAAAAAGCAGATCCAGTAACTCATATATTAAGGGACATATTTAAAGACAATAATTTTGCTTTGCCATATCTTGGTGCCTTAACACTTGGACTTGGCGTAGCTCAATCATCAAATGTTTCTGCTCAGGAGAATTTAGAGGAAGTTGTTGTAACAGCGAGTAAAAGGTCAGAAAATCTGCAAGACGTTCCGATGAGCGTTCAAGCAATAGGTGCAGCTGAATTGGACCTCAAAAATGTTAAAGGTCTTGATGATATTGCAAGTCTATCTCCAGCAGTTACATTGGATGCCGGCGGGCCAGGTAATTCTACTTTTTATATCAGAGGTGTCTCAGATGGTGGATTTGGAAATCCTTCAGGAGCCGCCTCAACAACAGCCTTATATTTAGATGAGCAGCCTTTAACAACAATTGGTCAAACGCCTGATTTACATGTTTTTGATGTTGAGCGAGTGGAAATTCTAAGTGGGCCACAAGGAACTTTATATGGTTCAAGCTCAACTTCTGGAAACATAAAAATAATTACAAAAAAACCCGATGTTACTTCTGTAGATTATGGTTTTGACATTGAGTATGGATCTATTGAAGATGGATCAAATGATCAATCGTTAGAAGCATACGTAAATATGCCTCTTGGTGCTAATACCGCTGTAAGAGTCAGCGCATATGATCTTCAAGATGGAGGTTGGATTGATAACGAACTTTCAACCAAAACTTTCACAAATAGCGGCTATACAATTGATAACAGCGCATTTGCAGAAGATGATTACAATGAACTTAATAAAAGTGGATATAGAATTAGATTAGCCTCAGAAATCATGGGGCAAAACCTTGATCTTTCTATGCTTGATCAAGCTTCTGAATTTGGTGGATCTTGGGAGACTGATGAAGCTGTCGGTCCGAGATCAAATTCTCGATTTAATGAAGAGTATTTTGATGATGATTTTAGTCAAATTTCATTATCATTGAGCGGTGATTTAAACGATAACGTTGAATATATATTTACTGCTTCTTCTTTTGAAAGGGATGTTGAATACACATATGACTATTCAGAATATGTAGAATATTATAACTACGATGGTCCCACCTATACCTGTGACTATTATGACTACTATTATTATTACAATATCTCAGGTTGTCAGGATCCAAGAATGTCATACACGCAAATCGATAATCATGAAAGAGATTCTTACGAAGTAAGAATTCAATCAAAAGGAGACTCAGGCTTTCAGTGGATCCTTGGAGCATTCAGCGAATCTTCTAACAGAGACTATGAAATTGCTTACCTATGGCCTGGATCAAATCCAGGTAATTTGTCATGGAATGTACCCAATGGTCAGTGGTGGAATCTTGATAACACAAGAGAGGAGGATACAGAGGCCTTTTTTGGAGAAGGTCGCTTCAACCTTAATGATAAAACCAAGTTAACCTTAGGTTTTAGATCATACGATCAAGATACCATGGTAAATGCAAAAGATGGCTACTTTGGTGTATTTGATGGAGTAGACAAAGTATTTAATTCTAGTGATTCAGGAGTTGTACCAAAAGTTAATATAGCCCATAACTTAAATGAAGACGTGATGTTGTATGGTACTTATTCGGAAGGCTTCAGAGCCAGTGGTATTAACAGAGTTAGGCCCGCTCAAACTGCTTTTATTCCTGAAACATATGACTCTGACTATTTAGAAAGTCTTGAGCTTGGATTCAAGTCAACCCTTGCAGACGGAAAACTTATTCTCAATGGGGCATACTTCATGATGGATTGGAGTGATTTTCAATCTACCACATACAATTTGGCATATTCCACGGTAGCCTTTGTTGATAATGTGGGTAATGCAGAAATTAATGGTCTTGAACTTGATGCGACCTACAAACCTAATGACTCATTAACTTTGTCAGGCTATGTTGTTTCTAACGATCCTTCTTTGTCAGAGGATTACTATGATGTGTCTGGAGTTCTTCAGGCTAATTCAGGAAATAGACTTGCATACGTTCCCGAGCTCTCTTATGTTTTAGGATTAGATAAGGTGTTAAGTATTTTTGGTATGCCCGGATATGTGTCCGTTGATTACTCATATACAGGTGATAGGTACACCAGTCAGGCCAATGAACTAAAGTTGCCTTCATATGCTATAGCTAACATAAGAGTTGGCGTTGAATCAAATAATAGGTCTATGGAAGTATTTATTAGCAATCTTACTGATGAAAATGGATATTTATCTAGGTATGACGATTTTGGAGATATTAGAAGGACTCAAAATAGGCCAAGAGTTATTGGTTTAAGATTCAAGTACAGATACTAGAAATAATTCTATAAATCATAAGCCTTTATCAAAAAATGAAGGCTCTATACTTTTTTAATCGCAATAATATTTTTAACTATAGAAATCATCAGTAATAGATATACAAATAATAACGGAACTGAGAATATAACCATTATCCACTTAAACGAATCAACCCCCCCAAGAAACATTAAGAGGGTAGGTTGAATAACTAGTAAAATTGCAAATATCAACCTTAAATTGCCTGAGCTCTCAATATTTGAACTTTTCATAGATGCTGAAGCTAGAATGTATGAGGTAGAGTCATAGGTTGTGCATAAAAAGATAATACAAATTATTCCAAAGCCAATTAAAAGATAATGGCTGTAATTCAAAGTCGATAAAGTTTTAATTATTATTTGCTCTCTATTTAGCATCCCGCCTTCTAAAAGCATGGGCGAATTCAAAAGTCCTGATTCAAATAGATAGATTGATAAATTTGATAATACAGACATGCTAATGATGCAACCAACGCTGCCAATAAATATTACTCCTAGAATAATAGATCTTAATGATTTGCCATTAGATATGTTAACGATGAAGGCGCCGACCATTGGGGCTAATGCCATCCACCAAGCCCAATAAAAAACCGACCAATCCTTACTTATTGCTGTACCAGTTGTGAAACTTAATTCAGGATAATGTTTAAATAAGAACAAGTAACTTTCGATTGATTTAGAAAAAATATATTGCGTAGGCCCTAGAATAAAAACGAAGAGTAAAAATAATAAAACTAACATTATATTAAAATTGCTGAGCCTTTTTATTCCTTTTTGAATTCCAAGATATGCACTGGTTGCAAATATTGACAGACAAACAGCTATCGTAAAAATGTCTAGATTAAAAGTTTTTTCAATATTGAAGACATTTGATAAGATCGAAGAAATTAACGGGAAGGACAAGCCGAGTCCAACTCCAGCTCCACAAAGTATTGCTCCAATGAATAAAGAATCAAATAAAACTTCCAAGAATTTATTTTTGATATTAAATATTCCTGAAAATGTTAATTTAGATTTTTGATTTATTGTGATCGCCAACCCAAACGCAATTGCAGGCAAGCAATATATAGCCCAAGCAGTAAATGACCAATGAAAAATAGGATACGTTCTTGAATACAACAATGCAGTATCAATATCTAATCTTTGGGATCTTAATATATTAAAGTAATCTATCCATTCAATTGTTGCCCAATACAAAAGAGCTGCGCCAATACCTGCAGCAAAGAGCATTGATCCCCATGAAAAAAATGAATATATTTCTTTATTCTGTAAAGAAATTTTTACATCACCATATTTTGATAGCGCAATAAAGATTAGGAAAATTAATACCAAAAAACTTCCATACATATAGGTCGGTTCAAAAAAGATTGTCAGAGAGTCATATAATTTGAAAAGTAGCTTTGAACTTCCAACAGGATCAGACAACACATATATTGATAAGAGCAAAGATAGTACAATCGCAAGTGAGATAATAGTTTTATTCCATTCTGCACTTATTTTTATAAACATATGTCAGAGAATACCAACCTTAAGATTGCATTAGATAACGCTAGTGATTTATTTAACAATAATAATTTAAATGAATGTATAGAACAACTTGAAGAAATTTTAAATATCTACCCCACTAACCTTAAAGCCTTGTCTTTACTTTTAGATATCAATGTAAAATTTAATAAGGCTGAGAAAGCCTTAAAAATTATCAAAAAACTAATTCAACTTGAACCTGATAGTAAGGAGCATCATGAAAAATTATTAAAAGTTTATCAATTTCTTAATGACAATAGAGCATACGAGTCTGCATTAATTGATTTTCATAAAAAATTTCCATCCATTACAACCGCTCGTTTAATTTCAAACATACATATTGAAAATGATAGGGAAGAGGAATCTGATCAAGTTATTCAGAGCTTCTTTGAGTCAGATAAAAAATACGGTGATTTATATAAGGGAATTAGACACGTCAAAGCAGGAAGATTAAAGCTTGCTGAAGATTCATATAAACGAGTTCTTAAAAAAGATAAGAATAATATCGATGCTTTAAGGTTATTGGGATTGCTTGCATTTAAAACAAAAGATTATGAGGTATCTGAGAGACTTTTTTTAAGAGTCCTTGAATTAGATCCAACTTTTTCACTAGCCTGGGATAATCTAGCAAAACTTTATAGGATTCAAAATAAACTTTCAAAGTCTGTCCCAGCGTTTAAGAATCTCATTAAGTTGGATCCAAATAATTTCGAAGCATTGGTATCCTTAGGAACTGTTTATATCAAGTTATCAAAATATCACGAAGGTATTAAATTATATGATAAGTCATTAAAAATTAATCCTGAAAATCCTCGAGTCTTTCTCAGTCTTGGTCACGCTTTGAAAACAGTTGGAGAAAGAAAAAGATGTGAGGATGCATATCAAAATGCAATAAAGTATTTTCCATTATCTGGTGAAGCATATTGGAGCTTAGCAAATCTAAAGACTTATGAATTCTCAGATAAAGAAATTTTTAATATGGAGTCTTCTCTTAAAGAAAACATACATCCAAAAGAGCTTATTCAGATGCACTTTGCACTCGGAAAAGCCTATGAGTCAAAAAAACATTTTGATAAATCATTTAAACATTATGCTCTAGGGAATTGGCAACAAAGAAAGCAGATAAGTTATAACGCCGAAGATTATAAAATTTCCATTGATAACTTAATAGATTTCTTTGAAAACAATCATGATCTATACAAATTAAGAGCTAAATCAAGTTTTGAAGATCCAATTTTTATTTTGGGTTTACCCAGATCAGGATCAACAATGATCGAACAGATTCTAGCATCTCATTCTTTAATAGAGGGCACACAAGAATTACCAAATATTTTGGCAATTTCTAGAGATATAAAGTTAATTGATCAAGAAAAAGGGTATCCAAATAATTTATTAACACTTGAGCAATCATCATTTGAGGATCTAGGACAAAAATATATTGATGAAACAAAATGGGCTAGATCTTCTAAACCATTTTTTATTGATAAAATGCCAAACAATTTTGTTCATATAGGTCTTATAAAATTAATTTTACCCAAGGCTAGGATAATAGATGCAAGAAGAAATCCAATGGATGCTTGTTTTAGCTGCTTTAAACAGTATTTTGCTAAAGGCCAACATTTTACTTATGACCTAGATGATATTGCGAGATATTACAAAGATTATATTAGGCTAATAAATTATTGGAAAAAGCGTTTTCCAGGTGAAATTTTTACGATCAATTATGAGGATGTTATCAAAAATCCTAATGAAAGAATTGCAGATCTATTAGAATTTTGTAACGTGAAGTTCGAAGAGAATTGTTTAAATTTTCATAAATCAAAGCGTCCAGTAAAAACTGCAAGTTCTGAACAAGTCAGGCAGCCAATTTACAAGACCGGTTTAGATTATTGGAGGAATTATGAAGATCATCTAGAGATCTTGACGAAACATTTTCACGATGGCGAAAAAAAATCTTAATAATTATCTTTTTAAGATCAAATTCTTTAAAGTTTTGATAAAATAAAAGTTATATATCATGAGAAGGATTAATTTCCTCTCCAACCTGCCAACTCCGGCAAGGTGGAAAAAAGATATGGCGTTCAGCAAATAAAGGAGGTGTGAATGTCTTTAAAAACGAAAATTAAAAAACCATTAATACTTGATTCAGCCATGGGCACTGAGCTTGAAAATAGAGGCGAATATCTCCCAAGTTTTAAAACTTCTATTTGGTCAGCACATTGCTTAATACATAAACCAGAAGTTATAAAACAAATACATGTTGATAACATTGAAGCTGGCGCTGATGTAATTACCACATCAAATTATCAGGCTACTCCAGAATTACTTATTAGAGAGCCAAAGGCCCCCTCATATGAAGATCTTGCAAAAAAATCACTTGAATTATGCAAAGAAGCAGTTGCTGAAACTGGAGCAAATATAAAGATCGCTGGTTGCTTTCCACCAATTCACATAACCTTTAGGCCTGATTTAAGTGCAAAAGAAAAAAAATTGAAAAAGTTTTATGCAACCTTAGGCGAAATTTACAAAGATGATGTTGATTTAATCATTTGTGAAACAATGGCATCAATTTATGAGGGCACTATTGCAGCATCAACTGCTAAAAATTTTTCAGACCGAGTTTGGTTAAGTTGGACAACCAGGGGAAATAAACTTAACAGACTCCCAAGCACAGAGTTATTAGATCTTGCAATTGATGAAGGATTAAAATTAAATGTTGATTGTCAACTAGTAAATTGTGTTCACGCAGATACCGCGAGCATTGCAATTGAAAAACTAAAAAAAGAAAAAAGTTTTGGTATATATGCAAACTCCTCTAAATATAAAAAAAATAAGCTAGAGGGTTTTGTTACTGACTCTGACGAATGGCATTATCACAATCATCAACATATCAATCATTTAGAGTATAGTAAGTTTGTTTCTGAATGGATTACTAAAGGAGCTTCGGTAATAGGCGGCTGTTGCAGAACAACAACTTCTCACATAAAAGAAATTAGGAAAATTGTTGATGCACTAGACTTTTGATTTAAAAATGTAAAAGTTAAAAAATTCTAGTTATTTCTAGATCTAATTTTTGCGCACTCCACAACATCGCAGTAGGTTTTTTCCCATCTTTCAAAAGTTTGATAATCTCCAAAATCAATATTTATTTTGAATGAGTTTTTATCGCCCATAAAGTTTGGTTCAAAAGAGATTACTTCGCCTTCAAGGGATTCAGTGCTACTTGACAAAATTGTTTCGGTTACATTCCCATCTTTAATGAAATATCTGCCCTTATTAAAGTTCATTTTATTTTCTAAATAAAAAATAATTATAAATTCTCCATTCATGTACATCTTAATCGGAGTAGGGTTTGGCACATCTTGATATTTTTTATCTACTGCATATTCAACCAGCCTCCAGGTCCCGTTTAAGTCACCCTTCATAGCACTATGCCCATAAGAAAAAGAAGAAAAAATAAAAAGTATTAGTAATATATTTTTCATAACTTGTAACTCAATTTAACATGTATTAAAAAAAGTGAGGTCATCTTAACTTTGTAATACTAAATATTTCATTTTGAAATTGAATTTCTTTTGATTTATCTATGACTCTTTTGATTTTTTTTTGAAGCGCTGTGTTTTTTTCAAATGCTTGAATATCTTTTTCTGCTATTTGACCAACATACAACATATTTGCCCATTTAGCATCTGTGTTATGGCCGAATAATTCTTTAACTGTTTTATCTGGCGCTCTTTTGAAAGTGAAATAATAATTTTGAGGTTTAGAAAACTTATAAATATTGTTTTCTCCAAATGGATTATCTTTTAAATATCCAATTATATCTTTTGCTTTATTTGGAAAAGCTTCTTTACCTTTAAACGCTAACTTTAAGATCTTTTGAACAGATTCTCCGCCAACTGAATGGGTTATTAAAAGCTTTCCTGATTTATTCAATAACCTCATCAAAGGTCCAATAACATTTTTAACTTTAATGTTTACAGATGATGCTGCTCTATATGCCTGGGATGCTAATATCAAATCATAGTTATTGTTTTTGTAGTTATTTTTCAAAAACTTACCTAGATGCTTTACATTGTCTTCTCTATAAACTCTAATAATGCATGGAGACGAGTATGAAGTTCGATCTTTTTTATCAATTTCTATTCCCCAATTCTTTTTAATAAAATTTCTTAAAAGATTTCCAGTTATTTGAGAATTAAAGTCAAACGAGTTGTTGCTTTTAAGGACTAAATTAAATTCTTTAATTTTTTTATCTTTAATTTTATTTGAATTCTCAATTAATCCTAGTTCAGCAAATTTTACGTTAGTCATTGTTATTAATAGGTTTGGGTGCTCAACAAATCTATCTGGCATTTTTTCAAGAGTATTTTTTAAATCTTCATAACTGATTTCTTTTCCAGTTATTAATAGGGAAGAGTAGGGATGATATTTATGAAAGCTTTTAATAATATTTGAGAAGATTGTCCCATCACCTGTCCCAGCATCTAAAATTCTTAAATATGACTTATTATCAGATAAGCTAGCAATATGTGAATAAACTTTCTCAGAAATTGCTTTTTTCTCTCCCGTATTCTGAATAAACGATAAATACTTCAATCTATCATCAAAGAATCTTTTTTTGCCCATTTTTTACTTTTTAAGATGTTAAATTAATAATAATCTAAAATAGTTGTATAAGTAACCTCATGTAAAAAATATGGAAAAAATTAACTTGCAAGATAAATTTCAACAGTTTACTGATCATTGGTCTCCAAAAGTCATTGCCGAGATGAATAATTATCAATTTAAACTTGTTAAAATTGAAAATGATTTTACCTGGCATAAACATGATTTTACAGACGAGGTCTTTTTTGTTATTGAAGGAAAAATAGGGATTGAGTTTGAGGATGAAACAATAGAATTATCTGCAGGAGAGATTATTGTAATTCCAAAAGGAAAAAAACATAAACCATTTGCTAATAATGAAGCAAAAATAATGCTGATTGAGCCAATAGGGGTCAAAAATACAGGAGATGTGTCAAATAACTTCACAGCAGAAAATGACCAATGGATTTAAAGTTATGAGTACAAATTTGCTATCATTTAAAAGTGGGTTTAAAATAATGAGTACATTATGAGTACAAATGATAAATATCTTGTTTTGAGAGGAAAAAACAAAGATATTTACTTTATACAAAAAAGAGTTTCAAAAAAAATTTCTTCTATAATAGGAAAAGAGTTTATAAAGAAATCTTTAGAAACAAATGATATTGATATTGCCCGGGCAAGAAGAGATAAAATACTTGAAGAGCTAAAAACAATAGAGATTACCAATGCAAATAATAATGTACTCACAAATTCTCAAAACAAAGCTAAAGATATCTTAAATTATAGAGATTTATCTCATAATTATAGAAAAGATATTGAAAATGTACCCATAAATAATAATATTTCTCAAGAAATTAAAGATGAATCTGATGGGTACTTTTCATTTATTGATTATTCTAAATTGCCTAAAAAAGAGGATATCTCTAGGATTTTTGACAAGATATTACCATTAGTACTTATTTTTTTGGCAATTTTCATCGCTTTATTGGTCTAAACATAGTATGAACACTAAAATACCGCCTCCAATAGTTACATTAATATTTGGATTATGTATTTACTTTTCCGGGCCTTATTTCCCTGAATATATTTTTAGTATGGTAAATTTTCTGAGCGGTTTGATTTTATTTGTCGGTGTATGCATTTTAATTGTATCAGCAGCATCTTTTAGGAAACACCAAACAACAATTAACCCTCTCAAACCTGAACAAGCTACCTCCTTGGTTATTTCCGGAGTCTTTAGTTTTTCTAGAAATCCAATGTATTTGGGCATGGTTTTTATCTTAATTTCTATATCTGTAAAGTTTAATTTATTGGGTGGCTTATTCATTACCCTATTGTTTGCTTTATTTATAACAAAATTCCAAATTATCCCTGAAGAAGCAGCAATGAATAAGTTGTTTCCTAAAGAATTTGCTTCTTATAAAAAAAATACTAGAAGGTGGATATAAGTTACAGTGAACTTTTAATTTAAATAAAAACAACTGTTTATTAAAAACACTGAGCGTCTCTTTTCTACTATCAATTATAAAATATGCTTTAATAAAAAAAACATACTTAGATTTGATGCAAATTAAAGGAGAATATATGAAAAATATTATGTTAGCTATGATCCTGGTAGCTTTTTCAAGTCCATCCTTCAGCAATGATCATAAAGGAGAAGAGTTCCTTCACCTTGAAAAACGCCAAGCTGATGCAGTTATGACTGTGACTAATGTTGACATTGGAGATGAATCGTCAACGATTAGTGCTACAGGAAAAATGGGAGTATATGGAACAGTTTATGTTACCTATAACCTAACCTATGTAACTAGAACAAGTGGCTTTGTTACCGGAAATGGCAGGGGTGCACTCGATGCTGATACTGTTGCTGCCGGAGCATTTAGAGGGGTTTGGAATCGTGAGGGCTCAACAATCAAGATACGACAAATCGTGCAAATTAGTGATGGTACTCAGAATTTAGATGTAATTGATATTGATATGTTGAAAGATACGTTTGTTATAAAGGCCTATATTTTAAAATAATAAATGCAAAAAAAACCTAACCTTCAAAAATGGGAGATCAATTATCAAAAGCATAATATTTTGATATCTAATTGGTGGGGTTGGAATCTCAAGGGATCTGCAGATTTATATATTGATAATCAACATCTTGACCAGAATACAAGCATGATCCCTGATACAAGAAGGCCTTTTTTAAAAAATTATAATTTTTCTGAGGACATTGATTCAGTAGAAGTCTTCATAGGTGGATTTTTTTCAGTCAAAATTTCTGTTCTTGTAAATGGAAAAAATATATATAAGGATCCACTAAATATGATCGATAGATTATTTATGAAAAAATAAATGTTAATCGAGCAAATACCCATAAGAAATAGCCTAAAAAATTATATGTATTTATTGGCATGTGAAAAAACTCATGAGGCAATTGCAATTGATCCGTTGGATCATGCTTTATGTCTTAAAGTTGCAAAAAAAAAGGGCTGGACAATAAAAACAGTTGCTAACACCCACCATCATCATGACCATATAGGTGGCAATGATCCTGTAATTTCTGCAACTGGCGCTAAATTAGTTGCTCATATTGAAGCCATGAATGCCATTCCCAATGTTGATAGAGGTTTAAATGCTGGGGATGAGTTGACATGTGGAGAATTAACTTTGAAGGTAATGGATACCCCTGGTCATACAATGAGCCATATTTGTTTATATTATGAGGGTAGCGATACTGAAATGCCTGCTTTATTTTGTGGCGATACTTTATTTAATGCAGGGGTAGGGCGATGTGATTTTGGAGGAGAGCCATCAATTCTTCATAAAACATTTGAGGAACAGATTTTTTTACTCTCAGACAATGTTCGAATATATCCAGGACATGATTATATTGAAAATAACTTAGAGTTTACCCTTGATAGAGAGCCAGATAATCAGTCTGCTAAACAACTAAGAGATAAGTTTAAAAACGGTCTCGATGCTGAGAGTTTTATTAGCGATATTGGATTAGAAAGAGAGATAAATGTTTTTTTTAGACTCGATGAACAGCAGGTTCGACTTGGAATTGCAGATTCACTAAAAATTGATGTGAATAGTTTGGATCGTCAAAAAACCTTTATTGGCTTACGAGGATTGCGTGATAACTGGTAAAGAATTAAAAATAAACACAAATACATTATGCGATTAATGCCAATTATCAAATGGACTTCTTTTAGTATCATATTTTTTACTTCTATCCTTTTACCTTTATTTTTTTTAGAAACCCCTTTATCAACTTATGCAGATACTGCGTTGGCTTGGGCAGGAACTAATAAAATGGCTATTTCATTGATAGTAATTGTTGCGTTAACAGCAGACGTAATCTTGCCAGTGCCTAATGGCCTTACCAATACCTTATCTGGGATGTCGCTGGGTTGGAGTTTGTCTTCAATCGTGGTTTGGATAGGCCTCAATTTAGGAGCCTGCATCGGATATTTAATTGGTAGCATTGCAGCTCGCCCAATCGCAAAGAAGATTATCTCTGATGAAGAATTTAATGATGCTGAAAAAGCGTTAAAAAACTTTAATACTCTTGGATTAATTCTATCTAGACCAGTCCCAGGTTTTGCCGAGCTTATAACTTTAAGTGCAGGCTTATCTAACATGCCTTTTAAGAATTTTATTTCTGTTGTCGGAATAACTAATTTAGGAGTTGCGATAGTTTTTTCAGGAATAGGTGCTGCAGCAATAGATAGCAACTCGTCTTTTCTTGCATTTACTGGCGCCGCAGTTTTGCCTGCTTTATGTTATTTTTTTTATAAAAAATTTTATAAAAGCTAAAGGAACTCTGTGACCGATTTTAAAAATCTTATTGTTCTAGGTCCTTTGATTTATGCAATTCATCACTTTGAAGAGCACATAATTTTTAATTTTAGAGACTGGCGACTCACTTATTTTGCAGATAACAATGCGATAGCAACAGAAGAGGTGCTTATAAGATTGATTTCACTTTTATTGATAATGGTCTTTATACACCTATTAAAAAATAACAGAGGTAGTGCCCACATTGTTCTATTCTTCTTAATGACCACCCAGGTAGTAAATGCACTGTTTCATGTTTTCTTTAGCTTTTATTTTGCTGATTTCAGCCCAGGAGCTATTACAAGTGTGTTGCTTTATCTTCCTATTAATTTCTTAATATTTAAAGCCGCATTTCAAGAAGGCTTTATTAAAAGCTATTTAGAATTATTTTTTCTTTTTATTGCCGGTATATCTTGTTTCGCTCTATTTGAAATCATAGGCCCACAAGTAATTGCATATACGGTCGCAATGACGCCAATTTACTATATTATGATAAATAGAATTGAAAATAAGATATCAACATAATCACTTTATATAGTACTTGCGATAAATAATTCTCTTGAATAAAATCAGTTCTCAAAAAATTATGAATACTCAATTTAAAGCTGACAAGCTATCAATCACTTTGTCGATGGCATGCATGATTCACTGCTTGTTAATGCCATCATTTTTAATTCTAACTTCTGGTGTTATTGCTCTTACGATTGATAATGAGCTAATTCATAAGGTTTTTTTGATATTGGTAATACCAATAAGTCTGTATGCTTTGATTTCTGGATTTCAAAACCATAATATTTCTTCTTATCTTTATTTAGGCATTTCAGGTCTTTGGTTCTTAATTTTTGCGATTTTTTTTGGTGAGAGTGTCTTTGGTGAACACATCGAAGAAGTTTTAACCTTTATAGGCTCTATAATGGTTGCTTATTCTCATTATAAAAACTTTCAAACTTGTAGACAGCTTGGCTGAGCCAGTAATTACTAATGGCAAGAATCACTTTAAGAAAATTTCATAAATATATCAGTCTGCTCATAGCAATTCAGTTGCTTCTTTGGACAATATCTGGGATATATTTTTCGTTTAACAAAATAGAAAATGTTCGCGGAGAGCAGTATCTTGCGATTCAAGTCAAACCTACAATTGAAAGAACAATAAATGAAAAAAAGCTCGATTTTGAATCTGCAAAAAGAATTGTAGAAAAAAAAACAATTCTTATTCCTCAGAGTATCGAAATAATTGAAGAATCAAAAAGAGGATCTGAATACAGGGGAAGAGAATTGCCCTTGTATAAGGTGATATCAGCTACTAATGATGGCAAAGAGATCAATGTTTATCAAAATCCATATTCTGGCGAAATTGTTGCCATAAGATCCTCTCAATGGCGGATCTGGGATCTGATGTGGGGCTTTCATATAATGGATTGGGTTGACCGAGATAATATTGATAATACACTTTTAAAAATTTTTTCGTTCATTGCTCTATTTACATCTATTTCTGGGGTTGTACTTTTTTTTAAAAAATCATGAAATTTCATTTACTAACTTTATTCTTTCTCCTATCAACCTTTCTATTTGCTCAAGATGGTTCATCAGAACATGATCATTCGACGCATGATCATTCGACGCATGATCATTCAGCAATGACAGAAATGGATTCAAGCCATCATTCCATGAGCCACGGCTTTATTCCAATTGGAATAATGGGAAACATGCATCACAAAGGCTTCATGTTATCCATTAAACATGGGCGAATGAAAATGGATGGTAATATTTTAGACGGGAAAAATATTAGCGACTCAGAAATTCTTGGTATGAGAAACCCTTTAAGCAATATGCCTGCTAATCTTTCAATTGTTCCGAAAAACATGGAGATGAAGATGACCATGATTGATGCCATGTACGCACCCAGTAATAATTTTACTTTTATGTTGATGGCAATCTATGTTTCTAAAGACATGAACCTAAGTTCGTTTTCTCCCATGATGGCAAGAAACCTGGTGGGACAATTTAGTACTTCTGCTAGCGATCTTTCAAGCTTTACTCTTAACGGCCTCTTTAATATCAATCAAACTGATAATTCAAAATGGCATGGAGAAATTGCATTAAAAGAATCAATTGGCAAAAATGACTCTACTGCAATGGCATTAACACCTATGGGAAAAAAAATGAAAATGATCATGCCCTATGCAATGCAGCTTGGGGATAACTCTACAAGCCTAATCTTTGGTTTAACAAATTTAAGAGAATTAGGTGAAGGTATTTTTTTGGGCAATCAACTTAAAAGAAAAATTGTTGTCTCAGAGGCAGATTGGTCTTTTGGAGATGCAACAGAGCTTAGTTCATGGATACAATATTCACTATCAAAGACCCTCTCTATTTCATCTAGACTAAAGTTTGTTGATACAGATAGCCTGTCTGGAAGAAACCCATTAATTATGGCTCCAGTCCAAACTGCAAATCCAAATAACTATGGCGGCAAAGAATTACATTTAGGCCTAGGCATGAATCTAAACTTGGATCTCTTGCCTGGTGGAAAAGATACAATTGGCATTGAAATACTAAAGCCTCTTGACCAAGATAAAAATAACCTTCAAATGAAAACCGATTATCAAATTATTATTGGATATCAGAAAAGTTTATAAGCAGGTAAATAAAGATGTTTGCTAGGCTAGATCATTTAATTGTTGCTGTTAAGGATTTAAAGGAAGCAGAAAACAACTATAAAAAACTTTTTGGTTTTACTCCAGTTTGGAAGGGTATTCATAAGGACTGGGGAACAAGTAATTCATTGTTTAATTTTGAAAATACATATTTTGAGCTTCTGTCTGCTTCTGGTAATGGCGAGGGCGCTGATCTAGTTAATAATTATCTTGCTCAAAGTGGAGAGGGCTTGATGGGAATGGTTTTTGCAACTGAAGATATAAATTCAGCAAGTGATTCCCTTGTAGAAAAAGGATTTCTAGTTGAAGAGTTATCCAACGGACAAGGAATAAATAATTCTGACCAACATACAAGAAAATGGAAAAATTTATTTTTGCCTCCTGAGCTTACTAGAGGCATATTTTCATTTGTAATAGAGCACTTAGATGGGAATCTCCCTCAATTAAAAGAATTAAATGCTTCTTCACCCCATAAATTGGATCATGTAGTAATTAATACCAATGATGCTGATGGTTTTATAAAAATTTATAGAGATACTTTTAACATACGTCTTGCTTTAGACAAATTTATTGAGCATTGGCAAAAGCGCATGCTTTTCTTTCGACTGAATAAAACAACTATCGAAGTCATTGAGCAAAAAGATGATTTGCCATCCAATGATAAGATGTGGGGTCTTGCTTGGGAGGTCAAGGACATAAAAAAGGCTCACACAAGACTTGTAGCTGAGGGAATTGAAGTTACACCTGTGCAGAAAGGCATCAAAGAAAAAACCCTTGTTGCAACAATTAAATCTCACAATCATAATGTGCCTACTTTACTTATTCAGCATTTAGATTAATGAAAAATATAACCTTATTTGTAATAACAACCTCTTTATTAAGCTTTTCCCTTTCTGCGACTGTCAATGAAGCAACCATTCACTCTGAAAAAATTGTTCTCGGATCAGGTTGTTTTTGGGGAGCGGAAAAAGGTTATGAAGCATTACCAGGAGTAATAGACGCAGTTTCTGGATATGCTGATGGCAATGGTATCCGTCCGACCTACAGAGAAATTACAAAGTTGAAAAATAAGTTTAATGTTAATAATCATGCTGAAGTAGTTGAGGTTACATACAACAAGAATATTATTTCAACAGAAAAACTTTTAATGCATTATTTTGAATCTCATGATCCAACTCAAATAAATAGGCAAGGTAACGATATAGGAACCCAATATAGATCTATTATTTTGTACAGCAATGAAGAACAAAAGAGGATCATTGAAAGCGTAGTTCAAACTTTTCAAACACTTTTATCAAATGAAGGATATGGGGCTATTGCTACCTTAGTTAAGCCAATAGAAAAATTTTATATGGCCGAAAACTATCATCAAGATTACATTGCAAAAAATCCAAATGGATATTGTCCCGATCACTCTACAGGAGTTAAGTTTGCTAAAACCAATGAGGCATCTTTAATAGATAATTCTGAACTTTTAAAAGGAAAAAAAATAATAGTTATTGAAGCAGAAGGATTTTGCCCCTATTGTGAAAAATTTAACGCAAATGTCGTAAATAATTATGATGGTGATATTCCAGTTTTCTATAGATTTGCACACCAATTAGAGGGTCTTGAGATTGATTCCCCTACATGGGCCACTCCAACTATTTTATTCTTAGAAAATGGCAAAGAGGTTTTTGCTCATCAAGGATACTTAAATCCAAAGGAATTTTATCAGGCCCTTGGTTACTTTAAATTGGGAGATTCAGAGGCTTACCGAGTTGCATTTGAAAAAGGGACAGATGCAAGATTTTGCAAAGAATATGAGATTTTCAAGGATACACCTGATGGAATTTTCGTAGATAAGCTAAGTGGAGCGCCATTATTTGATACAAAAGATAGATTTAATTCTTCCACGGGTTGGCTTTCTTTTACTAGACCTATTGAAGGATCTGTTTATTCTAAGCCTGACAATAGTTATGGGATGAGAAGGACTGAAATTAGATCAGTGACTTCTGATATACACCTTGGCCATGTTTTTTCTGATGGACCAAATGGTATGCCAAGATATTGCATCAATGCTACTGTTCTTGAATTCAAACAAAGATCATCAGAAACTTAACAAAAACCCTTTTTTTAATAAACTTCTGCTTTTATCAAATCAATTTATAGGTATAAACTATCATTTAATGAATATATCTATTCTTTTAGTCCTGATATCGGCCGCATTCCTTTTTTTAGGCCAATTTATTTTAGCGTTAATTTTTTTTATATCAGCAGTTTTATTCTTTCTTATTGTTTTTGTTTTCGGGAGATTTTTTGATCATTTATATTGGGAAAATAAAAATAACACAATAAATAATGAAAGTGATCTAAATCATACTGATAATAAACTTTCTCAGTTCCTATATGAGCAATATCTAAAAGGAGTTTATTGGAACGATAAACGAAAAAACAGATGATATTATCCATCACCCTTGATCGCAAAAAGGGTGGAATAGCAAACAGTTTAATCTCTTATTCTAAAGCGCTTGATTTAATTGGAGAAAAACATTTTATTATTTTGCCCAGCGATGCAGCAGCGAAAGACGAATTACTAAATTTACCAAATGTCCAAATTTTTTCTATTAAAAAATCTTTACTTTATTTTCATCTTTTAACCAGATTTATTTTTAAGCGAGATTTCAAAGATCATTTTGAAGATTCAAAGTGGATATTTATTCATAACTCAAAGCTGATTAATTTTTTTAATCAATATAGTTTTAAACTTGGAATGATTAATCATTCTGGCAAGCTTCGAAATACCCTTCATAGGGCTTTTAATATATTTTTAACTCATGCGGGATATGAAAGATTTATTTCTCACTATCCTGATAATAAATCCACTAATATCGTCATTCCACATGGATTTGAACAATTGCAGGAAGCTTTAAGCTTAAAAAAAAATAAAGTCCTAACAGTAATTTCTGCAGGTAGATTTGTAACTAAAAAAGGCTTTAATGACTTAATTAAAGCAGCTGAAAAACTGCAAAGAGACAAATTTCCAGTACAAATACAACTTTTTGGCTCTGGGCCACTAGAAGCTGAGTTAAGAAAAAAAATAAATGACCTAGCTTTAAAAAATATTCGATTGATTGGATGGACTGAAGATTTGCATAATGAATTTAGAAAAGCAGATGTTTTTTGTATAACCTCTTTAGAGGAACCATTCGGTTTAATTATTGGAGAAGCAATGATGAGCGGATTGCCCGTTATTTCCACTCAAACTGACGGAGCCATGGAAATTTTTGGTACAAAGCCAGAGATAAAGGGCGCAATCTATGTAGATTTTTCTTCTCCTGATGAAATAAAAAATGCAATTCAAGCTCTTAGCAACGATGAAAAAAGACTTTTACTTGCTCAAAACGCACATAACAACATCAATACGAATTTTAGTTTGGAAAGATTATCGAGGAAATTGAAGGATTTATTTGAATATGCAGATTAATGTTGGCCATCTTACCGAAGGTATTTCTGGGCACGATGGCCAGGCTTTAGGGGTTATAAAAAGTTTAGTTGATTCCGGTTATAACATAAATGTTACAACTATCTCTGTCGGATGGAGCAATAGGCTTACGAGGGGAGTTTTAAAATTCATATCAAGAAAATTATCAAGATTTCCAAATTCAATTAATATAAATTTAATAACCAAGTGTTACGCATTTTCATCCTTTAGGAATATAGATATTTTTATATCTTCTGGAGCAAATCTTGCTCCTTTAAATTTGGCACTTACAAAACAAAATAATGCAAAAAATATCCACTTAAGCTCAAAACGAGACTGGCATATCCAAGATTTTACGGCATACATAACAACAAAAAAGATTTCACCTTTAAAAAACAATCTAAGCCCAGATATTGTGCCAAATTTATTTGATCCCGCTAAGTGCATGCAGGCAGGTCAGACCTTCATTAAAGAAAATAATTTATATGAAGATAAGTTTTCATTATTGATATTGGGGGGAAATGGAATTGGATATAAATATGATATGGATGAATGGGAGGAAATCTTAAGCAACTTTTCTGACTTCTGCATAAACAGTAATACAAAACCTATACTCATCACCTCACCAAGGACACCTACTGAAGTTGAAAATATCATTAAATCAAAATATGACAGTCCTTTTTCAATCCTATTTCATTCTGAGAAAAAAAGAGGCAGTTTTTCTCATCTTTTATATATAGCATCAAATTTATTTGTCACAGAAGATAGCTCAACAATGTTGTCGGAAGCTATTTCTTCAGGAAAAAGAGTAGTATCTATATATCCTCAAAATATTAATGCCCCAGAAAAATATTCAGAAATTATACAAAAGTACGAAGAGCTTAATTTTGTTATAAGAAGGAATATCACTGGAATTTGTGATGGCCCTTTTAATGAAATAATAGATATTTCTTTTGAAGTAAATCAAGCATTTGTTGAATTTAATAAATTATTAATTGAGTTATTGTTTGACCGGTAAACAATCTTTTTATTAAATTTAACTCACTGCATTTTGATATACTGACAAAACACATGAAACTTAAAACTATATTTTGTATAGGCATGTTTGCCCTTAGCAGCTTCTCATTCTCAAATGAAAAAAGTATTGCAGAATGTGCAAAAATTGAAGATCCTAATCAAAGACTAAAATGTTATGACAGTTTCCTTTTAAGTTCGCCTCCTCAGGAAAAGAAAGAAAGTGCGCCATCCATGGAAAAGGCAGAAAATTACTATAAGCCTCCTCCTAATAAAATAACAATTGAGCCGATTCAGTCTGTTGAACCCTCTCAGGAGTTAAAACAAGCTCAAATTAAAATTCAAGAGACTGAAAGTGAATTGAAAAAGGTAAAAAGCGAATTAAAAAAAGCACAAGAAATAGAAAAACAGTTAAGAAAAGAGGATAAAGATGTCTTGGGAACTATAGTTAGAGTAAGAAAGACAGGAAATTATAAAATTGATATTACTCTTGATAATGGACAGGTCTGGCGATCTGTAGAGTCCGTATATAATAGATTGCCAGTGAAAAAATCACAAAAAGTGATCATTTCCAAAGCTGTTATTAGTGGACACATTTTAAAAGTAACAGGTAAAAAAGTTGCTATCAGAGTAAGAAAAATAAGTTAATTTATGACCGCAATATCTGTAAATGAAGTTTATGCCATAGGTGTCCCAATAGTCCTGACGATGATCTTTATAGAAATTTTAATTTCAAATTTTAGAAATCAAAACTTTTATAAAAGCGGTGACACACTCTGCACCATAGGCTTACTTTCAGGAAACATAATTGTTGCCTTTGCAATCAAAGGTATGGTTTTAGCTCTTCATATTTACTTATATCAGTTTAGGGTCTTTGACTTTGTAAATCAGATTCCTGTTTGGGCTTTATGGATTATTACATTTATAAGCATTGATTTAGTCTTTTACGTTTATCACAGAATGTCTCACCGCATTAGATTTCTTTGGGCTATTCATCTCAGCCATCATTCAAGTGAGGAAATGAATTTCGCAGTTTCGTTTAGGCAGGCCTGGTTTGGACCAATTTCTAAGATACCTTTTTTTATGGTATTGCCCTTGCTAGGATTTGATCCGACTATAGTTGCTGTAGCTGGAATAATAAGTACCTTGTGGGGAATAGTTGGACATACTCAAGTTATTGGCAAATTGGGACCGCTTGAATGGATTTTTAATACCCCATCCCATCATAGGGTTCATCATGGCTCAAATAAACAATACATAGATAAAAATTACGGAAATTTATTAATTATCTGGGACCGTTTGTTTGGAACTTTTGAGCCCGAAGAAGAGGTAGTAAAATTTGGACTTGTAAATAATGTTAATACTTTCAATCCAGTTAAAGTTACTTTTATGGCTTGGATGTCTATGATCAATGATTTAAAGCAGAAAAAAAGTTTCATTGACATAATAAAAGTAATCTTTGGTCCCCCAGTTACTCATATAAAAGAATAATTTCGAAAAGAATTTAATTTATTAAATTTTGAATAAGACTTAACATGATAAATGATGTTTATAAAATATTAACTGAAGATGAGTGGAAGAAAGGCAAAGCTTCATCAAAAATTATGACTAAGCTTGATCTTAAAGATGGATTTGTACATCTCTCCAAAGCATCGCAGTTGAATGCATCTCTTTCATTGTATTTTGAGAATGAGCAAAAGGTGGTTCTCCTGCAGATTGATAAATCTAAAATTAAGAATAATTTAAAATACGAATTTTCAAGCAAATCCAATAATAGGCATGGCAAATTTCCTCATTTTTATGGGATTCTTAATACAAACATGATTTCAAAAATATGGAAGCTTCAGAGGTCAGCATTTTGCATACCACAAGAAGTCCTATTACAAGCGGAGCAATAAGAGATGGAGGACTTAGAAGTAATACTAAAAAGATTTGATCAACCCGATGAGATTACAAACTTTGCAAAAGGTAAATTTGAAAAAATTACTATCAATAATATGGTGTTAGGAAGGGCGACATATCAACCTGGCTGGAAATGGTCTGAAGATGTTGGACCTGGTATAGGAAAACCATTTTGTGACGTTGAGCATGTTGGTATGGTTGTTTCAGGAAGCGCAACAGCGTCATTCCCAGATGGAGAAACTACAGTTATGAAAGCAGGAGACATTTTTTATGTCCCATCCAGACCACACGATAGCTGGGTGGTTGGAGATGAGCCTTATGTTTCGATTCATTTCCTCGGTGCAAATTCGTATGCTAAATAAACAATCTATGCGTTAGAATTAATTTTTTAATTATTTATTTATAAAATGAAATTTTTTCTTACTATTTCTATCCTTGCCTTCTCAATAAATTTTATTCACGCAGCACACCATGAAGACTTGGTTATGGATGGACAAAATCCATTTATTCTCATTGCTCGCATTCAAGTAAAACCAGACATGGTAGATGAGTACCTTGAGATAGCTGATGAGGTTGATAAAGCTGTTGAATTAAGTGAGCCAGGCATGCTTTTTCATAATTTCGATGCAGATCCTGACGATCCTCTAGCATTTACCTGGACAGAGGTTTATTCAAACAGCAATGCTTTTATAAAACATGATGCCAACCCACCAGTGCAAGAATATGTTACAAAGCATGCTGAGTTGGCTGATGGCTTTACAATTGAAATTTATGGTAATGTTTCAAAAAGTGTCATCGATACAATCAATCGCCTAGGGATTCCACTGAAGCATTTCAAAACAACAAGAGTTGGTTATGTTCGAGAGAAAAATTTTCAAGAATACTAAAAGACTTGAAAATTTATGAAAATACTTAAAGAAGAAATCAAACTTCAATGTCCAGCTGACGAATTATGGGCAATTTTATCTGACCTAGGAAGAAGCGATTGGGTCCCCTCTATTGAAGAAATTATATTGAATGATGACTGTCGGTGCTTTGAAATGAAAGGTATGGGTAAGATCACAGAAAAAATACTAAAGTGTCATGAGCAAGAAATGATTCTTCAATATTCTGCTATTGAGACACCCGCACCAATAGAACATCATCTTGCAACAATGCAAATATTTCCAATCAATGAACAAGAGTGCTTATTGGCCTGGATCACTGAGATCTCACCTGATATTTTTGCAGAAAGCATTCATCACGGCATGCTCAGTTCAATTGATGGAATTAAAAAAATAATTTAGAAATGCTTTGTAAAATTTGTGGCTCAAAGCATATTGAAAACTTTCAGACCTCTGATCAAAAAACATACTGGAACTGTCTGTATTGCAATGGCAAATTTTTAGATACAGAATATTTGCCCTCAAGCCTTGATGAGAAAGAGCGTTACTTAGAGCACAATAATGAAATTAATGATCCTGAGTACAGATCATTTCTATCAAAGCTTGCAGTGCCCATAAAAGAAAAAATTCTACCGAACTCCACTGGGCTTGATTTTGGATGTGGTCATGGTCCTGCCCTAGCAGACATTTTAAAAAAAGACGGCTTCAAAGTTTCTTTATATGACCCATTCTTTTATCCAAACAAAAATGTTCTAAACAAGCAATACGATTTTATAACTTGCACAGAAACTGTAGAGCATTTTCATAATCCTCTGAAAGAATTTAATAAACTAAATACTCTCCTAAGGCCAAATGGGTGGTTAGGTATTATGACTTCGTTTTTAACCTCAGATGTAATGTTTGAAAATTGGTATTATCGAAGAGATCCAACACATGTAACCTTTTACTGTAAAAAAACTTTTGAAGTGATAGCTTCTCAAAGGAATTGGATTTGTGAGATAAAATCGAAAGACATAGCGCTTATGAGAAAAAATAATGAATAAAGCACCATCTTCTCTAATTAAGCGTTTAAAATTTATTGGGCCTAGCATTATTGTAACTGGAAGTGTTGTAGGGAGTGGTTCAATTGCTTTATCACCATTGCTTGGTGCTGCTAGTGGCTTCGCCTTACTTTGGTGGCTTTTACTTAGTCTTTGGAGCAAACCACTCATTCAAGCAGAAATAAGTCGATATGTAATTGCTACAAATAAGACTTTTTTAGAGGCTTTCTCAGATATGCCTGGGCCAAAAACAAATCTCAGAGGTAAACAAGCCTCTTGGCTAGTTTGGTTTATGTTTATAGGTGTAGTGCCCTCTGTCGCAGGCATGGGCGGTCTTGCAGGAGCTGTTGCAGAAGCAGGGCACATGATGGTGCCCATTTTAAGCATACAAACATGGGTTATAACAGCATGTTCTATTACTTGGTTTATTTTATATCTTGGAACTTATCAAACACTTGAGAAACTTCTTCTCGGCATGGTTTTCTTTTTTTCAGTAATAACACTGGTGATTACTATTGCAATGCAATCTACTCCATATGCAATTACTGGCACTCAAATCCTAGGTGGCTTTTCGTTTACATTTCCATTTGAACATGCAGCACTGGCTTTGGCAGTTTTTGGTTTCACTGGAATTAGTTACGGAGAAATTATGGCATATACCTATTGGTGTCTAGAGAAAGGTTATGCCAAACATGGCGATGATTTAAATCAAGTGAAAGCTTGGATTAAAGTCATGCAAACAGATGTTTGGGTAACAGTCTTTTTTGTAACCATTGGCACTCTCCCATTTTTTCTTTTAGGCGCAGCTGTTTTAAATACATTGGGTTTATATCCTCCACCAGATGGCGATATCATTCAAACTCTCTTGAATATGTTTACCTCTATCTTAGGAACCTGGGCAAAATGGTTTTTTATTCCTCTTGCCTTCTTTGTTCTTTTTTCTACCTTACTTTCAGGGACTGCGGCATTTACAAGAACCATTTCAGATTACTTAATCTCAATTGGATTTGTTGATGAGCAAAAAAATACCCGTAAGCATTTAATTAAAATTATTGCATTTGTTATACCTTTATTTTCTTGCATTGCTTATTTTTTGCTTCCCAATCCAATCACTCTATTATTGATCGCAGGAATTTGGGCAGCGCTTGGACTTCCAATAATAAATATAGGTGCTATATATCTTACAGGCAAATTAAACACGGAATTGCAGCCCAAACGAGTTACAAGGATGATTTTATGGATCACTTTGATCTTACAAGTTTCCATGGCATTCCTAATTTTATATAGCCAACTCATTGGTTTTAATTAATTTAGATTTTTAAAAGATCTTTTTATACCTTAAAATGCTCGACTAATTTGAGATTTAATCATTGAAAAAAATTCATAAAAAAAGATATATTATTCATCCAGAAGGATGGAAGTTTGCAGGAATTTTGTTTGTAAGCTCGATAATTCTTTTCTACTTATCCTCATTCATTTTGATAGCATTAATTGGATTTTTTCTTACTTTTTTTGTTCTATGGTTTTTTAGAGACCCTAAAAGAAATACCCCACAAGATGAAAATTTAATTATTAGCTCAGCAGATGGAAAGGTATGTTTAATTGATGAAGCTTACCCTCCAGAAGAGCTACCAATAGAATCACAAAAGATGAAGCGAATCTGTGTTTTTATGAACGTGTTCAATGTTCATGTAAACAGAAGCCCTGTTAAGGGTAATGTTGATCATATTGTTTATAAAGAAGGTAAATTTTTAAATGCTAGCTTAGACAAAGCAAGTGATAAAAATGAAAGAAGTAGTTTAGTTTTAAATACTCAAAATGGAACAAAAATTATAGTAGTTCAAATTGCAGGATTAATAGCCAGGAGAATCTTAAGTTTTATTTCACCTAATATGCTACTTAATCAGGGAGAAAGATTCGGACTTATAAGATTTGGTTCTAGAGTTGATATTTACTTGCCATTGGATGCTGTTGAAAAATGTAAGGTTGGAGACAAGGTAGTCGCAGGAGAATCAATCCTAGCGTCCTTAAACTAGAAATGAAGAAATTAGATTTAAAAATTTTATTGCCAAACATTATTACTTTGTCTGGCTTAAGCTTTGGTTTGAGTTCAATTAGATTTGCTTTAGAGTCGGATTTTAATTTAGCCGTTATTTGTATTCTTTTTGCGGGATTATGTGATGTTTTGGATGGTATGTTAGCTAGACATCTTCAAAGCGAATCAGACCTTGGTGCTCAGTTAGATTCCTTGTCAGATTTTTTAAGCTTTGGAATTGCTCCTGGATTATTGATTTATATGTCCATATTTAATCAAGAAAGTATAGGTGCATTTGCTGCACTGGCTTTCATTATATTTTCTTGTTTGAGGTTGGGTTTGTATAATGTCCAGCTAGAGAAATCAAAAACTTATGAAGGAGACCCAGAGCATTATTTTAGTGGCATTCCGACCCCTGTTGGAGCAATTTTAATTATGTTGCCATTAACCCATTCATTTATGGGTTATAACTGGGCTTTTGAAAACCTTAATTTTGTAGCTGGTTATATTATTCTAATAAGCGGCTTATTAGTAAGTAGAATTCCAACATTTTCAATAAAAAGAAAGCAACTTTTTATTCAATCTAAGTTAGGGTTTTTAATTTTGTTTTCTATTATTGCTCTTAGCATAATTAACTTTCTTTGGATAACAGTAAATATATTAGCCTTGATATACTTATTCACTATACCTATATCCATAATAGCTTGGCAAAATAGCTCAAATAGAGACTCCGCTTAATCTAGCGGAGACTCATCGATCTAAATTAATTACTTAGTATATTTGTAATATCCTTCTGTAGGAATCATGATATGAGCATAGTCTGTGTCTCGCATCATTACATATGGCTCACCATGCATGAAGTCATCAGTAAAGTCCGCAACTTCTGAGGCATTTTTTGGTATCAACATTAAATGAGGTCCAGATTCAATCCACTCACCTGGAGTAGAGTCCTCTTTGTTTAATACCAAAGGAGTTGTATTATCCTCGCCAACGTCTCCATGCAACATCCACATGAAAGTATAGCGAGAAAGTTGAGGCTTCTCATTCTTCATAAATGCTGCCATCCATTTTGCACCTTCTGAGTCAAAGCATGCTGGCATGGCATCATGTGCACTTTTCCAACCTTTGGCAGGAACCGGTCTTGGATTTCCTGCTTGGCAGGTCCATCCGTTTGTGCCTTCGCGTATTACTTTTCCATTGCTGCCGATAATAGTTGCTTTATCACCCAAAAAAGATGGAGCTGCAGTTGAGTAGGCCCATATTTGCCATTTATCTGAAGCATGAGATCCATAAGGCTCATAAGCTGAAAGGGACATTGAGATAGAAATAATAAATAAAGAAAATAAGCTAAATTTTTTATACATTTTTGTTTCTCCTATAAAAAGTTTCTTAATTCGTATAAACATTAAACCATGAATAAACAGAAAAAAATTATTGCTTTTTGCTAAAATAGAAAAGACTTTTCTAGATAATATTTATAATTAAGACACAATTTACCAATGTCAGCATACTTATCACTTCTTGGAGCAATTTTTTTTGAAGTTGCAGGAACTTTGATGCTTCCCCTAACAAAAGAGTTCTCAGAAAAGTTACCTACATTAATAATGAGCGTTTGTTATTTCGCTTCCTTTTATTTTTTAACCTTGGCTTTAAGAGCTATACCACTTGCTATAGTTTACGCATGTTGGAGTGGTCTGGGCGTCTTATTCATAGCAGTATTATCCTATTTTATTTATGGCCAGGGATTAAGCTGGCAAGCAATTTTGGGCTTATTCTTAATCGTAAACGGAGTAATCCTTGTTAATGTATACTCAACCTAATAATTTATAAGTAAGAATAATATGTCAGATTCAATTGCAACTCTTTCTCAAGAGAGTGGTATATCAATAATTAAACTTGATGATGGTAAAGCAAATGCTTTTTCATTTGATATGCTCTCTCAAGTAAATGAATTACTTGCACAGGTACCAAGAGATACTAGTGCGCTTGTAATTACTGGTAGAAGTGGATTATTTTCTGGAGGGTTTGACTTAAAGACGATGGCTACTGGTGATATGGAAAAGATTACTAAGATGGTTCAGATGGGCTATCGTTTGCTTCTAGAGCTTTATTCATTTGATCGACCAATAATTGCAGCTGTCTCGGGTCATTCAATCGCATTAGGTTTATTTATTACATGCTCAGCAGATTATCGGATTGCAATAGATGGTGAGTATATATGTCAGGCAAACGAAGTTCGAAATAATATGGACATTCCAACACCAATAATGGAAATCCTTAAAGCTAGAGTCAACAAGAACTTCTTTTATTCTGCTGTTTATCATTCTGAAGCTTATTCTATGAAGGATTCAATTGCGGTTGGCTTTATTGATGAGGTTGTCCCACAGACTGATTTCATGAATAGAGTTATGGAAAAAGCAAAAGAACTGGCATCTTTACCTCATCCATTTTATGCAAATACAAAAAAATCTGCTCAAGAAGACGTTAGAAAAAAAATATTAAATGCCATAGATAAGTATGAAAATCTTACTGGCCTAAAAAGTTAGAATTAGATACTAAAACCATATAGACTAGCCCAAATGAGTAAATACAAAACTTTTATTCCGCAACATTTACGCGCATACAGACCAAGACCTCTAATATGGCTTGGTAAAATACTAATGAAGTTAACTGGCTGGAAAACAACTGGACATCTTCCTAAAGACGAGCGAGTGGTGCTTGTTGCTGGTCCGCATACCTCAAATTGGGACTTTGTTCTTGCAATGTCACTTATCTTAAGTCTAGATGTACATATTCATTGGGTGGGCAAGCACTCTATATTTAAAAAAGGTTTTCGCAGACTGCTGAGAAAAATGGGAGGAATTCCTGTAAATAGAGCTAACCCTCAAGCTTTAAAGCAAGAAATTCATAACATAACCGAAAAATACAGAGGATTTGTTATCGCCATTTCCCCAGAGGGAACAAGAAAAAAAGTTGAAAGATTAAAAACAGGATTTTTGCGAATTGCAAATGAAACAAATAGCAGGATTATGATGGCAGGAATTGACTTTTCAAATAAAACTGTTGAACTCGGGGATTTTTTTAGTCCCTCAGGCGATGTTGACAAAGATCTCGAATTTATTAAAGAATACTTTGCTAACTTTGCTGCAAAGCGCCCAGAATTATCTTAACCGCTCAAGTAATTATATTTTGAGTAAAAAATATGAATACCAATTATAGATTGAGTTCTTTTAATACCTCTAATTGTTGTGAATTTGAAATTAACGCAATATTTAAACTCAACCAGCAAAATACTCCGGAGGTTGGGTCGCTTGAATCTATCGAGCATCTAAAAAAGTTAATCGAACTTAGTGCATATAATTTATTGATGCTTCATGATAAAGAAATCGTTGGATTTATAATTTGTATGAGAGAAGGTTCTATATATGAATCAGAAAATTATAAATTTTTTAAACAGAGACTAAAAAAATTTCTTTATGTGGATAGAGTTGCGATTGATGAGAACCACAGAAGATCAGGTTTAGGTAAAGCTATTTATGAAAATATCTTTGTTCATGCCAACAATGAAAATTTACCTATTGCATTGGAGGTTAACACTCAGCCTATCAATCAACCATCAATAAACTTCCATGAGAGGATGGGCTTTGAAAAGGTTGGAAGTAGACATTTTGATGATCATAGCGTTGCATACTTTTTAAAATAATCTAATGAAATTTATCTTTTCATTTTCTGTATTAATATTTTTGTTAATAGGATGCAGTGACACATCCTTACCTCATATTAAGATAAGTGATTTTAAAGATGATGTTTCCGTAAAAAATTTAGGTATGAGGTTGATAGATCTTCCTTTCGGCTTGAACTCAATGGAGCCAGGTTTAGATGAAGTACAGGAAATATTTATAGCAGTTCATGGAGGAAATAGTGAGGGTTATGAATGGATATACCCTTTAAAAAAAATAAATACAAAATTGAGGCATATGTATTTTTATCGCTGGCCCGATAAAAGCTGTTTTCAAAACTCTGTTAAAAAACTAAAGGATGAAATTACTAGTATTTTGAATCAACACAAATCCTTAAAAAAAATTACTTTAATAGGGCATAGTTATGGAGGTATATTAGTTACTCAGCTTCTAAAAGATTGGAATCTGATGACTCCCATTGAAATTCACGTTATAGCATCACCTTTGTTAGGTACCCCAATATTAAATTCAATGTGTGACTATGAACCAATTTCAGAAATACCAAAAGAATCAGTTCTTTATGAATGGAGAACTCAGTATCAGCTTGATAATGTATTTAAAAATCTAAATGAAGATCCTCAAAGCATTGAGCTCAATGGAAGCTTCGTGACAACACTTCCAGATACCTATAAAGGTAATAGATTAGGACACAACTGGTCAATCAGTTGGGTTGCAGACGAAGCTTTCTAATATTTCTAGTGCTATTTATTGTCACAGAAGCTTCAGTTAAACTTACTTTTTTCAAAAAGGATTCAATATGACACTGCCAAAAATTTTACAAGATAATTTATCAATACCAGTTATTGGCGCTCCACTTTTTTTAGTATCGGGTCCTGAATTAGTCATTGCACAATGCAAGGCTGGAATCGTTGGTTCTTTTCCTGCTTTGAATGCCCGGCCTCAACATGCACTTGAAGAATGGCTGATAAGAATTAAAGAGGAATTGGCTCAAGCAAAAATTGATAATCCTAGTTTACCAGTTGCCCCCTTTGCAGTTAATCAAATCTGTCATGGTTCAAATGATAGATTAATGGGAGACATGGAGCTGTGTGTTAAACACGAAGCCCCAATTATTATTACATCATTAAGACCGCCTGAAGAAATAGTTGCTGCCGCTCATTCATATGGCGGACTTGTTTATCATGATGTAATCAGTGTTAGACACGCTAAGAAAGCTGCAGAGCAGGGAGTTGATGGTTTAATTTTAGTCTGTGCAGGAGCTGGAGGTCATGCTGGCACATTATCACCTTTTGCATTAGTTCGAGAGGTAAGAGAATTTTTCGAAGGAACTATAATTCTATCGGGCTCAATAAGCTCTGGAAGTGCAGTTGCATCTAGCCTAGTTTTAGGTGCTGATCTTGCCTATCTGGGAACCAGATTTATTGCTACTGAAGAAGCAAACGCTGATCAAGGCTACAAACAAATGCTCATTGAAAGTGCTGCAGATGATATTGTGTATTCTTCATTGTTTACAGGAGTTCACGGTAACTATCTAAAAGGATCGGTTGAAAATGCAGGATTAGATCCTAATAACCTTCCTGAGGCAGACAAATCATCAATGAATTTTGGTTCTGGTGGCAATACAGACGCAAAAGCTTGGAAAGATATCTGGGGATCTGGTCAAGGCATTGGCTCAATCAAAGACTCTCCATCTGTTCAAACTTTGGTCAATAAATTAACCTCAGAATTTAAAGAAGCAATTGACGATTTAAAGCAAAAATCCGTTTATTAGATTTAATTTAAATTATAAGTCTCCATCTTTTCTGTGCTCACTTCGATCAACTTCAAATTTTTCTCCATATCTTGCTTCAAGCTTATCTTGGTTTTCCTTAATGACCTCATATGGATCAAGTTTTAATGCCATGCAGGCCGTTGCCCAGTACCACATAATATCTCCAAGTTCTCTTTTCATATGAAAAATATTTTCTTCTGATGCAGGCTTTCCCTGAAAAAACATCTTTTTTACTATTTCCATAAACTCGCCTGTTTCGCTTCCCAATCCAAGTGCAGCTGTCAATAGTCTTGTAGACTCTATTTGAGATGAAGAATCAATTTCCTTCATGCGAGCATCTAAACTGGTTTGATCCAGGCTTGGCTCACTTGTTACCTTGGTAACAAAATCTCCATAACTATTTAAAAACTCTTTTACTTCACTGCTCATAAATTTCTCCTATTTTTTAAAGCGGATTAATTTTCCAATCAAGAGATTCAAGAAAGCTAGATTCGGTAGCTTTTTCTATATCTAAAACTAAGTTATTTTTTAAATCTATACCGCTGATTAAGGCATAGTCCTCTAGTGATCTCTCCTTTCCAAGGCACAAAGGTTCTTCAACCTTATCAGCAAATAAATCATCGAGCCTATTTAAACTTTTTTTATCCAATTCGGTCCATTTAACGGCTCTCTTTTGATCATCCTCTGGATCCCAATGCAGCTTTCTTGGAATATCGGTGGTATCCGTATAAAGATGAAATAAAGGAACATCAGGAATATGGAAAAATGAGTAACCATGAGTAAATGCCCTCATTGCCAGTGAAAGTTCCTCCCCATAAAAATAGTAATTTGGATCATATGGAATTTCTTTGATAAAGGCACCTTTGGTAAAGATACAGCCTGCAGCCAATAATATTGCATGAGTAATTTCAGTATGTTTTGTTGGAATGCCTATTTGTCTTGAAAATGAGCCTTTTAAAAATAAACTGTCTTTTCTGTAAGTTATCACCTGAGTATGCTTATCTCCAGTATTAAGTTCGAATAAACCCTTTTCAAAATCCAAGACTTTAAAGCTTCTAGGATACGAAGTAATAATTGGTTTTTTAAAATACTCATCAATTTCTTGGTTGGCAGATATTTTTTCAAGTTGCTTAATAAAAATGGAATCCCATTTAGGCGCAAATTGTGTGTGTGAGTCAACCTGCAAAAAGAAATCTTCTTCATTAAAAAAACTTTGAGCTCTATGACGGGCCCAACATGGACCTCTTGAAAACAAAGGATCTACATGATCATAGTGAATTTGATCCGAAAATGTTATTTCATTAACATTAATCGAATTATCTGATTGATCACAGATGCCAAAAATTAAATCATTTTTATTCTTAGCATTTTCATAGGCACTAAAAATTGTTGATACCAATAAAGGATCTTGATAAGAGGCGATTGAAATAAATATGCTCATTTTGCATGCGTTCTCTAATTTCTTAGCATACAATTATTTCTACTAATGACTAAGGAATATCCAAAAAAAATTGCCGATAATGTGACCATGCATGCCGCAGATCCAATTCTGTATGTCGTTGATAACTTTTTAAACAATGATGAGTGCGAGGCTTTTATTAAAGCTTCTGAGGGTAAACTCAAGCCCTCAACAGTTATAAGCCCTGATAAACATGTCCAACATGAAAGTAGAACAAGTGAGAATTGTTGGATAGAGCATGATGCGAATGAAATTATTCATGAAGTAAGTAAAAGATTCTCGATTTTAGTCCAAATGCCAATAAGAAATGCTGAACAGTACCAGCTTGTTTATTATAGAAAGGGAGCTCAATACAAACCTCATTTTGACTCATTCGATTATGAAACTGAAGATGGAAAGAATAACTGGGAACCGGGTGGTCAGAGAATGATAACGGTTATTGCATATTTAAATGATGTGGAGGAGGGAGGTGAAACAGGTTTTCCAGAGCTTGATATTAATGTTCCAGCAAAAAAAGGTGATGTAGTTGTGTTTCATAATACCCTCCTAAATGATTCAGCAACTTATCCAAAGATCAATCCAAAATCACTTCATGGGGGCATGCCCGTAATCAAGGGTGAAAAATGGATGGTAAATCTTTGGTTCAGGGAAAACCTAAGATACTAGTTACTTTAACTTTAAAGAACTCTGACTAGTTACAATATTAAACAAATGATCTTGAGCTTCTGGCTTTAGTTGAGCAACCCCAACCGCCAAAACATCAATAATTGCCATGTAAGCCAGCCTTGAGGTTAGTGGCCTAGTTAATCTTGCATTTTCACCAACATCAATATCTAGAGAAATATCGCATATTTTTGAAAGAGGAGTATTTGAGGGCATTAGTCCAATTACAATAACTCCAGAGCTTTTAACTGTTTTTATGCTTTCAACCAAAGCCGCTGTGTTGCCAGATTGAGATATTGCTACAACCACATCTCTATTGTTTAGAGAGTTTGCTGACATGAACTGAATGTGAGGATCAGAAATGCAGGAGGAGGGTATTTTTAGTCGAAAAAATTTGTGTTGAGCATCCATGGCTATTGGTACAGAACCTCCAAAAGCATAGAATTCAACTCTTTTAGCATTAGCCAAAGTCTCAATTGCCTCTTCAAGTGAAGCTTGATCAAGCTGTGATCTAACATTCAAAATTTCACTGATGGTGCTATCAAATACTTTTTCAGTAAGCTCTTGAATAGAATCTTCAGGATCAATTTCATAGGAGTTAAAATAATCATCTGCTGCAAGTTGTTGAGCAAGAGTTAATTTAAACTTTTGAAAACCGTCAAAATTTACGGCTTTACAAAACCTTATTAAGGTTGGTTCGCTGATTCCTATCTCCTCAGATGCTTGTGCAGTTGTTAGCTCAATAATTGCACTTGGCTTATTTAAAATAAATTCAGCAACTTTTACTTCAGACTTTCTTAAGTTAGGTAGTGCAATTTTAATTTCTCTTAATAATTTAGTTTGCATAAAGGTTAGAATAGGCTTCTTAGACTAAAAAATGAACCCCTAATGGATGTTTCTCACATACTAGAAAATTTAAATGATCCGCAGCGAGAAGCTGTTACTTCGGAAGATCAAAGTCTTTTGGTTTTGGCAGGAGCGGGATCAGGTAAGACTAGAGTATTAGTTCATAGAATTGCATGGAGTGTCGAGGCGATGGGTCTGAATCCATCATCTATTATGGCTGTAACTTTTACTAACAAAGCAGCTCGAGAAATGCAATCAAGGATTCAAGAGTTACTTCAGTCACCAGCCGGTGATATGTGGTGTGGGACTTTTCATGGACTGGCTCACAGAACTCTTAAACGATTTCATAAGGAAGCAGGACTTATTTCAGGATTTACAATTCTTGATAGCGATGATCAGTTACGAATTATAAAGCGCTTGGTTAAAGAAGCTGGTCTCGATGATGGTGCGTGGCCGCCAAAACAAATGCAATGGCAAATAAATAGCTGGAAGGATGAGGGCATTCGTGCCGATAAAGTTAATGATAATGATGATTTTTATGCTCAAACAGTTAAAGGCATTTATAAGCATTACGAAGAGGCTTGCCTAAATGATAGTCTGGTAGATTTCGCGGAGTTATTGCTCAAGGCATATGAGTTAGTAAGACAAAATAAAACTGTAAAAGAATTTTTCCACAACAGATTCAAAGCTATCTTAGTAGACGAATTTCAAGATACTAATACCATTCAATATAACTGGCTAAAAGAAATAGCCTCAGATATATCCTCTATCACAGCTGTTGGAGATGATGATCAGTCCATTTATGGTTGGCGAGGAGCAAAAGTTGAAAATATTTCATCTTTTGAGGCTAGTTTTAAAAAGGCTAAAATTATCCGACTGGAGCAAAATTATCGCTCAACAAGCGTAATTTTAAGTGCAGCAAATGCATTGATTGATAATAATCAAAATCGTTTAGGAAAAAATTTGTGGACCGATTCCCTAGAGGGTGAACCAATAACCCTTTACCAAGCATACAACGAGCAGGATGAGGCCAGATTTATTGCTGGCACCATTAAGAATTGGATGGAATGCGGCGAACTTTATCAAGATGTGGGGATTGTTTATAGATCTAATGCGCAGTCCAGAGCTCTAGAAGAAGCACTATTGCGAATAAATATTCCTTATCGAATTTATGGTGGTCTAAGGTTCTATGAGCGCATGGAAATTAAAAACGCTATGAGCTATTTAAAGGTGGCCTTCAATCCACATGATAACCCTGCGTTTGAGCGTTCTATCGCAAATCCAACTAGAGGCATTGGAGTGAAATCTCTGGCAAAAATTAGAGCTGCCGCTAAATCATACAACCTTTCTTACATTAAGGCAGCGGCTAAATTACTTGATGAAGGGAAAATGAGTGGAAAAGCTGGTCAAGGCTTAAGGGCATACCTGGAATTTATTACCAATTTCTCAGAAATGCTTGTTACAACTCCCCTATCTGATTTGATGGAACTTATCATACAAAAATCAGGCCTTTATCAGTATCATAAAAAAGAAGCTGGTGAGAAGGGTAAAACTAGAATAGAAAATTTAGAAGAATTGGTTACCTCTGCAAAAAACTTTGAGCAATCATTTGAAAAAGAAAAGTCTCATAATGAGATTGCAGAAATTTTCTTAGATACTGTCTCATTGGATGCTGGAGACACCCAAGCTGATGAATTTCAAGATGCTGTGCAGCTAATGACTTTACATTCAGCAAAAGGCTTAGAATTCCCATTAGTTTTTATTACGGGTCTGGAGGAAACTCTTTTTCCACATGGACGATCTATTGAGTCTCCCTCTCAACTTGAGGAGGAGAGAAGGCTTTGCTATGTGGGAATTACTCGTGCCATGAAAAAGCTTTATCTTACTCACGCAGAATCAAGAAGGCTTCACGGATCTGATGTATTCAATCCAGCTTCGAGATTTTTAAAAGAAATTCCTTCTGTTTTTATTGAGGAGATAAGACCTCGAGCTTCTGTGACAACTTCATATGTGCGAAAACCAAAAAAATCAACCATGGACTTTAAAGAAGAGGTTGGCATTGGATTAGGGCAAAAAGTAGTTCACCCTACCTTTGGGCTCGGTGTCGTTTTAAACTATGAGGGATCAGGCGAATCAGCAAGAGTTCAAATTAATTTTGAAAAAGCTGGCAGTAAATGGCTGGTACTAGCTTTTGCTAAATTGGAGATGTTGGGATGAAAAATTTTTTAATAACTGGGTTAGCTTTAAGTTACCTATTTTCCTGTGGACAAGTTGATCAAAATACTGATATTGAGGTAAAGTTTCAAAACTACTCCTGGTCATTGGTTACTACTTGGCCAAAGAATTATCCTGGTTTAGGAATGGCACCAGAGCGTTTTAGTAAGTTGGTTGATGAAATGTCTCAAGGCCAGCTCAAAGTAACAGTTTATGGAGCTGGTGAATTTGTTCCTGCCATGGGTGTCTTTGATGCGGTCTCTTCAGGTGCTGTCGAAATGGGGCATGGCGGTGCCTATTACTGGAAAGGCAAAGTTCCAGCCGCACAATTCTTTGCAGGAGTCCCATTCGGTTTTACTGCTGATGAAATAAATGCTTGGGTAAATCGAGGAGGTGGTCTAGAGCTATGGGAAGATCTGTATAAACCCTTCAATATGAAGCCACTTCCAGGTGGTAATACTGGCACACAAATGTTTGGTTGGTTCAATAAAGAGATTAACTCACTTGAAGATATTAAGGGATTAAAAATGCGCTTTCCTGGTTTTGGAGGTGAAGTTTTCAAAAGAGCTGGAGGAATTCCGGTGAACATTCCTGGGGGAGAGTTATACACTGCCATGCAAACAGGCACCATCGATGCTGTTGAGTGGGTAGGTCCATACAATGATCTTGCCTTTGGATTTCAGCAAGTAGCAAAATATTATTATTATCCTGGCTGGCATGAACCAGGCTCTATGCTTGAATTTACAATTAATTTAGATGCTTGGAATTCTTTACCACCTCATCTTCAATCTATAGTTAGGGTAGCTGCCAAAGCAGTTAATCAAGATTTGTTAGATGAGTATACGGCCTCAAATAATAGAGCTTTACAAGACTTAATTACTAAATATGACGTAAAGTTAAGAAAACTGCCAGATGATGTAATTAATGAATTCCGCGCTATTTCTGAGGAGATTTTAGAAACTTCTGCAGCCAATGATCCAGCTGTAAAAAAAGTTTACGATTCATTTAAAACCTTCATGGCAGAGGTTAAGAGTTTTCATGCTATAGCTGAGGATGCATTTGTTGAGGCTCGAACCAATAGTGATGAAGATTCCTGAATTTCTTCATTTAGGCACGCAAGCTTATGAAAATACTTATGAACAAATGCGTTCCCTGGTAAAAGCACAGTCTTTTAAAGACCAGGTTTGGCTATTAGAACATCCTTCAGTTTTTACTCTCGGCACAGCAGCAGATCCATCAAATATTTTAAATCCGGGTGATATACCGGTGATTCAAACTGATAGAGGTGGCGAGGTAACCTTTCATGGACCGGGCCAACTTGTTATTTATTTTTTACTGGATATAAAATCTAAAAAAATTGGTCCCAAAACCTTGGTTGCAAATTTACAATTGATTATCCAAAAAGTTTTGCAGCATTATTCAATTGAGAGCTCTTTTATTGAAGGAGCCCCTGGAGTTTATGTAGAAAATAAAAAAATAGCATCTATCGGGTTAAGATTTTCAAAAGGTAAAAGCTATCACGGTATCAGTATAAATGTTAAGATGAACTTAACTCCTTTTACCTTGATTAATCCATGCGGATATGAAGGTTTAGAAGTAACACAAATTAGTGATTTTGATTCAAAAGTTACTCTTGAAGATGTAAAATCTGTCGCAATAAAAGAGATACAAACAGTATTAAATTAATGGAAATAATACCAACACAAAAGATCATTAATAGAGATGGCATTAAAGCTATCAAAAATGGTCAAAAGGCTAATAAGTATTCATCTGTACCAAATCAGAAGAAGCCTGAGTGGATAAGAGTTAAAGCTTCCTTCGATGGTAATTTTAGCGCTGTCAAACATCAGGTAGAAGATAAACGCCTCAATACTGTATGTGAAGAGGCCATGTGTCCAAATATCTCTGAATGTTGGTCTGCAGGTACTGCAACTTTCATGCTAATGGGTTCTGTTTGCACGAGAGCTTGCAAGTTTTGTTCAGTGGATACAGGCAATCCAAAAGGCTGGTTAGACCAAGAGGAGCCAATGCATACAGCAAAAGCCGTCAAAACTATGGGACTTAAATATGTAGTCCTTACATCCGTTAACAGAGATGATTTAGATGATGGTGGAGCGGAGCATTATGCTAAAACTGTTAAAGCCATTAAAGAATTAAACCCTTTTACCGCGATAGAAGCATTAACCCCAGATTTCAAGGGCTTATCTTCATCAATAGATACATTGGTCAATTGCGGACTAGAGGTTTTTGCTCAAAACTTGGAGACCGTCAAAAGACTTACGCATCCTGTCAGAGATATAAGAGCTGGGTATGAGCAAACCCTTGAAGTTCTTGCGGAATCAAAAAGAATAAATCCAAATGTTCTTACAAAGACAAGTTTAATTTTAGGTTTAGGCGAAACAGATCAAGAAATAGAAGAAACCATGGATGATTTAATTGCTCACAAAGTGGACATCTTAACTTTAGGTCAATATTTAAGACCAACCCTAAACCATCTACCGGTAGAAAGATGGGTTACTCCAAAAGAATTTGATCGCTATCGTGAGATAGGATTAAAAAAAGGATTCTTGGAAGTTGTTTCCGGACCTATGGTTAGGTCAAGCTATCGTGCCGAAAGGGTATTGGAGAAGAACAATGCAGGTCTTCCCTTAGCTAGTGGGCAAGGTTAAAGACTGTAACAAAAAGAATTCCTGTTCCTAAAACCCCAATAATACAGATTAGTAGATCCACAAAGAAAACTTTAAACAGTTTTGACCAGACCTCATTACTAATTTCAATAGTTTTAAGCCCTTTCTTAAACACCTCCATTGCAGCCAACTTAAACCACGAAAAAGCTACTAGAAAAGTAATGGCACCAAAGGCAAATAGAAGTGAATTAGATGTCAACATAATGATAGTTATTTGTTAATTTTTTTTATCCATCCTTTACTGAGATCATACTTTAAATCTCGCATTATTGAGCTTGAGTTTCCAGCATAACTTAATCTTTTGACATTATCTCTATACACAGAGTCTGCTGCATTGATCTCATTAAATGTTTTGCCTTTGCCAATCCACTCAACTCTGGTTTTATTATGAATAGCTACATTTGATGGAAATTTATCTATATTTTTAATATATTTTTCAACCCCCATGACATGATCAGATTTAAAACCCTCTAATCGACACAATTCAAGATAACCATCAAAATCAGTATCTACTGAGGTTTTATGGATAATTTGTTCTTTCCAAATTGAGTGGTAAAAAATTTTTGGAAAGGGATCAATAGCTCCAGCACCAATTTTAGCACTTACTTTATCTCTTTTGACTTCGGTTCCATCAGGCCTTCTTTTATTGATTAAAAAATTAACAGCATGCTCTTTTAAAATTGTTGGTTTTTTATTTGCTTCTTTAGGCATTAATAGACCATTATTAGCTAGAGTTCTAACATCTCTTCCACAAAATACAGAAAAATTATAAGCATCTATTTCATCTTCAAAATCTAGCTGATATCTTGCTTTTGCAAATAATAAGGCCTGATTAAAAAGCAAATCAGGAGGATACAAATAATGCTCACAGTTTTTAATAAGTAATTTTAAATATTCTTTTGAAGAGACATTTTCAGGACCATTTACTGCAAAAAGATTTTTAAAAGTCCAAGACGTAAAACTATAATGACTGTCATCATATATATATCCTAAGAAGCCATAGGCAGCTAAAGCAGTCAAATCGGGGCCACTTCCTGGAAGAGACATTTCCCATACTTGCTCAAACCAGTCAAAATGCCTATCTTCTTTAAATAAATTTTTAAAACCTTTTAGGTTTAGTCCAGCAAGATCATTTGAACCTTCACCACCTAGCAACTCCAAATGCAAAGAAATATATTCTTTTATTTTTCGAGTAGTTTCTCTAGATGGATTGTTACTGTTAGCATCAAGAATGGGTAAAATGATATTTTTTAAGTTATCAGCAGACCGCTTTTGAGTAAATTTAAGTGCAATGTTATATATATCTGCCTTTTGAAATACACTAACCCTTTTGAGAAGATCTTTCTCAAATAATTCACGATCACATAACATTATTTCTTTAGATTTAGATTTCCGAGAGCTATTTTTAGAATTTTCTTTACTTTCCATAAAATATATTTTATAGTGACACGATAACTGTTAAAATTAATTATAAATATTATATAACTATGATAAAAGAAATACAATTAAAATTAAATAAAAATATAAATCTTTCTAATATTAAAAGCGGAAGTTCAGATATAAAAAAAGTAAGTCAAATAATGCATAAACACTCTAATTATGAAAAAGAATGTTGGCGACTTTTTAAATATCCAAAAGAAAAAGTCTTCAAAGAACTGACTTCTCTCCTTAAAGAGATTTCCTATTTAGATAAAGAATTAACTTGGGCATGCATTGAAAAACTCAATAAATATAAAAAAGAATATACGGTTCGTAAATACAAATCTAAATTTATCCAATTTTAAACTTGTACACCAAAACTAAAGGAGACAAATATGGATTATGACTCATTGCAGAAGTTATCTTATTTAAAAAGAGATACTATATATAAAAATAAACCAGGCATAAGGACAGATAAATTTTCTAATCGACTTGGATCAATAGAACAAGATCCTTTTATAGGTTTTGTTGGTAAAGATTTTGAGCAAACTCAAATTAAGGTTTTATTTCTTGGTAAATCCAATGCTGAAAGCAAAGGAGGACATCAGGCAATTGATAGACAAATAAATCAAGCGCTGATAACTTTTAAAAAATCAAAAAAAAATAAAGATTTTTTTTATAGACAGTATGCAAATAAATATCTTGAAGCAATGCCTAGATGGAATATTTCAAGATTTGTAAACGAATTTAGAAATTTAACTAAACTCAGCCTCAATCAGATAGCTTATGCAAACATTGTGCCTTTTAGGTGCATTGATGCCCCAAATAATGCCGCATATAAAATCGCATTTAGTGATTTTACAAATCAATTTATTGAGATTATTAAGCCAGATTTGATAGTACCTTTAGGAGCTAACTTAGATGAAACTATTACCAAAAATCTAATAACAAATAGAGAAATTTACGTTACCAAAGGAATCAATAGAAAAGGGAGAGACAGAAGAATTGCTGAGGTTGGATGGCAAAGTATATTTAATGCAGTAGAGGACTATGAGAAGAAACAAAGAGTTTAATCCAAATGAGGCTGGCTTGGCATGGGAAAAGAAAAACGAATGGTTTGGTATTGAAGATCATCAAAATATAGAGGCCACAAGAATAGCTTCTATAACTCACGAGTATCTTGTTGCATTGAGTTATTTAGAGGTCAATTCAGAAGAGTATTTTAAAGAGATCAATAATGCAGTTAATAAATACTTTCCAGATTTAGCTAAGTTATAGAATAAAAAATGGGAATAAAATAACTAATAATAGAACTATAAGCTGAATAGAGATAAAAGGAATTACACCTTTATAAATATCTGTAGTTTTAATACTTTCATCTGCTACTCCTCTAAGATAAAACAAGGAGAACCCAAAGGGAGGAGTTAAGAAAGAGGTTTGCAAATTAATTGCCATCAATATTCCAAGCCAGACTGGATCAAAGCCCATCATCAAAAGCGGGGGCGCTACCAAGGGAATAATGACATAACAAATTTCTATAAAATCTAAAATAAAACCAAAGAGAAAGATTGCCAAAAGAATAAATAATAAAGCTGTGTATTTGTCCCCTGGCATCATCTCAAAAATTTGATCAACCAAAAGATCGCCACCCACTCCTCTAAAAATTAAAGAGAAAATTGAAGCGCCAATAAGAATACTAAAAATCATAGTGGTTACATTCGCAGCTTTATAGCTCGTTACTTTTATAAGCTCTAAATTTAAACTACCATTTAAAGCTGAAATGATGAGTGCTCCAAAAGCTCCAACTCCTGCTGCTTCAGTTGGAGTAGCTATTCCAGCAATGATGGATCCAAGAACCACAAAAATAAGGATTGCAGGTGGGAGAAGAGTTTTGAATATATTCACCTCATCTATAATTTCATCTGTATGAGAGAATTCTTTCTTTCGATTAATGAAAATTGTGTACGCCAAATATCCAATCACTATCATCATTCCTGGAATAATAGCTCCAACAAACAAGTCTCCAACTGAAACAGTTTCTTGAGAAAAGATCCCCATATTATTTTGTGCTCTTTGATAAGCATTTGACATCACATCGCCGAGGAGGACGAGTGCAATGGAGGGTGGGATGATTTGACCGAGTGTTCCAGTGGAGGCAACTAAACCTGCAGAAAAGTCTTTCCCATAACCTTGCCTCAACATTACTGGTAGAGACATAAGCCCCATAGTTACAACAGTTGCTCCAACAATCCCAGTGCTTGCTGCTAAAAGGGCGCCAACTAAAATGATAGAGATGCTTAAACCTGAATTAGTATTTCTAAATACTATCGCCATATCTTTGAGCATTTTGCTGGCAATGCCAGCTCTTTCTAAGACTACTCCCATAAGAACAAATAAGGGAACAGCAAGTAACGTTTGATTATTCATGATGCCAAATATACGCATGGGCAATGTTTTAAATAAATTTGGATCAAAAAAATCTAATGCAATACCAATGAGAGCAAATAGGATTGAAGTTCCAGCAAGCGTAAACGCTACGGGATATCCCAGAAGCAACGCTCCACAAATGAGAAGAATTAAAATAATTGGAATTATTTCCATGTTTTATATAGTTCCCTAATTCCAGCAAATGCTAAAACTATTGGAAATAAAAAAATAAATGATTTTTGGATGTAAACGAAGTTTAATCCACCAGGTTCTGTTGATATTTCTTTCACAGACCATGAGGCTGAAACAAAATCTATAGCGTAATATGACAAGACGCTTATCGTTGGCAATAAGAAAAAAAATAATCCAAGAAGGTTAACTAGTTTTTTATATTCAGATGATGCATTTCGATAGAAGATATCAACTCTTACATGTTCATCTTCTGAATATGCCCAGCCTGCACAACCCAAAAAAATAAGCGCATGCACATACAGAGACAGCTCCTGGATATCCACTCTGCCAATACCAAAAAAATAACGTCCAATGACAACCACCATTACCAATATCAATAAAATAGGCATTAGACGTGCAAAAAACCGCCCTAAATAATCACTCATGCTATGTATATTAAAGAGATTTGTTTAAAATAAGAACCATGATTGTTTTATTATCACCAGCCAAGACTCTTGATTACACTAAGGAATTCGATGTGGAGCCATCTGCTCCAGCATTTTTATCTGATTCAGCTAAGTTAATTAAAGAGCTAAAAACAAAAGAGCCAAAAGATATTGCCTCTCTCATGGGCCTCAGTGATAAGCTGGCAACTTTAAACTTTGATCGATATCAAAGCTGGTCAGCGGCCAAAAAGATTAGCGCCGATAGCAAACCGGCTTTGTTTGTTTTTCAAGGAGATGTATATCAGGGTTTGCAAGCTGATACTTTTAACAAAAAAGACATTTCATTTGCGCAAAAGCATTTGCGAATTTTATCTGGTTTGTATGGTGAGCTTAGACCATTGGATGTTATAAAACCTTACCGATTAGAGATGGGCACCAAATTAAAAAATACCAATGGCAAAAATCTATATGAGTTTTGGGGCACCAAGGTCCAAGAGAATATATTAAAGGAACTTAAATCTAACAAATCTAATCTAATTGTTAACCTTGCATCAAAAGAATATTTCTCTGTTTTAGGAAAGATGCCACATGATATTAATGTCGTATCACCAGTATTTAAGGATTTTAAAAATGGCCAATATAAACTTATAAGCTTCTTTGCAAAAAAAGCCAGAGGTTATATGAGTAATTGGATTATAAAGAATAAAATTACTGACTCTAGTGATTTAAGGTTTTTTAATGCAGAAGGGTATAAATTTTCTAAGTCTGAGTCTACTGAGTCTGAACCAGTTTTTTTAAGAAAATAGTCTTCTAGCTTCCGGTTTCATCAAAATTCTTAACGTCTACCATTTGCTCGAAATTTGCATCTCTTTTTTCTATATTGGCAGTCATGGCTTCAGTCATATCCTTGCCGCTTAGCATGGCTCCACTCCAAAGAGCATTAAAATCGAGGCTATCTTTAATGCTGTGATCTCTTGAATAATTCATAACCGCTTTTAATCCATATATTGCAACTGGAGACTTGGTTGCTATTTCATTCGCCATTTCATTGGCAGCATCTAACATTTCTTTTTGAGTTTTGTATACATCGCTTACCAGGCCAGACTCCCTCGCTTCATTTGAGAGCATTCTTCTTCCGGTGTAGGCCAGTTCTCTCATTTTTGAGTCAGGAATTATCCTTGGCAATCTTTGCAGAGTCCCAACATCAGCTGCCATTCCTATATTGATTTCTTGAATACAGAAGAACGCGTCTTGCGATGCAAGTCTAATATCACAGGCAGTAATTAAATCTAATGCGCCACCAACACACGCGCCTTGCACGGCAGCAATGACTGGGACTCTTATTTCTTCAAGGGTACTTATATATCCTTGAAGTTCTTTAGCAGATCTATACAGTGTTTCACCAACTCTTGCATGATCAGGTTTCTTATCTTCTGGAATATTTTCTACGCCATTTGAAAATGCAGCAAGATCCATACCTGCGCAAAAATGTTTTCCAGTAGACGACATAATGACTGCTCTTATTTCTGAGTCCCTATTTATTTCCTCTAATACTTTTGGCAGTTCAACCCAAAATTTTCTAGTCATGGTATTAAATTCATCAGGGCGATTTAAAATTAGATTGGCTATATGCCCATTTTTGCTTAATTCAAAACAACTGTATTTACTCATTATTTATAACCTCATTTTTAATCTCTTGAACTATTTCTCTCATGTCATCAACAAGTTCAAATGTTTTGTGATGTGGAAGCACCACTTTTCTCTCAGTACTGAGTTTCTTCAGCCCATTATCTAGATCATCCAATTTGCTGATTATTTCTTTACTCATAGCTACAATACTTAATTAAACAAAAAATTATAATAGCTTGAATCAATGAAAGCACGTCTCTGGCATTTTTTATTTCTTTTTTATGTATTTTCATCAATAGAAAATATTTTTGCCGGGGAGTCAAAAAAGAACATCAAAGACATAAAAGAACAAAATATTATGTCTGTTCTTTATCAGCAGACAGCAGCCGAAAGAATGGCCGGAAGTCTTCAAACATTTAAATTAGCTAAGCAAGCCATAGACAGAGCTTTAGAAGATCCATCTTGGAGCGCGTTGCCTGGACAAAATACTAAAGACAAAGAGCCAGCTATTATAGTCGATGTTGACGAGACTGTTCTTGATAATACAGCTTATGAAGCTCGTATGATTCTTAATGGTACCTCATATCCAGAAGGATGGATTCGTTGGTGTAAAGAATCTGTTGCTGCTGAAGTACCAGGAGCAAAAGACTTTCTTAATTATGCAGCCTCAAAAGGAATAACGATTTTTTATGTTACTAATCGTGTGATTGAGTTAAAAGATGCAACTAAAAAGAATCTAAGCAATCTTGGCATTCCATGGGATCAAGCCAAAGATACCATATTAATGCGTGGTGAAAATAACTGGAACTCCGATAAGGGCCCGCGAAGAGCGTTAGTTGGCGATGAATATAGGGTCCTATTAATGGTTGGAGACAATTTGGGCGACTTTGTCGATGCCAAAGAAAATAACTTAATCGCGAGTAATAGAAAAAATATTGTTAAGGACTATATTGATTATTGGGGTGTAAAGTGGTTCATGCTTCAAAATGTCGCCTATGGCGATTGGGAGGGAGCGCTGTACAATTTTGATTATTCACTTTCTCCTGAAGAACTTCATAAAACTCGCATAAAGTCCTTAGATCCCAAAGGGAATTAGATAAAGAAATTTTTGATTAAATTTTGTAGTTTCTCAATTATAAAAACCTAGATTCAAGTAATTGTGCTGACTAAATCAGCAAGGCTAGGAAATGTCTCAACTCCATTTTGCAAAATTCTATTTTTACCCTCAGTGATCCAGACTACTTGTTTAATTCCCACTTTTACAGCAGCTGTGACAACCTTGAAATCATCATCAATAAATATTGTATCCTTAAAATCTAGGTTTAAATTGTGCCTTGCTAAAGTCCAGAACTCTCGAGATTCTTTTGGATAACCTACATGCATGCTATAAAAAATTGAATCAAAAAATTCTAGAAAGTTATTAGTCTCTGCCTTATATTCCTGAATTCTTGGATCTCCATTGGTTAGAATATACTTGGGATTTTCTAATGTTGATAATCTTTGTAATGCTTCATATGAACCCTCTAAGTAAGAGCACTTTTCTTCTTTTTCTTTAATAATTTCTATGCAGTCAAGATTGAGCAGATCATCCCAATAATTAAGATCATAAAAATTAAGAGTCTCTCTTTGAAGACCTATTTTTGAAAGAATCTCTGCTTTAGCTTCCTCCTCAGTCAGGCTTGATTGACTTGCTATATACTCAGGCAGCCAAGATTCCCAAAATTTTATATCGTAATCAATATTTAAGATCACTCCATCAAGATCTGAGAGAATTGCAGTGGTAGAATTGAGCTTTACCATTTATAAAATGCTATCTAAAAATTTAGAATCCATTATCGCTCAATTAGAGCAATTAACGCGTAGTTTATTTCCAGAGATCCTTAAAATTTATCAGAATCCAAATTCTGGTGCACATGAAAAGAAAGATGGCTCACCTGTGACTGATGCAGATATGCATGCTCATAAGGTTATAGTAAAGTTTTTAGAGAGTCACTTTCCTGATATCCCTATTGTTTCTGAAGAAAGTTTTAAGCAAAAAAATTACAGGCCAGCAAAAGAGTTTTGGATCATTGATCCCATTGACGGAACTAAAGAATTTGTAAACAAATCAGACGAATTCACAATAAATATAGCACTTATTCAAAACCGTAAACCTTTTATTGGTGTGGTGGGAGCACCCGCTTTTGATGAAGTGTGGTCTGGGATAGCGAATCAATCACTCAAGAAGATAAGGCCTTTCAAAAAAAAATGGTCCGTTCTTCGAATAGTTACCAGCAAAAGTCATAGAACAGAAATAGATACAGCTTTTCTAAATTTTTTAGATAGGAAGGGAAAAAAACTAAAGATAATATCTAAGGGCAGCTCTCTTAAAATTTGTGCCTTGGCAGATGAAAAAGCAGATATTTATCCACGATTTGGTCCTACCTCTGAGTGGGATATAGCTGCTGCAGATGCCGTTTTAAGATCAAGGGGTGGAGGGATTTTTCAAATAGATAATCAAAAACCTCTTGAATATGGGAAAAAGAGCAGCATATTAAATCCTATGTTTGTTGCAATTAGAGATATGAACGAAAAAAAGACAATTTTGTCTCTGATAAGCAGTTTCAAAAAAAATTTGCTATAATTGTTGGTTAATAATAAATATGAGTTATAATTAATTATTAGTAACAAGTATATATGAGTACAGATTTACAAACAATTACGCTTTCAACACCTGGAAAGGATATTGAATCCTATTTGTCTTGTGTGCATGCAATTCCAATTTTGACTGCCGAACAAGAGCAAGAACTTGCTCAAAAGCTTTATGAAAACAATGATTTAGAAGCTGCGCGTCAATTAGTTCTTTCCCATTTAAGATTCGTTGTGCATATTGCAAGATCCTATCAAGGCTATGGTTTGCCCTTAGCCGATATTATCCAAGAAGGAAACGTAGGTTTGATGAAGGCTGTCGATCGATTCGATCCAAACAGAGGAGTCAAGGTTGTTTCATTTGCAGTGCATTGGATTAAGGCAGAAATCCATGAGTATATTCTTAAGAATTGGAGAATGGTAAAAATTGCTACAACCAAAGCACAAAGAAAATTATTTTTTAATCTTAGAAGCAAGAAAAAAACAATGGATTGGCTTACACAAGAGGAAGCCGAGAAAATTGCAGATGATTTAAATGTTGAAGTTAAAGATGTATTACATATGGAAAACCGATTGACATCTCAGGATTCAGCATTTGATGCCCCAGTTGGCAGTGATGACGAAGGCGATATTTTGTCTCCTTCTCAATTTCTTGAAGATAAATCATCTAGTCCTGAAATTCTCGTTGAACAACAGGAAGTCGCTGAACATAATTCAGAAGAATTATCTATGGCTTTAGCAAGCTTGGATGATAGAAGCAAAGATATTATTGCTAGAAGATATCTGACGGACGAAAAAGAAACTTTGCATGATCTAGCTGATGAATACAATGTTTCTGCTGAAAGAATTAGACAGATTGAAAATGGAGCATTGAAAAAACTCAAAGCTGCTATGTCTAATGCAGCCTAAGTAAGGCATTCCTCTATCAATCAAGATAAACCGTACCTACCAAGTTTCGTAAAAAGACTTGGACGGATCACTCAATCACAAAAAGATGCTTTAGACTTATTAGATCAACATCATCTTGCAGGTTCAAATGAGCTATTAGAATTAGCTAGAGACTACAAAAAAATTATTCTAGAAATAGGGTTTGGTAATGGAGAAAACACTTCTTTCTTGGCAATGAAAAACCCAAATGCATTAATAGTAGCCTCTGAAGTATATCTTTCTGGTATTGGTAGTCTCCTTAATAACATTGCTAAGAACTCTTTGACGAACATAAAAATTTTTGACGAGGATGTGCGCGAACTTCTTTCAACACTACCAAATAAAATTTTTGACGAGATATATATCATTTGTCCTGATCCATGGCCAAAAGCTAGACATCATAAAAGAAGGCTTATTAAAAAGGACTTCTTAAAAGTTTTAGTAAAAGTCCTCAAAAGAGATGGGACTGTATACATTTCAACAGATTGGGAAAATTATGCTGAATCTATTGTAGAAGAATTAGAAAAAATTAAAGATAAGTTTGCCTTCATTCAAATTTCTGATGAGGGCATGCCTATAACTCGATTCCAACAGCGCGCAATAAATGAAGGTAGGTCAATACATACTTTTTTATTAACACTATTAGAAAAATAATTCTATTTCCATTAAATAAAATTTTTATTTACTGTTTGTTGTTTCATTCAGAAGAAAGTTTTTGAATCTTGTTTTTTAAAATTTGTATAGCTTTACCTCTGTGACTTAATAACGCTTTTTCATTTTTATCCATTTCTCCCAGGGAGAAATCGCTATCTTTGGGATAGAACATGGGATCATAACCAAATCCATTTTCGCCACGCATGGTTGTTTTCACCGACCCTTCAAATATTCCAGTTGCAATCAGAGGAAAAGGATCCGTAGAATTTCTTACAAGAACAAGCACACAAACAAAGTATGCTTTTGCTTGATTTAACTTCAGTTTTTCAAGTTCATTTTTTAGATACTGTCTATTTTCATCATCCGTTGCGCTCTCATGTGCATATCTAGCTGATCGAAGTCCTGGTAAATTATTTAAGGCGGGTACAATTAAACCAGAATCATCACCCAGCGACGTCTTGCCAGTAGCAGTGTTTGCTACTCGAGCTTTTTGAAGACTATTTTCAAAGAATGTCTCACCAAGTTCCTCTTCAGGCACTATACCCAAAGAACTTTGTGAGATTATATTAAAGTTTGGTAAAAGCAGTTTAAACTCTTTGAGCTTGCCTGGGTTATTTGTTGCAACAACAATGGTTGCTTGATTAGCCAATTAAATAGACCGCTTGAGCAGCGAATAAGTTAGGAAGTTTATTAGCTAGCCAACTAGACTTGCCTTTGCGATTTAAATAGACATTCTTTTTAATAGTGAAAGATTCTTCGCGACATAATTCTTCAAAATCCGCAATCGTACAAAGATGAAGATTCTTTGTCTCATACCATTTAGCAGGAAGTTGAGCTGAGGAGGGCATCTTACCATTTAATATTCCCAATCTAAGTTCCCAATTTCCAAAATTAGGTAAAGTTATCACACACTCATTTGCAACCTTTAAGATATTCTTCATTGCATCTCTAGGTTTCCTTAAACATTGAATAGAACTGGCCATTACTGCAACATCAAAACCCATACCTTTGTAATTGTGTATCCCAGCATCAATATCTTGTTGTATCACTGATACACCATTAATAATGCAAGCATTAATCTTATCTGGATCATTCTCTACTCCATAACCGATTATGGACTTTTGCTCAGATAATATTTTAAGAAGAGCACCATCTCCACATCCAAAGTCTATAACTTTTGACTGACTAGGTATCCAGTCTAGGACGATTAGTTTAAGGGTATTATCCATCAGATTTTAAGAAGTTTGTAAGTGCGACAGAATACTGTTCGGAATAAAAAAGAAAGCTATCATGACCGTAATCACCTTCAAGTTCTATATATGAGCTATCGATTCCTGCTTTAATTGCAGACATTTGGATTTCTATCCCATACTCTTTTGGAAACAGCCAATCCGAATCAAAAGATATAACAAGTAATTTGGCTTGAATGTTTTGAAGACATTTAATTAAATCATTGTCAAAATCTTTAGCTGGATCAAAACTGTCCATAGCTTTAGTCATTAAGATATAGCTATTCGCATCAAAGGTATTAGCAAATTGCTCACCTTTATATTGAAGATAATTTTCCACCTCATAGTTTACATCTGCATCTATTTTATTTTTTGGATCTTGTAGCCTCCTTCCAAACCTTTTACTCATGTTAGATTCAGATAAATAAGTTATATGCCCAAGCATTCTTGCAGCCTTCAAACCTTTTTTAGGAGATACATCTTTAGACAAATAATCACCATTGTGAAAATCTTCATCTTTTTTAATTATTTCCCGAGCTACTTCATTTAATGCAATATTTTGAGTACTAATTTTTGATGAGGCTGCTATTATTGCAGCCTTTTTTACCCTGTTAGGATATGAGATTGCCCATTGAAGTGCTTGCATTCCGCCTAAACTTCCACCAGCAACCATCTCCCAACAATCAATTCTAAAATGATCAGCCAGCAACTTTTGAGTCTTAACCCAATCACTCACTGACACCTCTGGAAAACTTGCACCACTGAATTGATTTGATTCATTATTAGGAGTGGCTGGTCCAGTTGAGCCATGACAACCACCAATATTATTTACAGCGACAACAAAATAATTCCTTGTATCAATTGTCTTGCCGTCTCCTATTAATTCATCCCACCAACCAGGCTTTTTTTCTCCATCTCTTTTACCTGCTGCATGATGATTTCCAGAAAAAGCGTGACAAACTAAAACAGCATTATCTTTCGCATAATTCAGCTCTCCATATGTTTCTGTCATTAGATCAAAGCCGTGCAAAATCTCTCCAGACTCAAGAGCTAAGGGCTCAACAAAAGAAACTTTCTCTGTATTTATTTTCATAATAAAGAACGAATTATCTGTATGAAAGATGAGTTGATTAAATTTAAAATAAGTAATCCTATTATTGGAGTAAAATCTAAACCTCCCATTGGAGGAAGGAATTTTCTAATAGGGTCTAAAACACCTGCTGAAATTTCCTCTACGATTTGCAATAGTGGATGATTATTTCCAGGAGCAATCCAACTTAAAACCACCGAGCCAATAACGCAATAAAATAAAATTCGAAAGCCTGAGTTGATAACATCAATAACAGCAATATAAAACAATGACAATGATTCATATCCTGATGAGTAGGCTAAATAAAAAGAAATAAATTTCAGGACTAATGCAAAAGCAATTGCTGCTATCAGAGGTGGTAAGAAGAAGAAAATATTTTTTGATATTGGTTCCAAATATGTGGCAAAAATTTTCACTATAGGATTAAAGTAATTTATTCTAAATAATCTGAATATTGATAAAAGTACAAAAGCATAGCTGGCAAAGCCAAATAATATAGCTGATGCACTAGTCATTTTTTTTAAAGTATTTACTGCTCATTGCTAATTTCAATTGATCTATTTTTTGCTGCTCTAAAAGCTTCTTTAAATACACTTTCTAGATCATTTTTTTTAAGAGATTCTAACCCTGCTTGAGTCGTTCCTCCTGGAGATTTTATCTTATTTATCAAGGTTTCAAAATCAGGCTCATTAGAAAAGGCATCTCCAAGTCCGGACACAAAGTTTTTAAAAATATGCTTAATATCGCTATTATCTGATGCAATTTTTTCTAGCTCCATAAGGTATATTCTTAAAGCTTCAAAAAGATAGGCTTGGCCGCTACCAATAATGCTTGTAAAGGCATGCATATCTTCTTCATTTTTGAGGGTAAATACATGACCTACTTTTTTAAATAAATCTTTAGCGAGATTGAATTCTTTTGAGAACTGATCAATTGCATAAAGAGCAGTTATCCCCTTGCCAAAAGCAGTTGATGTATTTGGCATTGATCGGATAATAGAATTAGGATTTGAGTATTTATTTAACTCTATTCCTGCCACAACAGTTATAATTTTAGAGCTTGGCGCAAGCTTAAATATTTCTTTTTCAGCAGCTAAAGCATCCTTAGGTTTAACAGCCAAAATCACCAAATCAAAATTTTCTTCAGTTAAGTTGTCTAATTCAATTACTTTTAAGTTTTTTTCTTTTAAAGACTTAACTTTTATTTCATTTCTTTCAATGCAAGTAATGCTTGATAATGAAACTCCGCTTCTAATTAATCCGTCAATAATTGCTTGCGCAATATTGCCGCATCCAAGAAAACAAACATTCATGACCTTCTACCCAATAGACTCTCTCCAATTCTAATCATTGTCGAGCCAGCAAGGATTGATTCCTCAAAATCATTTGATGTCCCCAAGGATAGTACATTGCATGCCGGAAACTTATTTACAAATGTATTTTGTAGAGCAGTTATGTTTTTCATTGAATCTATTTTATCTTTTTTAGATTGATTAATCTTTGGCATAAACATCAGTCCCTTAAGAATCAAGTTTGGATAATTCACATCTATATGACTTGCAAAATCAATAACATTATTAGAGTTGATACCTGATTTAGATTCCTCTTGATCAATATTAACTTGAATTAATACTTGAATTTTTCGTCTTTCTTTTTCTAATGCATCATTTAGTTTTTTTGCAATCTTCTCTCTTTCCAATGAGTGGATCCAATGAGCATGCTTGGCAATAAGCTTAACTTTGTTAGATTGAATTGGCCCAATAAAATGCCAAATTATATCTTTTGGAGTTGCTAAAACTTTTTTATCAAGCTCCTGCGCATAGTTTTCACCAAAATGATTTATTCCCAGTGAGTATGCTTCTTTAATAACCTCAATGGATTGCAATTTCGAAACCGCAATTAATTTCACGTCTTTTTCTAATCTCTGAGCTTCCAAACAAGCAGCTTGGATTTTTTGAGAGATGTCTGTAAATCTGTCTTTTAGTTCTTTGTGCATTTTTTATAGATAAGAGGCTTCCTATTATTTTTAATAAGTAGCTCTCGAGCATTATTAACTTCAGATTTATTTAGATAAGGTCCAGACATTACTCTAAACAAGGGTTTCTCAGGTTGCTTCGAGCTAAATGTTTTTTCAACATAGGATTCCATGCCTAGCGATAATAAAAAGGTTAGTTGCTCCTGTGCATACACTCTTCTACCATATGATTCTATTTGAATTAAATATTCACAGTCCTCCTCAACCACAATTCCCTCAAGCTCAATGAGCATGGTATCTTTGGCTAACTCTACAGGATATAAAAATTCAATTTTTGGATTATTAACGGTGCTTCTAATATTTACAACATCAGTCTGCAATATTAAATTTGATGCAAATAAGACCATTGCACTCGTAGCAGCAATAATTATTAAATGTTTTATTTGGAGTGGTTGATTCATCTTTCTCTTTGCGCGCAAAGAAGTCTTAACTCTTCTTGTCTTTGATTTATTTATAGGATGTTTATTTGCGTAATCTTTCACATTAATTACATATTTTCTAGAGGCTCAACACCCAATAGGTGCAAAGAAGAAGCTATTACAGACTTTACTATCATAAGAGTGCGCATAATGTTATTTTTATGTTTTTCATCTGCATTGAGGATGTTTACGTTGTTATAAAATTGATGAAAATTTTGTGCAATATCCCTAAGATAGTAAATAATAAGATGCGGCTGCAAGCTCTCTCCTGAACTTTTAATAACAAATTGAGCACTTAAAGCCATTTGAAGCAGTTCATCACAATCTTCAAAATTAACATCATTAAATTTCTTTGGTAAAGGCCGACTCAATTCAAGAAATTTTTTTTCTACAGAGCTAATTCTCGCATGTGCATATTGAATATAATAATAAAGATTATCTTTAGAATTAGATCTAGCAATTCCAATATCAAAATCTAAATGTTGATCTGCTTGTTTGGACAAGTAGTAAAACCTCGATGCATCAGGGCCTATATCATCAATTAGTTGCTTCAAAGTATAGAAATTTCCACTTCTGGTTGACATTTTTACTTTAGATCCATTTTCAAGAAGGTTGGCAAATTGAACAAGCTGAACCTGCATTTGTTTCTTGCTATAACCCATGGCTTCAATGGTTGCCTCTATCCTCTTTATGTAACCATGATGATCTGCTCCCCAAACATTTATTATGGTATCAAAGCCCCTATCTAACTTATTTCTGTGATATGCCAAATCAGCAGATAGATATGTTCCTCTGCCATCTTCACGAATAATTACTCGATCTTTATCATCCCCAAATTTTGAGGACTCTAACCAAATAGCTCCATTCTTTTCATATGCATGATCTTTTTGTACTTTTGCCAGTGCTTTTGAAATTTCCGATTTTTTATCTGAAAGTTCTCCGAGTGATGATTCAAAAAACCAATTATTAAATATCACTTTAAATTTTGTTAAATCCTCTCTGATAGATCTAATTACATAGCTAAGGCCAAAGTCCCTTATTGATGACCAGGCCTTTGGATAATTTATTTTTATACGCTCAATCAGAGCATCTATTCTTTCTTCATGATCATTTGGAAGATTATCTATCAGGGATTCTTTTTCAGATTTAGTCATAGCAATATGTAGTTCTATTGCATCAGCTATTTCTAAAACATACGATCCTTTATATGCTGATTCAGGAAATTTACTTTTGTCAAAGCATTCAAACTTTCTTAAAAAAATACTACAGGCTAGAATGTCGATCTGCCTGCCTGCATCATTAACATAGTATTCTCTAGATACTTCATGGCCCAGCCGCTCTAAGATTCGCCCAATAGCGTCTCCATAAGCAGCACCTCTGCCGTGACCCACATGCAATGGACCAGTTGGATTTGCTGAAACAAACTCTATCTGTATTTTTTCTTTGGATTCATTTGAAGATTTCAGAAAATAACTAGGATCATTATGAGCATTATCAAGTTGATTTAAAAATGCTTTTCGAGTTAAAAATATATTTACAAAACCAGGTCCTGCTAATTCTACTTTTTCAATTTCAGATTTTGCTTCAAGAACAGGTATTAGTGCTGAGGCTATATCTTGAGGATTTTTTTTTGCAAGATTAGATGCAATTAAACACAGGTTAGAAGTCCAGTGACCTTTTTTTAGAGAATCTGAAAGAGTTAATCTTTGTTTTTTTAATAACGTCTTTTTTTGAACTGAATCAAGAGAAAGTTCATTATCAATAAAATCATTAAGCGAAGCTGAAATTTGATTATACAAAGTCTATGCGCGCCCCGAATATTCTCCAGATCTTGTATCCACCTTAATTTTTTCTCCTTCTTCAACAAATAAGGGCACTTGAATCGTTACACCAGTTTCAAGTTCTGCAGGCTTTGTTGCTCCAGAGACAGTATCACCTCTTACACCAGGATCCGACTTTATAATTTTTAATTCAACAAATGGTGGTGCCTCAACTGATATGGGTTCATCATTCCAAACCATCACTTCGCAATTTTCCTGACCAATGATCCATTTTTTTGCATCACTTACAATGTTTCCATTGATTGCAATTTGTTCAAAATTAGCAGAATTCATAAAATGCCATTGTTCTCCATCTGAATAAAGATAGCTCATCTCAGTTGTCATTACATCTGCCTCCTCCACAGATTCACCTGATTTATATGTTTTATCTATTACTTTGCCAGTAATCAAGTTTCTAAATTTTACCCTCATTACTGCTTGCCCCTTACCTGGTTTATGAAACTCATGCTCAAGAATTGAACACGGCTGACCATTAATAATGATTTTTAAACCGTTCTTAAATTGGCTTGTTGATATTTTCATATTGTGATTTACTTTCTTCTATTATCTAAAGGGATTTTATGTATAAATTTTCATTATCTACTATTTTCATCTTTATTTTATTTCTTTCCTCTTGTTCAAGCGAAAAACCAAATGCTCTTACCGAATCTGATGCAGCGGCATTTCTCCAAAGAGTTGAGCTTGAAGATAAAACTCTAGGTCCTATTGTAAGCTCTGCCTATTGGATTGGCGCAAATTTTATCACTTATGATTCTCAGAAAGTAGTTGCAGACTACGGCAAAAGATATCAATTACTTGCATTAGAGAGAGCTCGGCAGGCTTCTTCTTTTGATGAGGTTGAAGTTTCAGAAGAAAATCGAAGAAAACTTAATCTTATAAAAAGCTCATTTGTGATGCCATCTCCCTTGAATGAAGCACTGGCTGGGGAAATATCGTCAATTAGCGCAGAATTAGATGCTATGTATGGAACTGGAGAGCATTGTTTTGCTGTTGATGATTGTTATGACTTAGAGGCATTTGAGAACATTATTGATAATTCAAGAGATCCTGAGGAGCTTTTGAAGGCGTGGGAAGGATGGAGGAATATTGGCAAGCCTATGAAAGACATGTACTTAAGAATGGTCGAAATAGGCAATCAAGGAGCAAATGATTTAGGTTATGACGGCCTAACGGATCTATGGTTTAGCAAGTATGATATGCCAGCAGAAGATTTTTTAGATGAAACTGACAGAGTATGGGATGAACTAAAGCCTCTTTATGATGCTCTGCATTGCCATGTAAGAGATGAACTATCTAATTTTTATGGTGAAAATATTGTTTCTAGAAGTGGTAATTTGCCTGCGCATGTATTGGGCAATATGTGGGGACAGTCATGGGCAAATATTTATGATTTGGTTTATACGCCAGACAGTGATCAACCCAGCTCAGAAATAAATTTAACCAATATACTTATCGAAAATGATATAGATGAAGTTGAAATGGTAAAAATTGCTGAAAAATTTTTTATATCCCTTGGATTTGAGCCATTATCAAATAGCTTCTGGGAAAGATCATTGTTCGTAAAGCCACAAGATAGAAATGTTGTATGTCATGCATCTGCTTGGGATATAGATTCTGATATAGATGATTTAAGAATTAAAATGTGTATTGAGAAAAATGCCGAAGACTTTTCAGTAATACATCATGAGCTTGGCCATATTTTTTATTATCAAGCTTATAGCGATCTTCCTAATATTTTTCAAAGAGGAGCCAACGATGGTTTTCATGAGGCAGTAGGAGACTTATTGTCATTGTCGATCACTCCTAACTATCTCCAAAAGATTGGATTGATTTCAGCGGAGGAGGCTGCAAGGGCAAATTCAGATCCAATATCTCTATTGATGCAGCAAGCTTTGGATGGGGTAGTGTCTGTGCCATGGACTTTAATGTTAGATAAATGGAGGGCAAAAGTCTTTAAGGGTGAAACTAGCCCAGATGAATTAAATGACTCTTGGTGGGAGTTAAGAAAATTTTATCAAGGCATTGAGGCTCCACGAGATCGTGATTTGGATGCATTTGACCCTGGTGCAAAATATCATATTCCAGGCAATACACCTTATACTAGATATTACCTAGCAAAGATTCTTCAATATCAATTTCATGAATCTCTATGTATTCAAATGGGATTTGATGGACCACTTCATGAATGTTCAATATACGATAATGAGATTGCTGGAAAGAAATTAAGAGCCATGCTAGCTCTAGGACAAAGTAAAGAATGGCAAACCGCTCTCGAAGCGATGACTGGAACCAGAGAATTAAGTGGTAAAGCAATGTTAAACTATTATAAACCGCTTATGGACTGGCTTGTCATACAAAACGCTGAACGAACATGTGGATGGGAGGCATCGTGAAACACTTAATCAATTTAGCAATAGCTGCTGGAGTTTATATTTTTACAAAGCTCTATGCTGGGATAATTTCTTTTAATAGTATCGATTTTGAGGGTGCAAACTTAGTTGGTCAGATCCTAGTTATGACCTTTGTTATTCAGTGGATAGCCTATATTCCTGCTTTTCTTTTAAAAACGGAAAAGTTTTATGACCTTACAGGTAGCTTAACTTACATTGGAACTATTTTATTTGCTTTGTATGCCTCAGGCAGTTTTCAAAATCTTAGACTTGGCAGCATACTCGTTGGCTTAGCTATAATCATATGGGCTATTAGATTGGGCTCATTTCTATTTATGAGAATCTACAAAGATAAAAAAGATGGAAGATTTGATTCGATAAAAACATCTTTTTCACAATTTTTTATGACATGGACACTGCAAGGCATGTGGGTTTTTATATGTTCATCTGCAGCTCTAATAGCTATTGCAAATCCATCAGGTGTTCCCATAAATATTGTATTTATAGTAGGACTTCTTATGTTTGTATTTGGTTTTGCAATTGAGGTAATAGCTGATAATCAAAAATCTGCATTTCGATCAATTTCAAAAAACAAAGACTCTTTCATCAATGAAGGACTTTGGGCGAGATCTAGACATCCCAATTACTTCGGTGAAATTACCCTTTGGACTGGTATAACAGTAATGGGTATATCTACTTTTGAAGGCATGAATTATCTTGCAATTTTCTCACCTATCTTCTCTTACTTACTTTTAGTATATGTTAGTGGCGTAAGATTGCTTGAGCTCAGGGGGCATAAAAAGTGGGGCCATCTTAAGGATTATCAAGATTATCAAAAAGATACCCCAAAACTTATACCAAGGATATTCTAAGCATTAACTTTTTAAAGAATTCTTGAAAAAATGCTTTAATACTATAAAAAATAAGTTGCATGTTAGTGTCACCATTTTATGCAAAATTGGTTACAATTTCATTATTATAAAAGTTTGAATAATTTCGCTTCGCTGTTAGACTAGTGGACCATTTTTCAAAGGGGAAAAATATGTTAAAAAAAAGCCTAGTAGCTCTTACTATGTTGTCAACATTTGTTGTGGCATCAGAGATGGAGCTTGTATTAGAAGTTGGTAGAGATAACACTGAGCTTTCAGCTAAATCTCAAGCAAAAATAGATGCCACAGAATCAGATACTGATAAATTAATCAATGAGTTTAAAGTTGTCTCAAAACAAGTTGAGGGATTAAAATTATATAACGCACAAAAAAGAATCCAAATCCAAGCTCAACTTGATTTAATGGATAAATATGATGAGCAGTTGGTTCAAGTTGTTGTTATGCAAAGACAGATTCCGCCTCTTGCACAAAGGATGCTTGAAGGGCTTGAGAAATATGTCAATCTTGACACACCGTTTCACATTGAAGAAAGAAGGCAAAGGCTTGATCTTGTTAGAGCATCTTTATCAAACCCAAAAGTTACTGCCTCAGAGCAGGTTAGACAAATTTTGGAGGCTTACAACATTGAAGCTGAATACGGCAGAAAGCTTGATGCTTATGATGAGACCATTGTTTTAGACGGCCAAGAAGTTGTGGTTAATATACTAAGGGTAGGAAGATTAGGCATGTTTTTTCAGTCTAAGGACGAGAGAAAGACAGGATATTACGATAATGAAACGGGTACATGGGAAGAGCTATCTGGAAGTTACAGGGTAACTGTGAGAGATGGAATTAGAATGGCGCAGAAATTAGCACCCATGGATATTATGATGCTCCCTGTAGTATATAGAGGAGACGCGCTATGAAAAATTTAAATAACTTTCTTCTTGCTTGCGCTCTTATTTTTTCGTTTGACATAGGCTCTCAGGAAGATTCCGATGGTGAGCCAACAACAATTCAAGGCTTGCTTCAGTTAGTTGAGCAAGGCAGAACATCTGAACAAAACGTAAATACTCAACGTGAGGCTGAGTTTTTAGTCAATAAAAATCAGCAAGCTGCAAAGCTAGCCGCAGAAAAAAGAGAATTAGCAAGACAAGAAAGGATTGCTGATCAACTTGAAGCTGAGTATAAGAAAAATGATGCTATTTTAGTTGTAAAGGAAGCAGCTTATAAAAAAGAGTTGGGCTCATTGGTGGAGCTTTTTGGTCATTTGCAAAGTTCAGCAGGTGAAGCCAGCTCTTTATTTGCTGATTCTCTCACCTCGGCTCAGTATGGAAGAGAAAGAGAAACATTTTTAAATGATCTATCTGCAAAAATGTCGAGTGCTACAGAACTTCCAACAATCAGAGAGCTTGAGGGCTTATGGTATGAATTGCAAAGAGAAATGGTAGCTGGCTCAGAAGTTGTTAGCTTTAATACAAATGTAATCAATCTTGATGGTGAATCTGAAAATTGCACAGTGACTAGAGTTGGACTTTATAATGCTATTTGCGATGGTCAATATCTAGAATATATTGGTAGTAAAGGACAATATGCATTTTTAGGTAAACAGCCTGAAGGCAGGTATGTAAGCTCAGCAAAAAAACTATCTAACGCTGATCCAGGTGATGTAGTTAAGTTTGGAGTTGATCCAACTGGTCCAGTTGGGGGGAGCTTGCTTGCAAACCTAATTCAAAATCCAAGTCTATTGGAAAGAGTTAACCAAGGTCGAGAGGTTGGTTACATCATTATAATTGTTGGTTTGTTTGGTATCGGCGTAGCTTTTTGGAAACTATTTACTTTGTATAACATGGGTAAAGCTGTTAAAAAACAAGCAAAATCAAAGTCTCATGATCAAAACAATCCATTAGGAAGAGTCTTAGCTGTTGGCGAAGAGCACATGGGCAAAGATATAGAAACATTAGAGTTAAAACTTGCCGAGGCAATTATGGCAGAAAGACCCGCCATTGAGAGAGGCATTCCTGTTGTTAAAATCATCTCTGTTGTTGCTCCACTTGCTGGATTGTTAGGAACTGTTACGGGTATGATTGTTACCTTCCAGCAAATTACATTATTTGGTACTGGAGATCCAAAAATTATGGCAGGAGGTATTTCACAAGCTCTTGTCACAACTGTTTTAGGTCTTGTAGTTGCTATCCCAACAACGCTTTTACATTCTTTTGCTAATTCATCTGCAAGGGGAATAATTAATGTTCTAGAAGAACAAAGTACAGGAATAGTGGCAGAACATTCTGATTCAAATTAATGGGATAATGTTTTACGCGATAACTGAAGCCTTTAACACTCTCAGGGATTTTATGTCTGCTGGAGGAAGTGTTCTTTGGTTGATCGCAATCCTTGCGGCATTTATGTGGGCAATTATTCTTGAAAGAATTTGGTATTTTAATGCAGGCCATAAAGATTATATGGGCGAGCTAAAATCTGAATGGGATTTAGTTACCGATCACTCATCATGGAGGGCTGAGCAGATTAAAGATAAATTAATGTCTCAGGCAAAAGGAGCGGTCAATAGAAACTTGTCGCTTATAAATACCTGTGTCGCACTTGCGCCTCTTTTTGGATTGTTGGGCACTGTAACAGGGATGATAGAAGTCTTTCAGGTAATGGCTTTTACCGGAGGTGGTGATGCTAGATCAATGGCTGGAGGAGTTTCAAAGGCAACCCTTCCAACAATGGCAGGAATGACTACTGCGTTATCAGGAGTTTTTGCTACCATTTATTTGAACGCTGCTAGAAATAGAGAAGAAGGTTTAATAAAAGAAATAATAAAAAGTTAAAAGGAGAATATTTTGAGAAGAAACGCTATATCAAGTGCTGTTCAAGAAGAAGAAGCAGAAATTAATATGACACCAATGCTTGATGTTGTTTTCATAATGCTCATTTTCTTTATTGTGACAGCTAATTTCATAAAAGAGCCTGGACTTGAAATTAATAGACCAGAATCTGATACTTCAGAAACACAAGAAAATGCTGCAATTTTAATTGCTATTGGTGCTTCTGGAGAGATTTGGATGGATGGCAGAAGAATTGATGCAAGACAGGTGAAAGCTAATGTCGTAAAGTTATTAGCCGATAATCCTCAGGGATCAGTTGTCATCCAAGCTGATGAAAAAGCCATGGCCGATACAATAATTAAAGTAATGGATGGTTCGAGAGAGGCTGGCGTTTATAATATATCTCTTGCTTCTGAACCTAATTAGAGAATCAATTTGAATACCGCTAATAATAGCTTAGGCATCTTTTCGCAAACCATGGCAAAGGCATTTGGACCATTAATAGAGCTATATTTCAAAGCATTTAATTACAATAAGTATCTTGCCGGATCTGGTTTTGCAGCTCTAATAACTCTTGGATTATTTTTTCTAATGGTCGCTTTGATCTCTTTGGGTGATAACAGTGTTCCTACGGATAACTCCAGAAAATTAGGAGATGTGATAATGCCAGATAGGGATATTGATACGTTATTTGATAATGTTGAAAAACCCGAAGAGCCTGATCAACAACCAGAAGACATTGCGCAGCCTGAATTGGATTTGGCACCTCTTGCTGGTGTTGATGTTAGTCTGCCAAAACCAAAAGCTAATTTTGCTGGTGGCGGATCATTTTTTAGAGATGGCGAATATATTCCATTATTTAAAGTTACTCCTATATATCCTAGAAGGGCTCAAGAGAGAGGTATCATGGGATATGCAGTTGTTGCATTCACAATTACTGAAACAGGAACGGTTGAAAATGCAGTGCCCTTAGAGGGCATGTGTGGCGATCCGACTAATCCTGAAACAGTTTATAGACAATGTTCTATATTTAATTCAGCGGCATCACGAGCAGCATTGAAACTCAAATATAAGCCAAAAATTGTTGATGGCAAAGCTGTAAGAGTAGAGGAGGTTCCTCATAAATTTACTTTTATTCTAGAGGAGAGTTAATGAAAAATTTCTTTAGAAGCTTTCTATCTCTATTATTAGTTTCTGCCTTTACTTTTAGCTCAAATTCATTATTTGCCCAGAGTAATTCAGATGGAGCTAATAATTCAGAAAAAAGAACATATAAAAAAGCTAGAGTGCTTACATCCAAGACCGCAAAAAAAGTTGTCAAAGTCGTTGAGGCACTTGAAAGACAAAAAGTTGTTAAAGTCCCAGATCCAGAAAATGAAGGTAAGTTTATTGAAAAAGAAGAAGATGATCCTGACTGGAATGAGGCAAAAAGAATCTTAACAGAGCTTTTGAATGAGCGAGCCGATTTAAAAAGTTATGACCGATCTGTAATGTGGAATTACTGGGGTTATATATATTTTAGTGAAGAGGATTATGATCAAGCAATGTATTCTTATGAGCAATTATTAAAAGAGCCAGAAGCAACTATACCTCTTCGAACCGCATCCTTGCTTACTCTCGCACAATTAAATCTTGTAAAGGCAAACTGGGATAAAGGAATTCGTCTCATTCTTCAATGGATGGATGAGGTAGAAAAGGTAACCGCTCAATCGTATTATCTTCTTGCCTCTGCATATTTCCAAAAAGAAGATTATGTAAGAGCTCGCTCATCTATGGAAGAGGCTATAAGACTCGCTGAAGAAGAAGGCTATCGTCCAAAAGAAAATTGGTATGTGCTTTTAGCGGCTTGCTTTAATGAGTTAAAAGATAGAAAAGTAATCAGTGCTTCATTTGCACTAGAGCAGCAATTGGTAATTTATGAAATCCTAGTAAATTATTATCCAAAAAAGATTTATTTTTTGCAGTTAGGCGGAACTTATCAGCAAATGGATAGAGAAGAGGATTATATGATCACTCTTAAAGCCGCCTTTAGTAAAGATCTACTTGATAAAGAGGGTGAGTATCTTGCTTTGGCCCAATTACTTCTTCTGAGCAAAAATCCCTACTGGGCTGCACAGGTTCTTGTGGCTGGTCAAAATAAAAAAGTTGTGATTAAGGATGAAAAAACTGGTGAAGAAACAACAGTACCTGTTGTAAAAGATACTGAAAAAAATCTTAAACTTTTAGCTGACTCTTGGAGAATGGCTCAAGAGATTGATAAAGCAATACCAGTTCTAGAGCAAGCAGCAAAAATGTCTAAAGAGGGCGATACCTATATATTGTTAGGTAACCTTTATCTATTCGAGGATAGAATAGAAGATTCAATAAGAGCAATTGAAGCCGGCTTAAAAAAAGGTAAAGTTAAAAGTAAATCACAAGCCCAATTAGTCCTTGGACAAGCTCATTTCGAAATAGAAAATTTTGATGAAGCTAAAAAACAGTTCAGAGCTGCAGCCCGTGATGAAGATAAACGTATTAAAAAGACAGCTAATTCTTGGATTAAATATGCTGAAAATGAAGAGATTAGAGTGAAAAATCTTGCTTTAAGAAGAGAGTTTATTCAACAATCCAAGGCAAAAGAAACAACCTCTTAATTTTTAACATAGGTTTCAACCAAAAAATCATACTCGTTTTCTTCATCCTTTTTAAAAGACTCACTTGAAGTTATCGACCATTCTGTAAAATCAAGGCGGGGGTAAAATACATCTCCATCAATATCACAATTAACCCTGGTGAGAACTAACTTGTTAACTAAACTAATGCTCTCTTTAAAAATATATCCACCTCCAATTAGCACAACCTCTTCCACTAAGTTATTTTCTTTATTCCAATCAGTTGCTACGGATATTGCTTGCTCTAGAGAATTTACTATTTGAATTTCATTTGTTGATGAGAGGGTTGATGATATTACAATATTTTTCCTATTTGGAAGAGGTCTTCCAATTGATTCGAACGTTTTCCTACCCATTACAATGGCTTTGTTTTGGGTATAAGCGCTGAAGTGTCTAAGATCTTCCTTTAATTTCCATGGCAAGTCATTGTTCACACCTATTACATAGTTATTAGACAATGCGACTAAATGTGAAATTATCATTTTATCTATATCGCCATTTTTGCTTTTAATGCTGGGTGAGATTTATATCCATCTAAAATAAAATCACTTACTGAGCAATTTTTTAGATCATCAATCGACTCCAGCTGAGGCATTATTAGCTTTGGAAGTTTTTTAGGTATCCTTGTGAGTTGTTCTTTAACTTGCTCTAAACTATTTTTATAAATATGTGCATCACCAAATGTATGGATAAATTCTCCAGGAAGCAGATTTAAGATATTTGCCAAAATTGACTGCAGTAATGCATAGCTAGCAATATTAAAAGGAACTCCTAAAAACATGTCCGCGCTCCTTTGATACATTTGACATGATAAGCGACCGCTTTTTGAAACATAGAATTGAGACAAAACATGACATGGAGGCAATGCCATAGAGTCAAGTTGCTCGACATTCCAAGCACTTAAAATATGCCTTCTTCCGTTTGGATTAGATTTAATATCTTTAAGCAGCTTTTTAATTTGATCCACGCCACCCCAATCTCTCCATTGGACTCCATATACTGGCCCAAGTTTTTTTGTAATCTCATTATTTTCATAACCAAGCTCAATACCTTGATTGTCGGCATTGTCGGTCCAAATAGTAGAGAATTTAGTTAAGTCAGTTAGTTCAGATCTGTCTTTTTCAAATCTAATTTCAGCTAATCTTCTTTCATCATCAGATCCTTCAAGAAACCATAATAATTCAGATACAACACCTTTCCATGCAAGTGATTTAGTCGTAACTGCAGGAAATCCGTCTTTAAGATCAAAACGGATTTGGTGGCCGAAAGAGGAAATTACACCCGTTCCAGTCCTATCTCCACGATCTTCACCGTTTTTAAGAATGTTGTCTAATAGGTCAAGATATTGCTTCATTTTTCTTTAAAGATTTAATTAAAAGTAAGAGTCCAATAATTACCATGGGGATGCTAAGAAGTTGACCCATGCTTAATTGTAATGCAACAAAACCCATGTGAGAATCAGGTTGCCTAAAGTATTCTACAAAAAATCTTATTGCGCCATAAGCAAGCAAAAAGGTTCCACTGATAATCCCTTGCTTATTGTTTTTAGCATCAACAAACATAAGTAAAATAAATAGAACTAAACCCTCAAAAAATGCTTCATAGAGTTGCGATGGATGTCGTGTAAAGCCATATGGATCTGTCGGAAAAATAAATCCCCAAGTTCCGTCAGTAGGTCTACCAAATAGCTCTCCGTTCATAAAGTTTCCAATTCTGACCAAACCAAGACCAATTGGCATGGCAATACAGATAGAATCTGCAAGTCTAAGAAAAGAAATCTTATATTTATAGCAATAGACATACAAACTCAAAATCACTCCAATCAAACCTCCATGAAAGCTTAAGCCGCCTTCCCATATAAAAAATAAACTAAGTGGATTTGCTGCTAATTGATCCAAGCCATAGAAAAACATATAGCCAAATCTTCCGCCGACCATGGCACCAAATATTAACCCATACAAAAACACAATATCATTCACCTGATCGGAAGAGAGCTGCAATTCTCTAATGATTTGGTGATTTTTTAAATATTGAAAGATTAATATTGCTGAAAGGATCCATGTCACAGCATAATATTGAATTCTAAACCAGCCAATCTCAATTAAACTTGGGTTATTGAAGAAATCTGAAAGTTCAATGATCAATTTGTTATTACCAAAATACCAACCAAAATTAAAAACATGCCAAATGACATTTTAAGATTTTTCTCAGAAATAGAGTGACTTATATTTGCCCCAATTCTAGCAGTTAATAAGCTCGCAAAAGAAATTGAGATAACCGCTGGCCAAAAAACATAACCAAAAGCGCCTGGCGGAAGAATTGCCTCTGTCGATTTTCCAAAATACATGTATCCAATAGCTCCTGCGAGAGCTATTGGAAGTCCACAAGCAGCCGCTGTGCCAATTCCAGTTCTAATATTGTAGCCTCCAGCGATCATTAGTGGCGTGGTAAATGATCCTCCCCCAATTCCAATTATAGAAGATAAAAATCCTATCCAAGACCCATGAATTGGAGTAATAGATTTGGATAAATCAATAAGCTTTTTATTTTTTTTAGCAAGAAACTTCGTGAAGTTAAAAATCATTTCTATGCCAATTACAATTAAAAAAATGGTAATGATCCATTTTAAATTTTCATTTGTGAGGGTCGCTGCATACCTTGCACCAATAAAAGCACCTAAAATCATTCCCATGGACAAAGGGGCCACTAGAGACCACTCAACACTTCTTTTTTTATGATGGGAAAGTGCTGATGAAATGGCTGAGAAAAATATACTTGCAAGCGATGTTCCAATTGCCATTAGAAATATTATGGAGCTCTCAAATCCCATGCCATAAAAAATAAAAATTAGTGATGGAACCAATATACTGCCTCCACCAATACCAAACATGCCGGCTAGAAGGCCAGTAAATGTCCCTAAAGATAGATAAATGAGAATTTCAATTATCATATAGGCTTATATATTTTGGAAGAAATTCAATTAATACATTTCTATAAACTTCTCGTTTAAATGTAACAACATTTGTTAAAGCAAACCAGTATGAAGACCATTCAAAGTCTATAAATTCTTGAGGGATTTGATTTGAAAGATTTATTTTGAGCTCATCTTTAGCTTTGAGTAAATACCATTTTTGCTTTTGACCACTAAAATTCTTTAAACTTTTAGGTCTTGGTTTATATCCTCTTGGTATATCGTAGTAATACCAATGATTACTTCTTGCTACAACTTTTACTTGATGCTTATTAATTCCAACCTCCTCGAACAGTTCTCGATAAGCTGCATCTAAGTTTTTCTCACCCGCATCGATACCACCTTGAGGAAATTGCCAAGCGCTTTTATCCTTTCTTTTGCAAATCAACAATTGATTATTTTTATTTAATACAATTAAGCCAACATTTTTTCTGTAACGTTTGTCATTCATGTTAGATTAACCCCTTATGAGCAAGCCTGACCTAGCTATTTTTGATTTAGATAATACCATTCTAAACGGAGATTCTGATTATTCGATGATTAATTACCTGATAGATATTAATCTCCTTGATAAAAATGCAAAGTTAAAAAATGATGAATTTATTCTAGATTATCAGCAGGGACAACTAGATTTTAATCAATATACGAATTTTGCTCTAAAGCCATACATAGGCATGACGCAAAATGAGATTAATGAAGTAATTCATCCCTTTGTAGAAAAAATAATTGAACCAATGATAAATATATTTGCTTTAAAACTATTGCATGAACATTGTGAAAATGGAAACAAAATATTGCTTGCAAGCGCAACAAATGAACTCATTGTAAAGCCAATAGCTAAAAGATTAGAAATCAAAAATGTTATAGCTACAAAAGTAGAATTCAAAGACAATAAATGCACAGGCAAGTTTATCTCTCCATCCGCTTTGGGAGAAGGCAAGTTGAAACTAGTACATTCTTGGATAAAAGATAATCAATATAAAAATTTTAAAGGTGTAACTTTTTATTCAGATTCTATAAATGACTTGCCTTTGTTGGAGGCTGTTGAATTCCCAAAAGCTGTAAATCCCGATGCAAAACTTGAGAAAATTTCTATTGAAAAAGGCTGGCAAGTTATAAAATTGCCAATAATTTGAAAAGAAATTTTCTTTCTATATAATCCAAATGAGAATCATTCTCAATAAAAAATATAAGAGGTCTTGAATGCTTAAATCCATTTTTTCATTAATTTTAGTGGTTGCAAGTTCATTGTCTGTTGCTAATGAAGTAAATATATATACATCAAGACATTATGACTCCGATGATCAGCTGTACGAATATTTTCGGAAAGAGACTGGGATCAAAATCAATGTTATTTTAGGTAATGGAAGTGCTTTGCTTGAAAGATTAAAGTCTGAGGGGGCAAATTCTCCTGCTGATATTTTTTTTACTGTTGATGCAGGCAACTTATGGAAAATTCAAAAAGAAGGATATTTTCAAAGCATCTCATCTTCAAAGGCTTTATCAATAGTGCCTAAAAACTATCGGGGCCCTAATAATGAATGGATTGCAATTGCTAAAAGAGCACGAGTAATTTTTTATAATCCAGATAATGTATCAAATGAAGAAATTAAAGATATTCGTTATGAGAATCTTGCAGATAAAAAATGGAGCAATAGAGTTGTTATAAGAAGTTCTAATAACATCTACAACCAATCTTTAGTAGCATCGTTAATTTCAACTCATGGCATTGGTGAAACAGAGTTATGGGCAAAAGGACTCGTATCAAATTTTGCAAGAAAGCCACAAGGCAATGACAGATCTCAGATAATGGCAGTAGCTAGTGGAATAGCAGATATTGCAATAGCTAATAGCTACTACTATGGATATATGCTATCTGGAAAAGCAGGCGAGGATCAACAAAAAGCAGCTCGGAAGGTAAAAATGTTTTTTCCAAATCAAAATGATAGAGGAGTGCATATTAATATAAGTGGATTAGGCGTCTTAAAAAATGCAAAAAATGTTGATAACGCGAACAGATTCATAGAGTTTTTGCTATCAAGAAAAATGCAAGCAAGCATGGTAAATAATTCATTTGAATATCCTATCTTAGAAAATGTACTGCCTCATCCTGATATAGCAAGCTCAGGCTTGGATTTTATAGAGGACGAAATCTTAGTTTCAGAATATGGTAAATTTAATTCAGAGGCATTAAAACTTATGGATAGGGCTGGCTGGAAATAACCATATTATGATAATCTGCCTTTTTATCTAAACTCAGTAATTCAAAGTGCAGTTTTTTAAAATTTTAACTATTTGGCATGTTTTGCCAATTTTGATTCTTCTACTATTTTTTTCTCCAATACTTATAATTCTATTTAGTCTCTTTAGAGACTACTCCGAAAACTGGGAGCATATTTATAATTATGTTCTAACTGACTATATTGTGAATTCGCTTATTTTAGTATCAGGGGTTTCATTTCTTGTGATAATCATTGGTTCTGTAACAGCTTGGATTGTCACAAATTATCACTTTATAGGCAGACGTTTTTTTGAATGGGGCCTTATCTTGCCGTTAGCAATACCACCATATATTTTAGCTTACACATTTACGGGTTTATTCGATTCATATGGAACATTGAATGAAATTGTAGGATCGATCTTTAATTTGCAAAAAAGCGAGTCGTTTTTTCCCAATATCAGAAATATTTATGGAGCAATTTTAGTTTTTTCATTTACGCTTTATCCATACGTTTATTTGATTTGTCGTACTGCTTTTCTGAATCAATCAAGATCTATGTTTGAAGTTGGAAGAACATTAGGCTTATCTCAAAAATTAATTTTTTTGAAATTAGCTCTTCCAATTGTAAGACCTGCTTTAATTGCGGGCACCATGATAGTTGCTATGGAAACCTTATCTGACTTTGGTGCAGTGGACCACTTTGCTGTTTCAACATTTACAACAGGTATTTTTAGGACTTGGTATGGAATGTATGATTTGACTACTGCTATGCAATTAGCATCAGTGCTCTTAATTTTTGTAACTTTTTGTTTAGTCATAGAAAGAACATCTAGAAGAAACGCCAGTTTTTCAACGATTTCATCAAATTTCAAGCCTATGCCAATAAAAAAACTATCATCTCAACAATCTTTCTTATGTTTTCTTATATGTTTTATACCAATATTTATTGGATTTGTTTTGCCAATACTTGAAATTTTGAATTGGTCATTAAGATTTAATTCAGGTTTTTTTGAAAAACATTTTTTTAGAATATCCTTTAACACAATTTCGTTATCGGTATTTTCTGCAATACTTTGCACCTTCATCGCAATGCTAATTAATTTTTCAATAAGATATCAAAATAGCTCAATCGTTAAAGTAACTAATCCCTTTTTAAATATTGGATATGCAGTACCGGGACTAATTCTCGCGGTAGGAATTGTTCAATTATTTGTATTTTTAGACAACAATATATTGAATTCCTTTGAGGGATATTTTCTTACCGGGAGTATATTTGGTTTGATCTTTGCTTACATCATCAGGTCTTATGCTTTAGCAAACTCTACCTATGAAGCTGGTTATCAAAAAATAAGCCAAACAGTTGATGATACTGCTCGTATTTTAAAATCAAAGGGCTTGAATCTACTTTATAGAGTTCACTTTCCTCTTTTAAAGACTAGTTTTTTTACTAGCATTCTTTTAGTAACATCTGAAGTTGTAAAGGAATTACCAGCAACATTAATTTTGAGGCCTTTTAATTTTGAAACTTTAGCAGTTTCAACATATATTTACGCCTCCGAGGAAAGAATGATTGAGGCGGCTGCTCCAGCAACAGCTATAATATTAATAGGATTAATACCTATTTTCTTTTTAACAAAGATGATTAGGGCATCTAGACTGGAAGATAAGAAATGAGAACAATACTCGAAATAAGTGATTTATCTCACTCTTATGATGATGAAATTTTTACAATTACAGATTTTAGTTTCTCATTAAAAGATGGTGAAATCTCATCAATTATTGGTTCTTCAGGCATAGGCAAAACAACTTTATTAAGAATTATTGCAGGATTGGAGGAACCGTCTGAAGGTGAAGTAAGAATAAATGAAAAGCTGGTTTCAAGTAAAAATTTCATACTTCCTCCCGAAAATAGAAATTTAGGACTCGTAGTTGAAGATAGAGCCCTTTTCCCCCATTTAAGTGTCAAAAAAAATGTAATGTTTGGAATAAATAATATTGAAGATAGAGAATCATTAGCTCGTGAGTATCTCGAATTGTTTAAAGTTCTAGATTTAGAAGAAAAATTCCCTCATGAAATTTCAGCTGGTCAGCAACAACGTGTCGCTTTTGCAAGAGCACTAATTACCAATCCAGATATTCTTTTGCTTGATGAGCCGTTTGCTGCGCTTGATAAAAAACTTAAACGCGAGTTGCATGTTGAGACAAAGAAAATTTTCAAAGAAAAAGGTTTGTCAGTAATTCTAGTGACTCATGATGAGGAAGAGGCTGAATACTTTTCAGATAGAATAATAGAGTTTCAAGAAAACAAGATCATAGTTCGTTAGATTTATTTTAGCTATCTACATTTTCCATATTTTTAATCGCTTTATTCATTTGTCTCTCACGCGAAGAATGTTCGTTAATAACTTTTAGCATTGCATCTGCCTTCTTTTGAAGCTCTGCAGTGGAACTACTAAAATTTTCAAATTCTTTTTTCAGTTTCCCAAATTCTTTCATAATCTCACTGGCCTTTTCATTTATTGCAAGAGTTCTAAAGCCCATATGAACACTAATTAGATATGCTGCAAGAGAATTTGGGCCCATAATCAATACTCTATTATCTCTAAATATTTGCTCCCTAATGTCACTTATTGAGTCTATGAGTTGCATTAATGATTCGCTAGGAATAAACATAATCCCCAATTCAATGGTAACTCCTGATTGAATATATTTACTATTGATATCATTTGCATCATTGATTACATGTCTTCGAATTGCATCTATTGCTGTTTTTGTTAATTGAGAGTTGCTGCTGTCCACAGCAGACAAATAATTATCATAAAGACCAGAAGGGAATTTTGCATCGATTGGTAAAAGAAGACCCTCAGGTAATTTAATTGCAAATTCAACTCTTTTACCGGATCCACTTATAACCTCAGCATTTTCAATGAATTGATTGGGATGAAAAATATCTTTAATTATGGCATCTAAGGCCCATTCTCCAAATGTCCCGGCTAATGCTCCTCCAGACAAATACCTATTAAGCTTGCCTAGTGGATCTTGAAAAGATTGAATTTCAAGAGATAGATCAGATAGTTTAGTTTCTTGTCTCTCAACTGCTTTATCCAAATCTCTCAAGGACTCTTTTGAATCTGAACTTTGCGAACGATCTTTAACATGAAGATATATTAATAGTCCTAAAAGCAGGATTATTATGATTAAAAGAATCCATATATATGCCACTTATAAATTTATCCTATAAAATATATTTTTCGATATACTCAATGATACTATGGATGAATCTCTAGAATCTAAATTTACTTCCTTAAAAGCCAAGAATCTCAAGATTGATTTAACTCGAGGAAAACCAGGAGCTGATCAGTTAGACCTTTCAAATCAGCTTTTAACCAAAAGTGTTCCATCTGAAAGTCTCAGTGGAGTAGATGTTCGTAATTACGGCCATCCACTAGGTATAGACGAGGCTAGAGAGCTTGGTGCAGAGTTGATGTCAGCTACCACAGAAAATACCTTAGTTGGAGAACAATCAAGTCTACTGCTCATTTACCAACTCATACTTGCTAATTACCTTTTTGGCTTAGTAACGCCATGGAAGGATCAAAAAGATGTGGCATTTATCTGTCCTGTTCCTGGTTTTGATAGGCATTTCAGATTGATAGACGATTTTGGCATCAAAATGTTGACTGTTCCTCTGACAGGATCTGGAGTTGATATTGAAAAATTCAAAGGGCTGCTTGAAGAAAACAAAAACGTCAAAGGAATAATTTGTGTGCCAAGGCATTCAAATCCATCAGGTGATATCTATACAGATGAAAATATTTCTGAGCTTTTACAAATTGGAAAGGAATACTCCAGTGAATTTTTATTTATTTTTGATAATGCTTACCTTCTTCATGATTTTCTGCCGTCAGCAAATCAAACTGCTGTTTGGGATCTGGCTATTAAACATAATGTACTTGATCAAACGGCAATATTTTGTTCATTCTCCAAGGTAACATTTGGAAGTGGCGGTTTGTCTTTTGCTGCTGCAGGAACCAAGCTTTTTAATCTCTTGGTAAGGCAGAGAACTTCTATGATTGTCTCAGCTGATAAGGTGAATCAACTGCGTCACACAGAATTCTTTAAAAATAAGGATGATGTTATGAGTCACATGAGAAAACATGCGGAATTAGTTAAACCAAAATTTGAAGTTGCCTTCAATGCATTAGATTCCCTTAATCCAAAAATAGGCAATTACAAAAAACCTTCGGGTGGATATTTTATTTCCTACAATACAAATAAACCCATTGCCAAAAGAGTCATAGCTTTATGCGAAGAGGCTGGAGTTTTAATAACGCCTGCAGGGTCTACATATCCTCACTTTAATGACCCAGCAGATTCAAATATTAGACTGGCGCCAACCTTTTTGAATCTAGAGGATTTAAAAGAAGCAATGGAGGTTTTCACCACCGCCTTGCAGATTGCTCATCAGGAATAACTTAGTTAACCGCTCTGGTTAAAGGTACAAATTTTCCATCTTCAAAGTGAGAAAATAAGTTTTTAATTTCAGGATGTTTTGGCAATTCGTCTGTAACATCGTCAAGTAAGTTTTGCTCAGACACATAGGCAATATAAAAGATGTGACCATTCTCAGCAAATAGATGATAAAAAGGTTGATCTTTTTTGGGACGGATTGATATAGGAATAGATTGATACCATTCCTCAGTATTGTTAAATTCTGGATCTACATCAAATATGACTCCGCGAAAATCTAAAAACCTATGTTTTACAATTGCTCCAATTGCAAATTTTGTTTCAACTAACTCTTGTTTTATATTATCCATATACTTTATTTAATCATATCAAATTTTTGGAGCAAATCATGATAGTTACTAGCACACCATCTATAGAGGGTAAACAAATTCAAGCTTATGTTGGGATTGTTATGGGCAGCACTGTGAGAGCCAGACACTTAGGCACAGATATATTAGCAACTTTAAAAAATATTGTTGGTGGTGAGCTTAAAAGTTATTCAATACTTTTAACGCAAGCAAGAAAGGAAGCTATGGAAAGAATGATTAAAAGTGCTGAAGAGATGGGTGCAGATGCAGTTATTAATTTTAGGTACGAAACTTCTACCATAGCATCAGCTGCCTCAGAGGTAATAGCTTATGGAACGGCAGTAAAATTTGAAAATTGATTCGGTAAAAATATTCGGAGAGCGGCATACTGGCACCAACGCTATAAACCTTTTTATAAGAGAAAATTTTGAGCTAAAATTTAAGTATTACGAATTTTTGGGCTGGAAGCATAGGCTTGCTCCTAAAGAAGTTGAATGGAGTAAACATGATACTAATAATGTTTTATTTATTTTTCTTTTTCGAAATCCATATACATGGCTTAACTCAATGTATGAGGAACCTTATTATCATCACTTCTTAAAAATTAATGATAGATCTTTTGAGGAATTTATTAAATTTTCTATTGAAGACTATGAAAACTCCATTTGTTTATGGAATCAAAAAAATGATAGTTATTTAAGAATGTCTAAAGAGGTAAAATATAGTTTAAATATCCGCATAGAAGATTTCAGATTAGATCAGAGCAAAATACATGCAATGATTGCGGAAATTATAGGTATCGAATCAGCAGAATTTATTGCCTTTAGTAATTATGTAAATGGAAGAGGAATTGAAATCAATAAAGATATTGATCAGTCACTTACTATTCCTGAGCTCACAAGTTCGGAAATTAATTACATAAATTCCTTTCTGTCTCAATCAATTATGAAAGAGATAGGATACGATTTTTTATAAATTTTGTTAGAGAGTAGATTATGAATAAAACTGAGAAAACTGCTTTTAGAGAAAGTATTATTGTTGTGATGATGGGGCTGGTTATTAATTTTCCTCTTCAAACTTTCTTACTTTGGTTAACTATAGATAATTGGAGTTGGACAAATACTCTTTTAATTTCAATTTTTACTCAAACAGTTCTTACCTTGGTTGCTTTGGTTAGGGTTTATTCTATTCGAATGAGGTTTAAAAGAGGAAGATTTTAATGTCTTGAGCTTTCCTATAGGTAAAATATCTTTATGAAATTAAGAATGTATCAAGTTGATGCTTTCTCAGAAAAACTATTTACTGGTAATCCCGCTGCAGTTGTAATTTTAGATTCTTCCTTGAAAGATAGCGTTATGCAATCCATAGCATTTGAAAACAATCTTTCAGAAACAGCCTTTGTAAGTATCTATCAAAGTCCTATTTATATCAGATGGTTCACTCCCTCAACTGAGGTAGATCTTTGCGGTCATGCAACTTTAGCAAGTGCAAGGATACTTTTTGAATATCATCCTGAGCTTGCAGGCGAAGAAATTATTTTTGATTCTAAAAGCGGCATTTTGAAAGTCACTAAAAATAAAGATAATTTATGTTTAAATTTTCCAGAAGATCAACCCGTTGAAGTAAACTCTGATCCAATATTCAGAGAAATATTAGGTATTCAGCCGTTGAAACTTCTTAAAGGAAAAGACGACTATCTTGCAATTTTTAAAAATCAAAAACAGATTGAGCAAATCCAGCCAAATTTCTTTCTGCTTTCAAAACTGGATTCTAGGGGACTTGTTATTTCTGCTCCTGGGGAGCAAATGGATTTTGTTTCACGATGCTTTTACCCAGAAGCAGGAATTGAAGAAGATCCGGTGACCGGATCAGCTCATACCATGCTAACTCCATATTGGGCTAAGGAACTTAATAAAGATAAGCTCGAGGCAAATCAGCTCTCTAAAAGGGGAGGGAAACTTAATTGCGAATTGATTAATAGTAGAGTTTTTATATCAGGCAGAAGTGTTATTTTTTTTGAAGGAATCATTTCTATTGTTTAAAATCTAATTTTATTAATTTTGGAGAAAATTTATGGCTACATATATTGTTTATGCATTACTGCTTACAATTATTCAAATTTGGATAGTTCCTGCTGCTTTTAATATGAAAAATTTTTCATGGTACACAACCAACAGGGATGAACCGATGCCTGAGACTTCTTTGATGGCAGGAAGAGCCATAAGGGCTGCTACGAATCTACAAGAAAGTCTTCCTGCTTTTTTAGCGCTGGCATTACTCTCTATGCACTTATCTGTTGATTTGACTGGTTTAGCTTTTTGGTGGTTAATATTAAGAGTTGCTCATCTTATTACATACATTGCAGGTATAGCTTTATTAAGAACTCTTTCGTGGGTTGGATCTTTAATTACTTTGATCATGATGGCGCTTGCGTTGGTTTAGTAGAAATCGTCGAGAATATTACAAAAGAGGGGAGTATAGCTCCCTTCTTTTTATCCGTTAGGATTGATTAAGAATTTTTATGCAAAATTACTTGGAATATATTGCAATTATTGGAGGAGGAATAGCAGGCCTTACTCTTGGCTGTACTCTATTAAAGGAGGGCATCCCAGTAGTAATTTTTGAAAAAATGTCAGAAGAAACCTCTCATGGAGCGGCAATCAGCCTTTCTTCAAATGCATTGCGTCTATTAGATAGGTTGGATATTTATAGTGATCTTAAAACAAAATCATTTGTACATTCTGAAGCATCAATTCAAGGGCCGCAAAAGAAAATATGCGCATTCAGAACACCTGAAGTTTTGACAACACGTCGTCAAACATTAATGTCTCTTCTGCATTCTAGATTTCTAAATTTAGGTGGTGATATTTGTTATGATCATGCTCTTGTAAGTTTTGATGTTAAAAAATGTGAAGCAACATTTTCAAACAAAAAGAAATATAACTTTAAGCATTTAGCTGCATGTGATGGAATAAGATCATCGATACGTGATACTTTTTTTCCAGCAAATCAAAATCCAAAATATAGTGGTTATAGCGCATGGAGAGGTATTGGTAAATCAGCGCTGAAAAGTATTCATTTTGCCCTAGGTCCTAGGGGTCATGTGGTTAGTTATCCAATAAATAATGATGGTGATGTTAGTTTTGTTGCTGTAAGGAAGGAAGATTTTCAATTTAAAGAATCGTGGAAGGAACCAGGATCTCTTAATAATTTATTAGACGATTTTTCAACTTATGACTCAAGTATTTTTCCTCAGCTTAAAGATGGAGTGTCTCTGTATAAATGGGGTATTTATATCAGGCCACCTTTACAATCAATGATTTTAAAAAATATTACTTTAGTGGGCGATGCTGCTCATCCAATGGTTCCATTTTTAGGACAAGGTGCCTGCATGGCGATAGAGGATGCTTATACATTTGCAATGCTTTGTAAACACAAGAATAGAAATTTTAGTGATGCACAAAATATCTATGATTTGATTAGAAGTGAGCGCACTAAAAAAATTCAAAAGGCGTCCATGTTGCAGGGAAAGATTTATCATATGAAAAATCCAATGTTGGTATTTGCAAGAAATTCTGTTATGAAATACACCAACATTCCAGGCAATGATCTCAAGAGGATCCATGATTATGATGCGCATAAAGAAGTATTAAATTTTTCTTAATCTTATATAGAAAATTTACTGAATTCTAAATCAGAGTCTTTATCAATATTTTTATTTGTATCAGGCATTGGATATTTCAATCCAGAAGCACAATTGAAGAGTATAACTTTTTCATCCTTATTTATAATCCCTTTCTCTAAGGCTATTTGATATCCTGCGGCTGTCGCAGCACCCTCTGGACAAAGCAATAAACCATCTTCTTTGCAAATGATATCTCTAGTTTCTATGATGTGCTCATCTTCAACTGCAAAAGCAAAACCATTTGATTGACGAATAGCATCTAGTATCAAAAAGTCTCCAATTGCAACAGGGACCCTTATGCCTGATGCAACAGTATTAGCATTATCCCAGGCAGTTGCATGATTTAAGCCTTTTTCAAATGCATCAACGATTGGCGCACATCCAGAAGATTGAACAGCAATCATTTTTGGAAGTTTGCCTTTAAGCCAGCCTAATTCTTTTAACTCAGAAAATGCTTTCCACATTCCAATGAGTCCGGTGCCCCCCCCCAGTTGGGTAAAAGATTGCATCTGGTAAAGTCCATTGCATTTGTTCCGCAAGTTCAAAGCCCATTGTTTTTTTGCCTTCAATTCTATATGGCTCTTTCAGGGTAGAGACGTCAAACCAGCCCACTTTTTCTTTGCCCTCAAGAACTATTTTTCCACAATCATTAATCAGTCCATTTACCAGATATGTATCTGCTCCTTGAAGCTGTATTTCTTGAATATTTATTTTAGGTGTATCTTCTGGACAAAAGACAGTTGCTTTAATATTTGCTTGTCTAGCATATGCCGCCAAAGCTGCACCAGCATTTCCATTGGTTGGGATGGCTAGATGTTGAATTTCAAATTGATGTGCCATCGAAACTGCAAGAGCTAAGCCTCTTGCTTTAAAAGACCCTGTTGGAAGCCTGCCTTCGTCTTTAATAATAATATTACCTATTTCACCCCCAAGCATATTAGAAGTTCTTTTAAGAGTAATTAAAGGTGTTATAACTTCACCTAAAGAAATTCTGGAATCAGCGTTTGAGACTGGAAGTAATGCTTGATATCTCCAGAAACCTGGAGCTGATTCTATGCACCAGCTATCTTTATTGAGCTCATTTTTAATTTTTTTTAAATCATACCTTGCTAACAATGGCATTCCATCATTAGAAAGATTGTAAATTTGATTTGCCGGATATATTTCTCCAGTTTTAGAGCACTCTAAATGCGAAAGATATGTTGGCATTTATTTATGCACCCCGCCATATCTATCTGTTGCTAAGATCAGTTCATGAGTAATTTCTTTTTCAAATGCGCTATGACCTGAAAAAGGCGTGATGATAAATTTTGCTTCTGGCCAACTTTTATGAAGCTCCCAGGCTGTTTCTACAGGGGTGCAAACATCATATCTTCCCTGAATAATAGTTGCTGGGATATTTCTTATGTTATCAATACCGTCAATGAGTTGTTGTTCATGTGATAAAAAGCCCTTATTGATAAAATAATGATTTTCAATAAGCGCAAACGCCAGAGCAAACGTAGGCTTAGAAAAACTATCTACCATTTCAGGACTATAGTTTAAATTAACAGTAGATCCCTCCCACTTAGACCATGCAATTGCTGCCTCTAGTTTTTTATCCTCGTCTTCACTTTTAAATATCTCACAATATGCTGATATCAAGTTGTCTCTTTTAGATATATCAATTGGCTCAATAAATTTTTCCCAAGCATCAGGAAATATTTTGCTGGCGCCTTCTTGATAAAACCAATCCAATTCTTTTTTTCTCAACATGAAAATACCACGTAGGACCATTTCACTAACTGAGTCAGGATGAGTTTGCGCGTAAGCTAATGCCAGAGTACTTCCCCAAGATCCTCCAAAAACAAGCCATTGATCTATGTTTAATTTTTGTTTTAAGGATTCAATGTCTGCTACTAAATCCCAAGTTGTATTATTTGTTAAACAAGTGTGAGGTTTGCTTCTACCGCAACCTCTTTGATCAAATACTATAATTCTATAAGCATCTGGATTAAAAAATCTTCTAACCGCCTCACTTCCACCGCCACCAGGACCACCATGCAAAAAAACAGCTGGCTTACCATTAGGATTTCCACATTGCTCATAATAAATTTCATGCTCGCCTGCTGACATGAAGCCAGTATCATATGGCTTAATCGAAGGATAAAGGTTTATTAGTTCAGTCATAGATTAAAATTTATAAAAAGAAAATTGTAATTAATTTTTTTTGGTTGAACTATCTAAAAGCTCTTCAGACGATCCAATTTTAAATGGATCAACATCTTCTCCAAATAATTTTTTCGGGGATACTGACTCAAACTTACCTTCGGTATCTGTTGGATCAGTAAAAAATCCAAGCACATAGCCTCCTTGAGAATAACCCATTAAATCTCTTAATTCAGGAGACAAATCCTTTGCAATTGAGGGAGGGCATGACAGGTACTGATTCTCTTCTTGTCGTAACCAATTAGGTGCATAGTGCAGAAAAACGCCTAGTCTGTTTTTTGAAGTTTGATTAGCTCCGCCCCCATGAATAACAGAGCCAGTATAAATAAATACTGATCCAGCAGTCATTTCGGCGCTTTCAATTTCTTCGTCTAAAGGCATCCTGTTTTTATCCCATTTATGAGATCCAGGCACAACCTGAGTTGCTCCATTTTCTTTTGTGAAATCTGTAATTGCCCAGACAGTAGCAAACTGTGTTTCAATTTTTCGTGGTACATAACCACCCCAAACGCCTCTATCTCTATGAAGGATTTGAGCAGTTTCTTTTGGACCTATCTGTATTGCTGATGTGAAATGAAGCTGATAACCATCACAGTGAGGCTCTAAAAACTTTTTTGATAAAGCATTGATTTTAGGATTAAGAGCAAGCTCACGACATTTTGGAGATCTAGCCATAAGAGCGCCAACTCTTTTTGTTTGGAATCCTGTAAATTCATTGTCACCTTCAATATCATTATTGAGGAAGGGCTGAAGTTCATTTTGAATTTCAATTAGATCGCCCTCAGATAAAACATTATCAATCACGACTGCTGCGTCATGATCAATGATTTCTAAAATACTGTCTAAGTCTGTATCTGCACTTACATGTTGAATACTCATAGATTCAGTTTAGGTTAAATTTAAAAGTCTGTGAAATATTTTTTAAGTTAGAATTTATATTCTGATTAACTATTCTCCACCAAGCGCAGTTCAGTTATAATTCTTCCTCTTTAAATGCCCAGATAGCTCAGTCGGTAGAGCAAAGGACTGAAAATCCTTGTGTCGGTGGTTCGATTCCACCTCTGGGCACCATGTTATAAGATATTCATAACTTGGATAAATTAAAAAAAATTTCGTTCTGTATTTCACTTATCTTATTTATCAGCTGTAGCTCAGAGGATAAAAATTGGTATCCTTTTCCTAACTCATTCTTTGGTCAAACCTATACAGCAGGCCCAATCGCTTTAACAAGCAATTTAAATCAAATAAGCATTTGGCAAAATATAAACGAGTTAAATACAAGCTTTGCCAGGATGTCGTACGTTATGCAGCTAGGAGCACCTGAAGTAAATATTGCATGGTTTCTTCAAGATGGAGCATGGCCAGATGAACCGAATTTTCAGTTTCGAAGACTAAATTCAAATTATCAAGAGTCTGAAATTAGTAAACATATTAATTTAAATGGTTATACCTATGACAGGATAAGTAAGAAGAATCTTTTGTCGTCAAATATTTCTGGGAATAAATTAAATATTGGAAATGGCTCATATCAAGCTTTGCTTGTGACTAATTTAGAGCATACATCTCCAAGCATTTTGAGAAAGATTCTAGCCCTTGCAGATGCAGGGCTGAAAGTAATATTCATAGGTGATTTTCCGCAACGCGCAACTGGACTTTCTAATTTTAAAATTAGAGATGCAGAAATCGTTAGATATGTAGAAAAGATTTCTAAACTCGTGTTTCAACTCAATGATATCCAAGAACTGGCTAATACTTTAAAGGATCTAAATATTGATCCATTTATAACTTTATTAGATAAAGACAAAAATTACTTTAGATCTGCCACTAGGTCATGTGGCTCACATAAAATTATTTATTTTTATAATGATTCTTATGAGGCACAGAAAAAAAATTTTTACTTAAATAAATCATTTAAGGACATAAAGGTTCTTGATCCTTTTGACGGAAGCATAGATGAATTTTCTAACCTAAATTCATTTGAAAATATAACAATGTCAATAGGAGCAGGCAAAGCAAAAATATTAATTCTTAGCCAAAGAACAGATTCAAATAATAAGAATTGTTTTCAAGCTAATGAGTGGATTAATCCAGATGATAGATACTTTCCAATTTTAAGATGGTGGTGGCCTGGAAATGCAGTAGAAAAAGCTCAGATTCAAACAGAGCTGAAGAAATTTAAAAAAGCTAAGTTTTCTTCGATTGAGCTACAAACATTGACAATTGGAATGCCAAAAAAATATTTAATGCAAAATAAAAATGAAATCTTTCAAGTGGGAGAACAACCCTTTTTTGATAATCTTAAATATCTATTTTCACAGGCTAATGCTTTAAAATTGAATGTAGATCTTACTCTTGGAAGTGGTTGGTCGAGCGGAGGCCCATTCATTAAAGATTTTCCCTCAAAGCAACTAATAAAATCTGAGTTAGAGATCATCGGGCCTGTAAACGGAACAATTAAACCTCCTAAAATTCAAGAGCCCTCTTATATAAATAAAACAAATTTCATTGTAAATAAAACAATAGGTAAGTTTGATCAAGATATTGATTTAATGAAAGTTACTCTGGCAAAAGTTAAACAATCACAAAAAAAAGACATTTTGACTGAGTTTCTAGATGTAAGCCATTCCTTGAATGAAGATGGATTGAAATTAGATGTCCCTGCAGGGAAATACAAATTGTTTTTTATATATCAGAATAATGTTTCTCATAATACGCTGGGTTCTGCATATAAAGGAGCATGGGATGAATCTTTAGTGTTAGATCATTTAAATAAAGGAGGTGTTGAGGAGTATATCAAGAAGCTTGGAAATAATTGGATAGAAAAAATAAAACCTTATAAGCCAAGAAATTTTTTTATTGATAGTTTTGAGCTAATTGGCGAGCTACCCTGGTCAAAAGAGTTTTTTAAAACCTTTGAGGAGATGCATGGCTATAGTATTGGTCCATACCTGCCTTTAATTTTTAAAAAGAATGGAGAATCGAAGTACCTGTATGCAATATTCGGTGAAGAATTTTTATATCAGTCAGAATATAACCTTAGAGAGAGGGTATATGAGGATTATCTGCATACAAGAGAAAAGCTTTTTATGACTGAGTTTCTCCTACCAATAAAAAACTGGACTAACTCTTTAAATATTAAGTTAAGGCTTCAAGCGCATGGAGGATATGGTAATTATTTGGATGCATATGCCGTTGCCGATATTCCTGAAAGTGAAGGTCTTTTTGCAGGAGGAAGTTTTGATTTCTTAAAATTAGCATCCTCAGCTGGAAATATTGCAAATAAAAAGATTGTTAGTTCAGAGTCATTTATCAAAATAGACTTTAATTATAATAGGCTGAAGATTGAAGATTATGAAAGGTTGGCTGGCAATGCATTTGCAGCAGGAATTAATCAGATAGTTTTTCACGGATATCCCTATAAGCTTTCATATTAGCAAATAATGTTAGAGAAAAATAACTATGTTTAAATTTTATCTACAATTTTGTAATTTTTTTTAAAATTATTTAATATATGTATTTCGTTCATCCTAGTTTGTTCAAATTAGGACGGAAGTAGTCGCAAGACGAAGGAACGCATTATCGTTCATCTCGAAAGAGACGGAAGTAGGTAATGATACTGAAGGAACGCGTTGTTAATTGGTGTATATCGAAAGATATATTATTTTAATCGACGAAAACTGGAGGCTAATATGACTTCGTACTACAGAGGCATTAAAGTAACTCGCCAAAACAATACTAATCACAGCTCAGCTGTTGATAAAGTATTGAATTATAGAGGTGCTAAATATAATGCTTTAAAACTAAGCAAGTCAGCTAAACCATCAAGCGGTATTTATCGCGGTGTAAGCTGGTCAGCATAACTTATATTTAAGTTAAAAAAAGGAAGGTTATTACCTTCCTTTTTTATTTAATGAATAAATTTTCATTTTTTTTAAATAATCAGAAAAACGCAAATATTTAATCTCTGCTTTGAATATTAAAAATAAAAAGTTAAATTAGGAATCATGAAACCAGTATGTTTAGTTTTAGGAGCAGGCGCAGGCATTGGTGGGACCGTTGCAAAGAAATTTGCCAAAGAAGGCTACCATTCATGTTTGTGCAGAAGATCTGATCAAAAAGGATTAGATCAACTTGTTTCTGACATAAAACAGGAAGGTGGATCAGCAACAGGCTATTTAATTAATGCAATTGAAGATAATGTCTTAGAAGAATTAATTTTAAAGATTGAACAAGACATTGGTCCTATTGATGTCCTTGTCTACAATCTTGGTGCTCAAACAGGAATGAAGTTACTAAACGAAACGTCTTTAAAAGAGTTCGAATGGGGTTGGAGAATGGCAGATCTTGGGCTATTTAGGGTAGCAAAAGTTTTAATGCCAATCATGGAAGATAGGAATGCGGGAACATTTCTTGTAACTTCAGCAACAGCAGCAATGAGAGGCAATAAAAATCAGCACTCTCATGCTGCGGCCATGGGTGGAAGAAGGTTGTTATGTCAAACTTTAAATGCAGAATTTGCACCAAAGGGAATTCACATAGTACATATTGTCGTTGATGGCATGGTGGATGCTCCTGATACATTGGGAAAAATGCTTGGTGAAGAATTATTTCAACAACTGCGTGAAACAAAGGGAATGGAACATGACGGCTTGATTCTGCCTTCAAGCGTTGCAGATACCTACTACTATTTATCTCAACAACATCGTTCTGCTTGGACACATGAAATTGATGTAAGGGCCTTCTCAGATGTAGCTTGGTGGAATAGTTAGTTTAGTTTTTTATATTCAATCCAATCAATTAGAAATCTTTCGATGATATTTAATTATCATTTAAGGTTTAATCCAATGCTTTAAATCCAGATGCTTGTTCTACTTCTTCATTATTAAAGTATTTTTCCATTTGCTCTAGTAGCCATTGACGGTCTTCATCCTTTGAAAGATCTAAATGTTTTTCATTAATAAGAGTTGTCTGATGAGATTTCCAAGATTCCCATGCTTCTGATGATACAGTTTCCATTAACTCTATTCCTTTCCTACCTGGCATTGGAGGTATTGTCATTGCGGGTAATTCTTTTTGAAGTTTCTTACAAAAAACTGTTTTATTCATAGTTCATTTATTACTTTGCTAATAGGCTTAGGAAGACCATACTGATCTATTCTATCCTTTTTTATCCATTTGTATTTTTTATTTGTGTTAATTTTAGGTTCACTTTTAGAAAGATATGTATTTAAGTTGATATTTAGAACTCTGTGTGTAAGTTCATGCTGAATTTCTTGACTCGATGTTAGTTTAAAAAGTTCGGCATAGTTCTTTAACGATCTTGACTCAAAAGGGATCCATAGATTTTTCCAGATCGAGCTATCTTCATTTTTTACAAGTAATAACGAATTTTTGGTTTGAATTAAAGATAAATTCATTGGAATAATTTTTTTTAGCTTGGCAACTTTCTTATTTTTATTGATAGTTACATTAAAAGCAGACTTACATTGATTTTGTAAAGGGCAATCTTTACATGATGGGTTGGTTGGGGTGCAGATTGTTGCTCCTAAGTCCATGATGCCTTGAGTATAAGCGAAGCAATTATCCTTATTAAGAAATTGGCTAGACAGTTTCCATAATTCACTTTCCTTAATTAAATCAAGGTTCTGATTGATTAATCTTGTTATTACTCTTTTAACATTTCCATCTAGTATTGGATGTGGATTTTGGTAACCTAAAGACATAATTGCTCCAGCAGTTGATTTACCAATTCCTGGAAGTTCTAGTAATTGATGAAATTCTTTTGGGAATCTATTGTTATATTTTTCTTTTATGATTTCTTTAGTCTTGAATATATTTCTAGCTCTTTTGTAAAAGCCAAGTCCAGACCACAAGGCTAAGATTTGATCTTCACTTGCCTCAGATAATTTTTTTTGAGTAGGATATTTTTTAATGAAACTTTTAAAATATGGCGTTGCTGTTTTTACCTGAGTCTGTTGGAGCATTATCTCAGAAATCCAAATTTTATATGGCGTGATCTTATGTCTCCATGGTAAATCATGTCTTCCATTAACTGAGTACCACTGAACGATTTTTTGCGAGATTAGTTGTGTTTGATTATTCAAAAAGATTCTCTTTGAAAGTTGGTTTTTCATTAGCTTCAAAGGAGTAGATTATTGGTGCGCCTGTTGGAATTTCTAAAGCTATTACTTCTTCCTTTGATAAGTTATCAAGCTTCATAACTAAAGATCTGAGTGAATTTCCATGAGCAGTAACTAAAATATTTTTACCCTCTACGATTTTCGGCAGGATTGAGATATTAAAAAATGGTAATACTCTTTCTGCTGTGTCTTTCAAACTCTCCCCACCTGGTGGCGATACATCAAAAGATCTCCTCCAAATATGAACCTGATCTTCTCCCCATTCTTTTCTTGCATCATCTTTATTAAGGCCAGAAAGATCTCCGTAATCTCTTTCATTCAGAGCTTTATCTTTTACAACTTCAATATCAGTTTGCTCTATGCCATCTAAAATTATTTGACCTGTAATTTGTGCTCTCTTAAGAGCTGAAGTGAACATCATTGAGAATTGAATATTTCTTTGCTTAATTAACGAGCCCGCTTTAATTGCTTCTTTCTTACCATCAGATGTCAAACCAGGATCTTTCCATCCAGTGAAAAGGTTTTTGGCATTCCATTCACTTTGCCCATGACGAACCAGCACTAAAAAATTTTGACCTTTCATAATATAAATTTCACCAATGAATATATTTTAAGCGATAATAGACTAATGCTGGAATTCAATTTATTTTTAATGGAGTATTGGTATTTTTCAGTACCATTGTTTCTATCAATTATTCTTTGGTTTCGCTCTGAAACAAGAAGGGGCGGGAATAGAGTGGATTGCGATCAACTTACTAACTTGGTTAACAAAAAATCTGCCCTTTTATTAGATGTCAGACCTAAGAATGAATTTGAAACTGGAGCAATTGCAGGATCTGTCAATATTCCTTTCAATGAATTAGAAAATAGAAATGAAGAATTATTGAAAGCTCAGGATAAACCGATAGTACTTATTTGCAAAATGGGAAGAAATGCCGCTTTAGCTGGAGAAAAAATGCAGAAATTTGGCTATGAAGAAACTCATATATTAAAGGGCGGGATTTCAACCTGGCAACAAGAAGGACTTCCATTGGTGAAAGTAAAATAGCATATGAATTTTTATAATAAATTTTTATTCTTCTATTTTTTGATTGCTTTTAATATTTCTGCAGATGAACTAACTATAAATATAACCGGACAAAATAAAGAAGGCATATTAAATTTAGCAATTTATAATAATGAAGAAGCTTATAACCGTTCTGTAAAAGGAGAGGGGAGATCAGAGGGCGGTTTCTTTTCAGGCATAGATTCTTTTATTGAGCTCAAAGAAAGTCACAAGTTTATTATTAATGTTCCCGAGGGGATTTATGCTATTGCGCTTTTCATTGATTCAAATAAAAATATGAAAATTGATAAAAATTTTCTTGGCATTCCAAAAGAACAATATGGCTTTTCTAACAACGCAATGGGAAATCTATCTGGCCCCTCTTTTGAACAAGCAAAGTTTCAGGTCAAAGGAAATTCTATACAAAATATAAAATTAAAATAATCTCATACTAATGAAAGAAGTAACTATCTTCACAACAAAAACTTGCCCATACTGCTATAAAGCTAAGAGATTATTAAAAAAATTAAATATTGTTTATAAAGAAATTTCTGTTGATTTTAATCCTAAGCTAAGAGCGGAAATGGCTGCAAAAGCTGGAAAAACATCTGTGCCTCAAATTTGGTTTGGTGATAATCATATTGGAGGCTGTGACGATTTGCATGATCTTCATGAAGCTAAAAATTTATTAAAGGCTTTGCGTTAAGCTTTTTGAGCCTTTATTTTTTTTGAGAGAGTATTTCTACCAATGCCTAAGACTTTAGCAGCATCTTGTTTTTTTCCACCTGTTTTTTTTAAGGCAAAATCAATGATTACTTTATCCAATTCCGGTTCAATAATTTGAAGCATATTCTCTGAGTTGCTTTGATAAATCTCACCAAGCCAATTAGACAGTCCTGATTGCCAATTTCCATTTTCAATTTCAGCAGGCAGATCATTATTTTTAATTTCAGCAGGTAGATCCTCTAAATTTACGTTTTGAGTAGGCGCCATGAGGGCAATCCAATAACATGTATTTTCCAATTGTCTAACGTTTCCTGGCCAATTATATTGCTTGAAAGCAAGAAGGGCTTCTTTCGAAAGTACTTTTTGATCATCCATTAATGAATCTGCATGTCTTTTTAAGAAAGCAGAGGATAGGTCGCCAATATCTTCTTTTCTTTGTCTTAATGGCGGCACATCAATTCTAATAACATTTAATCTGTAATAGAGATCTTCTCTAAATGTGCCAGAGGCAACTAATGATTCTAGACTTTGATGTGTTGCCGCTAAGATTCGAACATCTACCTTAATGGGCTTGTCACCACCAACTCTAAAAAATTCCTTGTTAGATAAGACTCTTAATAAACGTGTTTGAGTTTCAAGGGGCATGTCTCCAATTTCGTCAAGGAAAAGAGTCCCACCATTTGCTTGCTCAAACCTACCTATTCTTTGTTCTACTGCACCAGTAAAAGCTCCTTTTTCATGACCAAATAATTCTGATTCAATCAGCTCCTTCGGAATATCTGCCATGTTTAATGCTATGAATGGCATATCATGCCTTGGGCTATTTTTGTGTAATGATTTAGAAACTAATTCTTTCCCTGTTCCAGACTCACCTTGTATTAAAACAGTAGCGTTGGTGTTTGCAAGTTTACCTATGGATCTAAAAACAATTTGCATGGAAGGTGCCGAACCAATGATTTCTGATTTAGAAACTTTTTTTGTTTTCGGTTCTTTATGTTCTTCGAGAGCTTTTTGCACAGTAACAATAGCTTCCTCCAAATCAAAAGGTTTAGGAATATATTCGAAAGCACCACCTCCGTAGGAATCAATTGCGGCTTGCATATCTGTAAAAGCAGTCATAATTATCACTGGTAGTTTTTCATAATTATTTTTTATGTGCTTTAAAAGATCATAGCCGTGCATTCCAGGCATTTTTATATCTGAAATAATAAGATCTGGTTTATCTATATTTAAGTTATCTATTAATGATTGGCCGTCAGAAAATGTCTTTATTTCAAGACCATCACTTTTCAGACCTTCTTCGAGCACTATACGAATAGCTTCATCATCATCGGCTATCCAAATTTTAGGCACTTTTAGCTCCATTAATGTTGTTGCTAGAAATAGGTATTAAAATCGAAAATATTGTTTGATTATCCTTACGATCAAAAGATATTGCACCTCCGTGAATCCTTACAATGTCTTGAGAGATTGAAAGGCCAATTCCTGATCCATTTTCTTTACCTGATATCATTGGAAAGAAGATTTGATCTTTAATTTCTGAGCTTACTCCAGGCCCATTATCTCTTACAATAATTTCAGCTAGTGTTTTGTGAACAGTTCCATTGATTGGTTGTCGGTATGCAACTTTTGTTTGAATTTGAAGACAAGGTTCCTCTGCAAAGTTTGAACAGGCATGAATAGCATTTTGGGTTATATTAATAAGGGCTTGAATAAATAAATTTTTATCTCCATAAATTTCGGGGATGCTTGGATCATAGTCTCTTTCAATTATTAAATTTTCTTGAGATTCAGCAGTGCTTAATGCTAATACTCGCTGCAAAGATTCATGGAGATTAAAATATTCAAAAGTTGGTTTTTTTGCAGGAGTTAATATTTTGGTAACAATCTCGTTAAGCCTATCAGTCTCCTCTTCAATGATTTTTAAAAACTTTTTTGAAAAATCATCTTCGTATTTAGATTTTAGAATTTGAGCGCTTCCTTTAATACCCGATAAAGGATTTTTTACCTCATGTGCCAGAGTTCTAGCTAAACCTGCAGCGATTTTTTGAGTTGAAAAATTTCTTGTAGAATCAATAATTTTATTTAGGTTATCAATATTAACTGCTTCAATAAATACAAGATTTTTTTTGTCTGAGAAGGATATTGTGAGATCAACTGTTCTTGAGTTGCCAGACTGATAAAGAACCTCAAAATCTCTTCTTGTAACCGATCCAGATTTCTTTTTTGTTTTTTGAAGAATTTGATCAATTTGATGCTTTGTTTGATTATCCAGTAATGATGAAATTTTTTTACCACTAAGTTTGGATGAATCATCAATCCAATGTGCGGCTTTTGCAGCTTCATTCATCCACAATAAGTCAAAATTATTTCCATCTAAGATAATAATTTCAGTATTTAAATTATCAAATGCTTCAAAATTAGAAAAATTCATACTTTTCCAGAGAAATTGAGCCCTCTTGAATAGAGGGCTTTTGTTTACTCTCCGTATAAGACCCGATCAAACTATGATCTATTTAGTAAGAGTTCCAACAATGTGGGCTAAAATTTTATATGGATCTGCATTTGAAGCAGGCCTTCTATCCTCTAAATAACCATTCCAGTTATGCTCTACTGTATATACTGGGATTCTTATACTAGCTCCTCTATCGCTTACTCCATATGAGAATTGATCAATGCTTTGAGTTTCATGAAGACCTGTCAATCTCATATCATTGTCAGAGCCATAGGCAGCAATTCCTTCTTCATGAACTTCACCAAGTTTGTCGCACAATGACGAAAACAATTCTTCCGAGCCTTTTGATCTCATTTCTTCGTTAGAAAAATTGGTGTGCATTCCGGAACCATTCCAATCACCAGTTTTTGGTTTTGGATGAATGTTTACACCAACGCCATACTCTTCTGCAACTTTGTAAAGAAGATATCTACTAATCCATAGGTCATCCGCTGCTTTAATTCCAGTACCAAAACATTGATATTCCCATTGACCGAGAGCAACTTCTGCATTTGTTCCTGTAAGTGTGATTCCTAAATCAAGACAAGCCTGAAGATGATGATCAGAAATTTCTCTGCCAACAACATTTCCGGCTCCTACACCACAATAAAATTCTCCTTGTGCTCTAGGCTCTCCATTTTCCCATCCAAGAGGTTCGCCTGTTTCAGGGTCAGTAAAGAAAAATTCCTGTTCAAATCCAAACCACCAGTCATCTGTTACAACCTCGGCAGCTGCTGCCCTAAAATTGGAGGGGTGAGCAGTATGATCAGCTGCTTGAACTTGGGTCATAACTAAATCATGGCCATTTGGATTTTCATAAGTTTGAACTGGAAGAAGAAGGCAATCTGAGCTTCCACCTTCAGCTTGTTGTGTTGATGAGCCGTCAAAAGACCAATCAGGAGGAGTATCCGAATCTGTTGCTTTAACTTTGCTTCTCATGAACGGCTCTGGTTGATAACCATCAAGCCAGATGTATTCATATGTTTTGTATTTTGACATTCTTTTTCTCCTTAAATATTTAAAATTCTTACGTGCCTTATTCTAGATGCAACATTTATGCCAATATTGTTGCACACTATTTGTGCAAGATTAGATTAATTATAGAGCATGACGATAAAATATGAATAATATTAGTGCAAATTTAAGAATATTTTTACTTTTGTAAAGTATCTTTCAAAGTCCCCAAATGAATGATTTCCACTAAATTTAATCTCAACTCGACTAGCAGCAAAATATTTTATTGCATTTTTATAATCAAGCAACTTAACGCAAATTTAAAAATCTTTTTATTTTTGTAAAGTATTTTTCAAATTCCACAAATGAATGATTCCCACCAAATTTAATCTCAACTCGACTAGCAGCAAAATATTTTATTGCATTTTTATAATTCAGAACCTCATCACCGGATTGAATTAAGGTCAAAAAATTTTTAGTTCTATTTAAAGATTGAATTTTCTGACTCATTGTTTCAAGCAAATCTAGGTGATGTTTACTAACAACAAATTTCTCACCTGTGGAAAAATTTTGATTCTCACCTAAGTACATTGACATATCTATTGGTGGAACGGCTGGATTAATATTTACACATAGAAGGTTATACTTATCTGAAAAATATGTAGCATAAAAACCACCTAAAGAGCTTCCAAGAATAGATGAAGGAGATTCTTTTTTTATAATTAAATCAATTTGATGGTATGCACTTTCTATATCATTATCTAAATCTGGAATTAAAATCTGAGTTGCTTTGGTATTCTTTTTAATAAAAGTATTTATTAAGTTAGCTTTTGTTGAATTAGCAGAAGAAGCAAATCCGTGCAGGTATAAAATTTTACCCATTTAAAAAATTTATTTTCTTAAATTCAACCGCTCCGTTTGTAAAAATATTCTCTAGCCATTCAGTTAGAATTCTATTTTGTTGATATTTCTCATCTTGCGAGTGACTGAATTGTGGAGGAGAAAAAAATGGAACTGGTTTTTCCTGTTGATAAGAAATTACTTCAGCTAATTTTGCATCGATGTAAATATTTATTCTTAATAAAAAATTCACCAAAGTTAGATCATTGTTCTTAAATTTAGCCTCAATAGATAGAGTGTGTTTTGTTCTTGAGATTACTATAAATTCAGCTATGCTTTTTTTTTGTGAATGATTAAGAATTTCAAAAACATAAACATCATGTTTAAAGCTGCAAAGAATTTTTCTCAGTCTAGAATAATTTGCACTGCATGTTGTTAGATGATTCTTTGTTTTTAAAATTTTATACATTTAAGAAATCTTATAATTTTTGTTAAAAGGAGTATAGGATTTGCATGCATCAATATAATTATCTATTTGTATTTTTTCTGATAAACAAAATTGAATTACAGCTTCATCAAAATCTTTTTTTAAAAAATAATGAAATGATGAGCTTGAATGTGGCTGAAACCCTCTCCTAATTTTATGCTCACCTTGAACTCCTGGATCAAAATATTTGAGGTTGTTTTTTATGCAGTATTCTATTCCTTGATAATAACAACATTCAAAGTGTAGGTTTTTTATTTTTTTTATTGTTCCCCAATGTCTTCCATATAGGGTATTTTCACCTTCAAAACAAAGTGATGCGCCAATTGTTTCTCCTGCAAGCTCCGCAAAAAAAATAACTGGTTTAACATTTTGATTTCCGGTATTTATTAAATAAAAGAATTCTCTATTTAGATATGGATTTTGGGCTCTCTCATAGTAAGTCCTTTGATAAAATTTATAAAATAAATCCCAATCTTCAATGGTAATTTCGTCACATTTTTTGCAATTAATTTTAATGTTTAATTTCTTAATGCTATTTCTCTCTTTTCGAATGGTAGATCTTTGACGAGATGTAAAAATTGACAAGAAATGATCAAAGTCAGAAAAATTATTATTGATCCATGTAAATCTGTAATTAAATCTTTCAATAAAGTTTCTATCACGCAAAATGGCTTTACAATCTTCATTTGGAAAAAGAATATGCCAAGACTCTATTTGCTCTGCCTCCATTTTTTTTATACCCGCATCAATTAGGCCAATTTTATTTTTTTTATTTTTAGCTAGAATTCTATCTCCCTCACAAGGAGTAAAAGGAATTGCTGTTAGTAATTTAGGGTAATAACTTCTACCCGTCCTTTGTAAGGCATTTGCCCATTGCTGATCGAAAATGAATTCACCATAACTGTTAGACTTTTTATATAATGGCATAAAACTGATCAATTTTTCACCTTTAAGTTCTCCTAGATGATTTGGAATCCATCCAGAGATTTCTGAAGCAGATTCACTTTGCTCCATCGCTCTAAGATATGCAAAATCTTCAAAAGGATTATTTGCTTTAAATGAATAAGATTTATCGTTTAAATTAATTTTTTGGATTTCAGATTTCATGAAATTAGATTACTAGAAAACATAATACTGAGAGAATCAGTAAATAAAAAGATGCCCAATGATTGTTTTTAAATGCTAGGAAATATTTCCTTTGATTAGCAAGGTGATGTTGATATAAGTAAAACCCAATTAAGAAAAATACTCCTAAGAACCAAATAAACTTTAGTGCAGCCTGCCATCCCACAATCAGCAGAAGAAAAATTGCCATAAATTGAAAGCAAGCAACAATTTTTAAAGTATTTGATCCCCACCAAATTGGTGTCGAGTTAATGCCTAGTTTTTTATCATCATCTATATCACATAATCCATAAAGCGTATCAAAAGCAACAGTCATCGCAGCAATTGCAAAGTAAAGAAATATCATTGTTGAATTATTTAATTCATCTGTCATGGCATAAACAATAATCGTTGGATTAAAAGTGAGACCAAGAAATATTTGCGGTCCCATTAAAAATCTTTTTGTGAGAGGATATAAAATTATCAATAAACTAAAGCAAAAACTTATAAAAATTGTATTCGCATTAGTTAGGCTGAGTAAAATCAAACTTAAAAATCCAAGAATTAAAAATAGAGCCCAGCTTTCATATATTGATACTCTTTTGCTTGGAATCGGCCTTAATTTTGTTCTTTCTACACCGCCATCAAAGTCTTTATCCCATATGTCGTTAATTACGCAACCTGCAGATCTAACCAAGATGCTTCCTACAACAACTATTAAAAAATCAGAATATATAAAATTACCACCAGTACTTACAATTAATGCTAATAATGCTGGCCAAAGTAAAAGATATATTCCAATAGGCTTATCAAGTCTCATTAGTTCAAAGAATGCATGTGCTTTGTTCATGGGGATAAGAAAACCTCCATAACACTTAATGGGTAATCACGAACAAGGTATTGTGTTCTTCTTCCCCAAACATCACTTCTATCAGCCATAGTAAATTCTGCAAATTCACGATTAGTTTTAACAAATAATTTACTTTGAAAGATCAGATCTCCCAGTGGCTTAGACCCTATTGATCCCAATCCTGGATATCCCTTAGATGATGTACGATTTGGGATGATGCTTCTTGCATAAACCAATGGCAATAAATTTCCGTACAGTAATACTTCTCTAATCCGAACCTTTTCAGGAGAGATTTTAAGAGCCGCATATTCATCTTCTTCTGCTATTCCAATATCATCTCGCAAAATTTCTAGCTTGAATTCGGCTTTAGATGAAATTTTTTTTGTAATTGAATACTCCTCATTCAACCAATCAAGAATTCTTTGTTCTTTCAAGCGGTGTTTTAATTCCGAAGAATTTAGCCATTTATTTTTTCTTGTAAGTTGCATTAAAATTAGTTTTTTAAAATCTGATATTATAGCCTGCTTAATTTTCATAAAATGAGACTTTTAACACCGATTAACTAAGAGGAAAAAATGCAATATAAAAAATGGGAATGCATTGTTTGCGGACTGATATATGATGAAGAACAAGGCTGGCCTGATGATGGTATTGAGCCTGGTACTGCATGGGATGATGTTCCTGATGATTGGTTATGCCCAGATTGTGGAGTCGGTAAAGAAGATTTTGAAATGATAGAAATTGAATGATTGATACCCCAAAAAACCTTACCAGAAACATACTTATTGGTCTGATTCTTGGTTTTGTTGTTGGTTCTTTCCTTTTTTACACTGATTTTTTACCAAGCCTGGTTGATGACTTCATTGAAAAATATATTTTTAATCTTGGGGGAGATATCTTCATGAATCTCCTTAAGATGTTAGTTGTACCTTTAGTTTTCTTTTCTTTGGTATCGGGCATTGCCTCTTTAGGAAGCGAACAGTCTTTAGGAAAGTTAACATTTAAGACTGTTGGATTCTATTTGTTAACAACTGCCATAGCAGTATCTTTAGCCTTACTTGCAGGTTCGCTACTTAAACCAGGCTCTAATTACTCGTCTGAATTAGCAATGGTTGCACCAAGCTCCTTGCCTGAGGGTCAAGGAATTTATTCTACTATTGTGGGAATTTTTCCATCAAATATTATTCAAGCTATGGCAGAAAACCAAATGCTAGCAATAGTTTTCTTTAGTATTATATTTGGCTTAGCACTGAACAAGACTAATCATTTAACAGGTAATTTAAGTGATTCGTTTTCTAAATTAAATACTGTATTTTTACAATTAATTGTAATGATAATGGGTTTTGCACCCTTGGGTGTTTTTTGTTTAATTGGAAAATTTGTTGTCGCTGATGGGCTTGATATATTCCAAGACGTTGTTGCATATGTTGTTTTATTAATTACCTTGCTTTTATTTCACGCAGCTTTTACCTACTCTTTTTTTCTCAAGGCTTTAGCTGGCTTAAATCCAATAATTTTTTTCAAAAAGATGAAAGATGTTGCTTTATTTGCATTTTCTACTTCATCGAGCGCGGCAACAATTCCAGTAACTCTCAAAACCGCTAATCAAGATTTAGGCGTTAATCAGAATGTAGCTTCTTTTGTGGTGCCTGTTGGAGCTACTATCAATATGGATGGCACAGCAATCATGCAAGGTTTAGCAACTGTATTTATTGCTCAGATGTCTGGCATTGATCTAACACTATTTCAGTATATGCAAGTTGTATTGCTAGCTGTTGCAACCTCAATTGGAACAGCTGCTGTTCCATCAGCAGGAACGATTACTTTAATAATAATTTTGCAGCAATTTAACTTACCACTTGAGGCAATAGGGATTATTTTGGCAGTTGATAGAGTTCTAGATATGATTAGAACATCGGTAAATGTCACCGGTGATGCCGCAATTGCATGTATAGTTGCGAAAACAGAGAATCAACTGGATGAAAATATTTTTAATTCAAAGGCTTAATTACTAATTAAACTTAATTTTATTTGATAAAATCTTACGCTTGTTAAAAGGAGAGAAATGATGAATGTATTAATTGCACCTGCATTAGGTATTATTGGTTTAGTTGCTGCTTTTGTGGTATTTAGTTTGGTCATGCGTTATTCAGATGGAACAGACCAAGTTAAAAAGATTGGTGACGAAATTCATAAGGGTGCAATGAAATTCATGAAAACCGAATATACCTATCTACTAATTTTTGTTGCTGTATTAGTTATTCTGGTCGCAACTTTTCTTACAATTCAATCAGCTATTGCAGTTATTGTTGGTGCAGCATGTTCATCATTAGCAGGATTTATTGGAATGTATGCAGCAACAAAAGCTAATGTTAGAACTGCAACTGCAGCTCAGCAAGATGGTGCAGCCGCTGCATTAAGTGTTTCTTTCTATGGGGGTTCTGTAATGGGATTATGTGTCGCCTCACTAGGCTTAATTGGTCTTGGCAGTCTCTTTTATTTTTTCAGTGAATCTCATGTTCATGCACTTGAAGGATTTGGTATGGGCGCGTCAGTTGTTGCATTATTCTCTCGAGTTGGTGGAGGCATTTTTACAAAGAGTGCAGATGTTGGAGCTGACTTGGTTGGCAAGATTGAGGCCGGTATTCCCGAGGATGATCCAAGGAATCCAGGAGTTATTGCAGATAATGTTGGCGATAATGTTGGTGATGTCGCAGGAATGGGCTCAGATATTTTTGAATCCTATTGTGGTTCAATGATTGCTTCTATAGCTATAGCTTATACTTTAGGCTCCAAAGAAATGATGATGTATCCATTGGCACTAACTTCAATTGGCCTCATAGCTTCTATTATTGGGATAATGATTGTTAAATTGCAATCAGCAAAAGCTCCAGCAAGCGCTTTAAGATCAGGAACCCTTTTAGCCCCAGTCATTTTTATCATCTTGGCTTATTTTTTAACAAACAGCATGGTTGGTGTTTCAATGAATGTTTGGTGGGCTGTGGTTTGCGGAGCCGTTGGTGGAGTCCTTATTGGATTAATTACTGAATACTATACCGGGGGAGCCCCTGTGCAAAAAATTGCTGAGTCTGGAGAAACTGGTTCAGCAACGGTTATGATTTCAGGCCTTTCTGTTGGAATGCAGTCTGTCGTAATTCCGATTTTAGTATTGGCAACCATTATTCTTATATCCACAAGTTTATCAGGCGTTTATGGAGTTGGTGTTGCTGCAGTCGGCATGCTTTCAACTGTTGGCATAACCATGGCTATCGATGCATATGGTCCGGTGGCAGATAATGCTGGCGGAATAGCAGAGATGGCTGGCATGGGTGAGGATGTAAGAGAGATTACCGATTCATTGGATGAGCTCGGCAATACAACAGCAGCCATCGGAAAAGGTTTTGCAATTGGAGCTGCAGCTCTTGCTGCACTAGCAATTATTTCTGCATTCTCAGCAGTTGTGAGTCTTAACTTCGGCGAAGCTTTTACCTTGTCTCTTGGCCAACCAATTGTATTAGTTGGAATGTTTATAGGAATATGTATTCCTTTCTTAATTTCTTCAATTACCATGACGGCTGTTGGAGATGCTGCGTTTGAAATGATTAACGAAATTAGAAGGCAGTTCAGAGAAATTGTTGGCTTAATGGAGGGCAATGCTGATCCTGACTCAGAAAAATGTGTTGAGATAGCAACCAAAGCCGCCTTAAAGAAAATGATGTTACCTGGTGTTATTGCAGTAGCAATGCCAGCAGTTGTTGGGTTTGGTTTAGGTGCTATGGCACTGGGTGGAATGCTTGCAGGCGGTCTTTTAGGTTGCGTTGCGCTTGCCTTGTTTATGGCAAATGCTGGCGGCGCTTGGGACAATGCCAAGAAATATGTTGAGAAGGGCAACCTCGGTGGAAAGGGTTCTGATACCCATGCTGCAGCTGTTGTCGGAGATACTGTTGGCGATCCATTCAAAGATACATCTGGCCCTTCAATGAATATCTTAATAAATGTAATGGCAATCGTTAGTCTAGTTATTGCTCCATTGTTAACATTGAACGGAATATTTTAAAAATAACTTAATTAGAAAGTAAAAATGATCCGCATCTGCGGGTTTTTTATTTTGTTTAAATGATGTCTTTTAATTCATAATAGTTTATTCCAGCTTTTTTATATTCTGATTTTTGCACAACTGAATTAGATAATTTATTCGCTGAAATGCTTCTAAATTTCTTTAAAGGCCCATACAAAAAAGGATCAGCAATCATAGATACTACATCAGCAATAAGAATGTCCAGTCTAGGCTTATTTCCCATGAGATGTCCGGGTTGAAAAAAATTTGTGCTCTCAAATCCTAGTTTAATTATTTCCATTTCAAGCTTACCTTTAGTTTTTAAATAATAGTTCCAAGAATTTGGATTAGCTCCAGCTGCTGAAATAAGAACAATGTTATTAGCGCCGGCCTCCTTAGCTTTTTCAGCTATCTGTAGTTGATAAGTAAAATCTACTTTAAAAAAGTTGTCTTTGAGAGTTCGGTTCATTACACCTAAAACGTTTTGATAATACAAGGGATATCCTAGTGAAAGATAAACTGTTTCTAACTTAGGAAGTTTCAATGCTGAGATGTTATCAAAGTCAATAATTAATTCTTGTGCGTTATCTGGCAAATTAGGAATGGCTCTTCTTCCCAAAGCTATAATTGGGCTTTTATTTAAGCCTAATTCTTTTAGGATAAGGTTGCCTAAAAATCCGGTTGAGCCTGCTAAAAGATTCATTTTTTGTACCTATTTATAGTTTCTGGCAGTTTGCTAAACATTTCTTATAATAAATTATTATTAAATACATTGGAGACTTAAAATGAAAAAATATTTTGTTCTAGCAATTACTTTGTTGTTTTGTAATATCTCACAAGCAGCTGTATATCTTATTGATTTCAAATGCGATCAAGAGGCATATAAAGTTTTTGCTACCATGACTTTAGACGAACTTGATGGTCAATTTCTAGAGGGCTCCTCAAAGCTAGCTAGATATCACGACCTAACGACTGGCAGCGGTATAGTTTTAGTTGAAGCCGATGATCCAGCTCTTGTAATTGAATTTGCAAATGGATGGAGCGAAGTCTGTGAGTCATTAATAGTTCCTGTAGTAGATGATAAAAAAGCCATGGAAATATTGACAAGATAATTAAGCGTCAGCAAAAGCTATAGATCCAGAAATCCATCTCTCAATGAGCTGATTAGCAAGTTCTGGGTCTTCGTTGCATATTGACTCAGCAACTTTTTTAGTTTCCATGAGATACTGACTGTCCCTAACTAGATTGGTATATTTCATAGGTACAATCCCAGTTTGTTGTGCGCCCATAATTTCTCCAGGCCCTCTTATTACAAGATCTTCTTCAGCAATTTTAAAACCATCTTGAGAGTCTACTAACACTTTCAGTCTTTGGGCTGAAATATCCTGAATTTTATCTTTGTGTAAAAGAATGCAATAGCTCTCTTTAGATCCTCTGCCTATTCTGCCTCTTAATTGATGTAGTTGGGCTAAACCAAATCTTTCAGCATTTTCAATTACCATGATATCAGCATCAGGGATATCCACTCCGACCTCAACCACGGTTGTTGATACTAAGATTGAGGTTTTAGAATCTTTGAAAGCTTGGATTTGATCTTGTTTCTTTAATGCTGATAATTTTCCATGCAGGCAACCAACTTTGTCTTGACCGAAATGCTCTGATAAATCTTCATGAGTTTCCATGACAGCATTTAGATCTAAATTCTCAGATTCCTCAATTAAAGGACATATCCAGTATACCTTACTATCTTTTTTTATAGCAGCAGAGATTCTTTTAATTAGCCTATCTTTTGCACTTAAAGGCAAGCATGATGTTTGAATTGGCTTTCTACCAGGCGGTAATTCATCTATCACGGAGACATCCATATTTGCATATACGCTCATCGAGAGGGTTCTCGGAATTGGAGTAGCTGTTAATGTTAGTTGATGAGGCGCTGACCTTTCAGAACCATTTTTCTTTCTTAAAGCTAGACGCTGATTCACTCCAAACCTATGTTGCTCATCTATGATAATTAGAGCAAGATTGGAAAACTCAACGTTTTTTTGAAACAAAGCATGAGTTCCAATCACTAATTTGATCTTACTATCCTTTAGATCTTGAAGGATTTTTTTTCTTTTGCTTGTAGACGTACTGCCAGTAAGAAGGATTATCTTTTCTGTATGTTTGCAAAAAAAAGATTTCAAACTAAGATAATGTTGCTCTGCAAGCAATGTGGTTGGTGCCATAAAAGCGACCTGAAATGATGAATCAAGTGCTAAAGCAGCTGCTAATGCACCTACAACTGTTTTTCCTGATCCAACATCTCCTTGCACTAACCTCATCATGGGTACTTCTTGAGATAGATCCTCTTTGATTTCGCTTATTACTTTTGCTTGTGCTCGCGTTAATTTAAAAGGAAAATTTGATTTAACTTCCGCTGTCCAATCACTCTCTTTAGTTAGTGAAAAGGCATGATTCCGTTTTTGTTTGCTTTTCAAGAAAGTCATACCAGCCTGAAAAGCAATCATTTCTTCTTTTAATAACCTCACTCTAGCTGGATGAGACCCGCCTGGCAGGATCTCATCAATATCTATGTTTGCTTCAGGATTATGGATGATTCCTAAGGCATCAATAATTTTCATATTTAAAGATGCGTCATATCTTTCTACATTAAGAAAATCTTCTTCGAAATTTAGTTTTGAAATTGCCGATTGAATAAATCCCCTTATTTTTTTTTGCCCAATTCCCTTAGGCACTCTGTATACAGGAGTTAATTTTTTATCTTTTAATTCATGATCATTTGCTATAACCTCGTACTCTGGATGGATCATTTCTAACCCATATCTACTCAAGCTTACTTTCCCATAACATAAAAGTTCAATTCCTGCTTTAAGCTGTTTAGTTTGAGCAGGATGGAAGTAAAAAAAGCGAATATTAATATTAGAATATGAATCAGCAGCTTTAAGCACCATCATCTTTCGAGGTCTATAAATGGATTGAGCAGAAATAATTTTTACCTTTATTAGTCTCTCATCTCCGGGATGAAGGTCACTAATATTTGAAATCTTTGTTCTATCTTGATATCCAAATGGAAGATGAAAGCATAAATCTCTTAAGTTAAAAATTCCTATGAGATTTAGTTTTTCAACTACAGAGGGTCCGATACCTTTTAATTGTTTTAGTTCAATATTAGCCACTTACCGATAATACTTTTAATATATGAACTTTAGAAACATATATATGAAAAAAGTTTTAATTATAGGCTATGGAGATATTGGTAAACGTTTAGCTCTAATGTGTCCACAGCAAGAATTTATTGGAGTTTCCAGAAGCATATCCCAGCAACAAGATAATGTTGAATTTATTCAATTAGATTGGATCAAAGACTCAATTCATAATTTTTCTAAAGAACAAATTTCAACAGTGGTTTTAATATTTAAACCAACGTCCTCAGATGTGAGTGGATATCAAACAGGTTTTCTAGAGGCATCTCATAAAATCATTGATTTTTTAAATCACAACATTATTTTTGAAAAATTAATTATTGTGAGTTCAACCAGAGTTTATGGTTTGAGCAATGGAAGAAACATTACTGAATTAGTAATGCCAATACCTGATGATGAACAAGGAAAAATAATCTTAGATTTTGAAAACTTTGTATTCAGAGAATCTAAAGTTGAGCCTTTAATACTCAGACCCTCAGGACTATATAGTGAAAACAAACATTGGATGAAAAGCTATATTGAAGCTTTTAATGGAAAAAAATATTCTCTTCCTTTTAGTGAAGCAAATATGTTTAGCAGAGATAATCTTGCTTTGGTTATGGCAAACTACATTTCTAATTATGAATCAATAAAAATATCTGGACCATTAATTTGCAGTGAAAAAGCTCTAAGCTACAGTGAAATATTTTCTCGCATATGTCCTGAATATTCCTTTGAAGATTTTTTTATTAGTTCAGATGTTGTTGGCAAATCATTCGATTCACAAAAGTTATTAGACAGTGGTTTAATGAGATAATAATTAAGAAATATTTAGGAGTTATATGTTTTTTAGCATGACAGGATACGGCTCTGGACAAGCTATATCAAAGAAGATGGAGGTTTTGTGCGAAATTAAGTCTGTTAACAACCGATTTATAGATATTTCTTTCAAAGGTTACAGCCTTCCCAATGATCTAGAGGAGTATATAAAAAATCAAATAAAGAAAAAATTCTTAAGAGGCTCTTTTGAAGTCAAAATTTTTGATAATTTTCAATCAGATTATTCCTACGAGTTGAATGAAGAAAGTATTAGAAACTTTAAGAAAACCTTAAAATCCAGCAAAGATTTTAAACATATCAATCTCAAATTAAGTGACCTTAAGGATATTCCTGGTTTATTAGCAGTGAAGACTTCAAAAAAAGACGTTGCTGTGCTGGGAAAGAAGGCATTGAACATTGCAATAAAGAAATTGGTTGAATCAAGAGCCAGAGAGGGTTATCAAATAGAAAAAATAATATTAGCAAAGACACTTTTCTTAAAAAACGCACATCATAAATTATTCAAATCAGCGCCTTCGTTGTTGAGACATCGGGAAAAAGCCATTAGGAGCAAGTTTATTCAAAAAAAACTTGATATGAGCAAGGACGAGATCGCAAACGAAGTTTCTAATATAGCTATTAAGCATGATATAGCTGAAGAACTCGAAAGAATTGGTTTTCATATTGAATCTTTAAGTAAATTATTCAAGCTTAAAAATGCGCATGGAAAAAAAATGGACTTTATACTTCAGGAGCTGTTCAGAGAAGTAAATACGCTTTCTGTAAAGATTGAAAAATCAGATCTAAAAGATTTAGCTCTTACAATGAAATTGAAAGTTGAGGAATTGCGTGAACAAGCGCTTAATTTAGAGTAATGAAAGATGCTAAACTTTTTTTAGTTTCTGCTCCATCTGGTGCAGGTAAATCCTCTTTGATAGATGCTGCTTTAGTCAAAGCAAATAAATCTGATTTACCCTTAGAGTTATCTATTTCTTATACAACCAGAATACCCAGAAAAGGAGAATCTAATGCTAAGGATTATTTTTTCATATCAAATGAAGACTTTTTAGGTAAAAAAGATTCTAATTTTTTTCTTGAGTGCGCTGAAGTTCATGGCAACTTATATGGTACTTCTATTGATTTTGTAGAATCAAAACTGTCTTCGGGAATAAATTTAATACTTGAAATTGATGTGCAGGGATTTCGACAAATTGATGATTTGTCAGTGAATAATGAGTCTATCTTTATTCTCCCTCCCTCGATGCATTCTTTAGAAGAACGCATAAGAAATAGAGGAGATGAAGATCTCAAGGCAATTGACCTTAGATTAAAAAATGCAAAAGACGAATTGGTTCATGCAAGTGAATATAAACATATTATTATTAATGATTATTTCGATAAGGCAGCTAAGGAATTATTTAATATTATTTCTCAAAACGAATCCCTGAATGAGTCAAATGACGAAGAAGTACAAAAGTTTTTAGCTCAGCTATTGTCTTATTAGGCAAATAAACACTAAAATACGCGCTCGAGGAAAAAATATGGCAAGAATTACAGTAGAAGGTTGTTTAGACAAGGTGAATAGTAGATTTGAACTAATCTTACTGGCCTCTGGAAGAGCAAGACAACTCTCAACAACAAGCAGAGAACCCATGGTTGAATGGGAGGATGATAAACCAACTATTGTTGCTTTAAGAGAGATAGAGGAGGGCTTAATAACAAGAGAAATTCTTGATAAGACCCTTGAGGAAGACCTTTTATTAGATGAATTCTCTATTGAAAGAGATAAGCCAAGAGACGATGTTATAGGCCAATGAAAATCCTGGAGTTGCTAATTGAGTGAACGGGCCCTTCCCAATCAAGTACTCTTAGATTTCTCGAATAGAAAACTTCTTTCACCGGTTCCAAGAAAGCTATTTAAATCAGCAAAATCATATTTTAGTAACAGAGAATTAGAACTTCTTGAAACTGCATACAATGTTGCCTTCCAGGCTCATAAGGAACAAATAAGAAAAGATGGCTCAGCTTACATAACTCATCCTGTTGCAGTAGCATCAATTTTAATAGAACTTAATCTAGACATTGAAACAGTTTGCGCAGGGCTTATGCATGACGTTCTTGAGGATAGCTTTATTCAAAAATCTTATCTAGAAAAACTTTTTGGTAAAGATATCGTTGCAATTGTTGATGGAGTAAGTAACTTGAATAAACTTGATTTTGAAAGCATAGAAGATCGTAATGCAAATAATTTGCAAAAAATGGCCTTAGCAATGTCAAAAGATATAAGAGTGATTATTGTAAAGTTATGTGATCGGCTGCATAACATGCGTACCATCGAGTTTTTGCCAAGAGAAAAGCAAATTACTAAATCAAGAGAAACTCTAGACTTATATGGACCTATTGCAATTAGAATTGGCATGCAAAATATTCGCGTGGAGCTTGAAGATTTAGCTTTTCAATGCATGTATCCTATGCGAGCTAGAATGCTCAATTCTGCTATAAAACAAGCAGTGGGGGGTAGGCAGAAAATTATCTCAAAGCTTAGAAAACAGTTTAAGTATTACCTGAAAAATAGCGAGATTGCGGCGATAGTTCAAGGAAGGCAAAAATCTCTATATAGTATCTATAGGAAGATAAAAATTAAGAAAAAGCCATTTTCTCAAATATTAGATGTCTACGCATTTAGGGTAATCGTTGATTCGGTTGACGATGCCTACAGGGCATTAGGAGTTATTCATAATTTGCATAAGCCTATTGGCAAAAGGTTTAAAGATTATATTGCTATTCCAAAGTCAAATGGCTATCAAGCCATTCATACTTCACTTATTGCTTTAGATGGAGTGCCAATTGAAGTTCAAATACAAACCAAGAGCATGGAAATAATAGCAGAGAATGGAATTTCTGCTCATTGGTCATATAAGACAAAAGATAATGTGAAGTTAGATGCAATTGGTGCAAGAAAATGGATTGAGAGCTTTACTGATTTAGATAAAGCAACCATTAATTCTCATGAATTTGTTGAAGCAATTAAAACGGATCTAATTTATGACGATGTATATGTTTTTACTCCCAAAGGAAAGATTGTGAATCTAAAATCTGGCTCGACTCCAATTGATTTTGCCTATGAACTTCATACGGAGCTAGGTAATAAAGCAATTGCATGCCGAGTTAATAGAAAGTTTGCACCTCTTAATATAAGCCTCGAGAATGGTCAATCAATTGAAATTATTACTTCTGATAGCCAAGAGGTTAGTCCAGACTGGTTAAACTTTGTAGTAACAAGCAAGGCTCGGTCCTCCATCAGGTTTGCATTGAGAAATCAAAAGATTTCGAAATCAAGAAAAGCGGGTAAATTAATGTTAGAGAATGAATTGAGAAGAGGTGGAGTAACTTTAGATCAATATCGTGGAAGTAAAATGTCTAGGATCTTAGAAATGATAGGAGTTAAATCCTTAAATGAGCTTTTAATTGACTTGGGCTCTGGAAAAAAGACAGGAGCATTAATTGCAGAGAGGTTTTTTTCAGGGTTAAGAATTAAAAAAAATAAAAAACCAAAATTTAAATCAATGGTTTTATCTGATCATCAGATTGAAGGCGTGTCTGTTACATATGCAAAGTGTTGTATGCCGGTCCATGGGGATCCAATTACAGCTCATACGGATACTGATAGGGGGATAGTGATTCATCATTCAAGATGCAGGCAAGTTACCATATCCAGAAGTGATAAATTATCAGCTAGATATTTTCCTGCAATGTGGGGCAGTGACAGTAAAGAGCTGCATTACAAGGGCCATGTGAAAATTCATGCAGAAGATAGGCCAGGAATATTGGCAGACATTGCATCAATTGTTACAAAATCTAATCTTAATATAGTTAACATCCACAGCAGAGACATTGATTCTATGATTATTGAATTTGTCATGGAAGTGGAAGTTCTAAATACCGATTCAATCAATCGACTAATGGTAAAATTGCGCTCATTAAGATACGTAACAAGTTGCTCAAGAATAGTAAATGATAAAAGATCAAAAAATGAAAAAACAAATTTTTACCAATAAGGCACCTGCGGCTATTGGCCCATATTCACAGGCAATTCAATGGGGAGATGTAGTTTTTATCTCTGGACAAATACCGCTAGTAGCAAGTTCAGGAGAGCTTAATAACAAAACTTTTCTCGATCAAGCCTCTCAAGTAATAGATAATCTTGAGGCAATTTGCATAGAAGCTGGTGGTGGGCTTGATAATATTCTTAAGCTAACAATTTTTTTAACTGACCTTGCAAAATTTGATGAAGTCAATAAGATCATGAGCAAAAGGTTCTCTGAGCCTTTCCCAGCAAGAGCAACCATAGAAATCTCCAAACTTCCAAAAGGAGTTGATATTGAAATTGATGCTATTTTATCTATTGAGGTGTAATGTCTAAAAACTTAATTAATTTATCTGATCTAACTAAGAAAGATATTTTTGATTTGATTGAACTAGCAAATAATTTTAAGTCAGAGGATTCATTAGATTATCGGAGTGAAAATCTGTTTCCTGATAAAAAGATTGTTTCGATCTTCTGCGAGCCGAGCACCAGAACAAAATTATCTTTTGAAATAGCAGCCCATAATTTGGGGGCAAAATTTATAGACTTTGATTTAACTAACTCCTCAATGAACAAAGGAGAGACCCTTGAGGATACTATGAATGCTGTAGAGATGATGGGAGTAGATTTATGTATTCTGCGTCATACTGAATCAGTAATTCATGACTTTGTAAAAGATTTTTCAAATATGCAATTTATTAATGCAGGAGAAGGCTCGATTTCTCATCCAACACAAACATTGATTGATCTTATGACCATTCATGAATCAAAAGTAAAATTTCAGGACCTCAATATTACGATTGTTGGTGATCTTGACCACTCTAGAGTTGTGAACTCTTTTATTGAGGCGATTAAAATTGTGGGATATAAAAGTTTAACTTTTTGTGGCCATCCTGATCTTTGTAAAAATTTTATAGATAGCTCAATTGGCAATTTTGAACCTGAATTAGATACCGCATTACAAAATGCGGACGTTGTGATGGGACTTAGGATTCAGAATGAGAGACTTTCTGAAAAACTAACTATCGGAGCTAAAGACTATATTGATAGGTATCAAATTAATGTTGATTCACTACAAGTAGCAGATCCGGAAATGATTTTATTACACCCAGGACCTGTAAACTTCGGTATTGAATTGAGTAAAGATGCAAGTGAGTTGGAAAACTGTAAAATTCGAGATCAAATTTTTAATGGTGTAGGGATGAGAATGGCAGTTTTTACTAAGCTTTTCTCTCAAGCATAACTCTTTTTACAGTCTCAACAGTATTTATTGTTGTTTGTTCAACTTCAATATTTACAAGGTCTCCTTTTTTAATCTCTTTAAAATTAGTTACTGAGACAGTTTCAGGGATGAGATGGATATAAAATGAAGACTTAAGTACTTTTCCTATGGTCAAACTACACCCATTTAAAGCTACGTAACCCTTGTAAAAAAAATATTCCCTTAATTCTGTAGGAATTTTTATCAGCAAGTCTTTTGTTTTTTTTCTGTTAATTACTTTTAAGACTTCCCCTGTTCCATGGATGTGACCAGAGACAAGATGCCCACCTATTTCAGTATTAGCAGTCATAGAGCGTTCTAAATTAACTTTTGATGATCTACTTATATTCTTTAAATTTGTTTTCTTTAGAGTCTCTTCAATGACGTCAAACTCTAAAAGATCTGTTCCACCTTTTTTGACTGTTAGACAGACTCCATTAACAGATACGCTTGCCCCTCTAGATAAATTTTTAGCAAAGCTTTTTGGTGCCTGAATAATCAAGGAGATGTAATCCTCACATTTGATTATTTTTTTAAGATTTCCCTTACCGTTAACAATTCCAGTAAACATTATGCACCCCAGCTTTTTCTATATTCTTCAAGTTCTAATATGTAATTATTAAAGTTTTGATTATTTTGAGAGTACTCTATTAGTGCATCTAAATTTATTATGGATGAGACCTGAATACCAAAATCTTTCTCAAGCTCTGATTTTGCAGACAGATCGCTTTCTCCTTTTTCTTGTCTATCTAGACCAACAAGAAAAACCAGAGGTGTTGCATTAAAATTGTCTAAAATTTTTATGGACTCTCTTGCAGCAGTTCCAGCAGACAAGACATCATCAATAATCAATACGTTTCCAGTTGGGTCAGGCCCAATAATGTTTCCACCCTCTCCATGATCTTTGATTTCTTTTCGATTGAAGGAAAGGCAGCATGGGGTTCTTTCCTGACTCAAAACTGTTGCAACAATTGACCCCAGAAAGATTCCTTTATACGCAGGACCATAAAGGCAGTCAAATTCAAGATTAATATCTTTTATTGCTTCTATATAACATTTAGCAAGTTCATAAAGATTGCAGCCATTAAGCATTTTTGCTGCATTGAAAAAATATGGACTGACTCTTCCAGATTTTAGTTTGAATTTTCCAAACTCCAATGCATTTGATTGAAGAGCTAATTCAATAAATATTTTCTGATGCTCTTTTAAGCTAGACATGATTTTTGGAGAGCTATTATATTTGATATGCCATCTGAGGCGGATTCAATCATTTCGTCAAGTTGTTCCTTGGTAAAAGGATATTTTTCGGCCGTGCCTTGGATTTCTATGATGCCACCACTTTCGGTCATAACCACATTTAAATCTGTCTCTGCAGAGCTATCCTCATCATAATCTAAATCCAAAAGAGGAGAGCCGTCTTTTAATCCAATAGAAACTGCTGCAACATGTTCTTTGATAGCCCTTTGATCATCATGCGAGCTTTTGATAGCGGCAAATAATGCAACGCAAGCACCCGATATAGATGCAGTTCTTGTTCCACCGTCTGCCTGTATTACATCGCAATCTATATTAATTGTTTTCTCTTTTAAATATTTTAAATCAACAGCTTGCCTTAATGATCTGCCTATCAATCTTTGAATTTCCATCGTTCTGCCACTTTGTTTTCCTCGAGAAGCCTCTCGATTCATTCGCTCATGAGTTGAGCGTGGGAGCATGCCATATTCTGCAGTGATCCAGCCCTCATTTGATCCTCGCATCCATCTGGGTATATGGTTCTCAATAGTTGCAGTACAAATAACATGTGTATCTCCAAATTTTATTAGGGCAGATCCTTCAGCATGTTTATTTACTCCAACCTGAATTTCTAGAGGTCTCATTTCAACGTTTGACCTATTATTTTTTCTTGTCATTTAAATATTATATCTCTATAAATGGTCCTATAATCTTTTTATCAAAAGGAAAATCTACAATGACATATAAATTATTTTTATCTTTTTTGCTTATTACCTTAGTTGGGTGTTCCGAAAGTTTTGATATCGATGTTTCATTTAGATCATCAGATTCTACAGATCAAGGAATTGATAACGCATTCGAGTCAACATATGTGCCAATGAACTCTCAACCAATTCTTTTTAGGTCAGCTAACATATATGATGGTCTTGGCAATGAATTCTTAAATTATGATTTACTACTTTCAGATGGATCTATTAAGGAGATTGGTAAATCTATCTCTGCTCCGGGAGTCATGGTTGTTGATGCAGTCAATAAGTGGATTACTCCAGGAATTATTGATATTCACTCGCATATGGGAGTTTATTCTGCACCAGGAGTATCCACTAGTTCTGATGGAAATGAAGCAACTTCTCCTGTGACGGCTGAGGTTTGGGCTGAGCATTCACTATGGACTCAGGATCCTCAATTTGCCTTAGCACTTAAAGGAGGAGTTACTACTTTTCATGTTTTGCCTGGATCTGCAAATTTATTTGGAGGCAGAGGTGCAACTTTTAAAAATATTTCTCAAAATACCATTCAGGCGATGAAATTTCCTGGAGCTCCGCATTCGTTAAAGATGGCTTGTGGCGAAAATCCAAAAAGAGTTTATGGTAGCCGTAGGCAATCTCCTGCAACAAGAATGGGTAATATGGCAGGTTATAGAAGTGCATGGATAGATGCAGTTGAATACGCTGACGGCATGAGTGAAACTAATGAAGATCGTCATCCAAAAAGAGACCTAGCTTTAGATACTTTGATGGGTGTCTTAAATGGTGAAATTCTGGTACAGAATCATTGTTATCGTGCTGATGAGATGGCAATGATGATTGAACTATCAAAAGAATTTGATTATAAAATTACTGCTTTTCATCATGCAGTTGAAGCTTATAAAATTGCAGATTTATTAGCTGATGAGGGAATTTGTGCAGCATTATGGGCAGATTGGTGGGGCTTTAAGCATGAGGCATATGATATGGTTCAAGCGAACGTTGCGATTGTAGATCAAGCTCGCAATGGAACTGGATGCGCCATTGTGCACTCTGATGATCCGGTTGGAATTCAGCATCTCAATGAAGAAGCGGCCAAGGCTATGGCTGCAGGTAATAGGGCAGGCTTCAATATATCGAAAGCTCATGCAATGCGCTGGATTACGAGCAATCCTGCAAAAGCTGCAGGGATACTTGATCAAACTGGAAGTATAGAGGTTGGAAAAGATGCTGACATAGTTCTTTGGTCAGGTAACCCTTTTAGTGTTTACTCTAGAGCAGAAAAAGTTTTGATAGATGGTGCTTTGGCATTCGATATCAATGATCCCAAAATTCAACCAATTACTGACTTTGATTTAGGAATTATCCAGCCAGAGGAAAACAGGGTCCAATAACATGAAAAGATTCACAATTAATATATTTTTAATTCTGTTTGCAGCAAATGTTCTATCAGAAACAATTCTACTCAAAGGCGGTTTGGTTCATCAAGGTAACGGAGAGGTTGCAAAAACTAAAGATATTTTAATTGCTGATAATAGAATTGTTGGTGTAGGTAAAAACTTAATTATTGATGGAAATACAAGGGTTATTGAAGTTAATGGACTGCATGTAACACCTGGATTGATTTCCCCGATGAGTAATTTAGGGATAGTTGAAATTAATTCTCTTGATGTAACTCGTGATGATGAATCAAATATTTTAAATGCGGGATTTAGTATTTTTAATGCGTTCAATCCAAATTCTACAGGCATACCCTGGAATAGAAGCAATGGAGTGACAAGTGCAATTAGCACTCCAAGCCCGTCATCTTTTCCAATTTTTGGTTTAGGCTCTTATTTTGTTCTTGATGGGAGTCTTGAGGTAAAAGGTTTAAAAGATATTGCCATGTATGGAAGATTAGGGCCCTCCGATGGATCAAGAGCAGAAACTCTTGCAATTCTTGAATCATTGCTGGAGGCAGGCAGCATGTTAAAAAATTTAACCGTTGATGAAATATTGGAAATGACTTTAGCTGAAAAACTTGAATTGCAGACTGAAGACATTATTGCTTTAGGAAAAGTTGTGAATGATTACATGCCATTTGTTCTGGAGACAAATAGAGCAGTAGATATCTTGCAGGCAATATCCATGAAAGAAAAGTATTCCTTGAATCTTGTCCTAGCGAGTGTCGAGGAAGCTCCGATGGTTTTGGATCAGCTCAAAAATAGTAATACTCCTGTGATAATAGATCCAATGGATAATATACCCAATTCATTTGATGAGCTGGGTTCAAACTTAAATCTTGGTAAGATTCTTGATGAGGCCGGCATTCCAATTATGTTCAGTACTCAAAGAAGTCATAACTATCACCTTATGAGACAGGGATCAGGAAATGCCGTTGCTTATGGAATGTCTTATGAAACTGCGATAGAAGGTATGACAAATACAGTAGCAAGAACCTTCCAACTCAATAATAGAGGATCAATCGAATCTGGTAAATTTGCAGACATTATTGTCTGGGACGGAGATCCATTAGAGCCATCATCATTTCCTAAAATCGTAATGATTGAGGGAAAATTGCATGATCTGGCCTCACGATCATCTAAATTAACTGAAAGGTATACCAACACTGAGGACAAGCCCTCCTCCTACAAGCATTAGTTGGCGTTTAACTCAATAGTTCTTTTACAAGCTTGCTAACAATTGACATGTCAGCTTTTCCTTCAAAAATTGGTTTTAGGTGACCCATAAGCTTGCCCATATCCTTAATGCTTTCAGCTGAAACAGAAGCAATTCCTTCTTGAACTAGTTTTTGTATTTCTTCTTCTGATAACTGCTCAGGTAAATATTTTAAAATTACGTTGAGCTGCTCCTCTTCAGTGGCAACTAAATCTTCTCTTCCACCACTCTTAAATTGAGCTATAGAATCCCTTCGTTGCTTAACATTTTTATTTATCAAATCAGATACTTTTGTATCATCAGCCTCAACTCTCTCATCGATCTCAAATCTTTTAATATCTGCAATCAACATTCGCAAGGTGTCGCGCACTGTTACGTCTTTGCTAAGCATTGCAGCTTTTAAATCTTGATTGATTGTATCTAGAAGGGACAAATCAGCGATATGATCTTTGCCTAGAGAAACTAAATTTTCTATTAGTCTTATGAGCACGCTTAATTGCAGCAGCCATTTTTCGCTTTCTTACAGCTGTAGGCTTTTCATAAAACTCTCTGGCACGAATTTCAGGAACAATTGCAGCTTTTTCACAAGCACGCTTAAATTTTCTAAGACCAACGTCGAAGTATTCTGTATCTTTTATTATTATAGAAGGCATAATTGCGTTGTAGTTTATTCTTTTTATTGAGGGAATGCAAAAAACTTTTTATGATTACATTAGGTATTGAAACGTCATGTGATGAGACTGCAATTGCTTTGTTTGATTCCGACAAAGGCTTACTTGGAGAAGCAGTTTTTTCTCAAATAGATATTCATGCTGAATATGGCGGAGTTATTCCTGAGCTCGCTTCCCGAGACCATTGTCAAAAAATAATTTATATTTTCAGACAAGCTTTAGGAGATATTTCTCTTAGCTCAATTGATCAAATTGCTTACACAGCAGGACCAGGCTTACTGGGCACCTTGCTTATTGGAGAAAATTTTGCTCAGGGCCTTGCCCTTTCTTTAAAAAAACCATTAATACCTGTTAACCATCTAGAAGGCCATTTAGTTGCACCATTTTTAGGCGGCGATAAATTAGATTTTCCTTTTTTAACACTTCTAGTCTCTGGAGGGCATTCATTAATTGTTGATGTAAGGAATCTAGATGATTACAAAATCCTTGGCCAATCCAGAGATGATGCAGTTGGTGAGGCATTTGATAAAGTTGCTAAGCTTCTTGGCTTAGGTTATCCAGGTGGACCAGAAATAGAGAAGATGTCACATAAAGGAGATCCAAAGAAATTTACTTTTCCCCAGCCAATGTTAAATAGTAACGATTATGATTTTAGTTTTAGTGGTTTGAAAACTGCAGTGCTATATGCTGTTCAAGATTTAGATAAAATGACTGATCAAATAAAGGCAGATATATGTGCATCATTTCAGCATGCAGCAACTGAAGTATTAACAAAAAAGATATCTAAAGCGCTTGCAGACACTGGAAGAGAGGGAATTATATTAGCAGGAGGTGTTGCAGCAAATAAACTTCTAAGAGAAAAGATGACCAACCTGCAAGAATCATTAAAAATTAAGGTTTTATATCCACCAATTGCACATTGCACAGATAATGCCGCAATGATTGCATACTTAGGCAGTCTTAAAGCTAAGGTAGCAACTTATAAACTAAACTCCTATGCTAGGCCGCGTTGGCCATTAGAAACAAAATAAAATGAAAGATATTATCTATATAAAAGATTTAAGAGTTCAAACGATTATAGGAATCTTTGGATGGGAGAGGGAGGTAAGACAAGAAGTAAGCATTGATTTAGAAATTTCTTTTGATTGCAAAAAAGCTGCAAAAACTGATTCAATAGAAGATACCATTGATTATAAAAAGATAACAAAAAATATTATCAAGTTTGTTGAGGGATCTTCATTTCAGCTTCAAGAATCTCTAGCAGAGGGAATTGCTAAATTAGTGAAGAATGAATACAAAAGTTCATTTATCAAGCTGAGGGTCTCAAAACCGGGCGCGTTACGATATGCAGAAGACGTTGGAGTCATAATTTATAGATAATGAAGTACTATCTTTCCCTTGGAAGCAATATTGAACCTAGAAAAAATTTAGATTTAGCTATAAGCGCACTTGGTGCACTACTCGATGAAATGAATTGCTCTACAACGCATCAGACAATAGCAGAGGGCTTTGAGGGTGAAGACTTCTTAAATCTCGTAATTTCTGGAAATTCTTCTTTGTCTTTTAAATCTCTTAATAAAAAGCTTAAGTCTATTGAAGATAAAGCCGGCCGTGATAGAGAGGCTCCCAAATTTTCTGCCAGAACTCTTGATATAGATATAGTTTTACAAATAGATGATGAAGAGGAGATACTCTATGAGAGCGATGAAATAGCTAAATATAGTTTTGTTTCTGAGCCTTTAAAGGAACTGTTATAGATTTATTTGTAGTGCTTTTCAACTAAATCCCATGCAGTTTTTGCTAATGGAGCAACTTGATTACCCCTATCCTCTGCATGTTTGCTTGCTGCGGTTCCATCTCTCACCCTGCCCATAATGCCTTGAAGAATTCCTGCAAGCTTGAAAATATTAAATATAGTATAGAACTCCCAGTTTTCATCTAGCTTTTTACCGGTATGTCTTGAATACATGTTTCTGTATTCCTCTTCAGTGGGTATACCATTTTCATTACAAAACTTTTGATCAGCTAATTGAGGTATGTTTTTCCAACTAATGCAATGATAATTAAAATCAGCAATAGGATGACCAAGTGTTGACAGCTCCCAATCAAGCACACCCATAACATTATTATTAGAACAAAAGACCATGTTATCAAGCCTGTAGTCACCATGAACGATTGATGTTTCATCTTCATCAGGAATATTTGGTGGCAACCAATCGATTAGATTATTCATAGCCGGGATCTTCTCAGTTTCAGATGCTATATATTGCTTTGTCCATCTTGAAACCTGTCTCGCGATGTAATTTCCAGGTTTGCCATAATTAGATAGCCCAACACTCTCATAATCAACATTATGCAATTCAGCAATAACCTTGTTTTTGCTTGCATAAATCTCCATTCTTTCTTGTGGAGATTTTTCTGATAATAATAGATCCCAATAAACAGTGCCATCTAGGAAATCCATTACAAAAAAAGGAGTTCCAATAATATCTGCGTCTTCACATAAACCATAAGTTTTAGGAACAGGCACCTCAGTATTTTGAAGAGCTGTTATAACTTTATATTCTCTATCAACTGCGTGGGCAGATGGAAGTAAAATTCCTGGAGGTTTCCTGCGCAGAACAAACTCTTGATTTGTTGAGGATATCTTATAGGTTGGATTTGATTGCCCACCTTTAAACTGAACCACTTTTTCTATCTTTCCTGCAGATGGAACATTATCTCCAAACCATTCTTGAAGCTTTAATTCATCAAACTTAAGATTTTCAGCAACTTCCTTAGTGCCCGAAAAAATTAAAGTATTGTTAGCATTCTCTAAATTAATATCACCCATTAAAGAGATTTACCTCCATCTACATTTAATATTTGTCCAGTTACGTACTCAGCTTCAGATAAATATATTGCAGCATCTGCAATGTCTTTTTCGTTCCCCATCCTAGACATTGGTATTAATTTAATAATGCTATCTTTTTGTTCTTTTGTCCAAGTTACATCTGGTGGCTCAAGAATAGCTCCTGGAGCAATTGCATTGACTCTGATGTCTGGAGCTAACTCTTTAGCTAATGATTGTGTGATTGTTTGAAGCCCTGATTTTGCAGCTAGATAAATCGAATGGTTTATTAAGGCTCTGTTAACATTAATATCAGTTATATTAATAACAAAACCCTTATTCTTTCTCAGTGAGTCACACAAGGACTGGATCAAGAAAAGAGGAGCCTTCAAATTGCTTCCCATTAAAGCGTCCCAGTGTTCTTGAGATAAAGATCCCATTGGGGTTGGATAAAATGTTGACGCATTATTTATTAATCCATCAATACTCCCACCGATTGAAAGTGATGTTTCTGCGAGTCTTAAAACATCATCTGCGTTATCAAGATTTCCTTGAATTAGAAAAGCGCTATTTTCTCTTTTTGCATTCATCTCATCAGCTAAAGATTGTGCATCTTTGATTGAGCGATTGTAATGAATAATAATATTCCAACCTTTTTTAAAAAATGATAGGGCCATTTCTTTCCCAACTCGTTTTGCAGCACCAGTAATTAGAATAGTTTTACTCATAAGACTCCCTTCAAAGTTTCATGATAAAGGAATTGTTTTTTATGGGAAACTTCTGAAGTAGGAATGTCACCAAGACAAGAAAAATCAATCTCCAATACAGACTTAAATATTTCTTCTAAATAACTTTTTTTATTTTGCAAGCACTTATAATTTTTAATTTCCATTAAGATTTCAATATTTCTATGAATATTCATTGCTTCTATAAGCTCAAGCCTCTCTTGTATTTTGTTACATTGAAAAAAATCTAATACCTGCCTTAAAAGGTCTTGAGTCCTCTGGAATGAATTTGGGATGGGGAGTAAATCAGATAGTTGAAAATCATTAATTCTTTGAATATCTGCCCATTTTAGTTCAGGTGATCTTCCATCACATGAAACCTGATTTAATTTTTTAAACCATGGATCAATTAATCGATATTTAATTATTGCATTAAAGAACTTATCTGAATGTTTGTTTTCAAGCGCTTTTTTTGTTTCTATCCAAACTCTTTCAGGTGAGAGCTCCTTTAGTTCTCCAGCATTTACAACTTTCTTAAAATAATCAATGGTTTCGCTGCATAGCTCAAAGTCACAAAGCTGATCGTATGATTTAAACCTAGCAAATCTAATTACCCTAAGTGGATCTTCTATAAAAGCCGAGGAAGTATGTCTAAAAATCTTTTTTTCTATGTCTAATTGCCCACAGAAGGGATCAATAATATTACCATTCTTATCTTTTGCAATTGAGTTTATAGTAAAGTCTCTACGCTTAAGATCCTGTTCAAGAGTCACATTTGGATCAAAATAAAACTCAAAGCCCTTGTATCCAACACCAGATTTTTTTTCAGTTCTTGCAAGAGCATATTCCTCATTTGTATTTGGATGCAAAAATACTGGGAAATCTTTTCCAATAGGTTTAAATCCATTTTTTTCCATTTCATCTGGACTAGAGTTAATAACAACCCAATCTCTATCCTTTGGCTGAACACCCATTAATTCATCTCTAACTGATCCACCTACTTGAAATATTTCCATGTTAGAAGTCCACCGATATTTTTTCTAGGTCATTTAACCTTAGAGCGGTAAGTTTGCCTTTCCAGACACAACCAGTATCAAGTCCAATGAAATGAGGATCATCTGTTTGGCCATTCAAAGCTGCCCAATGACCAAATACATAATATTGTTTCTTCTCTTCATGAACTTTGGAGCTATATTTGAACCATGGTTTGAAACCGGCAGAAGCTTTAACAGTATTATTTTTAAGATCTAACTTGCAATTTTTATCTACAAATCTCATTCTTGTTAGATAATTAATAATTATTCTGCATCTTTCATCATCAACCAATTCTTCATTCCATTCATTGGGATTATCTCCCCACATTGATTGCAGAACCTTCAAAGGATTTTTTTGAAGCAATGAAGTCACTTCAGAGGCAAGCTCCTTAGTTTTTTTAGGTGACCATATTTCAGGAATACCGGCATGTGCAATAAGAAAGGAATTTCCAGTTAATTTATCAACAATCTCTAACATAAGAGGCATTTTTAGGAGCCATTTAAAAATTTGTTTATTTCTGTCAGCCTCAATAACTTCTTTTAAGCTTCCTCTAGCCTTGTCTATGCTCAATAGATAAAGCAAATATAAATCATGATTGCCCAAAACCGTGACAATACTCGAATCAGCCATACAATAATTAATGACTGAAAGAGAGTCTGGGCCTCTGTTTACCAAGTCGCCTAATAAAATGAGTTTATCTTTATCTTTTTTATAATTAATCCTTTTCAGCAACTCTGTAAACTGATCAAAACAACCATGTATATCACCAATAACGTATGTACTCATTTAAATTTCAATAACTCTAAAAATTGAAATAAATTCCTCAATTGATAATTCTTGTGCTCTTGAAAGTGGATTGATAGCAAGTTGTTGAAAATCAATATCAAATTTCTTTAGGTTATTCTTAATGCCTTTCCTTTTATTTGCAAAAGATTGATCTATTAAAGTAGAAAATTTTATATATTCGTTTTTTGAAATGTATGGCGCTGATCGAGGTATTAATCTAACAAAAGAAGACTGAACTTTAGGTTTTATATCGAAGGATTCTGGTGGAACATCAAATAGTATATCGGTTTGGAAAAAAGCAGAAATTTTTACTCCTAGCCTGCCCCAGTCGCCTGAAAGGTGTGAGGCGCAAATTCTATTAGCAACTTCTTTTTGTACCAAAAAATGCATATCTTCAATCGCATTAAAATATTTTAAAAACTTCAAAATTATCTGAGTAGAAATATTGTATGGAAGATTCCCAACGATCCTGTGCTTTTTTGTATTTAAAAAACTTAGAGATTCTTTTAATACATCACCATGTATGAATTTGTATTTAGAAGTACTATATTTCTGCTTAAGCATATCTATATTTTTTTGATCAATATCCATTGCAATAATTTTTATACTTTGATTCATTAATTTCTCAGTGAGCGCCCCTTTACCAGGACCAATTTCAAAAAATAAATTATTTTTTTGGGGATTTATCGCTTGTTCAATCTCAAATAAAATTACAGGATCGATAAGGTAGTTTTGACCTAATTTTCGTCTTTGAGACCTATCACTCATTGAAGTTGCATCTCAGCAAGCATAATAGCTTCTTTAATTGATCCTAGGTTTGGTTTAATTTTGCCAGCAATGTCAAGGGCTGTTCCATGATCAACAGAAGTTCTTACTAAAGGCGTACCAAGTGTAATATTAACTGCCTTTCCAAAGCTTAAAGCTTTTAATACTGGCAAAGCTTGATCGTGATACATGGCAAGATAAGCATCAGTTTCTTTTAATTGATTGCTATTAAAGGCTGTATCTGCTGATATCGCATAGGAAACTTTAATTCCCATTTCCCGACATATTTTTACTGCAGGATCAATTTTTAATAGCTCATCCTCGCCGATTTTACCATTTTCTCCAGCATGTGGATTTAAACCAAGAACTTTTATACGAGGATGCTTTATCTTGAAATTATTTTTAAGACTAAAATTTAATATTTTAATAATTTCTACAAGCCTTGATTTTTGAATATTTTTTGAAACTTCTGCTAGTGGTATGTGAGTTGTGGCAAGGGCTACTTTTATATTTTTAGCTGCAAGGAGCATTACTACTTCTTTTGATTTAGTTTGCTTTTTAATCCATTCTGTATGACCTTGAAAATCCTTAAATCCACCCTCGATGATATTGCTTTTTTGTATGGGACCGGTAACCAAACCTATTTTTTTATTTTTTAAAGCTTGATCGATTCCAAAATTTAAATTTTTAATAATATATTGAGCATTTTCAGAATTTAATTGGCCAGGAGTGAAATCTTTGCATTCAGCCACTTGCACGAATTGAACAATGCCTTTTTTATTTTTCTTAGCCGTATTTAATGATTTAAGTTCTTTAAATTTAACGTTCAAATTTAGCGCTTTTGCCCTTGATTGAAGTAAATCTTCATCAGCAATACATATTAAATTTACATTCATTTCCTCCCAAAATTTTAGTTTAGATATATACAGAATTGAATCCACTCCAATACCTGCAGGTTCACCGGGAGAGTAAAGTAATTGTTTCAATCTAATTTTTTAAATTCTACAAATGCTTCAGAGCGAATAGTTCTGAGAGTATTTTCAAGCGCTTCATCAAATTTTCTAGAAAATAAAATTCCATAGGCTCTATCTTTTATAACTTCTTCAGTTAGATCCTCTGTCCGCTTATCAAGCACTTGAAGAAAATGAAAACCGAATTCTGATTCAAAAACAGGAGAAATTTCATCAATAGGAGATGCTAGCATCATTTTCTCAAATGCAGGAGCTGTCGTACCAATACTTAACCAATCAAGATCACCGCCTCGTGATGCTGAGCCAGGATCTTCGGAGAACTCTTTAGCAAGCAAACTAAAATCTTCTCCTGCCAGCACTCTATTTCTAACAGCTTCAAGTTCTTTTTTTGTAAACATCCTATCTCTTAGCTTGGTTTCCATCATTAGTATATGTCGCACATTCCATTGCTCTTCAAATTTAACCAAATCACCTCTTTTATCTTCAAGCTTTAAAATATAAAAACCAGAACCAGCTTTCAAAGGTTCGGAAATAAAACCTTTTTTTTTATTTTGGAGTGCACCAGCAAATAATGAGGGCATATCGGCTAAATTTCTCCAACCCATTTCTCCACCTTGAGAAGCATTATTGCTCTTAGAGTTTGACTTTGCTAGTTCAGCAAAGTCTGAGCCATCATGGATTTTTTGAATTAATTCCAAAGCTTGATTTTCAGTAGATACAAGTATTTGTCTCACAAATAGCTCGGGTGATAATTGATTGATCACTCCTTCAGTTGCTAGAAAGCCATTAAGTTCTTGTTCAGTGATATCAACTTCTCTTCCAACCCTTCCTCTTTGTACTCTTTGAATAATCATTTCCTCTCTTACCTGTTCTCTTAAATCTTTATAAGACTCACCCTCAGACTCTACAGTCTCAATGAATTCTTCTAAGCTTAATTGATTATTTTGTGCAATATTTTGGAATGATGCATTTAGCTCGGTATCACTGACTCTAATGCCAGCTCTATCAGCCATTTGGAGCTGCAACTCTTGAATAATTAAGCGTTCATGCACTTGTTCCAATAGCACTTCATCAGGTGGTAAATCAGCACCTTGCTCAGAGTACCTTTTCTTAATATTTTGCATCATGCCTTCAACTTGAGATTCAAGCACAACACCATCCCCGACAATAATTGCAACTCTATCAAGGATTTCAATTTTTGCTATCATTAAAGGCGCCATCACAAAAAATGGTAGCAAGATAAATATTTTTAATTTCATTATTTTTATTTTATTCGAGTTAATTCACTAAAGATCTAAAAAAGCATTAGAGAAAAACCTATTAATTCTTTTGTTTGACCCAGTCAGACCTTTAAGTTCAAATTCAAAGTTAATTCTACTTTTGTTTTCAACTGAAATCATTTTTTCCCAATAAATTTGATTAAATTCTTGAGACTGAATATTCAAAAAATTATATTTCGAAAGTCTTTTATCAGACGCATATATTTTAAAAGCAAGACAACAGTTTTCAAAACCAAAGCCAAAATAAGTTTCTAAGTTTTTTTTCGATACTAAGTCTTTACTTATTCCACCGATAATTTTGTAACCCTTTGGCATAAGACGTTCCAAGGAAAACTCGGCATAATCTAATTCACTTTCTATGTCTAATATAGGAATATTTCTCAGGAAATTTCTCGATATGCCTATGTTCATATTTGAGTATTTAATCTCTAATCCGGTTTCTCCATAATTGAGAATATTTCTTTTTTGAGAATAATTCGCAGCAACGTATGTTTTTAGACTATTGTTTTCAAAAGATAGTTTTGAACCAATTTGACTATCTTTTCCTAACGGACTTTTCAACATAGCGTTGATTACTCTGCTTGTTTCCAGTTCATTCTTTTTTATTAATTGAAAAGCAAATTTTTGATTTTTATGCATCTTTTTTTGCCAGCTCAATTTTGCAGCTAGAAATTCTGTATCTGGAACCCTATCTTTCCCAAAAAAGTATTCATTTCTGAGTGCATTTAGATTACCCGAGTTACGCTGATGAAGATCAAAAATAGGATTTAAGCTTTGATCTTTATAATTGGTTTTCTGATAAACAAATTCAGGCATTATTAACGAGATCCCTGAGGCAGTTGATTTTTTTAACAATGATGAAAGATTTATTTTAAATGAGGGTATTGAGGATGAAAAAGACTGCGAGTTTTTTTTATCCAGGTTATATTTTTTATGTAATGTTGAACCGCTGATTTCGATATTTAAATATTTAAAATCATAGAGAATTTCGGCTCCTATTTCAGCAATCGATCTTTTTCCAGTTTCGGAAATAGAATTATTTCTAAAAAATTGATTTGTACTTTTATCAGTATCAAAACTTGCATAATCAATCTTAGTAAAATAAGAAATTTTTGAGGTGTTGTTAAAATATTCAATATGAATGCCAGGATTTTTAATGTATCCATTATTTATAAATGGATTTAAGCTTTGATATCCCTCTCGACTTAAGCTTACGTAAAAATTCTTTGATATGAAATTCATTGAAAAGGTTTGATTTAGATAATGATCTCTTTGATTTGCAATATTTGTAATGCTTGATGGTAAATCAAGCAATACCATAGAGTCTGATGATTTAGACCAGTCAATATATGTTGAAAATTTTGATAATTGCCTATTCTCTTTGAATCGAAATGCCCATCTTTGATCTTTGTTATTTCCAAAGTCTTTTTTAAATTCTTTATCTTTAGGAAAAAATATTAGATCTAAATAATTCTCAGACTCAGCGTTCGTAAGATAGCGAAAATTTCCTTCAATACCAGTACCTCTATCATTAAGTATTCTTGGCGCAATGGTTACGTCAGATTTCTTTGATAATACCCAAAAGTAAGGTAAGAATAAGTCCAAGCCATCTGATGTAAGGTTCAACTCCGGCTCTAAAAAACCGCTTAATCTTTTAGTTGTTGCAGGGAAGGGTAGGTACGGAAGCATAAGGACCTTTTTGTTAAAAATTTTAAGCTTCATATCTTTAATAGATCCCCGACTAGTATTCTCATCAATATTTATACTTGCAGCTTCAATTTCCCAGCTCTGGTTACTAATACTGCAAGTGGTCAGAGTGGCATTCTTAAATTCCAAAAATTCTCCTAAGTTCCCATCTAATGACTCGTAACTAATTAATAGGTTTCTTTCGCTCAGGAAAGTTATCCCATTATCAAGCTTAAGTTGTCCAGATTTTTTCTCTAAAGAGCCAGTCAAAAAATTAAAATAATTATTGGAGTGATAGATGCTCCCATTTTTTATATCTTTAACAGAATTTTGTTCTTGTATAAAAGTTGCACTATCAGCATTTATTTTGCCCTCATTCAGTCCAATAAATACATTTCCATTTAGATACATTTCACCATTTGATTTAATATCCATCGAACTTGCATTTAGCACATCAGATTTATCTTCGTTAATTAATAATGGATATTGAGGGTAACTACAATTCGGAACACGATCTTGAAAATTTAAAAAGTTGCTACCATCAATAGCATACATATTTCCAGATGTAGCACAAAGAAGCATAAAAAGATATTTATATTTATGCTTTATGAGGCTTAATTGTTTTTTACGGAATTTCAAAAATTTTAGGCTGAGGATGCCATTTCTTTAAGTTCTCTTAAAGTATCCTTACCGTAAAACATTTCCTCTTCAACAAAAAATGTAGGAATTCCAAAAGCACCTTTTTCAGCAGCTTCACTGGTATTTTTGATTAATTCTTGTTTAGTTTCATCTTTAGCAATTTCTTCTATGACAAGATCAGCATTACAGTTGTGCTTGGTTAAAAGCTCATGCAGTGCTTCTGGAGTATCTAATTTCAGTGATTGTTCCCAAAGCCCACTTAAGACTATTTCAAGGTAAGTTTCAAAAAATCCATGCTTTTGAGCCACTATTGCTCCCCTTATAAGAGAAATAGTATTAACAGGAAAGTGCTCATTCATTTTAAATTCTGTAATGTTGTGCTCTTCCATGAATCGATTAAAAGCAGTTTCAAATTCATATTTCATCTTATTGGGAATTTCAGCCAAGGAAACCATTGGAGGTTGGTTATTGGTCAACTTCATGATACCGCCAAGTAGGCACGGTACGTAATTAAATTTTATGTCATGGGTTTGTTCAATATTCTGAATTGCCTTATGACACAGATATGCATTTGGACTGGCAAAGTCAAAAATAAAATCTACATTCATAGTCGTCCTCACTTCTTAAGCTTATAATAACCCTTTAACTTGCATCAACCAGTTTAAAAATGCAACATCAATCAACAATTATTGTTAACACAGGAGATACGAAATGAGTTTAAAAGGAAGAGTATTATTTATTACTGGAGGCAGTAGAGGAATTGGTCTCGCAATAGGGAAGAGAGCTGCAAAAGATGGAGCTAAAGTAGTTTTAGCCGCAAAAACTGCTGAACCTCATCCAAAACTACCAGGAACTATTTTTACTGCTGCAGATGAAATTGTTGAGGCTGGTGGTGAAGCGTTACCTATAGTTTTAGATGTTCGAGATGAAAAGAATGTTATTGATGCTGTGGAACAAACAATTAGTCATTTCGGGGGTATTGATATTTGTGTAAACAATGCTTCAGCTATTTCTTTAACAACTACGCCTGATACGGATATGAAAAGATACGATTTGATGCATCAAATTAATGGAAGGGGTACATATTTGGTCAGTAAATATTGCATTCCTCACCTTAAGCAATCTAATGGCGCTCATATATTAAACTTGGCTCCTCCTTTGGATATGAAGCCCAAGTGGTTTGGACCTCATCTTGCTTACACCATGGCAAAATACACAATGAGTATGTGTGTATTAGGAATGGCCGAGGAACTTAAGTCTGATGGCATAGCTGTAAATGGATTATGGCCGAGAACAGCTATTGCAACAGCTGCAGTTAAAAATGTTTTAGGTGGAGAGGCGCTAATGAATATTTCCAGAACTCCTGAGATTATGGCTGATGCAGCATATGAAATTTTTATTAAGGATCCAGCGAGTTTTACGGGTAATTTTTGTATCGATGATTTAGTCTTGTATGAAGCAGGCGTTAGAGATTTTAAAAAGTATGCTGATTTACCATTTGCTCAATTAGCTCTTGATTTCTTTTTACCCGAAGATACTCCTTTGCCATCGGAGATTGAAAATAGCTGAAGCATTAGAAAATAAGATTCTTGAATACGCTCAAGAATTCAATCAAGAATTAGCATCCATAGAGCCTTTGAAAATTGAGGCAAGCGGAAGGAAATACTTTAGAGTTACTTCTAAAAATCTTTCCTACGTCATTTCCTTTGATGACAGACCAATTAATGGACAGAATGTCTTTATTAACAGGGCGAATGAGCTTGCTGCTTCAAACGTAAGAGTTCCAAAGATTTTTAAGCACGATACAGCAAACTTCTTAACTATATTAGAAGATTTAGGAGACCATTCATTAATAAATGAAAAGGATTTTTATCAAAATGAAGAACTTGTTATTTCTGCTTTAGAGTTGCTCAACAAAATGCATCAATCCAGTCATGTTGATCTGCATTCAACATTTTGGATGGGTTTAGAATCTCATACAAAGAAATTTTCTAAAATTTTTTGCCAAGAATTTTTAAAAATTGAGATGTTTGATGAATATGAAGATATTTTTCCTGATCTTCGAACTGAAATTATGGATCAGCAATGGACAAATTGTCACTTTGATTTTGAAAGAAGAAATATACAATTGATAAATAACTCTGAGTTAGCACTTTTGGATTTTCAAGATTTGTGTCACGGCCCAATTGGAATTGATTTGGCTGGGATTCTCATCGATCATTACATTCCTTTAAACCTAGATACATTAAAAAAATATTGCAAAAGCTTTGCAGAAATTTCCATTTACGATATTTCTGCAGAGGACATTTTTAAAGCTACATTATGGGGTGGTCTCCAGAGAAATCTCAGGATCATGGGCACCCTTACAGAACTTTATATTTTTTCACAACGCGCATTTAGGATGAAGGATTTACCTCAAATTGTTTCTAATACTGCTTTATTATCGAAAGAATTAAATCAAGTTAAGCTTGCTGATTTCCTTCTTGATGATGTATCACAAACTTTAGATAAGGAATTATTAAAAATATGAAAGCTATGATTTTAGCTGCAGGCCTTGGCTCAAGAATGAAACCCCTAACTAGGGAGATTCCTAAACCTTTGCTTGACATAAATGGATTATCGTTAATTGAATACACAATAAATAATTTAACAAATTACGGCATCAATGAATTCATCATTAATGTTTCGTATCTTGGAGAAAAAATTAAACTTGCCTTAAAATCCATTGAGAATGCATCCAATATAATTTTTTTAGATGAACCATTTCCTTATGGAACTGGGGGCGCTTTATTGAATGCTAAGGATTATCTTGGATCTGCCCCTTTCATTTTAAGCACTTCAGATATCTTGTTTAGTCCAGATCTAACAAAAATTCCTGATAGGGTAGATAACGTTCATTTAATAGCTACCAAAAACCCTGACCATAACAATGAAGGAGATTTTTCACTGAATGACGAATCAGTTTTTATAAATGAAGGGTTCAATGATTACACTTATTCGGGAGTGTGTGTTATCAATCCCAGAATTTTAGAAAAGCACGTTTCTAAAGATTATCCATTCGATCTTTGGAGCACTATATTGATACCGTTAATAAAAACTTCTAAAGTTACCGGTCATTTAGATAATTCATTTTGGATAGATGTCGGCACTCCTTATAGATTAAAGCTTGCAAGGACAGTTCTAAAAGATCAAAATTAACAACAATGAAATCTAAGTCTTTAATCGCTCCGTCTATTTTATCTGCAAATTTTGCTAGATTAGGCGAAGAGATCAATTCAGTTATGTCTGCTGGCGCGGACTGGATACACTTTGATGTTATGGACAATCACTATGTACCAAATCTTACAGTTGGCCCGATGGTTTGTAAGTCATTAAGAGACGATGGAATCAAGGATTTTATTGATGTGCATTTAATGATTGAGCCTGTAAACGAACTAGCAAAAAGTTTTGCAAGTGCGGGAGCAGATCTGATTAGCTTTCATCCTGAAGCAGTAGAAAGTACAAAGGATACAATAGAAATAATTAAAGAATGTTCATGCAAGGTTGGCATTGCAATAAATCCTGATACTTCTTTGTCTGTTTTGGATGGTATTGTTGATGAGATTGATTTAATTTTATTAATGAGTGTTTATCCAGGATTTGGTGGACAAGAGTTTATTGAGGATACAATTGAAAAAATTCAGGCTGCTAGAGAGCTAATAGACAAACAAGACCATAAAATTTACTTAGAGGTTGATGGTGGTATCAACACTGAAACTATTTCAAGAGTTTCAATGGCTGGAGCAGATGTTTTTGTTGCGGGGTCTGCTATTTTTGGATCATCAGATTATGAGCAAACTATTGAAAGCTTTCGACAAAAAATTTCTTAGCTTTTTATTAATAATATTTTCTCTTTCATCGATCGCTCAGATTGATGCAACCTTCATAAATAAAAACGTTTCTATAACTTTAATAGTATCCAATACAGATGCAACAAGGCGTAAAGGCTTGATGAATCAAAAAATATTAGAAAAAAATACCGGCATGATTTTTATTTGGCCATCTAGCAAAAGACAATGTATGTGGATGAAAGATACTCCACTTCCGTTGAGCGTTGCATTCATTTCTGGTAATGGGAGAATTTTAGAAATTTATGATATGGTCCCTTTTTCTGAAGAATCTATCTGTTCAATTCAAAGAGCTCGAATGGCAGTTGAAGTTAATCAGGGATGGTTTAAAAAGAATAATATTATTGTTGGAGATACAATAAATTTCTAAAAAACAAAATGATCACAAAAGAAAAATTTGAAGATTTCAAAAATAATGACTTTTCTATGCTTCCTATGGCAAGAGAAGTTATTTCACCTGATGATAACCCGTTATCTTTATTCAAAAAAATTTCTGATAAAAAAAATAATTTCTTGCTTGAATCAGTTGAAGGTGGAGATAAGTGGGCTCAATACTCAATTATCGGTTTTGGTTGCTTGGATACTATCAAGGCATATGGGAACGTAATTGAGACATCAATCAATGGGATGAATGAAAGATTTGTTTCTGATCAGCCTTTAAAAGATATTGAAAAATTAACTTCTAAAGATCAATCACCTAATTTAGACGACTTGCCACGTTTTTATGGAGGATACGTAGGTTTTTTTGCTTACGAAAGCGCCCAATATGCTGAAAAAAAAATATCTTGCTTGCCTCAAAAAAACTCAAAATTCTCAGATCATATGCCTGATGTCCTTTTGGTCAAAGCAGATCAATTAATCATTTTTGATAATTTAACAAACTCAATAAAAATAATTTTTAATGCAAATTTAAGAAACATGTCCTATTCATTTGCACAAGCAAGGTTAAATGAGATTGAAAACTTAATTTTAAACTCAACAGTAAACCAGGTTGAGAAATTTAATGAAATAACAAATACATCTGATTTTGAGTCAAATTTTTCAAAAGAAGAATATCTTCAAGCTGTCAAAAAGGTTAAGCATTATATTGAAGAGGGTGACGTAATGCAGGTTGTATTAGCGCAGGATTTTTCAGCAAATTTTGATAAAGATCCATTTGAATTATATAAAGCAATTAGAAAACTGAATCCCTCACCATACATGTACTTTTTAAATCTTGGAGAGTTTCAAATAGTTGGCGCTTCACCTGAAATTTTAGTTAGATTAGAAAATGAAGAAGTAACCTTGAGACCAATAGCTGGAACAAGAGTTCGTGGAAAAAATCTTGAGGAAGATAAATCAAATGAAGAGGAACTACTGAATGATCCCAAAGAAATTGCAGAACACTTAATGTTAATCGATCTTGGTAGAAATGATGTTGGAAGGGTGTCAGAGATTGGTACAGTGAATGTTACAGAAAAAATGATTATTGAAAAATATTCTCATGTGATGCATATAGTCTCTAATATTGTTGGAAGACTTCAAACAGGACTTACCTCATTTGACGTTCTCAAGGCAGCCTTACCTGCAGGTACATTATCTGGTGCTCCAAAAATAAGAGCTATGGAAGTCATTAATGAACTAGAACCAAGCTCAAGAGGTATATATGGCGGGGCAATAGGATACATTGGTTGGAATGGCAACATGGATACAGCAATTGCCATTAGAACTGCAGTTATTAAAGATAACAAAATACATGTTGGCGCTGGTGCTGGAGTTGTAGCAGACTCAGTTCCAGTGAATGAATGGGAAGAGTGCAAACAAAAATCTAAGGTATTTGTTGATGCCATGGAGATGATTACATGATCCTAGTTATTGATAACTATGATTCGTTTACCTATAACTTGGTTCATTATATTGGAGAGTGTGATCATGAAGTTTTAGTTAAAAGAAATGATGAAGTGACTCTTGCAGAAATTGCTCAAATGAATCCAGATAAGATTGTTATTTCGCCTGGTCCTTGCACTCCAAAAGAAGCTGGGATTTCGGTTGAGGTTGTTAAAGATTCTTGCGTCCCCTTATTAGGTGTATGTCTAGGTCATCAATCGATCGGCGCAGCCTTTGGAGCAAAGATTATTAAAGCTCCATATGTTTTTCATGGAAAAAAGTCAGAAATTTGGCATTCTGATTCAGTCTTATATCAAGGCATTCCCAATCCATATTCGGTTGTCAGATATCATAGTCTTGTGATCGATAGCTCATCACTGCCCATGGATTTAAAAGTTACAAGTTCACTGGTTGATGATGCTGATATCATTATGGGCATAGAACATATTTCAAGACCAATATACGGTGTTCAGTTTCATCCCGAATCAATTGATACTGACCATGGTATGAAATTGATATCAAACTTTTTAAATCTATGATTAAAGAATTTATTGATCAACTGAAAAAAAAAGAGGATCTTGATCCTCATTCAATGCAATCTGCTATTGAATTTATTATGACTGGAGAAGTTGATGACCTTTCCATTGAAAAGTTTTTATTAGCATTAAATGAAAAAGGCATCAGTGAAAAGGAGATAACGGCAGCTGCAATAGTTATGCAGGACAAATCTCTAACTTTTAATATTGGCAATGGTGATCATATTGATACTTGTGGAACTGGTGGCTCAGGACTTAATACCTTTAATTGCTCTACCGCATCTTCATTTGTCGCGGCTGCTGGCGGGGCTTTAGTTACCAAACATGGCAATAAAGCTGTCACCAGTAAATCAGGAAGCGCAGATTTATTGATAGCTGCTGGAGCTAATATTGCTCATGACAGAGAAAAGCTAGAAAGCATATTTAATCGAGTTGGATTTGTTTTTCTTTTTGCTCCCTTGCATCACCAGTCTATGAAATACGTAATGCCTGCAAGACAAAAGATCGGCAAAAAAACCTTATTTAATTTACTTGGACCTCATACCAATCCTTGTGGTGCTAAAAGACAAATTTTAGGTGTTTATGAAAAAGATTTAGTTAAATCTTTTGCTTCTGTTTCAAAAAACTTATCTATGGAGCATGTTCTCATAGTCCATGGGTTTGATGGATTAGATGAAATTACAATTACAAATAAAACCTATGTAGCAGAACTAAAAAACAATTCTATTAATGAATACGAAATCTCCCCAAAAGACTTTGGCTTAAATTTTGGTCAGCTTTCAGAAATAATCGCTCAATCATCTGATGACAGCTTAAAATTAATAAGAGAGGCATTTTCAGGAGAAAAATCTGCAGTTCAAGATATGATTGCCCTCAATTCAGGAGCAGCTTTATATCTAGCGAAGGTTGTTCATTCAATTGCTGATGGTGTTGAGCTCTCTTTTGAGCTTATGAATAATGGCATGGCAGCAGACAAATTAGCCTCATATGTGAGAGTATCAAATAGTTAATGAGTATTCTTAAAAAAATCGTTGAAAATACAAGAGAGAACTTGAAGGTGAAGAAAGCAAAATTATCTTTAGAGGAGGTCAAATCTTCTTTAAAAGAACTAGATCTTCCAAAAAGTAATTTTAAAAGTAGTATTTCTAATAAAGATGAGGCCATCATTGCGGAAATAAAAAAAGCTTCACCAAGCGCTGGAGTTATTTCAAAAAATTTTAACCCAGTTGAAAAAGCAAAAGAATACGAATTTTTTGGAGCTGCAGCTCTATCGATTTTAACTGAAGAGGATTTCTTCTTGGGGAGCAATGATTATTTGAAAGCAGTTAAAAGGATAACCTCTCTTCCAATATTAAGAAAAGACTTCATCATTGATGAATATCAAATATATGAGTCAAAACTAATCGGAGCAGATTGTATTTTATTAATTGCATCAATTCTTTCGGATCAACAAATAGAAGAATTCGTGAAAATTACAAAAAAACTAGAATTAGATTATCTCATTGAGATTCATGATGAAAAAGAACTCAAGAGAGTAGAGCGTTACAAAGATGCATTAATCGGGGTTAACAACAGAGATTTAAATACTTTTAAAGTAGATTTGGATAATTCGATTCGAATGAAAAATTTATTTAAAGAAAAAAATATATTTATTGCTGAGTCAGGAATAAAATCTATAGATGATATTAATTATTTAAAACTACATAATATCAACGTTTTCTTAATTGGCGAGAGTCTTATGAGAGGGAACTTTTTTAAAAAATAGACAACTATCTTTTGTATTCAAAGAATATTTATTCCATTGGATAGGCAATAATATCCATAGGTTTTAGTTCCTTCTTAAGCTTATTAAAGTTTTTATAGTAAAGCTTAAAACCGCCATTTTCATATAACCAAATATTCGATACTCTTGCTTGATACTCATTATTAATTTTCCCATTAGAGTATGTATAGCTTCCAGAAAGGTAATACAAAGTTAAATATACCTTTTCAGCAAGTTGGATTATTCTGATGTTAGATGGAGTAACATCTGATTCAACTCTTGAGTAGTAATTTATAACGGATTCGAAGTCAGGGGGCGGATCCTCATAAAAATGATTTTCAGATGATGAGCCAGTAATTGCTCCTATTTTACTTTCATAAAAATAAATAGTTTCAAAGTCTCGGGTATTCCTTGCCTCCCAAAATTTTAATAGGCTATCTTTAAGCGCCTTTTCATTATTTTCTGCAAATAAATTAATACTTAGAAAATAAATAAAAAAAAACAATCTCGTCATATATATTTACTTGTAGAGGTCATCATTTTTGCTGTAAATTGCATGATTTTTTTTACTGGAATTTTTAGTTCTTCGCTACCCTTATCTACTGCTTGACGAGCATGAAGATCTTCATCCTCTTTCATCGTTTTTAATATTTCTATGGTTTCTTTGTCTTTAGGTGATATTTTATCAAGGTGACGATCGAGATGAGCAACGACTTGTTTCTCAGTTTCTTCAACAAAACCTAAGCTAACTTTTTCTCCAAACCTTCCAAAGATTGCTCCAATTGCAAAGGAACCGGCATACCAAATAGGATTAAGAATGGAGCCACTTCCCTCCAATTCATCTAAGCGTTTTTTACACCACACCAGATGATCGGTTTCTTCTTCCCCTGCCTCAATAAGATGTTTTTTAATATGCGCATCTTTACAGACTAATGACTGCCCCCTATAAAGAGCTTGAGCTGCTACCTCTCCAGCAAGATTTACCCGCATCATTTGGATAGAAATTTTTTTTTCATCAGTGGTCATTTGCTCTTTATTTTTTTCACAGGATTCTGGAGGATATGTCCTACCTGTTCCAGATTTTTTGTTTGAAAGCGTTTTTAATGCGATATCGCATTCATTTATAAAGTTATCTATTAGATTCATCTTATTCCTTTATCTCCAATATCTTTTCTACAAAAAGCACCATTAAATGTAATGGATTCTACCAAACTATATGCTTTTTGTTGAGCCTCTCTAAGATTATTACCAAGGGCAGTGGCACAAAACACTCTGCCGCCTGATGTAAAAATTTTATTTTGATTAAGCTTTGTGCCGGCATGAAAAAGTTTTACTCCATCTAAATCTATGACTTTAATTGTGACTTCATTATTTTTTTTATAATTTTCAGGATAGCCTTCGCTAGCAATTACAACACCACAGGCATGTTGCTTGGTCCATTCAATCTTATGGTTATCAAGATCATCATCAATTGCAGCAATGCATAATTCAACTAAACTTGATTTTAATCTCAACAATATAGGTTGAGTTTCAGGATCGCCAAATCTGCAATTGAATTCAAGAACCTTTAACTCACCATCTTTGATCATCAGTCCAGCATATAGAAATCCTAAATATGGTGAACCTTCATTAATTAAGCCATGCATAGTAGGCTGCATTACCTCATTAAGAATTTTTTTATGCATTCTTTCATCAACTATTGGCGCCGGTGAATATGCGCCCATTCCACCAGTATTAAGTCCCACATCGCCATCACCAACGGCTTTATGATCTTGACTTGTCGCCAATGGAATAATTTTATCTTTGCTTACGACAGCAATAAAACTTGCCTCTTCACCACTAAGAAATTCTTCAATGACAACACTTGCCCCAGCAATACCAAACGTATTATCTTTAAAAATACTTACTAAAGCTTGCAACGCCTCAGCTTTACTTTGACAAATAATTACTCCTTTCCCAGCAGCTAAGCCGTCTGCTTTTACTACAGTTGGATAGGGAATTTTATCTAAGTGATCTTTTGCACTTTCAAAATTGCTAAATGCAGCATAATTAGCGGTAGGTATCCCATACTTTACAAAAAAATCTTTTGAAAATGTTTTTGATCCCTCTAATTGAGCTGCAGCACTTGAAGGCCCAAAGGTTTTAATATTACTTTTTTGCAAATAATCTACCATTCCGTCTACAAGGGGTTGCTCGGGACCAACAATAACTAAGGCAATATTTTTTTCAATACAAAAATCTTTTACAGCTTTAAATTTATTTATATTGATAGAAACATTAGACAGTTTTTTTTCTAACGATGTCCCTGCATTTCCGGGGCAAACAAATACCTCTAAAACAGATTGGTCTTGCGCCGCTTTCCATGCCAAAGCATGCTCTCTTCCGCCGGATCCAATAACTAGAATATTCATCTTAGTGTCTGAAGTGGCGATTTGAAGTAAACATCATAGCTATATTATTCTCATCAGCAGCCGATATGACCTCTTCATCTCTGATTGACCCACCTGGCTGAATAATAGCTGCGATTCCACTTGAGGCTGCTTTGTCTATCCCATCTCTGAATGGAAAAAAGGCGTCTGATGCCATTACGGCTCCTTTCACCTCTAACCCTTCCTCTTTTGCCTTAAGATTAGCAATTTCAGCGCTAATTACTCTACTCATTTGTCCAGCACCAATTCCAATGGTTTGTTTGTTTTTTGCATAAATAATTGCATTAGATTTAACAAATTTTGCAACCCTCCATGCAAACATAAGATCATTGATTTCATCTTTCGAAGGTTGTCTTTTTGTTACGCATTTAAGGTTTGCCTCGGGAACAATTAAAGTATCATCACTTTGGATTAATATTCCGCCAGAGACTTTTTTAATTACTCCTGGGTATGGATTATCTTGCTCAAGGTCCAAACATAGCACCCTGATATTCTTTTTTTTAGCAAGCTCATTTAATGCAGCTTTCTCAAAACCAGTTGCCAAGACAACCTCGACAAATTGACGAGTATTAATTTCTTCAGCAGTTGCTTTGTCTAGCTCTCTATTAAAGGCAATGATTCCACCAAATGCTGAAGTTGGATCAGTTTTAAAGGCTAAGTCATAAGCATCATAAATACTCTTAGCTTCAGCAACTCCGCAGGGATTAGCATGTTTAACGATTACACATGCTGGTTCATCAAATGCCCTAACACACTCCCATGCAGCGTCACCGTCAACTATATTATTATATGAAAGCTCTTTGCCCTGAAGCACATCCGCATTGGCAATATTTTTATGCTTTAAATTGGAAAATGTCAATAAATCCGCAGTTTGATGAGGGTTTTCCCCATATCTCAATGATTCACTTTTTTCAAAGTCATATTGATGAGCATTTGAAGAAATATCTCTTAAGTAATTTGCAATAGAAGCATTATATTCAGCCATAAGCTGAAATACTTTTTGTGAAAGCTCCTTTCTAAATGTATACGAAATGCCGCCTTGAGTTTCCCACTCTTGTATTAATCGACTGTAATCATTTGGATCAGTTACTACTGCAACATCCTTAAAGTTTTTTGCTGCAGCTCTAATCATGGTTGGTCCACCAATATCAATTTTTTCAATGGCTTCCTCGAATGAGCAATCTGAGGCAATCGTCTCTTGAAATGGATATAGGTTAACAATAACTATATCAATGACCTCAAATCCTCTATCTGCTAAAACCTCTATGTCGGTCTCTCTTCTTGCTAGAATCCCAGCATGAATTTTTGGATGCAAAGTTTTCACTCGACCATCCATCATTTCATTAAAGCCGGTAAATTCAGAAACTTCTAATACCTCATCAGTAATTTCTTTAATGGCATTATAAGTTCCCCCAGTTGAAATAATTTTTACTTTTTTATTTACTAAGAATTCTATTAATTGTTCTAAATTAGATTTATCTGAAAGACTAACCAGTGCAGTTTTTGGCAAAATTAGACTCATGATTTTTCTAGAATGTTATATCTATGTAATTTTTTTCTAAGGGTTGCTCTATTTAATCCTAATACATTTGCAGCCTTTGACTGATTATTATTTGTATAACTCATTACTGCTCTCAGAAGTTCAGGTTCAACTTCAGCCATCACCAATTCATAGACATTTTTTGGGTTGGTATCATCAAGAGTGGCAAAATATTTTTTCATAGCTTTTTTGACCTGTTCGCTAAGAGGCTTTTTTTTTATTTTCTTTGAAACTGATTTGGCCATTAATTAGAAATTTTTTATGCAAAATTTAAATTTTACAGTTGATTAAAAATTGCTCAACTAATTTTAGAGATTTATGACGGTTTTTTTATCATCTCCTAAAATTAATTGCACCAACTCTTCATTTTTTATAAATATTTCTGTTCGAGAGGCATAATTTGGTTGAAAATATGAAATTACATCATTATCGAAGATATAAGAGACCAATGCATTGATCACCATAAAGTGTGTGGTGATAATATAATTACCCTCAGCATTTTGCAGCCAGCGTACTAAATTATCCCGCCACTCTTTTACTGCACTAGGAAGTTCTCCAATTGGACAGGTGAAAATATATCCTAACCAGTCATTTTTCTTATTTTTGTCAATGTTATCTGAAGGAATCTCAATAAAATGAGAATTAATTTCTACAGGATATCTATTTTCATGATTAATAATTTCCATGGTTTCAAGAGCTCTTTTTTTTGGACTAGAACAAAGCTGATAGCAAGAAATTTTATCAATTAAATCATCCCCAGTAATTTTAGCTTGCAGTTGACCTTTTTTACTTAAACCAGGGTCAGGATGTGTTGCCCAGCCAGCAGATGCCTCTCCGTGCCTGACAAGAATGATGTGACTTTGACTCATTTTTAAAAATTTTAATTATAATTGAATGATGAGAAAGCCAAGAATTTTTTGTCCTGAACTATCTTCACCAACTTATAAGTGCACCAACATAAAACAAATACATCATCTTGCCAAGGTTCTTAGGCTGAAACCAAATGATCCTGTGGAACTATTTGATGGTAAGGGTTCTTTAGCTAATGGAGCTATTCAGGAGATTGCTAAAGCTTATATCAAATTCGAAGTTGATAGCATTTTATTAATGCGAAATCCTCATTTAAAATTTTATCAAGCAATCATTCCATACATTAAAAAAGAAAATCTAATTTATTCATTGCAAAAGCTTGTTGAGCTTGGAGTCAATTCACTATTGATCTACAAACCCGAACTTCTAGATCAATCATTGGCCAAAAAAGATCTATCAAAATTTAATGATCGCCTTAAGGAAGCTGCGATTCTAGCGTGTGAACAATCTGGCTGTAATCATCTCCCCAAAATAAATTTTTTTAACAACCTCAAACAATGCCTTAAAAGCATTGAGGGAAATACAAATTTCGAAGGATTATTCGTTCTTGATACAATTGCTAATCAATTTCTTAAAAACCATGAAAGCTTGAAATTAAATGAAATTAGTATTATCACAGGACCTGAATCGGGTTACTCAGAAAAAGAACGCAAAACTATGAATGCGTTAGGATTAAAGTCTCTAAAAATTGGACATTATGTGTTGCGAGCAGAAACTGCCCCTGTTATTGGAATTTCTAAATTTCATACTTTGCTTGGAGAACATTAATGCAAGATACTTGCTCACTATTTATTACTGACGCCTTAAAGAACTTAGATCCAAAAAAAGATACAACTGTTTTATGGATGCAAGAAGTTTTTAGAATGGGAGGACAAATCCTTCAATGCGAAATGAAAGACCTCCTTTATAAGGAGCAACAAACTTTCACAGAATTTTCAATAATCAAAGATCCTTTTAAGCATCCGCAAGTTGGTGAGATAGTTGACGAAATTAAACCGCTTAAAGATTTTGATTATATATTTATGAGAAAAGACCCACCGGTCGATGAGGACTATATGAATGCCTTACACATCTTATCTCAGGCCGAATCTGAAGGCGCAAATATATTAAATAGACCTTCAGCTTTAATGAAATTTAATGAAAAGGTTTTTGCTCTTCAGTTTGCTGATTGGATGACTGATACAAGCGTTATATGCAAAGAAGAGGACTTCAAGTTATTTAAAGAAAAATACTCTAACGTTATTCTTAAACCCCTTAATGGGATGGGTGGAGATTCGATCTATAAGTTTGATAAGACCTCAGAAGATCATCTAAAAATTTTTAAATTGCTTACTAACAATTATCAAACAATGGTTATGGTTCAAAATTTTTTACCTGAAATTTATGATGGAGATTACAGAATACTTATAATTCATGGTGAGCCTTTTCCTATAGCATTGGCAAGAATTCCTCAAAAAGGAAGCTTCAAGGGCAATCTTGCAGCTGGTGGCAGAGGCGAAGCCCGAGAATTATCTCATGATCAAATTAAAGCAAGCAAGGAAATTGGCAAGATGCTAGTCCAAGAGGGTATTTTGTTTGCTGGAATTGATATGATCGGTAACTATTTAACTGAAATTAATATAACAAGCCCGACAGGTGCAAGAGAAATTCTCTCCCAAACTGGTCAAAATCCAATAAAGGCTTTGCTTCAATCCATTTAAAATGCAACCGTTAATTTATAAAGAAAGAATTCAAAGATGGGGATTTAAACAATCAATGTTTGTTTCTTTAATATTTCATGTAGTAGTTATTTTTGGAATTAGTTTTGTTGTAATTCAGCAACCTTGGGAATTCAATGAGGAAGTTATTGTCAATATTAGATTTGCTAATGGGGAGTTTGACATGCCAGGCAGCTCTAATAATGGCCTTGACTCACTTCAAAAAAATAATCAACAAGTTGCAATGGTCTCAAAAGATTCTAGCTCTCAAGATCAATCTCAGTTTAGTGTTAGACGCTTAGAATCTAACTCAACTTTAGAGAGTTATGAAACAATTTATTTAAATGCATGGCAAAGAAAGGTTGAAACAGCAGGGCATTATGAAATTTCTCGAAAAGATATAACCCAAGGCAATTTTAAATTACAAATCAGATCAATTATCGACTCCATGGGGAATTTAATTGGCGCTGATATTTTAAAATCATCCGGTAATTCATCAATGGATGCTTTGGCTTTGAAAATTTTGCAACAATCAGCACCGTTTGAACCATTTCCTCAAGACATGGCAGTCAATTATCAGCAGCTTGAGATTATTCGAGATTGGAATTTTACTAATTCTTAGAAATGCAAATATTAGCTTTTGATTTTGGTACCCAATACATCGGTGTTGCGGTTGGACAAACAGTAACCAACACATCCTCTCCATTGGTTGTACTGAAAGTCGATCGTGAGGAAAAAGAAATATGGGACTTAATTTCTAATCTCATCGAAGAGTGGAAACCTGATCAGATACTGATTGGTAAACCTTTGAACATGGACGGAAGCCCCAGCGCTATGATGAAGAAAATCGATACATTTTTTAAAAAAATTAAAAAGATAACAAATATTCCTTGTGAATTGGTTGATGAAAGATTAACCTCATTTGAGGCAAAAGAGTTGGCGAAAATTGATTCTAAATCTGATCGAATAGATCATTTGGCTGCCAAAATATTTTTAGATAACTGGATAGAGCATCATGTCAATTCCGACTAGTTTTATTGATCAATTGTTAGATCAAACCGATATTGTAGATGTAGTAGGGCGTCGCATACCCCTCAATAAAAAGGGATCAAATTTTTGGTGTCAATGCCCATTCCACGATGATTCAAATCCCTCCATGGCTGTAAATCAAGATAAACAGTTTTTTTATTGTTTTGTATGTCAAGAATCTGGAAATGCTATCCACTTTATTAGACGATATGAAAATTTAGATTTTGTCGATGCAATCGAAACTCTTGCCAGCTCGGCTGGTATAACAGTTCCTTATGAAACAAATAAGCATGAGAAATCAAAACCAAGTGGCCTAGTTGAAAAGGCTGTGAACTTCTACAAAGGAAATTTAAACGAAAAAATTGCACCTCAAGCTATTAAATATCTCAAAGATAGGAAGATTTCCGGAGTTACTGCCAAGAAATTTAATATAGGATATGCTCAAGATAAATGGGATGGACTTTTAAATCATTTTGGGTCGGCTACTTCAGTAAAAGAGCTTAGTAATTCAGGTCTATTTAGTCAAAAAGACGATCGATTTTACGATCGATTTAGAGGCAGGATTATCTTTCCAATAAGAAACATAAAAGGTGATTTCATTGCTATGGGTGGAAGAATAATTGATCAGGGAGAGCCCAAATATCTAAATTCTCCAGAGACTTCTTTTTTTAATAAATCAAACGAGTTGTTTGGCTTATTCGAAGTAAAAGATTCAGAAAAAAATATTGATTCATTAATTGTTGTAGAGGGTTACATGGATGTAATAGGTTTGTATGAGCATGGCATTAAAAATGCAGTTGCAACCCTCGGTACAGCTGTAACACCAAATCATATTTCAAAAATTATGCGATATACCAATAAGATATTTTTTGCATTCGATGGAGATTTAGCTGGTGGAAAAGCCGCTTGGAAAGCAGTTGAAAACACTTTTCCAATCATCAGAGAAGACATCAACATCCATTTTGTTTTCTTTGAGCAAGGTTATGACCCAGATTCATACATCGCTGAACATGGCCTAAAAGCTTTCCAAAAACTTCTTGATGAGTCAATTTCACTTTCATCATTTTTTTTATCGAAAATAAAAGAATTTAATTTAGAAACTTTGGAGGGTCGAGCACAAGCAGCAGCATTTGCAATTCCTATTGTAAATAAAATTAATAATTCAGTAATCAAGGAGGTATATGCACATGAAATCTCAAACTTATGTGGCATGGATATCAAAACCATGGATACGCCCCTAATTTCTCCAAAAAGACAAGAAACTAGTAATGAAATTAAAGCAAGCTCAAATACTCCTATCAGAATAAAAGCTGTTATTAACATCTTTAGTTCTATTTTAGCTTTTCCATCGATTGCCAAAGAAAAATTATTCGACGAATTGAAAGTTGATCCTAAGTTTAACTTTTTATTTTTAATTTTAGATTTATATAAACAAACACCAGACATAAAACCTTCAAGAGTTATCGAAAATATTGAATCTGATCAGATTAAGGGATACTTTTCGGAAGCCGTGGTGGCAGGATTAGAATTATCAGAAAAAAATGCATTAAAGCTTGCAAATGACTGCGTAAAGATTTTGATAAAAAATCAGAAAGATAGAGAGCAAACACTCAAAGATAAGTATAATGTCGGATCGATTTCGGCAATAGAAAGAAGAGATTTACAACAAATCATCTTAAAAAAGCAAGAAATCACTGAAAATGACAGAGGTTTATTAAGGAAATTAAGTTCAAAACAAGATTGAAAAAATGAAAATTGGCATCACATATTGATAAGAATTTAAAAAGAGGGGCTCAGTGGATAAGTTAAAAAAACAAGGTTCAAGAATTGCGGAGTTAATTGATAAAGGCCGAGAACAAGGTTATTTAACATACGCAGATGTAAATGATCATCTTCCAGAGGATATTTCCGATCCAGATCAAGTTGATGAAATAATTGGCATGATCAATGACTTGGGTCTTCAGGTTCACGAGACAGCTCCTGATGCAGATACACTAATGCTATCTGAATCTTCCGATGATCAGGATGATATTGCGTTAGAGCAAGCTGCTGAAGCATTGGCTGCTGTAGAAAATGAAACTGGCAGAACAACTGATCCAGTAAGAATGTACATGCGAGAAATGGGTACAGTTGATCTTCTAACTAGAGAAGGTGAAATTGAAATCGCAAAGCGGATTGAAGAAGGTATGCGTGACCTTTTGGATGCAAGCGTTCATTATCCAGGAATTGTTGAGCATATAATTTCTTTTTACGAGCAAGTTAAAAGTGAAGATAAAAAACTTAGTGAGCTGCTAACAGGGTTTCTTGAGGAGATGGAGGAGGTTCCGTCTGCAGGACCCGGAAGTGAAAAAGCGAAACAATTAGAAGAGAGCGATGAAGAGGTCGATAACGGACCAGATTTAGCTGAAGTCCAAAGACGCATGACAAATCTTAAGCGTCAGTTCAATAAAACGAATAAAGTGGTTGAATCCAAAGGTAGGCATTCTAAAGAAGCCAAAGCAGAATTCACCAAATTAGGTCTAATTTTTCAATTTCTTAAATTTTCACCCAAAATGTTTGAAGATCTAGCGTTTTTTGCTAGAAGTGATTTAGCTGAAATACGTCTTCATGAAAAAAGAATCCAATTTTTATTTGTCAAATCAGCAAGGGTTCCAAGAAAAGATTTTATCGCCATGTATAAAGACAATATCACCAAAGTAAAGTGGGTTGATTCTTTAATGAGCAACAAAAAGTATTCAAAAAAATCTTTGGAGCACATTAAGTCAGACGTTGTGATTGCTCAAAAAGCCATAAAAGCAATTGAAGAGAGAGTAGGGCTTAATGTAAAAGACATTAAAGATATAAATCGTGCCATGTCTATGGGTGAAACAAAAATGAGACGCGCCAAAAAAGACATGGTTGAAGCCAACCTCAGACTTGTTATTTCAATTGCTAAAAAATATACAAACAGAGGTCTGCAGTTTTTAGATTTAATTCAGGAAGGCAACATAGGACTTATGAAAGCTGTAGATAAGTTTGAATATAGAAGGGGTTATAAATTTTCTACATATGCAACCTGGTGGATAAGACAGGCAATAACAAGATCCATAGCCGATCAGGCAAGAACCATAAGAATTCCAGTGCATATGATTGAGACCATTAATAAACTCAACAGAGTTTCTCGTCAAATGATGCAAGACATGGGTAGAGAGCCGACGCCAGAAGAACTGAGTAAAGAGCTTGATATGCCTGAGGATAAGGTAAGGAAAGTTCTCAAAATTGCTAAAGAGCCAATTTCGATGGAGACACCAATTGGTGATGACGAAGATTCAAATTTAGGAGATTTTATTGAAGATACTGTTATTCACTCACCGCTAAAAAATGCTACCGAGGGCAGCCTTCACTTCGCGACAGATGATGTGCTTTCCTCATTGACCGCAAGAGAGGCTAAGGTTTTAAGAATGAGGTTTGGTATTGGCATGAATACAGACCATACATTAGAAGAGGTTGGAAAACAATTTGATGTAACCAGAGAAAGAATTCGTCAAATAGAAGCTAAAGCGTTGAGAAAGTTAAGGCATCCTTCAAGATCAAGTCACCTGAAAAATTTCCTAGACGAATAATTTTTGGGCCTGTAGCTCAGTTGGTTAGAGCAGTGGACTCATAATCCATTGGTCGGAGGTTCGAGTCCTCCCGGGCCCACCACTTAATTACTTTAGATTAGTATATTTATTAAGTGTTTTCGCAATTATGTCTTTACTTTCCATGTGACCACTAAACCCCTTGCATCTCCAGCTGCTAAAGCTCTTGAATCTTTTCTCCAGGCAATAGTGCTAACTTGAGCACTCATCTGAGAAGTGCCTATGGATCCTCCATGACCATCATTCTTTAATCCCCAAACCGCTAGCGAACCATCTCTTGCACCTGATGCAAGTCGCTTTCCTTGTGGAGCAAATGAAAAGTCAGAAACAAATGATTGATGGTGATAGAGTTGCCCCGGAGTTGTTCCCTCTGGACCATCATTTTCAAAACTCCAAACCGTTATAGTTTCAGATCCACCTGTTGCAAGAAGTTTTCCAGTAGAATCAAAAGCAATACTGCTTGGTTTTCCACGATATCCCGACATCATCGAGTCCTGTCCAGTTGATCGACGCCAAAAGTGAACTGTATTATCTTGACTCCCACAAGCAACAATATCTCCATCAGCGCTAAGTTTCATTGAAATAAGAGACCCTTTCCATTGAAGCGTTTGCTTTGTTTTATTTTCAATAACATCGTAGAAAGCTACCTTGCTATAACATGCAGTTGCAAGCTCATCATTTCTTGA